>CAJTQA010000042.1 GCA_910578455.1 uncultured Dorea sp.
CGTCTCTCACAGAGCCGCCCGGCTGCGCCACATACTTTACGCCGCTCCTATGAGCACGCTCGATATTGTCCCCAAATGGAAAGAAAGCGTCCGAGCCGAGAGCCACGTCGGACATCTTGTCAAGCCACTCTTTCTTCGCCTCTCTCGTAAATACCTCTGGTTTCTCCTTGAAGATATTCTCCCATGCACCGTCTGCCAGCACGTCCATATAGTCCTCGCCGATGTAAAGGTCGATGGCATTGTCCCGGTCTGCCCTGCGGATGCCGTCCACAAACGGAAGGCCCATCACCTGCGGCGACTGTCTGAGCCACCAGTTATCCGCTTTCGTTCCCGCCAGACGGGTGCAGTGGATCCTGGACTGCTGCCCTGCGCCGATGCCGATTGCCTGTCCGTCCTTTACATAGCACACGGAGTTGGACTGCGTGTACTTCAGCGTGATCATAGAGATGGCAAGGTCAATCTTCGCCTGTTCCGTAAGCTCCTTATTATCCGTCACAATATCTGCAAAGAACTCATCGTCAATCTTCAGCTCATTCCTGCCCTGCTCAAAGGTAATGCCGAACACATCCTTGTGCTCTAACGGTTCCGGCACATAATCCGCGTCTATCTGGATGACATTGTAATTGCCGTTCTTCTTTGCCTTTAAGATCTCCAGCGCCTCCTCCGTATATCCCGGAGCGATCACGCCGTCAGACACCTCTCTTTTTATGAGCCTTGCCGTGTCCGCGTCACAAGTATCGGACAGTGAGATAAAGTCTCCGAAGGAAGACATCCGATCGGCCCCTCTCGCCCTTGCGTAAGCGCAGGCTAACGGTGACAGCTCCCCAAGGTCATCCACCCAGTAAATCTTCGCCAGCGTGTCGGAAAGGGGCAGCCCTACCGCCGCTCCCGCCGGAGATACGTGCTTGAAAGATGTCGCCGCCGGAAGTCCGGTAGCCTGCTTAAGCTCCTTCACCAGCTGCCATCCATTAAAAGCGTCCAGAAAATTAATGTATCCCGGCCTGCCGTTCAACACGGTGATGGGAAGGTCGCCGCCGTCTGCCATGTAGATCTTTGACGGTTTCTGGTTCGGATTGCAGCCATATTTTAACTCTAATTCTTTCATCTTATCTCCTCCTATTTGTTCTTGTTTATAATCTTTGTCTCATATTCTCCGGTTTCAATGTCGATGTAGCGCACGAACAAGGATACCTTATTGTCCTCATTCAGGCTGTTCCACAATGTATCTGCAAATACATCCATATCGTCCGGTATGCCGATCAGTTTCGGCTCGCCCTCAAAGCTTGGCAGAGGATTGCCGTCGCACTTGTAGGTATGGATGAAATGCCCTTCGCCCGCCGCCGGATTTTCATAAGCAAAGGTAAATCGGCTGCAGCTCTCAGGATTTCCGTTATTGCTCTTTAAGATAGACATCGCGTAATTGTATTTCCCGTTCCCGATATGCATGATTCCGGAAATACGCGGCGTAAAGTTCGGCCCGTCCGGCTCGAACTCCCGGCTCCTTAAGGACTGCTCGAAAGTAAGCTGCTTGTCCATCCCCTCATAGATGGTATCCGTCTGGTCGCCGTTGGTCACGATCGTCTTATTTCCCAGCACACGGACAGGCGCATAGATGATAAGGCTCGGGTCCTCAAGCTTTGACTCGTCAAACGCCTGGGTCCTGATGCCCTCTCCTTCTTCCGCGAAAATACGGTTGCGGCTGTTGGCGCTCCTCCCCATGATGAAATACGCCGTCACCGCCTTCGTGCCATCTTCACTTCTGCCGATGATGATCCCGCGGCCCGGATAAGAATTGCCCTGCAGTTCCTTTTCAATTGATAACATCTCCATGAATACCTCTCCTTTTTGCATTTGTTTAAATTGTTCTTTCATTATATATAAATACCATAGATTTTTCCAGTAGTATTTGCACGCTTTAAAAACATATTACAAATTTAAAAGGTACAGGCTGTTATTTTCGTATATTTTTACTCTTGAATGGAATAGCTGAAAAGCATAGAATAATTATCAGATTTTAAACGAAGTATTTTTACGCGAGGTGTTTTATATGGTCAGCAGGGCAGACAACGTAATCACAAACACAGAGGCAGGAGCAAAGCCGGCCATGGCGGCATCGCCGCAAAGGCAGCGCGATTACTTGCTGGACAACTACAAAGCGCTTTTGATCACGCTGGTAGTCATGGGGCATTTCATCGAGCCATGCTATCAGAACAATGATTTTCTGTACACTTTGAAATGGCTCATCGTATCCTTCCACATGCCGGCGTTCATCTTCATCTCCGGCTATTTTTCCAGGAGGGAGCTTAAGCTTTCCGTTATCTTGCAAAAACTCCTTGTTCCGTATATTGTCTACGAGTTTGTTTATTACTTTTTCTATATCTTTGTCATCCACAAAGAAACAGGGCTGTACCTTCTCTATCCCAAGTTCTCCCTGTGGTATCTGCTTGCCCTGTTCGTATGGCGCGCCGTAACGCCTTATGTGAAAAAATGCCCTCATTATATGCTGCTTTCCACTGCCGCCGGGCTCTTGATCGGCTTGTCCGGCATGCCGGACAACTTCTTAAGCCTGCCGAGGATTCTCTACTTTTATCCGTTTTTCTTAGCAGGGATGGACTTTCGCCGCACTGACCTGGAAAAGCTGCAAAAGAAACTTTTCCGTTTCCTTTCTGCGGCTGGCATAATGCTTTTTGCCGGATGCATCCTGTATGCACCTGTCTTTGGCTCTCTGTCCGTCAAAGTATTCTACGGGCGGTATAACTATGATTTTCTCGGACAGGACGTCATTTCAGGCATACTCTGGCGCATCGCCTGCTATGCCATAGGCTTTGCCATGACCTTTGCCGTCATGCTGCTGATTCCTGTCCGAAAGACATTTTTCTCTTATATCGGCACGCGTACGATGGCCATTTACCTGTTCCACGGGCTGACCTATTCTTACTTTAAGGACTGTACGTCTCTGCTGAAAAATGTCGCTGCCATGCCCCAGGCTCTCTTGCTGCTTTCCGGCTGCATATTGCTTACAGCCCTGTTCTCCATACCGCAGCTCACTGCATTTACAAACAAGGTCGCGGATTTGCGGCTGCCTGCCGCCGCCGGGCAAACCGCCGGTCTTCTCCTTCTTCGGGGCCGCCATTGGCTGCATGAAAAAACGGTTTCTTTCACGTGTTTCCTGTTCAGACAGAAATCCCGCGCCGGCTCTCAGCGCATGATGTTTCTGGGAGGCAGGTTCTAGCGCACCCACGCTAGACAGTCTCCCCCGGCTTTACAATCCTCACCACATTCTCTCTGCGGATTTCCCATATATTCCCGCAAACCCCTGATTCCTCAAGGCTTTCTATCTCAAATACCCGTTTCCAGCTCTCCTTGATCCTCTGAACCTCATCCGGATAAAAACCTTTATAGCGCCCCTCAAAAAACTCAAACCCGTTTGCCACGCCGATATCCTTAAGATGCCGCTTGTAGGCAGCCGCGTCAGCATCGTCCTTCGGGAGATAGATCCTGTTCAGCACATAATCCCACTTAAGGTCACTGAAATAAATCACCTTCTCCTCCGGCACCTCAAGCTCATAAACTACCGTTCCCTCAATCGGAGGCAGGCAGTCCTCCCTCCGGATGGCGCACCAGATGGGAGCCTTTACATCCTCCGGCTTTGGAACCTTTTTCGCCGCCACTGTCGTAAACCAGTCATAGCTGTCCAGAAAAAGAGGCGCGATATCCCCAAAATGCAGCTCCACATACCGCCTCACATTGATGACCCTGCCGTCGCGCTCAAGCTGGTACAGGGTCTTGTCATTCTGCCTTGTAAATAATCTCACTGTCTTTTCAGGCATATTTCTTCCTCCCAGGCATAATATTATATTTCCACTTCACATCATTATATCTATCCCCGGACAGGTTTTCAATCATTTGCCGCAAAAAATCAAATACGGCAAAAAGCTTTTTCTTGCCAGATAAAACAAATTTTATTATTCCTTGAGAACATATAAAATACGTTGTCATTTTTTTCTGTAATTGCTATAATGATGGCAAATGTGATATATGATGTTGCAATCCGCTATGCCCGGACTACGATATCAATAAGATAACGGAAGAAGTTATGAACCAATCAAGTCAAAATATATAAGAATGAGGTGATCTATATGAACAATCTGCAAAAGGCTTTCTCCGTCGCAGCCCCCTCTATCATTGCAGGGCTGGAAAAACGAAATATGGAGGGATACTATTTCGAGAGCTGTGAAGAAATGGTACAGAAAATCTTGTCTATGCTGCCGGAGAATAGCTCTGTCGCCTGGGGCGGTTCCGAAAGCTTTACGGAAAGCGGCATGCTGACGGCTCTCCAGAATGGAAACTATCAGCTTATCGACCGCGCTGCGGCCGTTACCACTGAGGAAAAGCGAAAACTTTACAGCCGTACTGTCATGGCTGATGCCTATTTTATGAGCAGCAACGCCATTACATATGACGGAATCCTCCTGAACATTGACGGTTCCGGGAACCGTCTGGCATGCCTGATGCATGGGCCGAAAGAAGTGTTTGTCATCGTGGGCATGAACAAATTCACAAAGACCGTTGAGGCAGGAATCGAGCGCATACGAAATCTCGCCTCTCCCGCAAATGTACAGCGGCTGAACCGTAAAACTCCCTGCCATGAGACCGGGCTGTGCGCCGATTGTTTCTCTCCGGACTGCATCTGCAGCCATCTTGTCGTAACAAGGCGCAGCCTTCTGCCGGGAAGGATCAAAGTCTTTATGGTTGCGGAAAATCTTGGATATTAAGAGTATATATAACCGCAACAGGACTTGCAAGGTCTATAATCTCACAAGTCCTGTTGCTGTATTATGGTGCGGTTTTATCGTTTTCCCTCTTTAATGAATAGAATTAGTTTTTCTACATCATCAAATTCATCATAATCCCCGACAATGCCCTGCCGATGATATACAATACCATTTTTTTCATTGCGCTCTAAACAATCTAATAATGTTTCTTCCCCATATCTTTTGGCAAATAGAGTAAAACCATACGGCTTTATTTTGGATAATAACCCTTTTCTGCATTCTTCACTGCAGCTATAACAATGAGAATGTTCTTTTTCTATTGAGCATTTCCTATTTTCGCACCACTCCTTATCAGGGCATTGCCCTGAATCACACCCCTGGCAGCTTATATTTTCCGAACATAAGCAACACGCAAGTCCACATTTTGCAATTCCTAATTCCCGTCTCATAATAATTTCCTCGTTTCAAATAGTAATAGTACCGCAAAAAATTCATAATAAAGTTGCGACATTTACGTCGCAACTTTAAGGTTAACTATTCAGCATTTACAGGCATTATATTCCGTTGTAAGATTTTATCCCATATTATTTCTGCACAATATTTATAATCTTCTTCGGAACATATATCTCTTTCACAATCGTTCCTGTAAGCTTATCTGCCACCGCCTCTTTCCCGGCAGCAATGGCATCTTCTTTGGACGCGTCTGCCGCGATGCTGATAACTGCTTTTGTCTTCCCGTTAATCTGCACCGGGACCTCGATCTCATCGTCCTTCATGGCCTCCTCGTCGTAAACCAGCCATCCGGCCTTAAATACGCTGCCCTCATGGCCGAGCTGCTCCCAAATCTCCTCTGCGATATGAGGAGCAAACGGCGAGAGCAGGACTGCCATTGCCGACAATGTTTCTATATCGATTCCGCCTGCTTTCCTGGCAATCTCAATCAAGTTGTTATTGTGCTCCATGAATCCTGATATGGCGGTATTCAAGCTAAAGCTTTCCAGACGCACCGTAATATCTTTAATGAGCCTGTGACGCTCCTTGATCATTTCTTTTGTGGCATCGACCTTTGCCTCTTTGCTGTCCATCACCAGATTCCACAGACGTTTTAAGAAACGGTTCACACCGTCGATTCCACGGTCATCCCACTCAGCGTCAAGCTCCGGAGGGCCTACAAACAGCTCATACATCCGGAGGGAATCACATCCGTAATCTCTCACCAGGTCATCCGGCGACACTACATTTCCCTTGGACTTGCTCATCTTGATGCCATTCTTCCCGGTAATCATGCCCTGATTAAACAGTTTCTGGAAAGGCTCGTCAAAATCAACAGCCCCGATATCGCACAGAAACTTCGTATAGAACCTGGAGTACAGAAGGTGCAGCACCGCATGCTCCACGCCCCCGATGTACATGTCTACCGGCAGCATAGCGTCGGCCTTTTCCTTGGATACCAGCTCTTTGTCATTGTGATTGTCAACATAGCGCAGGAAATACCAGGAAGACCCTGCCCACTGAGGCATAGTATTCGTCTCTCTCTTCGCATCCCCCCCACACTTCGGGCATTTGCAGTTCACCCACTCGTCAATTGCCGCAAGGGGTGATTCCCCCGTTCCGGTCGGCTCATAAGATTCTACCTCAGGGAGCCTGAGCGGCAGCTCTTCCTCCGGCACCGGAACATTGCCGCACTTCGGACAGTGAATGATCGGAATCGGCTCGCCCCAGTAACGCTGGCGGGAAAATACCCAGTCCCTCAGCTTATAATTTACCGTAGCCCGACCCATACCCCACTCTTCAATCATATGGGGCGCCTCTTTTTTCAGGACTGCGGACTCCATGCCGTTCCATTTGCCGGAATTGATCATCGTGCCGCTGGCCTCGGTGTAGGCCTCTGTCATATTCTCTATCTCTTCCCCGTCTTTTGCGATAACCTGCACGATCGGGATATGAAACTTCGTCGCAAACTCAAAGTCACGGTCGTCATGGGCTGGCACGCACATGATCGCCCCTGTACCGTAATCTGCAAGGACATAGTCAGAAAGCCAGATCGGCGCTTTCTCGCCGCTTAACGGATTTACCGCGTAGCTGCCCGTGAACACGCCTGTCTTTTCCTTATCCTGCAGACGGTCCACATTGGACTTCATGGACGCGTCATAGATATACTTCTCCACTGCCTCTCTCGTCTCATCGGTGGCAAGAGATGCCGCCAGCTCATGCTCCGGCGCAAGCACCATGAAGGTTGCTCCGTAAAGGGTGTCCGGGCGCGTCGTGTATACGGTAATCTTCTCCTCCCGCCCCTCTACCGGGAAATCAACCTCTGCACCGTAAGATTTCCCGATCCAGTCAGTCTGCATCTTCTTTACTTTCTCCGGCCAGTCAAGCTTGTCAAGGTCACTTAAAAGACGCTCCGCGTAGGCGGTAATCTTAAGCATCCACTGACGGAGGTTCTTCTTTGTCACCTCCGCGCCGCAGCGCTCACATTTCCCGTTTACCACCTCTTCATTGGCAAGCCCGGTCTTGCAGGACGGGCACCAGTTGATAGGAAATTCCTTTTCATACGCCAGGCCTTCCTTGAACATCTTTACAAAAATCCACTGCGTCCACTTATAAAACTCCGGGTCTGTAGTATTTACTTCCCTGTCCCAGTCATAAAGAGCCGCAATCTCATTAATCTGCCTCTTGATATTCTTTACGTTCTCCGCCGTGGAAATCGCCGGATGGACACCCATCTTGATCGCGTAATTCTCCGCCGGGAGGCCGAAAGCATCCCAGCCCATCGGATGGATGATATAGTACCCCTGCTGCAGCTTATATCTGCTCCACACATCCGAGATGACATAACCTCTCCAATGCCCTACATGAAGTCCGTTCCCTGACGGATAGGGAAACATATCGAGGCAGTAATACTTTTCCCTCTTGCTCCCGTCCTCGTTCTCTGTTACATTCACCGGGTTCTTCTCCCAGTTCTCACGCCATTTCTTCTCAATTGCCTTATGATTATAAGGTATCTTTGACATGCTTGTATCCTCCTTCCTGCCTGGTGAGGTTCGAAAGGACCTCACTTCTGCCAAACCTGATAAAAGCCTTCTCATCTCCAAGAGACGAAAAGGCTTAACTTCCGTGGTACCACTCTTTTTCACACAGCTATGCGCCGCATGCACTCATTGCTTCTGTAACGGGAAGAAACCCGCCCGCACCTACTTGCCGCTTTCTGAAAACACTTTTCCTTCATCGAGCCGCACGTTCAGTCCGGGAGCTCCGAGGCGAGTTGGGAGATTTCTGCCTGCTGCCTCGCACCCTCCGGCAGCTCTCTGAAAGCATCCGTCTCTTACTATTCCTCTTCAATGCTTCTTTCATATACGATAAACATTATAGGAAAAATGTTAAAATAAGTCAACCCTGAAGAAATTATTTTTTACGGTTGTTCCTTCTGTCTCTTTAGTGTATAATAGATACAAGTAGACATACTGGATTTTCAGTAGAATATGATACATAAAGGAGAGGTTGCCATGATAAATTTATTGATAGGTCCGAAAGGCAGCGGAAAGACACAGCAAATGATTGAACAGGCCAACAAGAAAGCCAAAGAATGTAACGGTAACGTCGTTTTCATCAAGAAGACCCACCGCGATACCGCAAGCGTAGCATTCAATATCCGTACGATCTGCATGGATGACTATCCGGCGATTGAGAACATTGACGGATATATCGGCTTTTTGTACGGCATGTACAGCTCTAACCATGATACGGAGTATGTATTTATTGACGGGATCTTAAAGCATGCCGACATTACGCTTGATAGCATTCCTTCATTCATTGACAGGCTGGATCAGCTCACAAAGACTTGCGGAATTGAGTTCTGCGTAAGCATCAGCGCTTCCAGAGAAGACTTAGCCGGAGTAGACACGTCCAAGTGCCAGATTTTAAATTAAGATACATGCGGATCACCCGCTCAAAAAAACAGGCAGCCTTACCGGCCGCCTGTTTTTTCATGTTTTTACGAGTTCCAAAGTCATGTTTATTCATGCAAGCATGAATCACATGACCTTTTGACCCTGGCATCATATTCTTTAAGCAAGCATATCATACAGCATCACCATGAGAGGCATCGTTATGATACAGAATATAATAGACATCACATTAATGACGCTCGCATATTTCGCATCCGCATCATAAATCTGCGCCAGCTGCGTAACCATCGCCGCAGCCGTTGAAGAAGATGCCAAAAATACCACAAGCAGAATCTGTTTCGCGTCCTTATGTATTCCCATCCGGGCAATCACCGCAAAGATTACGGCAGTGACTGCCGGAAACAGGATAAGGCGGATAAAGCAGACAAAATACGGTCTCTTCCGGGTAAACACCCACTTTAAATCCATATTTCCGATTACCATTCCAATGACAAACATGCCCGCGGTTCCAATCATCGTGCCAAGTCCTTCCAAGCAGTTTCCGACAATCTCCGGGATATGGATTCTCGCCGCAAAGAAGAAAAATCCGGCTATTGTGGCCATGATGTTTGGATTCATAAGGATTTTCAGGTAATCCTTTTCCTCCGTATTTCCAATCAGGCTGATTCCGTGCGTCCAGATTAGCACAGTCTGGACAATGTTAAACGCGTTCGTATAAAACACCCATTCTATGCCAAGCACTGCGCCTACAAGCGGGATAACCAGATTTCCTGCGTTCGTATAGATCAGGGACGCCCTCTCAATTCTGTTGAGGTTCAGCGGCCTTCGCAGCAATGCCGTTCCGAGGATGAACAGCACATGTACCAGCACGGCTGCTGCAATTGCCAGCAAAAGCCCCTGTACCTTGTCTTTTGTAAGCTCTATCTGAAAGGAATAGACAATCATGCAGGGGGAACAGATATATACCATCATATTCGATAGTACTTTGCTGTCCTCGCTCTTAAACAATCCCGCCTTCACGCTTGCATATCCCGCCGCCACATATAAAAACATTGAGATAATCTGTCCGGCAAGCAATATACTAAGTTCCATAATCCGTTTCCCTTACCCTACTCTTCATCCTGTTTTGCGGCTGGCGCGCCGCCGCTCCCCTGGATGGTTTCCAGAGACAGCACCGCATTCGCCTTCTCATCTTCCTTATATTCCATCCTGACTTCCTGCCCTACTTCACACCTTACCACATCGATATAGTCCACCACCGATATGTCAAAGATATCGTCCGAGCCTTCCACCATCAGATAATAATGAGAAGTTCCCTCAATGACAGCCTGGGCAATCTTCGTGATTTTCCCGCTTATCTTCTTTACTTGCCTCGTATCCTTCTCTGCTTCTTTTACGCCGTTGCTGAGCAGCAGCTCCAGATAATTTTCCTCGCACTGGCTGACGCTGTCGCCAATGGCAACGATCTGATACTTCTGCACATTGACCATGGCATACTTCTTCACAAGGCCCGCATCATCCTTAAGAGCGATAAAGTAAGTCGGCTCGTCTGAAATATTAAGCAGCAGAGGGAATGTGGCCACATACTTTAAATTCTGAACCTGCCCTTCCGCAGAGGACATCGCGGAGGCCTCTGTTGCTCCCTCCACTTTATAATACTTCGTCTCCATAGTCCGCTGGTTGGACAGCATGAATCCTACATTTGACTGGTCCCCGTTGACTGAAGTGACGCCTGTATACATCCATACGTCGTCGTCAAGGGCAAGATAGTTGTAGCCGTCGGTTGTCTCCAGACAGTCCTTCTGGCTTAACACGCTGTTGATAAATCCATGTTTCAAAGTTCCGTAATAGTCAAAGAGCTCTACAAGAAGATCCGCCGCATACGCCCGGTCGATCCATGATGGAGCTTTATCTATATCATAGGTCTTCGTATCTCCGGTAATTGCATTGCACAGCACTACTTTTCCCACTGTCTCTCCGCCAAACAGCCCAATGTTATATTTTTTCACGGGAGCCACCCAGTACGGCACTCCGCTGTCATCAATCTCAAAGCTCAGGCCCCCATATATATAGGTAGGATGTGCAAACCGAAGATGCCTGTATATATTTCGGTTAAAATACTCGCTGTTCGTATACTTCATGCCCTCTTCAAGCTTTACAAGCTCCGTCGTCTGCGTCGCCATATTGATCCTGATATATGCCGGGATTCCCTCCGACTGGTTCGTAAACCATTTAATTACGCTGGCATACTTAAGGGGCGATACCCTGACCGGATTGTCCTTATAATTAATCTGAGTGTAGATATCATCCACCTCAAACTGGGAAACCATGTCCACCATGCTTCCCATCTTGCGGTCGCCAAGAATCATAGCCGTATCACGGTCAAGGAGCGGGATCTTGTCAAAAGAAAGCTCATCGATATCCTCCGTAAATTCTCCTTCTTCCACCGTCATCAGTTTCTGATACTTCTTTGCATTTATAATCGGAGACGAGAGAAGGCTCCCTGCCAGATAAACCACTCCCAGCACAAGGATTACGGAAACGAAAAACCGCAGCCCCCTGTCCTCCTTTGCATCCCGAACCGTAATACGCCTGCGCTTTACATAGAATGCCGCGGCCACCACAAGAATGACAAAGATAAAAAACCATGTATCCGACGAATGGATATTAATCGCCGGAAGAGCCACGTAATAATAAATTCCTACAATGATTGCCGCCGCAAGCACTACAGCTGCCTTTAACCTTTTTTTCATTGGCTTTCCTCTCTTTCTTTTTCCGTTAGCATCATGTTAAAATTGTTTTTTCCATACCGGCAATGTGATGAGCATTAAAAATGGGAACAGCTCCAGACGCCCTGCCAGCATATCTATGCAGAATATCAATTTGGAAAATACAGAAAATTCCGCAAAGTTTCCTGCCGGCCCTACGGCGCCGATTCCCGGGCCTATATTATTCAGTGTTGCCATTACCGAGCTGAATGTTGTAGCAAAATCCTTATTGTCAATAGATACCAGAAGTATCGAGCCAATCGCAACCACTGCGTAAGCCATCAGATATGCACATACCCTACGGATTACATCCGTACCCATCTTCTTCCCGTTCACCCGGATGATGCTCACAGACTTGGGATGCGTCATCTGCTTGATCTCCCGCTTTATCGTTTTCAGTATAATCAGAACCCTTGACACCTTGATTCCGCCTCCTGTGGAAGAGGCGCAGGCTCCTGTCACCATAAGCAGCAGCAGAATGCATTTGGAAAACATGGGCCACTGCACAAAATCTGCCGTCGCATAGCCTGTCGTAGTGATAATGGATGCCACCTGGAAAAGCGCGTACCGAAACGCCTTTAACGGGGAGGCGAACTGCCCGCTTATATTCATTGCGATCAGCAGCGTTGACACTGTGATTATCAGAAGGTATGCCCTCAGCTCCTCATTCTTCCACACACCTTTGAATTCCCGGAGGAGCAGCATATAAAACAGGGAAAAATTGATGCCGAACAAAATCATGAACACGGACACCACCACGTCGATATATGCGCTGTCAAAATGCCCCACACTAGCTGCATAATTGGAAAATCCCCCGGTTCCTGCTGTCCCGAACGCATGCAGCAGGCTGTCAAACAGATTCATCCCACCAAAAAGGAGCAAGATTGTCTGCAGGATTGTCATTCCGAAATAGATACCGTAGAGAATCCTCGCCGTAGACATCATCTTCGGCGCAAGCTTTTCTTTTTCCGGCCCCGGAACCTCTGCCGTCATAAGATACATGGAGCTGTTTTTGTCAAGGCTTGTAAGCATCAGCACAAATACCAGCACCCCCATTCCTCCTACCCAATGGGTAAAACTGCGCCAGAAGAGCATGCATTTTGACAATGCCTCCACATCCGTAAGGATGGATGAGCCTGTCGTAGTAAATCCCGATACCGTCTCGAAAAGCGCGTCTATATAATCCGGGATTTCTCTTGAGATAACAAAAGGAAGTGCCCCGAAGACAGACCACAAAAGCCACGCCAGCGCCACGATGACCATGCCGTCCTTCCCGTATATCGTCGTCTTCTCAGGTTTCTTTCGCCCTGTAAAAAAATAAATACATACAAGCATCATTGCCGGGATTAAAAAGCTTATGCCTTCATGCTCCCCGTATATCGCCCCTACCAGAGCCGGCAGCATGAGGAGTAGGGCCTCCGCACCCAGCATTTTCCCTAATATATACCGTATCATCTTTGTATTCATATCCCGACACTCCTAAGCAAGAATATCACGAAAGTTGCTGACAATATTTTCTTTCGTAACAATGATCACGCTGTCTCCCACTTCCAGATGGGAGTCACCGTTAGGTATGATAATCTCTCTCTTCCTCCCAATACATGCAATCAAATGGTTTTTCTTCGTCCTAAGGTTCTTTAACGGTATATTCGTATATTCACATTCTTTCTTAATGATAAATTCCAGAGCCTCCACCCGCCCGTTAAGCAGGCGGTACATTGTCTCAACATCGGCGCTGCTGTAAGAATTCATCCTCGCCCGGACATATCCCAGGATTTCGTCTGCCGCCGCGCTTTTTGCGGAAACAATGCTGTCGATTCCCATTCCCTCAACCATCTGCGCCCGGGTATCCTGATTGACCTTTGCTATAATCTTCGGTACGTTCTGCGTCTTTGCAAAAAGGGATATGATGATATTTTCTTCATCCATACCAGTCAGCGCCACAAAAGCATGGGCATCCGCAAGCCCCTCTTCCATAAGAAGCTCCTGATCCGTGGCATTTCCGTTAATGATAGTTGCCTTTGGAAGAAGTTCGCACAGTTCTTCGCATCTCTGCTCGTTCCTCTCGATAATCTTCACCTGCATGCCCACCTGCAGGAGCTGTTTCGCAAGATAATAGCATACATGTCCTCCCCCGCAGATGATCACCTTTTTTACTTTCGAGTTCTTGCGCCCCAAAGACTTGAAAAAGGACTTCAGGTTGTGGTGCGCGGCGGCAATATGCAGACGGTCTCCTGTATTCAGCACAAATGCGCCGTCAGGTATAAAGATATCATGCCCTCTTTTCACGGCACATACAAGGAATTTTATCTGAAATTTTCTGTAAATCTCAGCAAGCGAAAGACCTGCCAGAGGATTGTTCTCATCAACCGGGTATTCTACCAGCTCTACCCGGCCTTTCATAAATGTCTCAACCTTATTTGCCTCCGGGAACAATAAAATCCTTGAGATTTCATTTGCCGCGGCAAACTCAGGGTTTACCGTGAGGCTGAGCCTTAAGTCTTCCTTCAAAAGTTCCATCTGCCTGTAATAGATTGGATTTCGTACCCTCGCAATCGTATGTTTCGCCCCGAGCCGCCTTGCCAGAAGGCAGCACAGCATGTTCATCTCATCTGCCGACGCGCAAGCGATTACCAGGTCTGCATGAGGCACGTCCGCCTGCTTTTGAATCTCTGCATCCGCCCCGTTTCCCGGAATGCAGAAAATATCCATTTTATTTAAAGCATCTTTAAGTTTTCCCTCGTTCTGATCGATAAGGACAATGTCATAATTTTCCTCTGACAACTGCACCGCAAGTTTGTATCCTACTTTACCGTCACCAATGATTACTATCTTCATTTCCCATCCTCTTTTATGTTTCTGTATTTTAATTCTTCAATTGCATGATAAAGTATAGCACCTTTGATAAAATAAGAAAACCCCTCTTATATATTTGTTTTAAATACATGAAAAGAACCTGGCAGATGACGGCTCATCTGCCAGGTCCGATAATACTCCTATTCTTTTGCGCCTTCTATTCTTCAGCCGCCCTCTTTGCAATCTCTGCCTCCTGGACATCGGAAGGAGCCTGCTCATAGCGCGCAAACTCATACTCATAATTTCCGCGGCCTCCGGTCATGGAACGCAGGGTCGTGCAATAGCCGAACATTCCCGTCATCGGCACGTCCGCCTCAATCACCTGATAGCCTCCGGCTACCGGATTCATGCCAAGCACACGGCCGCGGCGCTTGTTAAGGTCTCCCATAACATCGCCGGTATATTCGTCCGGAACTGTCACCTTTACAGATGCGATCGGCTCTAAGAGTACCGGGCCTGCCTCCATAAAGCCCTTCTTAAACGCCTGGATCGTAGCGGTCTTAAACGCCATCTCGGAAGAATCTACCGGATGATAGGATCCGTCATACAGCGTAGCCTTAACCCCGACTACCGGATATCCTGCCAAAGGACCCTTGATGACAGATTCCTGAAGGCCTTTTTCAACTGCCGGGAAGTAATTCTTCGGAACCGCTCCGCCCACTACTACTTCTTCAAATACATACGGCGTATCCAAATCACCGGAAGATGCGAATTTCATCTTTACATGCCCGTACTGTCCATGTCCGCCGGACTGTTTCTTATACTTGGTATCAACATCGGAAACTTTTCGTATCGTCTCGCGGAAAGCAACTCTTGGCGTCTCCAGCGTAACCGCACATTTGTATCTCTCGGCAAGCTTGCTCACCGCAATCTCCAAATGCTGGTCGCCCATGCCGTAGATCAGCGTCTGGCGGTTCTCGCTGTCATTCACTACCTTCAGCGTTATGTCTTCCGCCATCATCTTCTGAAGAGCCTGGGAAACTTTGTCCTCGTCCCCCTTATTGTTCGTCACATATTTCATGTATGTATACGGTTTGGAATACTCGGTCTTTCCGTAGAGGATCGGCACTGTCTTTGCGGAAAGGGTATCCCCCGTCTTTGTGTTGCCAAGTTTTGCGATAGCTCCGATATCTCCGGCAAACAATTCGCTTACCTCCACCGGTTTATTCCCTAGCATAGTATAGATCTTTCCAAGCTTTTCATCCGCATCGGAAACAGAATTATGAAGGACATCCTCACCCTTAAGCACTCCGGAACATACCTTTACGAAAGAATATTTCCCGATGAACGGATCCACCATCGTCTTAAATACGTATGCTGATTTTGCCCTTGCAAAGTCATAGTTCGCCTCATAAATCTCATTTGTCTTGAGATTGACGCCCGCGCACTCCCTGCAGTCCGGACTCGGGAAGAACCTTACAATGTCGGACAGGAGGTTTGCCACGCCCTGCGCCTGGATATTGGAACCCATGGCAACCGGAACAATGCTTCCGTCCATAACTTCTGTACGCATCGCCGCACGGATCTCCTCAACCGAGAACTCCTCCCCTGCAAAATAACGTTCCATAAATTCTTCGCTTGTCTCCGCAACCGCCTCCAGCAGTTTCTCGCGGTAGCTCTCCACGTACTCTTTGCAGTAATCCGGGATCTCGCACTCCTCCCGTTTTCCGATGCCTGTATACACGCGGCCGGCGTTCTTAATAATATTGACATACCCGGTCAGTTTCTCATTTTCACGGATTGGAGAGAAATGCGGCGCGATTACTTTGCCGTACTTTTCCGTGAGGTCCTCCACAACCTGGCGGAAACTTGCATCGTCCACATCCATCTCTGTAACATATATCATACGCGGCAGTCCATACTTATCACACAGCTCCCACGCTTTCTCCGTGCCGACTTCCACGCCCGCTTTGCCGGATACGACGATGACTGCCGCGTCCGCAGCGCTGACTGCCTCCTCAACTTCACCGACAAAATCAAAATATCCCGGCGTATCCAGAACATTAATCTTCGCTTTCTCCCACTCTACCGGAATCAGTGCAGTGCTGATGGAAAATTCGCGTTTTTGCTCTTCCTTGTCAAAGTCGCTGATGGTGTTGCCGTCAGAAACCTTTCCCATGCGGCTCACCGCGCCGGATACATAAGCCATAGCCTCTGCAAGGCTTGTCTTTCCGCTCCCGCCGTGTCCCAAAAGAACTACGTTTCTGATTTCGTCCGTTCTATAAACCTTCATATTTAGCTGCCTCCTTGTTATTTAGAAAAATCTCATGTGTCTATTGTACTAAAATTTCTCGCATTTTACAACTTATTTATGCATAATTCCAAAACTCCTTCCAAAAGTCCTTGCTTTTTCACTTTAAAGTGATATAGCATTGACAAAATCTTTTTTTCCCTATAAAATAGAGACAAATTATTGTACCCTACTGGACAAAGGGTAGCCGGGAGGAATATCATGAAAACAAAAATCGGCTTCATCGGGCTCGGGCTGATCGGCGGCTCTATCGCAAAAGCAATCCGCCAGTATTACCCTGACTACGAGATTGTCGCTTTCGATAAGAATAAAGAAACGCTTGCCCTGGCGGTCCAGGAATCCGTCATAGACACGGCTGCCGCCGCAATCGACGGCAATTTCCAGGACGCCAGCTACATTTTCCTTTGCGCTCCGGTGGCATACAACACTGCCTACTTAAAGCAGCTCAGGGAATTTATACATGAAGGCTGCATCCTCACGGATGTAGGAAGCGTAAAGCAGAATATCCACAGGGAAGTGTCCGCCCTTCATCTGGAGGAGCATTTTATCGGGGGCCATCCTATGGCAGGCTCTGAAAAGACAGGTTTTTCCAACTCAAAAGCTATGCTTATCGAAAATGCGTATTACGTGCTGACACCTTCTGCCGGAGTATCTGCCGAAAAGATTGCACGCTATGAAAATTTCATTAAAAACCTACATGCTATCCCCATTGTCCTGGATTATCGGCAGCATGATTATGTCACGGGAACCATCAGCCACCTCCCTCACATCATCGCCTCAAGCCTTGTAAATTATGTCAAACGGACAGACACCGATGAGGAGCTTATGAAGAATCTTGCCGCAGGCGGTTTCAAGGACATTACCCGCATTGCCTCCTCCTCTCCTGTCATGTGGCAGCATATCTGCCTTGCCAACCGGGAAAACATCTCGAAGATCCTCGGCGGATATATTGAATCGCTTAAGGATTTTAAAAAGCAGATCGATGCGGGAGACGACTCCGGCATTTATGATAATTTCAACTCGTCCAGAAACTACCGCAACTCCATCCCGAACACACTGGCAGGCCCGATAAAAAAGGCATATGCGGTTTACTGCGACATCATAGACGAGGCGGGCGGTATCGCCGCTATCGCGACAATCCTTGCCGCAGGCGGCCTCAGCCTGAAAAACATTGGAATCGTGAACAACAGAGAATTTGAAGAAGGGGTTCTGCGAATGGAATTCTACGATGAGGCATCTTCGAAAAAAGCCTCCGAATTGCTGCAGAAATTCAGGTATATTGTATATGAGCGATAAAATCATTTACCCGGCACGCCGGTTAAGAGGAGAAATTGAAGTTCCCGGGGACAAATCCATCTCCCACCGCGCAGTCATGCTGGGCTCCATTGCCCGGGGAACTACAGAGATCACACATTTTTTAAACGGCGCGGACTGCCTGTCCACCATCTCCTGTTTCCGAAAGATGGGAATCACGATTGAGGAAAAGCCTGACTGCGTGCTTGTACAGGGAAAAGGCCTGCGGGGCCTTTCTGCCCCTGACGGAGCATTGTATACCGGCAATAGCGGAACTACTACAAGACTGCTCTGCGGCATCCTTGCCGGACAGGATTTCCCTGCCGTGCTCTCCGGCGACGCATCCCTGAATGCAAGACCCATGCAGCGGATCATGACCCCCCTGGGCCAGATGGGCGCAGAGCTTTCCAGCTTAAGCAATAACGGCTGTGCACCCCTCTCCGTCACGCCCGGCGCGCTGCACGGCATAAAGTACCAGTCTCCGGTATCCTCAGCCCAGATAAAATCTGCCATCTTACTGGCAGGCCTGTATGCCGACGACGAGACTTCCGTCACCGAGCCGGCTCTGTCAAGGAACCATACGGAACTTATGCTGCAGAACTTCGGAGCACACGTTTCCTCCGTACTGCACGTAGAAGGCGGCGCAACTGCGCTGGTGACGCCTCCGGATGAGCTTTACGCACAGCAGGTATGGGTTCCGGGTGACATCTCTTCCGCCGCCTACTTTATTGCCGCCGGGCTATTAGTTCCCAACTCCGAAATACTTGTTAAAAATGTAGGAACCAACTTTACCCGCGCCGGTTTCCTGAAAATCTGCGAAGAAATGGGCGGAGACATCACTCTCCTGAACCGTTCCTTTAAAGGCGGCGAGAGCCGGGCAGATGTCCTTGTCAGATCCAGCAGCTTAAAAGGAACCGTCATTGAAGGAGATTTAATCCCCACTCTTATCGACGAGATCCCTATTATCGCCGTGATGGCGGCATGCGCTAAAGGCACTACCACCATCAGGGATGCTGCCGAGCTGAAAGTAAAAGAAACAAACCGCATCGACACCGTGACAGAAAACCTTCAGGCCATGGGAGGCGACGTGACTCCTACAGAAGACGGCATGGTCATCCGGGGAGGTTCGCCCTTAAAAAGCATCCGGGCAAGGAGCCGCTTAGATCACCGCATCGCCATGTCTTTTGCAGTTGCAGGCCTTATCGCCCCTGGGGAGACGATTATCGAAGACGGGCAGTGCATCGATATCTCCTACCCGGAATTTTTTGAAACTCTGGAAAGCTGCGTCGAAAGATGATTGCTTAAAGGAGCTCTAGCAAGCTGTCAATGTCTTCTGATCCCGTCGCCCAACTGGTGGCAAATCTCACTACCGTGTGGCTTTCATCATATTTTTCCCAAAAGCTGAAAGCCACTTTTTCCCGGAGATTCTCCATCTCCTTATTTTCCAGGATAATGAACTGCTGATTTGTCGGAGATTTCAGGCAGAACCGGTATCCCCTCTCCTCTAATCCTTCTTTCAGCCTCTCCGCCATCTCAATGGCGTTCTTGCTGATCTGGAAATACAGCCCGTCTGTAAACAGCACATCAAACTGAATGCCAAGAAGCCACCCTTTAGCCAGCAGCCCTCCCTGCTGCTTTACCATCGTGAGGAAATGCTTTGGCATATTGCCCCTGGTAAATACGACTGCCTCCCCAAAAAGAGCGCCCACTTTTGTTCCCCCTATATAGAACATGTCGCAGCAGCGGGCTATCACAGGCAGCGTCACATCCGTATCCCTGCTCATCAGCCCGTACCCGAGACGCGCGCCGTCCAGATAGAGCGGAATATCATACTCTCTGCAGATGCCCGATATCTCCTCGAGCTCTTCCCTGGAGTACAGCGTTCCATACTCCGTCGGGTGGGAGATGTACACCATTCCCGGAAATACCATATGTTCATGGTTGCCATCCTGCCAGTATGTTTCAAGATAGGCCTTAAGCTCCGATGACTTTATCTTTCCATCATGTCCCGGAATTTCAAGCACCTTGTGCCCCGTATACTCAATCGCGCCCGCCTCATGGGTGCTCACATGGCCCGTATGTGCGGCAACGACTCCTTCGTACCGCTCAAGAACCGAAGCAATCACAGTTGCATTGGCCTGGGTACCCCCTGTCAGGAAGTGAATCTGCGCCTGCGGGCATTCACATGCCTTCCTGATCTTTTCTTTCGCACTCTCACAGATTACATCACCGCCGTATCCTTTCTGCTGTATCAAGTTCATTTCCTGCATCCTGTTTAATATATTTTCATGCGCTCCTATCGTATAATCGCTCTCAAATGACAGCATCTTTTTTCCTCTCCTTTTTCCTGCGCCTTTCCTGGCAGCGTATTTTTGCGTTCTCCCACGCCTCTTTTTCTTCTTCCGTCTCCAAAACCAGCCCCGGCACTCTGACTGGACGGTCATTTTCGTCAAGCGCCACTATCGTAAGGTAAGCCTGGTTAATATGGGTCCTTCCCCCTTTTCTGTCCTCCACGTAAGTATCTACCTTCACCTCCATGGAAGTTGTCCCTGCATACGTCAGTTTTCCTATGATGACAACATCATCATTCGGATATGCCCCCCGGATAAAATGCAGGTTGTCCACCGATACTGTTGTGACATTTCTCCGGCAGTGGCGTTTTGCAACGATTGCAGCCACCTCATCGATCCACTGCATGAGAATCCCTCCAAACAGCCGCCCTGCGCCGTTCAGGTGGTTCGGACGCACGATATGGACAGTCTCCGCAATGGAATCCGCCACTCTTTTTTCATCTGCCGCCATAAAAACCTCCATTTATTTTATTTTCATCATCTTCAGGTATTCCTTCTGCTCTTCTGTGTCAATATGCTCTTTTTCGCACTGCTCCTGCGCCAATGCCTTCTCTATCCTTACGCGGGCGCGCCGGGCCTGCCCATGGTCAAGCCCGCTTGCCGTTATTCCCGCCACAATATTTTCCTGTACTGCCACCGCCGGAAAGTAGAAATCACACAGCTCTTTTTTGTGCGACACATTGACCGGAATCTTCCTTTCCCGGCACAGGCCTGCTATCTGCTCGTTGCATGCAGTGTCGTTTGTAGCGGCAAGCACAAGCTCTGACCGGCATATTATCTCCTTTGCCTCGGGGCTCTGGAAAGATATAGGAAACCAACGGATTTTCTTTTCCTCCGCCGCCTTATTTATCTCCCCCAATACTTCAGGGGAAATAACCGTTATATCCTCCGCGAACGCAAGAAGCGTCTCTATCCGCCTGGCGGCAACCTTTCCGCCTCCCACCACTGTAATCTTCATCTCAGACACGTTTATGAATATGGGGAAAAACGGTTTCATGCTTCTTCCGGCCCATCATTTACAATCTCTATCTGGCACATTTTCATTGCCTCCAGCGCGTTCCTGTGGCTCTGAGGCGTTACGCCCGCACAGCAGGACGCGTCCACGATGACCGGAATCTCCGGGAACATCGCTTTTAAGATTATGGCGTTGGAGATCACGCAGATATCCGTACACAGCCCTACTAAAGTAACGTCCTCCAAAGCCTCCTTGTGTTCATGGTACGCCTTAAGGAACTCTCCCAGCTCCATGCTGCCAAAGGTTCCCTTGTCTACAGGCGTCTCGCTGATAAGACTGCCGATCTCCGGGCGTATCTCCCAGCCTTTCGTATTCCGGATGCAGTGTTTTACCGGAAGCTTTTTCCCTTCCTGGGTTTCAAGGTAATTCTCCTCATGAGTATCCCTTGTGGCAAGCACCATCCCCTTAAATCCTTTAATCTTTTCCGCCACATTGGCTACGATTCTTTCAGCCTCAGCCGTTCCCAGCGCCCCGTCGATAAAGTCATTCTGCATGTCAACAACAACTAATACTTTCATTTTCCTGCCCCTTTCTCAAAAATTTCTGCGGGAATCTCCCTGTCTTTATAATAATACTTCCTGTCATGTTCGCCAATCTCACGCATGACTCTGCACGGATTGCCTACCGCAACCACATTCGGCGGCACATCCTTTGTCACAATGCTGCCCGCCCCTATCACAGTGTTGTCGCCAACCGTTACGCCAGGCATGATGATCGCTCCTGCCCCGATCCAGCAATTCCTCCCGATACGGACAGGCATATTGTACTGGTACAGCTCCTCCCTGAGCTGAGGCAGGATGGGATGCCCTGCGGTCGCAATCGTAACATTCGGCCCGATCATCGTATAATCTCCGATGTAAATGTGCGTGTCGTCTACGCAGGTCAGATTGTAATTTGCATAAACCATATTCCCCAAGTGACAGTGATGCCCGCCGAAATTGGAATAGAACGGCGCCTCAATATAGACCCCTTCTCCGCAGTCTCCAAGCATCTCCTTCAACATTCCCGCCCTTTTTTCTGTCTCCGACGGTTTCGTCATGTTATAATCGCACAGCCTGTCCTGATATACCGCCTGCTCCCTCATGATCTCCTCATCTCCTGGAAGATAAAGTTCGCCGGTGTGCAGTTTTTCTTTCATGCTGCTCATATCCAATCCTTCTTTCTTATAAATTCTCCTTAACAACAATAACATACTTCTTGCAAAAACTAAATAGAAGTGTCGCAATTTAAAAGCCAAGTATTTCAGACAAACTTATCTGCGGTTCTTTCAGAGAACGCACCTTTCTCTCCGTAATCCTGTCCTCGGGCAGAATCTTTCCGCACAGTATCGGGGAATTCGCATCATACATCTTCCTGTTTTCCCGCACTCTCCCGTCACTGGCATTGGCATAGCAATAAACGCATCCATTCAGGCATGTATTGTATGTTCCCACTTCAATGCTCTCCAGACACCCGCATTCCTTTCTCTGATTCTTATCCTTTGCCCCTTCAAGCTTACACCCCAGCAAACGTTCAATCAGCGCCCTGTCAATGCAGCTCCCATGCTTAATCCCTGCGCTCTGCAAATCTATCTGCTCCGCGCATGTCTCGATACCCAGCCGATGGCGGGCAGCTATCCTGGCAAGTTCTTTTCCAAGGCGCATCATCTCTTCCTCCGTCATCTGCCGGATGCCGGAGCTTTCTGCCCCACGCCTTATCCTGGCATACAAGTCAACAAAACTTATGACTGCTTTCTCCGTATAATCCGCAAGGCTGCCCGCCAGTTTCCCGAAAATATCCAGATGATGCTCCTCTGTATATCTTTCATTGAGCAGGATCGGGTCGTATCTCCAGATTACCCTTTCCCTTCCAATCTTGTCGGACAGGCGCTTAAACGTATCAAGGAGCACTTCCTGCTTATCCGGAAGGTTCGGCTCTATATCTTTCCCGTAACCAGTAAGCGTAAATTGAAAATAATACATATAATCCTTTAGGAATTCCAGCTTATCTAACATATTCCCCGGGTTCTTTGTCCAGAGTACAATACAGTCCACAATATCCGGAGCCAGGGATATCCGGCTTACCTGATGGGCGTTCATAGGATTTCTTACATAAAGAAAACCCTCTTTTATCCTGTTCACAAACCATTCTGAATAGCAGTCCGGCACGTCAGTCCGCCTACTCACGCTTAATATCATATTTCCACTCCTGTTTTTATAACCAAATAGGTACTTTACACCGCAACAATTTATTTGATATAATAATACCATATAAACGGTGTATAGAAAAGAAGAGTGCAAAACCCAGGCTAAATCTTCAGGGGTTTTGCATTTTATTAGTCAGCGGCAGGTGCAGATTATGGATACACAGACGGTTTTCTGGGGCGAAAAAAGGTATCGTTCCCTTGATTATCATTTAAAGGAGAAGTTCGGACATAAAATCTATAAACTTTCCTTAAACGGCGGCATGACATGCCCCAACCGGGACGGCACGCTGGGATACAGGGGATGCATCTTCTGCAGCGCGGGCGGCTCCGGTGATTTTACCCCGGACTCCCGGCTCTCCGTAAAAGAGCAGATTGAATCTGCGCGCTCCCTTGTAGCCCGGAAATATAACGGCTCCTCATACATTGCCTATTTTCAGGCATACACGAACACTTACGCGCCCTGCTCTTACCTGAGAGAGATTTTTACAGCGGCTATCAGCTGCCCGGATATCAGCGCACTATCCATTGCCACAAGGCCGGACTGCCTCGGCGGGGATGTCCTGAAACTCTTAGAAGAGCTGAACCGCATAAAACCAGTCTGGGTAGAGCTGGGTTTTCAGACAATGCACGAGGACACTGCCCAATTTATCCGCAGGGGATACGATACGGAGGTCTTTGAGGCAGCTCTGTCTGCCCTCAGGGCACGAAACATCGAGACTATCGTCCACGTCATCCTCGGCCTTCCGGGAGAGGATGATGCCCAGATGCTTGACACGGTACGTTTCCTGAACAAGCATGACATACAGGGAATCAAGCTGCAGCTGCTCCATATATTAAAGGACACGGATCTTGCAGATTATTATGGCAGCCATCCCTTCCGCATCCTCTCTATGGACGAGTATCTCTACATTGTCGGCAAATGCATCGCCTCCCTCAGGCCGGACATCGTCATACACCGGCTCACAGGGGATGCCCCGAAGTCTCTGCTAATCGCTCCTTTATGGAGCGCAAACAAACGCCAGGTACTGAACCGGATGCACGCATACCTTAAGGAAAATGATATCTGGCAGGGAAAGGAACTTTGACATGGCAGCATACAAGCTCTATAAACTTATCATATTATATATGTTAAACCGGGTTGACTTCCCCCTTACGAATTCACAGCTTTCAGAATTTATATTAGACCAGGGGTACACCAATTATTTCAAATTGCAGCAGGCTCTAGCGGAATTGTCCGTGGAGGGCTTTATCCGGGAGGAGGCCACTCACAGCCGCACTTTCTATCATATTACAAAAGAGGGGGAAGAGACGCTCAACTTTTTCAGAAATGATATCTCCCCCGCGATCCAGGCAGACATTGACGGCTTTTTCAGGCAAAAGCAGTATGAGCTAAAAAAGGAAGTGTCCGTCAGGGCAAATTATTATCCCGTTTCCGGCAGGGAATACTCCGTAAACTGTCAGGTTTACGAACATGGCATGCCCCTCATTGACCTTACGGTGACAGTTCCTGCCGAGGCCGAGGCTAAAGCCATTGCCGACAACTGGGGAAAAAAGAGCCAGGAAGTATATGCTTTGATCATGCAGAACCTGCTCTGATGCAGCGATTCTTCAATTCACCTAAAATACTTAATAATCGGAGGTTCATCTTTATGAGCATAAAAAAACTTGCAGAGCTGTACGTCAGCTTTTTTAAGATTGGAGGGCTTACTTTTGGGGGCGGGCTTGCAATGCTGCCCATGCTGCAAAGGGAAATTGTCACAGACCGGAAGTGGTGCACGGAGGAAGAGATTCTTGACATGTACGCTATCGGCCAATGCACGCCTGGGATCATCGCAGTCAATACTGCCACTTTCGTAGGGTTCAAGCAGGCAGGCGTTATCGGCGGCATTGCCGGAACGCTTGGGATGATTTCCCCATCCCTTATCATCATCTGCCTGATAGCGTCCATCCTCCAGAACTTCATCAATTATCCCGCTGTCATTCACGCCCTGTCAGGCATCCGCATTGTCGTCTGCGGCATGATGATAAACACGGTTTTCACAATGGCTAAGAAAGGGATCGTTGACAAGATCGGCGGAGCTCTCTTTGTCGCAGCATTTATCCTTGCATGCTTTACCCCCGTCCCCACTGCACTGATCATTGTCTGCGCCGGGATTGCCGGTGTTATCGTCAATAAATTCGGAAGGAGAAAAGGCGCATGATCTACCTCACACTTGCCATAGAATTTTTTAAGATTGGTTTATTTTCCATCGGAGGAGGCATGGCGACCCTCCCTTTCCTCATGGACCTGACGACCAGGTATGACTGGTTTACTGCCAGCGAGCTTACCAATATGGTCGCCATCAGCGAAAGCACCCCCGGGCCCGTAGGCGTAAATATGGCCACCTACGCGGGATACAGCGCCGCCGGCGTTCCCGGCGCTGTCGTCGCCACCCTTGCCCTGACTGCACCCGCTATCATCATCATATGCATAATTGCAAAATTTTTGGAGAACTTCAATAAAAATACCACTGTAAAGTCTGTATTTTACGGAATACGCCCCACAGTGGCTGCCCTGATCGGATATGCTGTATTTGAACTTTTAAAGATTGCCCTGATTACCGTATCAGGCGGGCAGATCCACCTGAATTATTCCGGCATCATCCTGTGCGCTGTCACGGTGGCGGCACTGCAGGTCAAGAAGATAAAGGCGTTTCACCCTGTCGTGATGATTGCCATAGGCGCGGGAATCGGCGTCCTGTTTAAGATGTAGCTTTCTCAGTCCAGCAAAAACATGCTCATCACATAATTGCTGACATCCGTTCCCCGGTCGGTCAGCATGATAAAATCGCCATTTCGCATCATCAGCCCCTTAGAAATCATGTCATTGATTACCGCTCCGTATATCTCTTCTATCGGGGCGGTAAATTCTTCCTCAAATCTCTTTGCCGACACTCCCTTTGTCTTCCTGAGCCCAAGAAACATATATTCCTCCATCTCTTCGCTCATGCTCAACTCATGGGGCTTTTCATCCTGCACCCATCTTTTATGTTCCATAAAAGATGACGCCCCGGTGCCAATGCCAAGGTACTCTGTCCTGTTCCAGTAGCCGAGATTGTGCCGGCACTCATATCCCTTCCTCGCATAATTAGAGATTTCATATCTTTCATAACCGTGCTGAGACAGAATGTCTTTCGTGTCCTGATACATCTGCCTCTCCTCATCCTCGTCAGGCAGCGGCGGGTTCCCTTCGCCCTTTTTCCTGCTCCCGCTGTTTTCCGAACCGTATATCTCGTAAAAAGGAGTTCCTTCTTCAATGATGAGGCTGTACGCCGATATATGTTCCGGGCCAAGTGCGGCTGTCCTTTCCAATGTCTGCGCCCAGCTTTCCCTTGTCTGGCCCGGAACTGCCGATATAAGGTCAACATTGATATTTCCGAACCCCTCTTCTCTCGCCATCCGGTACGTCTCAAGGAAATCACGGAATGAATGAATCCTTCCAAGAATCTTTAGCTCCTCATCACTTGCGGACTGAAGCCCGATGCTCAGACGGTTCACTCCCGTCTCTCTGTACATTTTTAACTTTTCCTCCGTAACGGTTCCCGGATTTACCTCTACCGTAATCTCCGCATTCTCATCTATAAAAAATACCTGCCTGGCAGCCGCAAAAATCTGCCCCATCTGCTCTCCTTCAAGGATAGAGGGCGTTCCCCCTCCCACAAATATGCTGATAACACGATAAGCCTTTGCAAGGTTTCCGCAAGAGCGGATCCTTCTGCAAAGGCTCTCCACATACGCCCGGCGCTCCTCTTTTGGCGCCGGCCCGGACAGAAAATCGCAGTAATTACATTTTTTCGCACAAAACGGAATATGGATATAGATTTCTAACGGTTTCATTACTTTTTGTCATCCAGCTTAAGCACGCTCATAAATGCCTTCTGAGGTATCTCTACATTTCCCACCTGGCGCATGCGTTTCTTGCCCTCTTTCTGCTTTTCCAGCAATTTCTTCTTTCTGGTGATGTCGCCGCCGTAACATTTTGCAAGAACATCTTTACGCATAGCACGCACAGTCTCCCGGGCGATAATCTTGCTGCCGATTGCCGCCTGAATGGGAATTTCAAACAAATGCCGGGGAATCTCCTCTTTCAGTTTCTCACACATCTTCCTGCCCCGCTCGTAAGCTGTCTGGGCGTGTACGATAAAGGACAGCGCGTCAACTTCTTCTTTATTGATCAGGATATCCAGTTTCACAAGCTCGGACTGTATATACCCGTCCATTTCATAATCAAAGGAGGCATAACCCCGGGATCTGGATTTCAGCGCGTCAAAAAAGTCGTAGATAATCTCGTTAAGAGGCAGGCGGTAATGCAGGACAGCCCGGCTCTCCTCAATGTACTCCATTCCCTCATAGATCCCCCTTCTCTCCTGGCACAGATCCATGATTGCCCCGATAAATTCTGACGTGACCATAATCTCCGCTTTCACGATCGGCTCTTCCATATATTCAATCTCCGAAGGATCCGGAAGGTTAGACGGATTGGTAAGCTCTATCATCTCCCCGTTGGTCTTGTATACATGATACACCACTCCCGGAGCTGTCGTCACAAGGTCAAGGTTATACTCCCGCTCCAGCCGCTCCTGAATAATCTCAAGGTGCAAAAGCCCCAGAAAGCCGCAACGGAACCCGAATCCAAGCGCAACAGAAGTCTCCGGCTCAAACTGAAGAGACGCATCATTGAGCTGAAGCTTTTCCAGCGCATCCCTTAAATCCGGGTATTTTGCCCCGTCCGCCGGATACATCCCGCAGTAAACCATAGGATTCACTTTCTTATAGCCCGGCAGCGGTTCTTTGCATGGCTCCTGGGCATTTGTAATCGTATCGCCCACCCGGGTGTCCTTTACATTTTTGATGCTCGCCGTAATATAGCCTACCATCCCGGCGCTCAGCTCCTCGCAGGGGATAAACTGCCCTGCCCCGAAGTAGCCCACTTCCACTACCTCTGCCTTCGCCCCGGTAGCCATCATTAAGATAGGGGTTCCTTTCCGAATCGCCCCCTCCTTAATGCGGCAGAACACGATTACTCCTTTGTACGAATCGTACACAGAGTCAAAGATCAGCGCTTTAAGAGGCGCTTTTGAATCCCCTGACGGCGCAGGTATCTTCTCAATAATCTGCTCCAATACTTCTTCAATATTAATTCCTGTCTTTGCAGAGATGCGGGGCGCATCCTCAGCCTCAATGCCGATAATGTCCTCAATCTCCTCAATCACATGCTCCGGCTGGGCGCTGGGCAGATCTATCTTATTTATGACCGGCATAACGTCCAGGTCATGATCCAGCGCAAGGTATACATTGGCCAGCGTCTGAGCCTCCACGCCCTGAGCCGCGTCCACCACAAGAATCGCTCCGTCACAGGCCGCAAGGCTCCTGGACACCTCGTAGTTAAAGTCAACATGACCCGGCGTGTCAATCAGGTTAAAGATATATTCTTCCCCGTTTTTCGCCTTGTAGACGATACGTACCGTCTGCGCTTTGATGGTAATGCCCCTTTCCCTCTCAAGCTCCATATTGTCAAGCACCTGCGACTGCATCTCACGGCTGGTAAGCAGGCCTGTCATCTCAATGATGCGATCTGCAAGCGTAGATTTCCCGTGATCAATATGTGCGATAATACAAAAATTTCGGATTTTACTTTGATTTATTTCTGCCACTTCTATCGTCCTTCCATTTCCAACTTAAAACTTCATCCATTCATGACTCCGTCCGCCAGAACACGCCCAAGGGCGCCCCTTAATGCATGTTCCTTCGGAACAGGCGGACTCCGTCCGTCAAAGTATATCATGCCGTGGTGTTCTTTACAATGAAAAGTTCTACACTTATCTGCTGGTCAAGCCGCCCTGTCTTTGCCATCTCTTCAAGCTCCGCCGCCTCTGAAAGGATTCCCTTAAGCTGCGCCGCGGAAAACTCCCTGCACTGCCTTATGCACTTCTCCGCTGCGAAGGGCGGCTGTTTCGTCACTTTTGCTATCTGTGATCTGTCACGCCCCTCCTTTACCAGCTCCTTTGTCTCCAAGAGCAGCCTGAACTGCCTGGACAATAAGCTCAATATCTTAAGGGGAGGCTCTTTTAATGTCAGAAGGTCATAGTAATAATCAAGCATTTCTTTCTGTCTCTTTGCCGCGGCGGCTTCAATCATCTTAAAGATCTTGTTCTCAATCTGGACTGAGCAGATTGCGTCAATATCCGAGACCGTAATCTCCGTTTCCCCCAGCGTGTACCCAAATAGTTTCTCCAGTTCCTTCTCCAGATTTTCCATGTCGGTTCCCACCCGTTCCAAAAGATAGCGGGCGGTTGATTCTTTTATCTGCTTTTGTTCGCCTTTCACCTGCCTGGCAATCCAGAGGAGCAGCGTCTTCTCATCCTGACGTTTAAGCTCTAAAACATATCCCGTCTCCTTCACCGCCTTAAACATCTTTCCGCGCTTGTCCGCCTCCTCCTCCACAAACAGGAAACACGCCGTATCCGGCATCTGTCTGATATAATCAGCAAGCTCCGGGCATGACGACTTAAAAAAACCGGAATTTTCTACGACGATCAGACGGCGTTCGGCAAAAAAGGGCATCGTCTCCGCCAGGTCGATTAATTTTGAAGGTTCAGTTCCCTTTCCTTCAAAATAAGCATAGTTTACTGTATCTCCGTCCGGAAACATTGCCTTTGTCAATTTTTCTTTATACTGCTTTTTTAGATAGGCCTCCTCCCCATAGAGAAGATATGACCTTTTAAACTGTCCAGTTTTCATATGCTCATTAAGTGTTTTCACCTGCCGCACATCCTCAACTCTGCTTTTTTCCGGCGCAGGCAAAACTGCCGCGCCGTCAAAAACAGTATACATAATTATGTAAATTTGTTCAAGACAATTTGCCGCAGCTTGGGATTCTGCCTCCAAGCAATAAATGCAATCTGTTTTACCGGTTTTGATATTTCCAGCCCTTCAAAAATACTTTTATCTCCGTTCATCGAAAAAATGTTTTTCCAACTTTCATTGTTTCCCCACCTTCTACTTCCACTATAATCGCCCTATTTTCCTGCGTAGAATATATTTTACTTCCAACATCTGTAAGCCTTTCTATTGTTTCCTGATGTGGATGCCCATATCGATTTGTTTGTCCTGCTGAAATAAACACATATGCAGGCTTGACCTGTCGGAGAAATTCCTCAGATGATGAGTTCTTTGAGCCATGATGCGCTGCTTTCAAAACCTCCCATGTATAACCTCTATAGCCATGAGCAAAACTCCACACATTCAGTATTTATGCGGATTTGCGAGGCATGGCAACCTCTTTTATCACTC
>CAJTQA010000043.1 GCA_910578455.1 uncultured Dorea sp.
ACATTTCCTGACCTGTTTTTTAAGCCTGCTGGTATATAGACTGTTAGAAAGGGAACTCCACTCTAAATATACCTGTGAAGAAATCCTGTCCAAGTTAAAAGAGATGAATTTTGCGGATGTGGGGGAGCAGGGATTTATGCCATTATATGAACGTGACAAGCTGACCGATGCCCTGCATGATGCCTGCGGTTTCCGGACAGACTACCAGTTCATCTCGAAAAGCAGGATGAAAAACATTCAGAAAAAAAGTAAAGGCAGGAAATAAATTACCAAAGAGTGTGAAAAAGAAAAAACCGCTATAAATACCATAAAATGGGAGATTATAGCGATTTTTTGCTACTAAACTGTTAAAGATGAGATTATAGTCCGAAGGCGGATAAAAGTCTAGTGGTTGTTGAGCCTAATTTTGTTCCTTTTTCTGTACATGTCATCCGGCCGCACCAGCCGGTTTGGATAAGCAGTGATGCTGCCGTCCCTGTTATAGAGCACCCCGTTTGCAGAGCGGTACTCCGCATTCATGGAGTCTGCCTCTATAAAGATAAGATTATCCAGAGTGTCAAATGCGCCGGCCTCAATGTATGTGATATTAGCGGGAATATAAATTTCTTCAATCTTCTCTTCCAACCCTCTAAAGGCGCCTTTCCGTATTCCGGTGCATGCGGTATTCCAGGGCAGCACCACCAGCGATGCCTTCATGAATTTTGATGGATCTGCGTAGCCTGTAATATGCCCTTCGCCATTGCATATAAATCCCGAAATCTCCTTTGTCACTACGAGTTCCGGAACTTTTATGTCTCCTTCCATCTCCCCTGTTCCGCCAATATCTCCTGCCGCGTCTATGGAGGGCAATACCGGGATTTCTTCTGGCCTGCTCTCTGTATAATCCACTTTCTTCCCTGATTTCCCGGAGCTATTCCCTGATTTGCTTTTCTTCACCGTGACGTTTCTATCCCGGCTTTTCACAGGCTCCAATATATCCGGCTCATCTTCTGCAAATGAGACCGCAGCCGGAACATCAGCAATCTCTGTATCTGCTGTCGTTTCATGCTCCCCAGGCAGCACGTCCCGCACCGCCTCTGTCCTGTCTGCTGCCCTTCCCTTCACTTCCCGGAATATATCCGGCAGCAATTCTCTGCCGGTTTCCATGCCGGATGAAACACAAGAATCCGCCGACACCGCCATTTCTTTCCTGCCCCTCATCTCATATCCTGCCTGCACAGACATGTAATAGTACATTCCGCTAAATAATAATGCCAGAAACACCGCACATATTATCTGTTTCCACTCAATATAGCTTTTACGGCTCTCATACAGCAGCTCCAAAATCAGTTCCATATCTTCTGCACCTCTTTTTCCAGTATTTTCCATATGCCATTTTATTATAAGATGCTCAATATATAATAAAAAGAGGCATTTCGGAACAGTCCTGTTTCCATAATGCCTCTTTTACACCAATTTTCGATCAATAAAAATAAATACCGTTCCTACCTAAGCCTTTCAATTATCTCCCTCACTTTTCCTGGGTCAGCCTTCCCCCGCATCTTTTTCATCACCTGACCCACCAGAAAGCCAAGAACTTTCTCTTTTCCACCCCGGTATTCTTCCGCCGCTTTCACATTCTCTGCCAAGACTTCCGCCGCCGCCTTCCTGAGCACGCTATCATCTGTCACTGCCAACAGGCCATGTTCTTTCATATACGCCGCAGGTTCCACATCTGATTCCAGAATTTTGCCGAATACCATTTTCGCATTCTGCTGATTAATCTTCCCTCGCTCCACCTCTTTTATAAGCTCTGCCAGATGCGCGGATGAAAAATGCAGCTCCTCTGGCTCCATATCCTTTTCTTTCAAAAAACGCATTCCTTCTCCCATAAGCCAGTTTGCCGTTTTCTTCGGGGAACCGCAAAGCTTTGCCGTCTGTTCAAAGATATCTGAAAGATGCCTGGACTGTGTAATGAGGTTGGAATCATATTCCGGCAGGCCATAATCCCTCTGAAATCTTTCCGACCTCTCTTTTTGAAATTCCGGCTGCTGCGCTTTAAGCTCTCCAATCCATCCTTCAGAGATTCTTACAGGAGGAATATCCGGATCCGGAAAATAGCGGTAATCCTTAGCATCTTCTTTTGAGCGCATAGCATAAGAACACTCCTTATTATCATCCCACCTCCTCGTCTCCTGTATGATGCTTTTCCCCGACTCCAGAAGTTCAATCTGCCTCTCTCGTTCTCCTTCTATGGCGTGGGTGATTGCCTTGAAGGAATTCAGATTTTTCATCTCTGTCCTTGTTCCCAGCCCAACGCATCCTGCCTCGCAAACTGAAAGATTCACATCCACCCTCATAGAGCCTTCCTGAAGCTTGCAGTCAGAAATTCCGAGATAACGGCAGAGCATACGAAGCTTTTCCAAATACATGATTACTTCCTCTGCCGTACTCATATCCGGCTCTGATACAATCTCCACAAGCGGTACTCCACTGCGATTGTAATCCACCAAAGAACAATCCTCCCACTCGTCATGAATCAGCTTTCCCGCATCCTCCTCCATATGCATCTCATGAATACGGATTTTTTTCTTACCCTTGGATGTTTCTATTTCCAGATAACCGTTATAGCAGATTGGGAGATACAGCTGTGAAATCTGATAGTTCTGCGGATTGTCCGGATAAAAATAGTTTTTCCTGTCAAACCTGCAATAACGGTTAATCTCACAATTTGCAGCAAGCCCAAGCTTTAGGGCGTATTCTGCCACTTTCCGATTCAAGACCGGCAGAGCCCCCGGCATGCCCGTACATACCGGACAGGTGTGTGTATTCGGCTCTCCCCCGAATTTTGCCGGGCATCCGCAAAATATCTTGCTTTCTGTGGACAGCTCAATGTGAACCTCCAGCCCGATTACCGTCTCATATTGCTTTGCCAACACAGTCCCTCCTTTCCCATGCCGCCGGAAACGCACCGCGCAGGCTCTCATATGCCGCCGCGGCTTTAAGTATTTTCTTTTCCTGAAAACAGTTCCCTATAAACTGCATGCCAATAGGAAGCCCCCGGCTATCTATGGCACATGGCACACTCACCGCTGGAAGACCTGACAGATTCACCGCCACTGTATAGATATCACTCAGATACATTTTAAGTGGATCGGAAAGGCTTGTTCCAATCTTCGGAGCCGTGGTAGGCGATGCCGGTGCCAGAATACAGTCATATCTTTTAAAAGCTTTATTAAATTCTTCTTTAATAAGACGTTTTGCTTTCAGCGCTTTCAGATAGTAAGCGTCATAATAACCGGAACTGAGCACAAAAGAGCCTAAAAGAATCCTTCGTTTCACTTCCTCTCCAAACCCCTCCTGACGACTTTTCTTATACATCTCATGAAGCTCTGATACCGTGTCGCTCCTATATCCGTACTTGATGCCGTCGAACCGTTCAAGGTTCGAGCTTGCCTCCGCACATGCGATGATATAATAAGCCGGGATGACGTAATCGGTAAGCCCCAGTGAAAAGAACTCTGTTTCTGCACCGTTTTCCTCCATGAAATGCACAGCATCAAGAATCCCTTTCCTTACCTCTCCCTCAAGACCTGATGCCAGATACTCTTTCGGAACTCCAATCTTCATACCGCTGAAACCACCAGAGAGAGTTTCTTTTATTCTCCCTATTCCGCGCCCGGTACTGGTGGCATCCTTTTCGTCCTTCCCTGCAATCACTTCAAATAAAACTGCACAATCCTCAACCGTTTTTCCGATAGAGCCAATCTGATCCAGCGAGGATGCATAGGCAATAAGCCCATACCTGGATACCCTCCCGTAAGTCGGTTTTAACCCGCACACACCGCAGTACGCAGCAGGCTGACGGATTGATCCTCCCGTGTCAGACCCTAAAGCCAGGGGCGCCTCTCCTGCCGCCACCGCAGCGCACGACCCTCCTGACGAGCCTCCCGGAACATGTCCTTCTTTCCACGGGTTTACAGTCGTCTCAAAAACAGAAGTCTCAGTGGTGCTGCCCATTGCAAACTCATCCATATTGGTTTTGCCCAGAATAATCATCCCTTGACGTTCCATCCGTACCACTGCCTCTGCATCATACGCGGGCACAAAGTTCTTAAGCATCCTGGACGCGCAGGTAGTCCTGAGCCCCTTTGTGCAGATATTATCCTTCACCGCCACGGGAACTCCTGCAAGAGATCCGCTATACACCCCATCCCTAATCCCTGTCTCGATTTCTTTTATCCGGCTGTTTATACATTCTTCATCTATTGAGATAAATGCATGTACTCCTGGCTCTGTCTTTCGGATATGCGCCAGATATGCATCTACCGCCTCTTTTATCTTTAACTCCCTGCTGCGTATCTTTCCGCCAAGCTCAAGTGCAGACATCTTCATAATTTCCTGCATACTTCTTCCCTCCCATGCCGTGATGTACTTTCAGACAGTCTTTGGAACAACATACTGCCCTCCTTTGCTTTTCGGCGCATTTTTAAGAGCATCTGCCCTCCCATCTCCATTCGTCACGGCATCTTCCCGAAAACAGGAATCCTCCTCAAATATATGAACCAGCGGCTCTACATTTTCCGTATCCAGCTCATTCAGCTTTTCTATATAAGACAAAATCTTTCCCATCTCTTCCTTCGCCTTTTCCCTCTCTCCGGAAGATAATGCCAGCTTGGACAGAATCTCCACATTTTCCATAGTAGCATCGCTAATCTTTTTCGCACACATATCCATTTCCTTTCCTGCTTATGTTGTTACTGCCAAAAACATCGTACTCCCTACGGCTCCAGCCTGCTCATATCCCTTGGAAACAGGCAGGTTTCCCTTATATTGTCTTCCCCTAAAAGCTGCATCGTCAGACGCTCCAGGCCAATCCCAAGCCCGCCGTGGGGCGGCATCCCGAATCGGAAGGCATCCACATACTGCTCCAGCCCTTCCTCCGTCATCCCACGTGTTTCCATCTTCCCCAGCAGGGCCTTCACGTCATGGATTCTCTGTCCGCCCGTCGTAACTTCAAGACCCTTGCAGAGCAGGTCAAAGCTTAAGGTGTATTTTTCGTCTTCCGGGTCATCCATCGCATAGAAAGGACGTTTCTTAGACGGATAATGAGTAACGAACACAAAATCCGCCCCGTATTCTTCCTTAAAATACTTTCCAATCATCTCTTCCTCCTCCGGCTCAAGGTCAAACGGATTCCTTATCCTCCGGCTGTATTTTTCAGACACGAGCTGCTTTGCTTCGTCAAACCTCACATATGGGATGCGGCTCACGTCCGGCAGAGACACTTTAAGCAACTCCAGCTCTCCCCCGTATTCCTCTTCCAAAAGAGAGAATGCATAGTGCAAAAATGCCGTCTCCATCTCGCAGATATCCAGGAAACCATCTATATACCCCATCTCAAGGTCAAGGCTTGTATACTCGTTCAGATGTCGTCTAGTATTGTGCTTTTCTGCCCGGAACACCGGACCCGTCTCAAAGACCCGGTCAAAAACCCCGACCATCATCTGTTTATAGAGCTGGGGACTTTGCTGTAACACAGCAGGTGTATGAAAATAGGACAGCTTAAACATATTTGCGCCGCCCTCCGCACTTTTTGCTCCAATCTTGGGCGTGTGTATCTCCGTAAAGCCCTGGCTGTATAGGAAATCCCGAAATCCTCTCACCAGCCCCTCTTGAATCCTGAATTTTGCCCTCTCCTTTATGTGCCTGAGAGACAAGGCTCGCCTATCAAGCTTGGCCTCAAGCGAGGTATTCAGTTTCCACTTGTCAACAGGCAAAGGCAGTGGGCCGGATGCCGCAGACAGATACCCTGCCTGTTCCACGCAAAGTTCCCTTCCAAAAGGAGCCCTCTCTTCATTCCTGACCATTCCGCTGACAGAAAGCACGTCTCCCTGGTGAACCGAGGATAATGGCAGTTTCGTCTTTCCTTTTTCCCAGACAGCCTGGATAAGGCCTTCCCGTCTCCTTAAGACTACAAAGCCAATCTCCCCCATATTCCGAACGCTGTGTACTGCGCCCTCTATCGAAACTTCTTCCCCTTCCGCTGCCGATAAAAATTTTTGGAACCCCGATTTCTCAGATCTTCCAGCCGCTTCTATAAAATCCATCCTTCATCCTCCTAGCCTAAATCTCGTCATACATAAGCGTCAGTATCATCTGCGCGGTCTCTACCATGTTGGTTCCGTTGTCCATGCTGCACTTCTGAATATAGCGGTAAGCCTCTTCTTCCGTCAGATGGTTCCTCTCCATCAGCAGGAACTTTGCATTTCGGATGTAGTTCTGTTCCCGTTCTGACCGGCGTTTTGGTCTCTTTTCCCTCTCCATCCGTTTCTCTAACTGCTGTATGACCATATTCGCAGTATTTACGAGGTCATGTACTTTAAGCGGAATCGTCAGGGAAAGCACGTCTCCCTCCGTTCCGCCAATCACTTCTGCGGAACCCATTAAAACAAACTCAAAGTACTTCGGAAGATTCTCTGACAGTTCTTTGTAGTGCATATCTTTCAGCCGGAAACTGCTGATAACAAGCCCGCAGTCATGTTCATTTACCTCCTGGAGCGCAAGAGCCGCAGATGAGTATGCGAATACATGGGAAAAACCATGCCCCAGCAGGATTTTCCTGATTTTCTTCGCATCCTCCAATTTTGGCAATACTACAACAATTACACTCATCTGCCGTCTCCCTCAACACGTTTATACAAGATACAGATATCTGTCAAGCTCCCATTCTGAGACCTGTTTCAGATAACTCTTCCATTCTTTCCTTTTCACTTGCCAGTACTCCGACGCATAAGGCTCTCCCAATGTCTCCAGGACAAGGGCGTCCTCCTGCATCGCCTCCAGGGCCTCTCCCAGATTTTCCGGCAGCCTTACGATTCCCTGCTCCTTCTTCTCTTTCCCAGAGAGTTTCCGGATATCCTCCGTAAGCTCCTGCGGCGAGGAAAGCTGTCTTTCAATGCCGTCAAGCCCCGCCTCCAGGCACAGTGCAAACACCAGGTACGGATTTGACGAGGAATCAGGGCTCCTGAGCTCCAGGTTCAGTCCCTCGCTCATCCTCTTCCTCACATGGATCAAGGTGTTTCTCTGCCTTTTCGACCATGTGATTTCAGACGGGGCGGAGGAGTCCGGAACAAGTCTTTTGTAGGAATTCACAAGGGGGTTAAAGATGGCCGTCATGCCTGCCGCATGCCGCAGGATTCCGGCAAGGAAAGCCTCCCCCGCACGGCTCAATTCTTTTTCTTCATCCTCAAACACATTTTTCCCATCCTTTAGAAGGCGCATATTCAAATGCATGCCGGAGCCATTCATGTCCATTCTCGGTTTCGGCATAAAAGTAGCGTGAAGTCCGTAGCGCTTTGCAATCGTCCGCACAACCATCTTAAAAGTCATCAGCTTATCGGCAACTGTCAGGGCGTCCTCAAACGTAAAATCAATCTCATGCTGCGCCGGAGCAATCTCATGGTGCGACGAATCAATCTCATACCCCATTTCCTCCAGAGTCAGGATGATGTCACGCCTCGTATTCTCTCCCAGATCTATAGGTGAAATATCCAGATACCCTGCCCTCTCATGAGTCAGTGTCGTCGGTCTGCCGTTGTCATCTGTGTGGAACAGGAAAAATTCACATTCCGGGTTCAGTTGGAATGTATAGCCATGATTTTCCGCTCTCTTTACTGCCCTCTTCAGAATCTGCCTGGGGCTCGCCGCATATTCCTCGCCGTTTTCCATGCATACATCGCACAGAAGCCGCGCCACCTTTCCCTGCTGTGGGCGCCAGGGCAGTATATTAAAAGTATTAAGATCCGGTTTCAGGTAAAGGTCTGTCTCCTCTCCTCTGTCAAAACCCTCCAGCGATGCCATGTCAATCGTACAGCGGTTTTCCATCGCCTTTATAAGGCGGCTGGCTGGAATCGCAATATTTTTCAAATTGCCAAACATATCCGTAAACTGCAGACGGATAAACTCTACATCCTCGTCTTCCACAATCCTTAAAATTTCCGCTTTACTATAATTTCCCATAAAATTCTCCTTAACATCCATATTCTCTGCCGCATAAACAGCAGTTTTACATATGCTTTAACACAAAAAAGAGGGCACTTCACCCGGGGAATACCCAAGCAAAGACACCCTCGTCTTTTCATGTTCCGATTATAGCAACCGAAAATCAGATTGTCAAGTGATGTTTAAAGATTTGTGTACCCCATCAGGGAACAGTCAACCGCCTTTGCCGCCTGTCTTCCCTCCTCAATCGCCCACACTACAAGAGATTGCCCCCGGCGCATATCCCCGGCGCTGAAAACTCCCGGCACACTTGTCTCATATGCGCCATCTTCTGTCCTGACATTCGTGCGCCCATCCACTTCCACCTTAAATGCCTCCGTTACATAAGGCTGACTGCCAAGGAATCCTGCCGCAATCAGCACCATCTCTGCAGATATGGGTTTCTCGCTGCCCGGAACCGGAACCATCGTAAGCTTTCCTGTCTTCCTGTCTTTCTTTGCCTCCAGGGAAATGACGACCGCCTTCTTTACATTCCCGTTTTTATCTGTCTTGAATTCTTTCACCGTCGTCTGATAGATGCGCGGGTCATGCCCATAAAGAGCAATCGCCTCCTCCTGTCCGTAATCGGTCTTTAATACCCTCGGCCACTGCGGCCATGGATTGGATGCCGCTCTTTCCATTCCCGGTTCCGGCATCATCTCAAGCTGGGTGACAGACTTTGCACCCAGTCGTATCGCCGTTGCCACACAGTCATTTCCGGTGTCGCCCCCACCGATGACCAGGACATGTTTATCTTCTGCCTTTACATATTTTCCATCTTTCAATCCAGAATCCAAAAGGCTTTTCGTCACGGATGTAAGGAAATCCACCGCAAAATAAATACCTTTCGCGTCTCTTCCCGGCACTTTTATATCGCGCGGATTGGACGCTCCACATGCCAGTATGACCCGGTCAAACTTTTCTTTCAGCTCCTCCGGAAGGATATCTTTCCCTACATCCGTATTTGTCTGAAATACTACCCCTTCTTCTTTCATCAGCCGGAGCCTCCGGTCAAGGATTTCCTTATCCAGTTTCATATTGGGGATGCCGTAGCGCAAAAGGCCTCCGATACGGTCATTTCTCTCATATACCGTGACAAAATGCCCTCTCCGGTTCAGCATCTGCGCCGCCGCGAGCCCGGACGGGCCGCTGCCTATGACCGCTACTTTCTTTCCCGTCCTCACTTTCGGTATCTGAGGAACAACCCATCCCATGTCATAGGCATGCTCAATGATTGCTCTCTCATTTTCCTTCGTCGCCACCGGCTCCCCGTTCAGGTTGCAGGTACATGCCGCCTCGCAGAGCGCCGGGCATACCCTGCTTGTAAACTCCGGAAAACAGTGGGTCTTTTTAAGGCGCTCATACGCCTGTTTCCAGTTTCCGCTGTACACAAGGTCATTTGTCTCTGGCACAAGATTGTGAAGAGGGCATCCGGATGCCATGCCCGCCAGCATATTTCCGTTCTGGCAGAAAGGCACGCCGCACTCCATGCAGCGCCCTCCCTGTTTCTGCTGTTCCCCGAGAGTCAAAGGTACGCGGAACTCCCGGAAATGCCGAATCCTTTCCAAAGGCTCCTGTGCCCTTGCATTTTTTCTTTCGTAATCTAAAAACCCAGTCGCTTTTCCCATGTCCTATCCCTCCGTTCCCTCTGCCTGAAAGCTCTCATAAAACGCCTCCATCTGCGCCTGCTGCGTACTCATTCCTTTTTCCTCAAACCGTGCGGCAAGTGCAGTCATCTTCTTGTAATCATACGGGATGATCTTCTTGAATTTGGGAAGGAGCTCATCAAAATTCTTAAGAATCCACTTCCCCCTCTCAGAACCCGTCATTTCTACATGCTCGGAAATCATATCTTTTAATTCCTGTATATCGTATTTATTTTCCACCTTCTCAATGGAAATCATGTCTTTATTAAGATTCCGGTACAGACGGCTATCCTCGTCAAGCACATATGCGATACCGCCGCTCATCCCCGCCGCAAAGTTTTTTCCTGTCTTCCCGAGAACTGCCACCTTGCCACCGGTCATATACTCGCATCCGTGCTCCCCGACGCCTTCCACCACGGCATGTGCCCCTGAATTACGGACAGCAAAACGCTCTCCCGCAACACCGTTAATAAATGCCTTTCCGCCTGTGGCGCCATAGAGAGCCACATTTCCGGCGATAATGTTTTCTTCTGCCGCATATCCCCGGTTCTTCGGCGGATAAACGATAAGCTTGCCTCCGGAAAGCCCTTTTCCAAAATAGTCATTTGCGTCCCCGCAAAGCCTTATCGTAAGCCCTTTCGGAATAAACGCGCCGAAACTCTGTCCTCCGGCACCTATGCACTCTACCGTAAGCGTATCTTCCGCAAGCCCGTCCTTGTGGCATCTCGTAATCTCCGCTCCAAGCATCGTGCCAAATGTCCGGTCAGTATTTCCCACCTTGAGCCTGACAGAGGCTTTCTCGCCTTTCTCTGCCGCTGGTTTCAGCTTTTTGATAAGGACTTTTTCATCCAGCGTCTTTTCAAGCTGGAAATCATATGCCTTAGCCGGCGAAAATACTATGTTTCCATCCTTTCCCGCATAAACGCCTGAAAGAATCTCCGAAAAATCCATCTTTGCCGCCATAGGGGATATCGGAGCCTCCTTTACTTTCAAAAGGTCGCTTCTCCCCACCATCTCGTCAATGGTACGTACCCCCAGCCTTGCCATATATTCCCTCAGTTCCTCAGCAATAAAACGCATAAAGTTCTCCACATACTCCGGTTTCCCTTTAAACCTTTTCCTGAGTTCCGGATTCTGGGTCGCAACACCCACCGGACAGGTATCCAGGTTGCAGACGCGCATCATAACGCATCCCATCGTAATAAGGGGCGCTGTCGCAAACCCAAATTCTTCCGCTCCCAGAAGAGCGGCGATTGCCACATCCCTGCCGCTCATCAGTTTTCCGTCTGTCTCAATACGCACCCTCTCCCTGAGTCCATTCCTTAAAAGTGTCTGATGGGTCTCCGCAAGCCCAAGCTCCCATGGAAGACCCGCATTGTGGATGGAGCTTTCAGGAGCGGCACCTGTGCCTCCGTCGTAACCCGAGATAAGAATGACCTGCGCTCCTGCCTTCGCCACTCCTGCCGCCACGGTTCCCACGCCCGCCTCTGAGACAAGCTTTACGGATATCTGCGCGTGCTTATTGGCATTCTTGAGGTCGTAGATAAGCTGCGCTAAGTCTTCTATCGAGTAAATGTCATGATGAGGCGGCGGCGAGATGAGGCTGACGCCTGGCGTGGAATGCCTTGTCTTCGCAATCCACGGGTACACCTTCCTTGCGGGGAGATGTCCTCCCTCCCCCGGCTTTGCCCCCTGTGCCATCTTAATCTGAATCTCCCTGGCGCTCACAAGATACCGGCTGGTAACGCCAAACCTTCCCGATGCCACCTGCTTGATAGCAGAGCATCGGTCATCACGGCTTCCCGCCGAGTCCAGACGCTCCTCGCTCTCGCCGCCCTCCCCGGTATTGGACTTTCCATGGAGGTGGTTCATTGCGATTGCAAGCGTCTCATGGGCTTCTTCCGAAATCGAGCCGTAGGACATCGCCCCGGTCTTAAACCGCCTCACGATTGTCTCTGTGCTTTCCACTTCCTCCAGCGGAATTCCTTTCTCCGGGTATTTAAAATCCATCAAGCTACGCAGATAGCCGTTCTCTTCCTCATCCGCTTTCTTTGTATACTGCTTGAAAAGACTATAATCCCCTGTCCATGCAGACTGCTGCAGAAGATGGATTGTCTCTGGGTTATAGCGGTGTTCTTCCCCCCCGCTCCTTCTCTTGTGCTTTCCCATGCTGTCCAGAGTCAGGTCCGTCTCAAGCCCCAGCGGGTCAAACGCCCTGGAATGGCAGTATTCCACCTGTTCCGCAATATCTTCCAAAGTGATTCCGCCCACTCTGCTGACCGTGCCGGAAAAGTATTGGTCCGTCACCTCTTTTGAGATGCCTACTGCCTCAAAAATCTTCGCGCCCTGATAGGACTGTATGGTAGAAATCCCCATCTTCGACGCAATCTTCACAATACCATGCAAAACCGCCGCATTGTAGTCCTCCACCGCCGCATAGTAATCCTTGCACAGAAGATTTTCGTCAATCAGTTCATGAATCGTGTCAAGCGCCAGATACGGGTTTACTGCACATGCCCCATATCCTAAGAGAGCCGCAAAATGATGGACTTCCCTCGGTTCCCCGGACTCCAGTATCAGGGAGAGTGATGTCTGTTTCTTCGTGTTTACAAGATGTTGATGCACCGCCGACACTGCCAGAAGAGAAGGGATCGGCATATGGTTCTCATCTACGCCCCGGTCGGAAAGCACCAAGATATTCGCCCCGTCCTTGTACGCTTTATCCACCTCCACAAAAAGCCTGTCGATGGCGCGTTCCAGCGATGTGCTCTTATAATATGTAATCGGCACGACCGCCACCTGAAAGCCGTCTTTTTTCATCTCCTTAATCTTCAGCATGTCTGTGTTGGTGAGGATCGGGTTATTGATTTTCAGCACCTGGCAGTTTTCCGCCTTTTCCTCCAGAATATTTCCGTTCTTCCCCACATAGACCGCCGTACTTGTGACAATCTCCTCCCGGATGGCATCAATAGGCGGATTAGTAACCTGTGCGAAAAGCTGCTTAAAATAGTCAAACAGCGGCCTCTTTTTTTCTGACAGGACCGCCAACGGAGTGTCAACCCCCATTGCAGCTATGGACTCCCCGCCATTTAACGCCATATTCCGGATGGAATTTTTATATTCCTCATAAGTATAGCCAAAAGCTTTCTGAAGCTGTTTCCTTCTCACTGGCTCAAAATCCTCTACACGGAGATTGGGAATCTTTAAATCCTTAAGCTCCAGAAGATTGCTGTCCAGCCACTCACCGTAAGGACGGCTTACCGCATAGATGTTCTTAAGCTCCTCGTCCTGGAAGATTTTCCCGGAAACCGTATCTATCAGGAGCATCTTCCCCGGATGCAGCCGCTCCTTTAAGACAATTTCTTCCTCCGGCACGTCAAGCACCCCCACCTCCGAGGACAGGATCAGGTCTCCGTTTTTCAGGACATAATACCTGGAAGGCCTCAGCCCGTTTCTGTCCAGCACGGCTCCCGCCTTGTCCCCGTCCGAAAATACGATGGACGCCGGACCGTCCCAGGGTTCCATCATCGTCGCGTAATACTGGTAAAAATCCCTCTCATCCTGAGAGAGCGTCTGGTTATTGCTCCATGGTTCCGGAATAGCGATCATCACTGCCAAAGGAAGTTCCATACCGCTCATCACAAGAAATTCCAGCGTGTTGTCCAGCATGGCAGAATCAGAGCCGCTTGTATCCACCACCGGAAGGACTTTATGGAGCTGACCTTTCAAAAACGGAGACTCCATAGTTTCCTCCCTGGCAAGCATCTTGTCCGCATTTCCCCGTATTGTGTTGATTTCCCCGTTGTGGACGATAAAACGGTTCGGGTGTGCACGTTCCCAGCTTGGGTTCGTATTGGTGCTGAATCTGGAATGCACCAGGGCGATAGCGGACTCATAGTCCTCATCCTGAAGGTCTGAAAAAAACGTGCGGAGCTGCCCTACCAAAAACATGCCCTTATAGACGATTGTCCGGCTGGACATGGACACCACATAAGTGTTGTCATTGCTCTGCTCAAAAACTCTCCTCGCAATATAAAGTTTCCGGTCAAATTCAAGCCCTTTCTCAACGTTTTCCGGTTTCTGTATAAACGCCTGGACGATATGGGGCATGCACTCCTTCGCCCGTTGCCCGAGAACCCAGTCATGTACCGGAACCTCACGGAAACCAAGAAACTTAAGCCCCTCCTTCTCCACGATAATCTCGAACATCTTCTTCGCCTGATTGCGTTTCAGCTCATTCTGCGGAAGGAACAGCTGGGCAATGCCGTATTCCCGCTCTCCTCCGATGGGGATTCCTGCACTTTTACATACTTTCCCAAAAAATCGGTGGGAAATCTGGAGCAAAATCCCGACTCCGTCGCCGGTCTTCCCTTCCGCATCCTTTCCTGCCCGATGCTCTAAATTCTCTACAATCTTCAGTGCGTTTTCCACTGTCCTGTGGCTCTTTTCACCCTTGCTGTTGACGACTGCCCCGATACCGCAGTTGTCATGCTCAAACTGCTGCCGGTACAGACTGCCATATGCTTTATGATTCACTCTGTCCATAAAAACCTTCCTCCTGTCTCTGATACTCTGCCGCCGCATGTACAAGCCCCCGGAATAGAGGATGTGCGCGGTTCGGCCTTGACTTTAGCTCTGGATGCCCCTGAGTTCCTATGAAATACGGATGATTCCGAAGCTCCAGCATCTCTGCTACCCTGCCGTCCGGCGAAAGCCCTGACAGTATCATCCCTTTTTCTTCCAGACTGTCGCGGTACTCATTGTTCACCTCGTAGCGGTGGCGGTGCCGCTCGCTTATCTCCCTGGCATTATAGAGCTTTTCCGCCAGGCTCCCTTCTTTCAGGACACACGGATATGCGCCCAGACGCAGCGTTCCGCCAATGTCCGTCACCCCGTCCTGCTCCGGCATCAGATGGATGACCGGATGAGCCGTCCGGGGTTCCAGCTCAGAGCTGTGGGCGTCTGCAAGCCCCAGCACATGGCGGGCATATTCAACGATTGCCATCTGCATCCCGAGGCAGATGCCAAGGAATGGTATCTTGTTTTCCCTGGCATACCGTATTGCAGCAATCTTCCCTTCTGTTCCCCTTGTCCCGAACCCTCCGGGAACAAGGATTCCTTTCACGCCCTTAAGCCTCTCTGCCACATTTTCTTCCGTTATCTCCTCAGCGTCCGCCCAGCGTATCTTCACACTGGCGCGCTCTGCAATCCCTCCGTGCTTTAAGCTTTCCACAACGCTTAAGTATGCGTCATGAAGCTGTATATATTTTCCGACAATCGCAATCTCCACCTCAGACTCCGGAGATTTAAGCCGGTGCACCATCTCCCTCCATTCCGAGAGATCCGGCTCCGGGCATGGGAGTTTCAGCGCGCCGCACACCACTTTGGCAAGATTCTCTTTTTCCATGGCGAGGGGCGCCTCGTAGAGATATTCCACATCCAGGTTCTGCAGCACATGGTCTTTCGGCACATTGCAAAAAAGCGCAATCTTCTCCCGCAGCTCTTCCGGAATGGGACGCTCGCTCCTGCATACAAGAATATCCGGCCACAGCCCCATCGCCTGCAGTTCCTTCACGCTCTGCTGGGTCGGCTTGCTCTTTAATTCCCCTGACGCTTTCAGGTAAGGAATCAGCGTCACATGGATGAGTACCGCATTGCCGCGCCCCACCTCATGCTGAAACTGCCGGATTGCCTCTAGGAAAGGCTGGCTCTCAATATCCCCTACCGTGCCGCCCACCTCTATAATGGAAATCCTGTCCTCCCCGTCAGGCGTTCCATGATAAAAGCGGCTTTTAATCTCATTCGTAATATGGGGGATGACCTGCACCGTTCCTCCTCCGTAGTCTCCCCGTCGCTCCTTCTGGAGGACCGACCAGTAGATTTTCCCTGTCGTCACATTGGAATTCCAGTCAAGGCACTCGTCGATAAACCTCTCATAATGCCCCAAGTCAAGATCTGTCTCCGTGCCGTCGTCCGTCACATAGACCTCCCCGTGCTGGATAGGGTTCATCGTACCCGGGTCGACATTGATATACGGGTCAAACTTCTGCATGGTGACCCGGTATCCCCTTGCCTTCAGAAGCCGCCCCAGCGATGCCGCCGTAATCCCTTTCCCAAGACCGGAGACTACGCCGCCCGTAACAAACACATATTTTACTGCCATCTTGTTTTCCTCCCAAATGAATCCTCTGCGATATCAATCAGTGTAATCTTTTCTCTCTCCGTATTTTCCAGGCTCTTTATAAGCGCTTTTGCAGTGTCGATCGCCGTCAGCACGTTTACTCCCGTCTCTATGGCGTTCCTCCGTATGATAAACCCGTCTTTCGCATGCTCTGACCCCTGGTGGGGCGTGTCGATGACAAGATCGATCTCATGCCCAAGGATCAGGTCTAAAAGGTTCGGAGACTTTTCTTCCAGCTTGTTGACCTGTGTAACCTCCACTCCCGCCGCCCGCAAAGCCTCGGCAGTGCCTTTGGTTGCATAAATCCTGTACCCGATCGCCGCAAACCGCCGTCCGATTGCCGCCGCCTCTTTCTTGTCATCCTCCCGCACAGATATGATCACATTCTTATACTTAGGCAGCCGGATGCCCGCGCCTGAAAATGCTTTATAGATTGCTTCCTCAAAAGACTTCGCAATCCCAAGGCACTCCCCCGTAGACTTCATCTCCGGCCCAAGGCTTACATCCGCTCCCCGTATCTTTTCAAAAGAAAATACCGGCATTTTTACCGCAAAATAATCCGCCTCGGGCTGCAGCCCTGGCGCATACCCCATCTCCCGAATCCGTTCCCCTGTCATGGCCCTTACCGCCAGCGGCACAATGGGGATTCCTGTCACCTTGCTGATATACGGCACGGTACGGCTGGAGCGGGGGTTCACTTCAATGACATAGACAGATTCGCCGCACACGATAAACTGGATATTGATAAGCCCGACTATATGAAGAGCCTTTGCAAGCCGTTTTGTGTATTCCTCTATCGTCTGCTTTGCCTTTTCGGATATGCTCCTTGCCGGGTACACGGACACACTGTCTCCCGAGTGGATGCCTGCGCGCTCAATGTGCTCCATAATGCCGGGAATCAGGATATCCGTGCCATCGCAGATCGCATCCACTTCAATCTCCTTTCCTTGCATGTACTTATCTACCAGTATCGGGTGTTCCTGCGCGACCTGATTGATAATCCCTATGAATGTGTCGATATCCTGGCCGCTCACAGCTATCTGCATCCCCTGCCCTCCCAGCACATAGGACGGTCTTACCAGTACCGGATATCCGAGCCTTTTTGCGGCGTCCTTCGCCTCCTGCGCCGTGTAGACTGTCTCCCCTTTCGGGCGTGGAATCCGGCACTGCTCCAGTATCCGGTCAAAAAGCTCCCTGTCCTCCGCCGCGTCCACATCCTCCGCCGCGGTTCCGAATATGGTTACTCCCATCTCTGTCAGCGCCTGCGTCAGCTTGATTGCCGTCTGCCCGCCGAACTGCACGACTGCCCCGTCCGGCTTTTCCAGCTCCACGATGCTCTCCACATCCTCCGGGGTCAGCGGCTCAAAATAAAGCTTGTCAGCAATGTCAAAATCCGTGCTGACCGTTTCCGGATTGTTGTTTACAATGATTGTCTCATATCCTTGTTTCTTAAATGCCCAGGTGCAGTGCACGGAGCAAAAGTCGAACTCAATTCCCTGTCCGATTCGGATGGGTCCTGAACCGAGAACAAGAACTTTCTTCTTGCCGGATGTCTGCCTGACCTCATTCTCCCCTCCATATACGGAATAATAGTACGGTGTCTCTGCGACAAACTCTGCGGCACACGTATCCACCATCCTATAGGATGCCCTGATACCGATGTCATAACGCATCTTCCGGATTTGTTTTTCCGTTTTCTCCGTCAGCTTTGCAATGACGGAATCCGGGAACTCCATGCGCTTTGCCTCCCACAAAAGCTCCGCATCAATCGTTCCGCCTTTTACGCCCTTAAGTCTCTGCTCCATCCTTACCAAATTAGCAATCTTATCTATAAACCATCGGTCAATCTTTGTTACGCCGCATATCTCGTCATCAGAGATTTCATGCCGCAGCGCCTCCGCGATCTTCCAAATCCTCCTGTCATCCACAATCCGCAGCTCTTCCAGCATCTCCTTCTTCGAAAGCCCGCAGCAGAAATCTGACATCAGGCTATCCACATGCTGCTCCAGGGAACGGATTGCCTTCATGAGCGCACCTTCAAAATTGTCGCAGATGCTCATCACTTCCCCTGTAGCCTTCATCTGAGTTGTAAGCGTATGCTTTGCACTGATAAATTTGTCAAATGGGAGCCTTGGCATCTTCACAACACAATAGTCCAGCACCGGCTCAAAACACGCGCATGTTTTGCCTGTCACCGCATTGGGAATCTCATCCAGCGTATATCCGAGGGCAATCTTCGCCGCCACCTTCGCAATAGGATACCCCGTTGCCTTTGATGCCAGAGCAGAGGAGCGGCTGACACGGGGATTTACCTCTATGACACAGTACTCAAAAGATTCCGGGTTTAAGGCGAACTGCACGTTGCATCCTCCTGTGATGCCAAGCTCATCTATAATATTAAGGGCAGAAGTCCTGAGCATCTGATACTCCTTATCCCCCAATGTCTGGGAGGGAGCTACCACGATGCTGTCTCCGGTATGGACGCCCACAGGGTCGATATTTTCCATGCTGCAGACCGTAATGCAGTTTCCCCTGCCGTCGCGCATAACCTCATACTCAATCTCCTTCCAGCCCGCAATGCTCCGCTCCACAAGCACCTGCCCCGCCCGGGAAAGCCTGAGCCCGTTTTCCAGTATCTCAGCCATCTGTTTTACGTCATGGGCAATGCCGCCTCCGCTGCCTCCCAGCGTGTACGCCGGGCGCAGCACTACCGGATAACCAATTTCCCTGGCAAATTCAAGCCCATCTTCCACATTCTCCACCACCAGCGAGGGGGCGCACGGCTCTCCGATCTTCTCCATCGTCCGTTTAAATTCCTGCCGGTCTTCCGCCTTCTTTATCGTGTCCGCCGTTGTTCCTGTAAGCTGCACATGATGCTCTTTTAAGAACCCTTTCTCGGCAAGTTCCATAGCAAGGTTCAATGCCGCCTGGCCTCCCAGCGTAGGAAGGATGCTGTCCGGCCTTTCTTTCAGTATCAGCTGTTCAACCACCTCCGCCGTCAAAGGCTCGATGTAAACATGGTCTGCAATCTCTTTATCCGTCATGATTGTCGCCGGATTTGAATTCAGGAGCACTACCTCCACCCCTTCTTCTTTCAGGGCGCGGCATGCCTGTGTTCCCGCATAATCAAATTCCGCCGCCTGGCCGATGACAATCGGCCCTGACCCTATTACCAACACTTTTTTAATCGCACTGTTTTTCGGCATGCTTATGCTCCTTTCATCATATCTATAAACCGGTCAAACAAAAATCCTGTATCCTGCGGCCCCGGACTTGCCTCCGGATGAAACTGTACGGTAAAGATATTTTTACCCAGATAGGAAAATCCTTCATTCGTTCCGTCATTGACATTCACGAACGTCTCCTCCGCCACCGACTCATCAAGCGTATCTGCATCCACCGCATATCCATGGTTTTGCGACGATATGTAAACCCTGCCGCTCCCTAAATCCCTGACCGGATGGTTTCCTCCTCGATGCCCGTACTTAAGCTTATAGGTTCTTGCCCCGTTTGCCAGCGCCATAAGCTGATGCCCCAGGCATATAGCAAAGACAGGGATGCCGCTCTCATATATCCTTTTGATCTCCCGTATAATCGTCCTGCAGCTCTCCGGGTTTCCCGGGCCGTTGGAAAGCATGATTCCGTCCGGGCAGCTCCCCAAAATCTCCTCCGCGGATGTTCCCGCCGGAAAAACCTCCACCTCGCAGCCGCGCTTTTGCAGCGACTCCTGGATGCTTTTCTTCTCCCCCAGATCCAGAAGGGCGACTCTGCATCCTGCTCCTTCAAGGATATGCCTCCGGTCACAGGTCACCTCCGAAACCACATCCCCGACCTCATATTCTCTAATCTCTGAGAGAATCTCATCAAGTACAAAGTCTGAATCCGTTGTAATCATACCGTTCATCGTTCCCTTTTCCCTGAGCCGTTTCGTGAGCGCCCTTGTGTCCACCCCGGCAATCCCTGAAATCCCCTGTTCCTTCAAAAACTCCTGCACCGTTCCCTCGCACCGAAAGTTGCTGGGCGTTTCTGAAAGCTCTTTTACAATGTACCCTTTCGCCCAGGCTCTCCCTGACTCCATATCCGGCGTAATCCCGTAATTGCCAATCAACGGATAAGTCATGGCTACCGCCTGCCCTGCATAGGACGGGTCCGTAAGCACCTCTAAATACCCTGTCATAGAAGTATTGAACACAATCTCACTGACAACGCTCCCCTCCACGCCGATGCTTGTACCCTCATAAACCGTGCCGTCCTCCAATATAAGAAACGCTTTCATTTACCCTTGCCCATCTCCTTCCATCAAAAAAAGGAGACAGAAATCCCGCGTGAGATTCCTGACTCCTTTGTCAGCCATATATATTTATCGAAAGTATTATGAACCCTCCGGGGTGATTTGTCAAATGTTTTTTTACAAAGCCGCAGACAGGAGCAGAAACTTCGAAAAAAAATCTTGACATTTCGAGATTTCAGTGTATACTGCTTTACATAAGCAAAGGCGCTTTGGATTTTTCCAGGGCGCTTTTTTTATTTGAAAGGAGACTCTTAAAATGAACAAAGAAATACCTGAATTATACGGCAGCATGATTTTCAGCGACAAGGTCATGCGGAAAAAACTTCCAAAGGATATGTACAAAGCGCTCCGCAAGACAATTGAAAACGGTACGCATTTAGAGCTTGATGTGGCAAATTCCGTGGCGGTCGCCATGAAAGAATGGGCGGTTGAGAACGGCGCTACCCATTATACCCACTGGTTTCAGCCTATGACAGGATTTACCGCCGAAAAGCATGACAGCTTTATCTCCCCGTCGGGCGACGGCGAGGTTATCATGGACTTTTCCGGCAAGGAGCTGGTAAAGGGCGAGCCGGACGCATCAAGTTTCCCGTCGGGAGGGCTGAGAGCCACCTTCGAAGCGCGGGGCTATACCGCGTGGGATCCTACTTCCCCGGCATTTATAAAGGATCGCACTCTGTATATCCCAACCGCCTTCTGTTCCTACAGCGGCGAGGCTCTGGACAAAAAGACCCCGCTCCTGCGCTCCATGGAGGCGCTCAATAACGAGGCAGTGAAGATGCTGAAACTGTTGGGAAATGAAACTGCCACAAGAGTATCCACAACCATAGGCCCAGAACAGGAGTATTTCCTTGTTGATAAAAAGCTGTATGACCAGAGGAAAGATTTAATCTTCTGCGGCAGGACGCTGTTTGGGGCATCCGCCCCGAAGGGTCAGGAGATGGAAGACCATTATTTCGGAACGTTAAAGCCCAGGGTATCCGCATATATGCATGACCTGGATGAGGAACTCTGGAAACTGGGCATCCCCGCCAAGACAAAGCACAATGAGGTCGCTCCCGCACAGCATGAGCTTGCCCCGGTTTTTGACACGGCAAATATCGCAGTAGACCACAATCAGCTTACAATGGAAATCATGAAAAAAGTAGCGGAAAAGCACAACCTTGTCTGCCTTCTGCACGAAAAGCCGTTCGAGGGCATCAACGGCAGCGGAAAACACAATAACTGGTCCCTCATTACCAATGACGGCGTAAATCTCTTGAATCCGGGGCGCACCCCGGCACAGAATATCCAGTTCCTTGTATTTCTGATGGCAGTCATAAAGGCCGTGGACGATTACGCTGACATGATGCGGGTATCTGCTGCCAGCGCGGGAAATGATCACCGTCTGGGCGGCAACGAGGCTCCTCCTGCCATCGTCTCCGTCTTTCTGGGCGATGAGCTGACTGCTGTATTGGAATCCATTGAAAACGATACCTATTTCGGAAAACAGAAAAAAGTACAGCTCGATATCGGCGCCCATGTGCTTCCTCACTTTGTAAAGGACAACACGGACCGGAACCGCACATCACCATTTGCATTTACGGGAAATAAATTCGAATTCCGCATGCTTGGCTCCGCGGCTTCAGTGTCAACACCCAACATCGTCCTGAACACCGCAGTTGCTGAAAGCCTTGCTCAGTTTTACAGAGAGCTTGAGGGCACAAAGCCGGAAGATATGGAGTCCGCTGTCCACGAGCTTATCAAGCGCGCTATCCGCAAGCACAAGAAGATTATCTTCAACGGCAACGGCTACTCTGATGAGTGGGTAAAAGAGGCTGAGGGCAGGGGGCTGTATAATCTGGTTTCCACCCCGGACTGTCTCCCTCAGTTTATCGCTGAAAAAAACGTGGAACTGTTTACGAAACATCACATTTTTACAAAAGACGAGATTTTCTCACGCTATGAAATCCTGCTGGAGAACTATGCGAAAACCGTACTTATCGAGGCGCGCACGATGGCTGAGATGCTGACTAAGGACTTCCTGCCCGCGCTGAGCGCTTACGCTGGGGAGACCGCCCGAAACGCAGCGTCTAAAAAAGCTTTCCTCCCTGCGCTCTCCGTTGACTCAGAAGAGATACTTGTGAAAAAGCTTACTGCCGCTTATGAGACAGCCACAGCCGGAATCGCACAATTGACCGGACTTATCTCGGATGCCGAAAATATCGAAGACATGCAGAAAGCCGCGGAATTCTGCCACTCCGCCATCCTGACAAAGATGGAAGAGCTGCGCCTTGCGGCAAATGAGGCAGAGGCGCTCATTCCTGACAGCGTTCTTCCTTACCCGACCTACGATAAGCTTTTGTTCTCATTATAGAATATTAACATTGATACAGCGTTTTGCAGACAGCATCCATCATCTGCCAGGCGCTGTATTCACTGTCCTGCAAAACAGAAAATTGGAGAAATCACATGAAACAGACAAATAAAAATACATACACAGACAACGGGCGCATCAAAGAAGAATGCGGCGTGTTCGGCATCTTCAACCCACACGGCGAAGACGCGGCCTCCACTATCTATTACGGACTTTCCTCCCTCCAGCACCGGGGTCAGGAATCCTGCGGGATTGCCGTGTCTGACACCAGCGGGCCAAAAGGAAATATGGAAACAAAAAGGGGCATGGGGCTTGTCAATGAAGTATTTAAAGAAAAAACATTGAAAGAACTTAAGGGAAATCTCGGAATCGGGCATGTGCGCTATTCCACAACAGGCGCCGCCACCTTAAATAACGCCCAGCCCCTTGTGCTCAACTACATCAAAGGAACGCTGGCGCTGGCTCACAACGGCAATCTGGTGAACACGGAAGAGCTGCGCGCCGGGCTTGCCAGGACAGGCGCTATCTTCCAGACAACAACAGACTCTGAAGTCATCGCCTATGAGATTGCCCGGGCAAGGGTACAGACTAAGACAGTAGAAGAGGCAATCTGCCGTACTGCCTCCCGTCTTAAGGGAGCCTACGGTCTTGTGATTGCCAGCCCGCGTAAACTAATAGGGGTGCGGGATCCGCTCGGCCTTAAGCCGCTGTGCCTGGGAAGGCGGGGAGACTCTTATGTGCTGGCATCCGAAAGCTGCGCCCTGAGCTCTATCGGCGCAGAGTTTCTCCGCGATGTCCGTCCAGGAGAAATCGTGACGATCTCCTGTGACGGCGTTTTCTCAAATATGGAATTGCATCAGGAAAAACATGCCCACTGCGTCTTTGAGTATATTTATTTTGCCCGGCTTGACAGTACCCTTGACGGCGTTTCTGTCTATGAATCACGGCTGAGGGCTGGCGCTGCGCTGGCACAGGCGTATCCGGCGGATGCCGACCTGGTGACGGGCGTTCCCGATTCCGGCATCACCGCTGCCCTGGGGTACGCAAAAGCGGCATGCCTCCCCTTTCAGCCTGTCTTTTATAAAAACAGCTATGTCGGCAGGACCTTTATAAAACCCACCCAGAAAGAGCGGGAATCAAGCGTCCGCCTGAAACTAAGCGTTCTTAAAAGTACGGTAAAAGACAAAAATATCGTACTGATAGACGACTCCATCGTGCGCGGCACGACCATCGCCAACCTGATACATATGCTCAAGCAGGCAGGCGCAAAGAAAGTCCATGTGAGAATCAGTTCGCCCCCGTTTCTGTACCCCTGTTACTTTGGCACAGATGTACCGTCGAACCGCCAGCTTTTGGCCGCCTCCCATTCTGTCGAAGAAATCCGCCGGATTATCGGGGCGGACTCCCTGGGATATATGCGGGTGGAGGATTTGTCTTTCACCGTGCGAGGTCTGCCTTTGTGCAGGGCATGTTTTGACAGCCGTTACCCAATGGATTGCGGCAGCTGCTGAAAAAACTCCAGCAACTGCTGCGTCCATGCATAAGCCGAGCTACCGAATGCAAGATTGCAGCCATGCCCTCCGGAAGGATAAAGCCGCATCTCATGCCGCGCTCCCACATTCTTTAAAGCCGCCGCCATCCGCATCGTATTGGAAGGCGGCACACAGCCGTCGTCTTCGCACGCCCATAGAAATGTCTCCGGAAAATCAACCGTCACCCGGTGTTCCAGAGAGAGCGGCTTTCTCAACCTTTCATCCCCTCCGGTCAGCGCCGCAAAGCTGCCTTCATGGCATTCCTCCCCAAAAGTGATCACAGGGTATGCAAGGCAGAGCTTATCCGGCCGAAGGCTGTCCGGGAACACCTTTTCCCCGGTTTCTTGCTCCAGCATTTGTGCAATTTCCCTGTACAAGCACCCCAGCGACGCACACAGATGCCCTCCCGCCGAAAATCCCATAAGCAGCACATTCTCCGGGTCTGCGCCGTACTCCTGAGCGTGTTCCCTCACATAGCGGACAGCAAGGGCCAAATCCTCCTGCGGAGCCGGATACCGCTCGGGCGACACGCGGTACTTCAGCACAAACACCACATATCCCCTTGCCTCCATGAAACGCATCACCGGATTCCCCTCGCCGCTGAAACACACTCTCTCATATCCGCCTCCCGGACAAATGATGACCGCAGGCCGCATTTGCGAAACTCCTGCCTTTTTCTCAAACTCCGGGGCCAGCAAAAATACAGAATCCTTTCCGCCTCTCCTTTCACCCTCCAGCGTCCAGTCCTTTTCGCTTTCCCACAGAGAAATGCATCTCCTCGCGCGCCTTTCTGTTATATCAAGGACAGTATGAGCCGCATCCAGCAATTGCCCCGTCACCTCGGAAAAGGGCTCGTTCCACGGACTTTCCAGTTGCCGTTCCGCCAGCGCAAGCGGCAGGGCGCGGGCGCTCTCAGGAAAAAGCGCGAGATTATTTTCCGAAAAAAACACGCTTAAATATTCCCTCATGCGGGGATATGCCAGTATGTCCTGAAAAGAATGATATCTTGTAAAGTCCATTTTCTCTTCCTCCTCATCTTCCTATGCCCGATTCAGAATCTCCTCAATCGTGGTCTCCCTGTCCTCTTTCAAATCATAAAACCCTATATGTACGTCCTTCTCATATAGCCAACATATATCTGTGCCATATGGTGCGTCAAAGATTTCCAGCATTACCGGCGCTATCTCAAATATGGAGCTTGCACTCAAAACCACAAAATTATCACTGTTATTCACATATTCTTCATCATCCTTTATTGAATAAAGCGTCCATCCATTAAACTGTGGTATTGCGCTCTCCTCACGGTAAGAATATCTTATCGGCTCACCATTCATGATATTTTTAGACACTATAAAACCACCATAATCATTATTTTGTATCTTCATCCCTGTCTCCTTTATAAAATACAACATTTTTCTTTATTTCTCCAGCATATTTTACTGGCATTTTGAATCTATTTTGATTTGTGCTGTGCTCCACCTTTTCCCCGGACGAAAATAAACCATCCTTAATATTGCATACATTTTTTCATTAGACTTTACAAGTATACAAAAGCGATTGCCAAATCTTTATCACATATTTTTATATCGGCACTTGGCAAGTTTCCCATCCTCCAATGTAATGGTTACTCTTTTTCCCAATTCCATCTTTCCTGCATCGTTTTGCTGTATGTTTCCTGCTATTTTTAATACACCATCCTTATCCCTGTACTTTACTTCCAGCGGCTTTTGGGAAATTACAATCCCTTCCCCCTTGCATACGTTAGAGAGTTTCTGGTTCTGAATCCTTTTTTTGCGGTTCTTCTCAACGTATATTCCTGCCATCAGCGCCGTTACATACAGCATCCCATAAAAACCGGTTATGACCCACCTCATTGGAGAATCTAACACCACTGCCAGTGCAGAAAGGCCTGCTACTGACATCACTGTCAGCAGCATCAGCATCTTCCGTACTGTTCTCTGGAGTGCTGCGGCTTTTTCTTCCAGATACTTCTGTACATCTATTTCCCGTACCTGGTCAATTTCCTGGCTGGTTATATTTGATATATTTTCCATATGCTTTTCCTCCGAAATGCTTGTGCCATATAGCAGGTTTTGTACCGTGACGTTTTTCCCGCTGACAGTTCCGGCATATTGCCCTGCCAGAAAGAGCCTGTAATACTTTCCCTTCCCAATCTTTTCCAGCATGCACTCTTTCCGCAAATACATTTTTTCCGGCTTTCCCTTGTCTTTCACGGCAACCTCTGCCCCCCATAGCTCTACAAACTGGTAGCGGCTGGCTATGAACAGGAAGAACGCGGATTTTTCTATGGCATAAATGATGACCAGCAGCCATTTCACCAAGTCCATGTCACACTCCCCAAACACAAGATACGCCATTGTGATTTTGTATACGACGGAAAGCATTCCCCAGATCCACAGGTACCTCCCTGTCTTCCTGCAATCTATAAAACAGATTTTCTCTACATCCTTTTTATGTTTTTTCAATGTCCATGGCAGGACAGCCAGAAGGAAGATTGAACTGTAGATGATATACCGGGTCAAAAACCCTTTCACTCTTCTCTCGCACTCTTCCTTGCCCATCGCATATTTCTGATAGAAAGCAGTATATTCGCCATTTCGGGTCATTACTAGATTCTGTGACGAGCCTCTTATGATCCTTATGACTTCAACTTCATCCCCAACGTTTAATTTGCCAAGGTCGTAGTAGACATACTCTATCTTCTCTTTTTCACCGCCTTCATCACATACATATATGGTTCCTTTTCTATTGTATTTGCTTGGGTTCCCAATGTCACATACTGTTCCCTGGATCACTTCATATTCCAAGTTCATAACATCAACTGCATCAAACAAAGCATACCAGCTACCTAAAAAACTGGCTAAAAGGAGAATAATAGCGCTATTTTTTCCATATTTTATTGATTCATTCGAAGTAACTTCACCTCTTTTTTTATTTTGATATGCTTTATCTCCTCTTTTTCTTAAATACAGAAGCAATATGTTGATTATAAAGTTTAGTTCTGCAAATAAATCAATTCCTCTCCATACTTCAAAACTTATCATTTTTCATTTCCCTTTTCACTACATCTATAATGCTGCTTGTTCCCATCGTCGCAACTCCCGCCATGTAATCTATCATTCCATCTACTACAGAATCCACAATCGTCTCCCCGGATTTCGCCGCCACGCCAAGTTCCGAAAAGGCTGTTCCAATAGTTGCCTGAATCGCCGCTGCCTGCCCAGCTTTTTCTAATGTTGTCTTTAAATCATCCCCCGAATAAACGGAACCCGCAATAGAGCCTATGGCTCCAGCCCCAGCATTTACTGCCATTTTTGCCAATAATTCTGTTGTTTTTTTACCTATTCCAGCTAATCCAACTGAACTCAGCCCAACAGTCACTGCTCCGCTGATAGCTCCGGCAGCTGCACCCTGTACGAATGAACCTCCTGTAGCCATGTTCTGAAGTCCTCCTGTAACAGCTCCTATCACTGCTCCCAAGCCGACTTTAGATGCAAGCCCTACTCCTATCGCGCCAACTCCGCCTGTCAATACTGTAAATGCAACTCCTCCGGCAATCGTAGCCGCTCCAGCCGCCACTTTCTTCCAGTCCACGCTCTTGACGGCTTTCGTCACTGTCTTTCTTCTGTATCCTCTTGACGCTGGTGCATACATGTTTCTTCACCGCCGAGGCGGTCTTCTTGGCTTTCTTGTACAGGCTCGTCGCTTTCTTCTTGATGGACGACCATCAGCTCTGAATTCTGGATGAAAAAAAGTCTGTGTTATCACATTTCTGTATATGTACAAGATACTATATTTTTCCTTATTTCTCCAGCATATTTTAACAATGCATAAAACTCTTCTTACATTCCCTTCTTACCCCGGACGCAAATACAGCCCGCCCCTTTCCCACGCAAACGGAACAACATTCCGACGGACTAACTGCCAACTACTGCTAAAACGTTCGGGAATACCCTCACGCTTAAGTCTCCGTAGGCAGTGGATTCCGTCTCCATTAAAAGCGTTCCTGACTGTTTGCTTTGGAAAGGGGGCGGGCTGTATTTGCTGGTTGGTATCAAACTACCATATAATAATTCAAAGAATTTTTTATAAATCCAAGGATTCCGGAAAGTCTTTTCTATATGTCACTATGTCCACACAATGCGGATATATTTTCTTAAATTTCTCCAAAATTTTTTTATCCTCCGTCATTAAAATAGCCAAACCAGAATCCCATGCAACAATCTCCATTTCAGCTAATGGATGCTGCAATTTTACTTCTTCATTCCATAACTCCCCGTTTCCATCCGCATATGGCAACGGGTATTTCATAACATCACTATACTTAACATCTTTAGAGAACGCAGACAAAACACCCCATATAAACTGAATTCCATGTTTATTAACTATCTCTGTTAAATCTGTTCCTGATATCCATGCGCTTTCTTTTCCCAAAGGTATTTTTTCAGAAGGATAATCATTGCACTCATATGATGAGATTAACCAGTTATACTCATTCTGCTTATTATCAAATGCAATAAAAATGTCATTTAAATATGTCATAAAGCCTCTGTCTGTTTTTTCTATCATTAACCATTCCATAAATAATGTTCCTTTCTATGACTATTAAAATTTATTCTATTCTATCGCCATTAATCCATCGATGTTCATGTGGTACTTCTGGATGTTTTTTAGGATTATTATGATATGTCAAATCCACATCTCTAACAGCAGCTCCGTTCTCATCAAACCATCTTCTAGTCATCCACTTCCCTTTTCTGTTCAGGATATCAACACTAGAATCAGGTTCTCCCACTTTACCAGGATTTTCTGTAGCAACATAATGTTTTTCTGATGGGGTGAAATCATAAACATTGTCTTTGTTTGAAACAACTACTTGTTTCTCATGACCTTTACCGCCAACAGTTTTAATATCTACACCTTTTTTATAATCCCCTGCACTATCTATCGGCGGATCATCCCAGCACTTATTATGCACCAGTATCCCCGCATCCCCCACATAGTATGTATGGTACTCTTCCACCTCGAAGTTATACACTTTCACGCTCTCTTCAAGGTTCTCCACATACTTCTCTTCTACTTGGAGCTTGCGACCTTCGCTGTCCAGCACACAGACGGCTCCTGTGGCGGCTCCCCCGATCAGTGTGACTGCTGCTATTGAAACGGCGGTGGCTGACCCCACGATTGCTACCTTCTTCCAGTCTGTGTTATCACATTTCTATATATGTACAAGATACTATAATTTTCCTTATTTCTCCAGCACATTTTAATAATGTATAAAACTCTTCTTAATTTACATGCCTTTCTTACCCCGGACACAAATACAGCCCGCCCTTTCCCACGCAAACGGAACAACATTCCAACGGACTAACTGCCAACTACGGCTAAAACGTTCGGGAATACCCTCACGCTTAAGTCTCCGTAGGCAGTGGATTACGTCTCTATTAAAAGCGTTCCTAGCTGTTTGCTTCGGAAAGAGCGGGCTGTATTTGCTGTTTGGCATCAGGCTATTGCACCATAATAAATTCTATATCCTGCCTTTTAGTATCAATTCACGATTAATTTTATATGCAACACCTGTTCCAGTTGCAACTCCATCTATACCCAGCAACTTTGGACATTTTAATATTCTATTTCCATACTCATCCACATAATATTCATCTACTACGTCATAAAAGCCATAGTCCAATTCATTGGGAATTTCTATTTGCTTTCCTATATTATAAAAATACCCTCGTGACCAATATCCTTTATCAACTATTTGGGGATAAAACAATAAATTTTCTAAGTCCAACTCTGCCACATCTATATCCATGCTTTCATATTCTTTGTCTAAAATAAATACTACCGCCGAATATGTGTCACTAATTCCATCTCCAGCATTTACCACAACTCCACAATAATACACCCCCTCTCTTGGACTTACTACAAAAACATCTCCTTTTTGGGGAATTATCCTCTTTCTTTTTAGGATTTTCACTTGATATTCTCTTGGATCCTGTTCACTTAGTCTATCCAATTTTTCTCTTACTTCCTTGCTTTGCATCTCGTATCTGCGCTTATAATGTTCCGCAAGCAGATTTCTTTCTACCTTTTTTTTCATCATAATCCTCCTGCATCATTTGAATCAATATAATTTGCTGCCCATTCTTTAGCCGCCTTATAATATTTATTCTTTGTACTAATGCTATTGATTTTATTCAATTTATTAGGTCCGTCTCTCATTTCTATGTAATATTGTTCTAATGCCCTCGCTTGATTTCTCGTCAAATCGTTATGTTTAGCTTTTAAATCAGAAAAGTTTTTCCCGCCAAAATGATTATGCTGGTAACGTCTCCTTGATAATTTTTGCCGTGTAATGCCAACATATGTCTTCTCCTCATTTTCCAGCCCAAAATACACAGTATTGTTTGCCTTCCCCTTATTTAGCCACTTTTCAAACTTAGGGTCATCAATACTTACCTGTTTTTTTGGTGTCTTTTTCACTGGCGGATCATCCCAGCACTTATTATGCACCAGTATCCCCGCATCCCCCACATAGT
>CAJTQA010000044.1:0-211 GCA_910578455.1 uncultured Dorea sp.
GAAACAGACTTATCACTCATACCTAATTTTTCTGCCAGTTGCTTTTGCGTCATCCCCAATGACTTTCTCTTACCTGCAATGTATTTTCCAATTTTGATAAGATCCATCCATCTACCTCCTCTGATACTTTGATGGGGGAGAGCTGTTTTACCCAGTTGCTGAGTGTGCTCCGATTTACGCCATATTCACGCTCCAGTTGTGGATACGAGGT
>CAJTQA010000044.1:247-29746 GCA_910578455.1 uncultured Dorea sp.
TCCGGAGTGTAAGATTTCTGGTTTTTCGCCATGTTGGACATCTCCTTTGCTTTTCACTTGATAGTATAGGTTGTTCAACTTTTCTTGTCTACACTTATATACTAACACCAGTGTTCTTTTGACTGGGATAATTTACACTGGTGCTGTGAGGTCTGCAATACCAGCTATAAAAAAGCAAAATGGGATTTTGACAATCCTATTTTAGACCCGGCAGGGGATGATATTGAAAAGTACCTGAGGCTGAATTTAACGACAGGAGTGTATGAGGAAATCGGAAAGAACAAGAGAGCGCATACTACTATTGAACATACAGGAATGAACAGGGACAGTCTTGTGAGAGCAAGGCGGAGATTGATCATCCGCTTTTTGAAAGACTATAAGGCGCATCAAAAATGTGGCAATGGGAAAGAGTTCTGCGACGACTGGGAAATGCTGAAAGAAAGTATGAATTACCCAAGCCTTTATGATGAATTGATTGCCTTTGTAAGTTCCAGCCAATAAAGACAAAAAAGAGGACGCGGCCAGTTAAGCCGCTCCTCTTTTTTGTCTTTTGGCTGCTGCAAAATATTCAGTCCGCTGCCCGCAGCCTTTCAGTGACGCTCTGCCTTTCCAGGTTCTTAAAGCAGATATACGGTATGAGCACCGCAAACCCTAATAGTATCGGCGTGCATATTACTAACGGCAGCACTGTAAAACGGAAGGTGGAAAACCCGGTGCCCTCAGTCATGGCCCGCAGCAGTATGCCGATAAGGGGAAGGCTTAACAGGTAGGAGAGGGTTAAGGTAATCCCGGCATAGTAAATCCCTTCGAATGTAAGCATCTGCTTTAGCTGCCGCTTTGTCATGCCGACGCTCTGGATAATGGCAAATTCTTTCTTGCGGGAAATGATTGCCGTAACCATGCTGTTGATAAAGTTTAATATGCCGACTAACGCGATGATGATACTGATGGAGTAGCCGATGACTGCCGACGAGCGGGTCTCGGACTCATACTGCGCCTGGATGCTTTTGCGGGATGTGATGTTCATGCCCGGAGCGTCAGTCTTCTGGTATTCGCTCAGAATCTGATCCGCCTTTTCGATATTTTCATCGGAAATGTTAAAGTAGTATTTCCTGGGGCTGCTCTCTGGCCATATGCCTAAAAAATCGTCGGCTGAGAGGATGATCGGCAGGTCAAATGCAGGGCGGATGCCGGCTGTCATGGGATACAGAGGGTGCAGTACGGCCATGACGGTAAAGGATTTCCCCTGGATATTTATGGTTTCGCCCACGGAGTAGGTAGGGAGGTTTTCCTGGGGGTCTGTAGATGGGCCGATGGCCAGGACATAGCCGCCTTTTTCCCATTTTTCTGTGTCAAAGGCTCCGTCAAGGATATAGTTTTCGCTTACAGCGGCATCGAGGACGGGGCCGTCTGCTCCGTAGACAGTGTGGGGAGCGTCATTTCCTGCTAAGGCTGCGTCAAAGCCTTCTTTCCATTGGGGGAAAGTAGAATCGTAGGACTGGAATTCTTCCAGCGCCTCTTTTGTGTAAAAGTTACGGAAATTATCCTTCGCCTGCTGGCTTATGGGCATGGAAATCTCTCTTGAATAGAGCGCTCCGGATTTTTCAAGCCCTTTTAAGGAAGAAATCCTATCAAGGAGCGAATCGCTTATAGTCCGGCTTTCCGGATTGTAGCCTCCGATGTAGCTGTTTGTGGCATCGTCTATCTGGAAGTCGGAGACGGCAAGGTCTGTCAGGTATTTTTCTATGTCAAAGCTTGCGTTTTTTGCATAGAAGAATGTCATCAAAAGCAGACCCAATGTCAGGGACGCGGTGACTAAGACAGTCCGTTTCGGGCTGCGCCACAGATTTGCCCATGCCATTCTTAAGATAGAGGCTCCGTTTTTCCTGCGCCTGCTCTTTTTCTTTGTTCCGGCTGGGGCGTCTGTGTATTTTAGCGCCTCCACCGGGGAGACTTTTCCGGCAAGGCGCGCCGGGAGCAGGCAGGAGCTCATCACTGTGGCCAGGGCAAATACCGCCGAGCCTGCGAATATGAGCGGGTTTACAGAGACGACAGACTCCGTTCCAAGGGCAGGGATGAAAACCGGCACCAGCATAAATCCCAGTCCGTAGCCCGCTGCCATGCCGAGGGGAATCCCCGCGAGAGATAAAAGCGCCCCCTGTCCGAGAATGACTTTGCGGATTTGCTTTGCGGTCATCCCAAGTGTCTTTAACTTCCCGTAAAACTGGATGTCTGACGCTACGGATATCTGGAATACGTTGAAGATGACCAGGTACCCCGCTAGGAATACAAGGATCATGCCGGCGTATACCGACAGATTTTCCGCCAGGATGCTTTTGGCGGTCTCGGAGGAGTATGCCAGATTCGTGTTGAATTCCAGTGAGGAAAGACGGCAGTCTTCCAGTACCTTTTTCGTCTTTTCTTCAATATGTTCTGTATTTTCAAAGGAAATGCCCATCATCCGCTGGCCGAGGAGCTGTCCCTCCTTAAGCGCGCCGATGCCGCCGCACATCCTCAAAGCGTAGTCTTCGCTGACCCATGCCATGCTGGAGTAGGAGGAAAGGTTTCCCTCCCACCATCCGCAGAGGGTGAAGGTGTCGGAAGTTACCTTTTTCTTTGTAATGTCTTTGCGCCATTTAATAGTTACAGGAGCGCCGATCTCAGGCGTGATGCCCAGCCGTTTTAAAGTGAGGGTATCAAGCGCAATCTCTGACTCTTTTTCCGGCATAGAGCCTTCCTCGGGAAATGAGAAATCATCTTTTGCGTACTGGTCGCTGGCATAGCGGATTTCCAGCTGGCGCCCGGTGAGGGATTCGTTTTCTGCCATTCCTAGGACGATGCTTTTCCCGTAGGATTTTACGTCCGGGTGGCCGGCGATTGCCTCAATCTGGGAGTCCGTCAGGCTCTTGCATGTGGAGTGGGCGGTAGTGCCGGACTGGTGTAAATACATCTGGATCATGTTCTTTCCCATGCTCTGGGCAAGGGTGAAGAGAGTAGTGAACATCATGGTGGTCATGATGATGGCAAGGATGGCTGCCAGATTGCGGCCTTTGTTTTTCTTTAAGCTGCGTACCGTCAGTGTCTTTACGGCGGAAGAGTGTGGCGGCCTGCCACTTCGTTTCTGCGCGTTTTGGCTGTTTTGGCTCTGCGTGTTGTCTCTGCTTTTCATCTGTGCCTGCTTTGAATTCTGTGCTGTCATCTTTTTTGCCTCCTTTATTCGTATACCCGTCCGTCTTCGATGCGGATGCGGCGGTGGGCCTGGGCGGCGATTTCCGGATTGTGGGTGATCATGACGATGGTCTGGTCAAATTCCCGGCTGGTGAGCTTTAAAAGTTCGATAACTTCGTCGCTTGTCTTGCTGTCCAGGTTGCCGGTGGGCTCATCCGCCAGGATGATGGACGGCTTTCCGGCAAGCGCCCTGGCGATGGCGACCCTCTGCTGCTGTCCGCCGGAGAGGGTGTTCGGCATGTTGTAGAGCTTTCTTTCAAGCCCCAGGAGTGACAGGATGCGCTGGATGAACATCTCATCGGGCGTTTTGCCGTCAAGCTGAATGGGCAGGGTGATGTTTTCATATACGTTTAAAATGGGAACCAGATTGTAATTCTGGAAGATGAATCCGATGTGGCGGCGGCGGAAGACGGTCAAGTCCTCATCGCTTAATTTGGCCAGATTGAATTTGTCAATCTTTACGCTGCCGGATGTGGGGCGGTCAAGGCCGCCGAGCATGTTGAGGAGAGTGGATTTGCCGCTGCCGGAAGTGCCGATGATGGCGGTGAACTCACCGCGCTCGACGGAGATATTTACATCGTCAAGCGCTTTTACGATGTTTGGCTCTGTTCCGTATTGTTTCGTCAGGTTTTTTGTGCTTAAGATACTCATGTCAAATTCCTCTTTTCTTGTTTGTCTTGCTTTGCAGTATAGAGGAAATGCAGAAATTTGCCATATAAAATGCGTAAACTAATATTTACAGTGATTATTTTAATATGTGGAGAGTTGTTTTTTTCAGTGGGGAAAGATATAATATAGCCAATATCTGTTGCGGGAGGGAGTGATTGTATGGCGAGAACGGTAGGAATCGGGCATCAGGATTTTGAAAAGCTGCGGACAAGGAATCTTTTTTATGTAGATAAGACTTCATTTATTAAAGAGTGGTGGGAAAATGATGATGATGTGACATTGATCGCCCGCCCCAGAAGATTCGGGAAGACTCTGAACATGAGCATTTTCTGATCTGAATAATCTGAAAGTAATAACGACTACATCGGAAGAATACGCAGAGAGCTTTGGCTTTACAGAAAAGGAAGTTTTTGATGCGCTGGACGAGATGGGGATGACAGAAAACCGGGGGAGGGTAAAGAGATGGTACGATGGCTTTACATTTGGCAGCAAAACGGACATTTACAATCCATGGTCCATCATTAACTACCTTGATACAGGAAAGTTTCGTCCCTATTGGGCAAATACCAGCTCAAACAGCCTGGTGGGGAAATTAATCCGGGAGGGAACGAAGAATGTAAAGCTGTCTTTAGAAAGACTTCTCTCTGGGGAATCTGTGGTCACGCCTGTAGATGAGCAGATTGTATATCAAACGCTGGATGCCGACGAGGCGGCAGTCTGGAGCCTTCTGCTTGCCAGCGGGTATCTGAAAGTCATTCATTTTGAGGAGCATGAGGCAGCAGGAACATTCAGTTATTTTGACGCAGGGAGAAAACCGTCAAAGAACAGTGAGCCTGAAAGATTCTACCATGGTTTTGTGCTGGGGCTTATTGTAGAGCTGTCAAGCCGCTATGCGATTACTTCTAACCGGGAGAGCGGATTCGGAAGATATGATGTGATGCTTGAGCCGAAAATGCAGGGCGACGATGCAATAATTATGGAATTTAAGGTGCAGGATGCCGCGGATGGCGAGAAAGCACTGGATGATACAGTGAAAGCAGCGCTCAGGCAGATCGAGGAGAAGAATTACGAGGCGGTTCTGACCGCAAAAGGAATCGCCGGCCAGCGTATACGCAAGCTCGGCTTTGCCTTTTGCGGCAAGGAAGTGCTGATTGGGAGTTAAGGGCGGGCAGGTCAGGGTACCGGTATCATGATCTTCAGCGCAAACCGCCCGTCCTTCTGCCTTGGGATGCACTCCCCGTCATATTTTGCCACGGCGTTTTTGATGTTTGGCAGGCCGAAACCATGGAGGAAAGTGTCTTCTTTGCTTGTGTTCTTTATGGAAAGTGCATCGGGTGGCGTGTTGTTCTCCACGGTGATTACAAGCATATCATGGATGCGGGATGCTTTTGCGGTGATGAGACGCAAGTCTTCCGGCAGCTTTTCGCTTGCCTCAATGGCGTTGTCCAGAGCATTTCCGAAGATGGCGCTGATATCTAAGGGTTCTAAAAATGAACCGTCTTTAAAATGGATGACGGCGCTGAAGTCAATCTTCTTTTCTTTTGCCGCCTGTGCTTTATCACGGATGATGATGTCAAGGAATTCATTCCCGGTATGATAGTAAGTCTCGTACACTTCAATCTGGCTTTTCAGCGTCTGGATGGACGTTTCAACTTCCTCCGGGCGGGCGGACTGGGCCTCGAGCACCAGGAGGTGGTTTTTCATGTCGTGGTAGATGCTGCGTATCCGCCTCTCGTCATCGACCTTCTCCTGATAATAGGAAAGTTTGTTTTCCAAAGTCCGGGCTCGGTAGGCAGTCTGCAGCGAGTCGCTTATGTACGCGGCAAGATACAAGGCCCCAAAACTTGAAAAGATGGAGGCGGCGCAGATGGGGTATACGATTACCGCATTTTCCGGCAGAAAGTAGATGATGGTGAAGATTGCCACAAAGGGCGCCAGCATAAGGGTATCTACGATGATCCACATGCGTTTTGTAAGGCTCTGGGAGATGCGTGTCAGATACTTTTTCATAAAAATCCATACGGCAATCCAGAACAGGAGCCTAAGGAACAGAGAGCAGGTATGGAAAGCGGTACTCAATAGCCACATCCGGTCTGTCCATCCTCCCGAATCTAGATTCGGCGCGCCGGTGCTCCAGAAAAAGAGCCGGCAGCCGATGTCCTGCATCAGGTAATTGACGGCAATAAGGGATGGGCAGAAGACAAGGAGCGCCGTCAGCTTTTGGAGAGGCCGCCCCCGGTGGAGCAGGGCAATATAAATGGCGAACCCGAGGAGAGCTCCCAAGAGGTTCGCAAGGTCATTGGAGTAGATGGTTACATCGGCCAGAGGAAGGAGGATGAAAAGAGCCAAAATCTTTAATCCTTTTGTTTCCCTCAGGGGCAGGAAGGTTTTAAGGATTACAAAGAATACAAAACCGTAGGCGCAGGCCAGAAGGAATGTAATGGTATCAAGAAAGCGTATCATAGTCTGTCACCCCAGTATTCCGTAAGTTCTTCCATGAATTCTTTTCGCCGTGGCTGGCTGATGGGAAGGGTCTCTCCCGTGATCAGGGCAATCTCCAGTTTTTTTACATTTTTTACATAGGAAAGATTGACAAGATAAGCATTGTGGCACCGGGAGAACCCGTGGGCCTGCAAATTTTGGGCGATTTCTTTCATGGTCTTGTAGCAGATGATATTTTCCTGTTCGGTGTGAAACAGGAGGTTTCGGTTAAAAGTCTCCACATAGCGGAGGCTCTTTAGCATGATCTTGTATTTCCCGGAATCGTTGGAGACGACGACGGAAGGGCTGTCTTCTATCCTGCGCTTTGCGATGAACTTGTCAAGCTCTGCCTTGAGACGGACGTACTTAAGGGGCTTGATGATGTAATTGACCGCCTGGTATTTGTACCCTTCTAGGCCGTACTGGGTGAGGGTGGTGAGGAAGATGATGCCTACGGATTCGCTCATCTGCCGGATCCGTTCTGCCGCATGCAGGCCGTCCACCAGCCGCATCTGGATGTCCAGAAAGATAAGGTCGGTGGACGGGTCGTATTTTTCGATAAGCTCTAAGCCGTCATAGTAAACGGTCGTCTTAATATCCTGGCTGGTTTCCAGGGTGTATTGTCTGATCAGTTCTGTCAGATGACGGATGAAATCCGGCTCATCGTCGCAGATTGCAATATGTATCATAAGCGTGTTTTCCTTTTATGTAAGATTTTTGTACATTGACTGTCATTATAACGCTTTTTTTCCCGATATGCAAATACAGCTCCACCGGTTGTATTTAAGGCAGGCGGTTTTGAGTTTTCTCGATTTATAAAAAAACCCTTGCAATATACCTATAGTGGGTATATAATAACCTTATAATCTAATAATAAGGGAAGGAGCAGGTGATTTGATGGAAGACATTAATAAAACGGAAGATTTGAAAGAGTGCAGCAGCGGTAAGACAAAGGAACGCACAGAGAAGGAATACAGGGATTTGATTAACCGGCTGAGCAGGATTGAGGGGCAGGTGCGGGGCGTAAAGCGTATGGTTGAGCAGGACGTTTACTGTACGGATATTTTAGTTCAGGTTTCGGCAATCAATGCGGCGCTTAACAGTTTTAATAAAGTGCTGCTTACAGAGCATCTGCGTACCTGCGTTGCGGAGGATATCCGGGCAGGGAAGGAAGAGACCATTGACGAGCTGGTAGCGGCTTTGCAGAAACTTATGAAATAGATATTATGATAAATAAACAGAGGTGGACAGATATATGGAACAATATACAGTGACAGGAATGAGCTGTGCCGCCTGCAGCGCACGGGTAGAAAAGGCAGTGTCTAAAGTGCCCGGCGTGACTTCCTGCTCGGTGAGCCTTCTTACCAATTCCATGGGAGTGGAGGGGCAGGCGGATGCAGACGCAGTTATTGCCGCCGTCACAAGTGCAGGGTACGGCGCGGAAAAAAGAGGCGGCGCAGACGGGAAGACGGGCGCGGGAAGTACAGGGAGAGCAAGCAGGGCAGACAGCATGGGCAGTGCAGCGGCGGAGGAACTATTAAAAGACCATGAGACACCGAAGATGAAAAAGCGGCTGATCGCATCGGTTTGCCTGCTGATTCCGATGATGTACGTGTCTATGGGGCATATGATGTGGAATTGGCCGCTGCCGGAGATTCTGGCGAAAAACCATGTGGCCCAGGGGATTATCCAGCTTTTGTTTGCGACGGCTGTGATGGTGGTGAACCAAAAGTTTTTCATCAGCGGGTTTCGGAGCATGATTCACGGGGCGCCGAACATGGATGCCCTGGTGGCGCTCGGAGCGGGGGCATCCTATGTGTACAGCACTTACGCTTTATTTGCCATGACAGATGCACAGATGCGGATGGACATGGACGGGGTGATGGCGTACATGCATGAATTCTACTTTGAGTCGGCGGCCATGATACTTACGCTGATTACGGTAGGAAAGATGCTGGAGGCAAGATCTAAGGGAAAGACGACGGATGCGTTAAAGAGCCTGATGAAACTTGCGCCGAAGACAGCAGTGATCCTAAAGGCAGGGGAAGAGGAAGAAGTTCCTGTTGAGCGGGTGAAAAGAGGAGACATATTTGTGGTGCGCCCCGGGGAAAATATCCCGGTGGACGGTATTGTGCTGGAGGGCAGCAGCGCGGTGAACGAGGCAGCTCTTACCGGGGAGAGCATCCCGGCTGATAAGGAGGCGGGCGACAGTGTGTCGGCGGCAACGCTGAACCAGTCCGGATATTTGAAATGTGAGGCCACCAGAGTCGGGGAAGATACTACATTGTCGCAGATTATCCAGATGGTCAGCGACGCGGCGGCGACGAAAGCTCCCATCGCAAAGGTTGCAGACAGGGTGTCGGGCGTATTCGTTCCGGCAGTCATCGGCATTGCTGTGGTGACGACAATTGTGTGGCTCTTAGCGGGGCAGGGGATTGGCTTTGCGCTGGCGAGAGGAATCTCGGTGCTTGTGATCAGCTGTCCGTGTGCCTTGGGGCTTGCTACGCCGGTGGCCATCATGGTGGGCAACGGCATGGGCGCGAAGAATGGCATTATGTTCAAGACGGCTGCCTCCCTGGAAGAGACCGGGAAAACGAAGGTTGTAGCGCTTGATAAGACCGGAACGATCACAAAGGGCGAGCCGGAGGTGACGGATATCTGTGCGGCAGAAGATGTGACAGAAGAAGAGCTTATAGCCTATGCTTACGTACTGGAAAAGAAGAGCGAGCATCCGCTGGCGCGGGCAGTTCTTGTGCTCGGCGAGGGCCGGGAGAAAGAGATCGAGGACTTCCTGGTTGACGGGCAAGGGTATGAGAAAGCGGAAGTGGCAGGATTTTGCGCGGTTGCAGGAAACGGGCTGACCGGGCGGATGGGCAGCGATATACTGACAGGCGGCAGCCAGAAGTTTATTTCCGAGACGGTCAGCATTCCGGAAAGAATGAATGAGAAGGCGAAAGAGCTTGCGAGAGAAGGAAAGACTCCGTTGCTGTTCAGTAAGAACTGGAGATTTCTGGGCATTATCGCCGTGGCGGATGTTATGAAGGAAGACAGCCCTGCGGCGGTGAAAGAGCTTCAGGATATGGGCATCCATGTAGTGATGCTTACAGGAGACAATGAGCTTACAGCCAGGGCCATCGGGAGGCAGGCGGGCGTTGACCAGGTGATTGCGGACGTCTTGCCGGACGGGAAAGAAAGCGCCATCCGCGCCCTGAAGAAAAAAGGGAAGGTTGCCATGGTAGGCGACGGAATCAATGATGCCCCGGCTCTGACCAGGGCGGATATGGGCATCGCCATCGGGGCGGGAACGGACATTGCCATCGACGCGGCTGACGTGGTGTTGATGAAGAGCAGGCTCAGCGATGTTCCGGCAGCGATCCGGCTGAGCCGGGCGACTCTGGTAAATATCCATCAAAATCTGTTCTGGGCATTTATCTACAATGTCATCGGCATACCGCTGGCGGCGGGAATATGGATTCCTCTGTTCGGGCTGAAACTGAATCCTATGTTCGGGGCGGCAGCGATGAGCCTTTCCAGTTTCTGCGTGGTGACCAATGCGCTGCGGCTGAATCTTTTTAAGATGTATGATGCAAGTAAGGATAAAAAGGACAAAAATAATGAAAAAAATAAATTGAAGGAGGATAATACGATGAAAAAAACAATGAAGATTGAAGGTATGATGTGCGGGCACTGTGAGGCGAGGGTTAAGAAGGTGTTAGAGGCTCTGTCGGAGGTTTCAGAGGCGGCAGTAAGCCATGAGGCAGGAACGGCTGTAGTAAGCCTGAGCGGAGATATTTCTGATGAAACGCTGAAAAAAGCGGTGGAAGAACAGGATTACCAGGTGACGGGGATCGAGTAATAAGAAGTTTCTGTAGTTTTTTTTAGGGAAGAAAAGCACTTGGTACAGTTTGTGAAGAGAACTGTACTAAGTGCTTTTGTATTGCATGATTTTGCTCATTAGAGGAAATCATGGTCATAACTAAATCATGTTCACGATGTAAAAGTTTGAATAGAAAAAAAGAAAATCTTGTAGTACAATGTAATTGGGCGTATTTCATGCTTTAAGGAGGAATCCCATGAAACCAATGTTTAAATACAGAGGTGACAAGTCGAAAGAAATTGATCGTTTTATTAATAATATGCCGAAAGATTATTCTGGATACATAGAGCCGTTTTTGGGAGGAGGAGCTCTTTATTTCCATCTTCAGCCGGATAAGGCAATTGTAAATGACATAAATTCTAAATTATTTTCTTTTTACAAGGAAATGCAGAAAGAATATCCCTTGGCGAGAAAGCAATTAGATAAATTACAAAAAATATATGAAGAAAATCAGACAATATATGAGCGGCTAAAGAAACAGCATCCAGAAGAAAAAGTGGAAAATAAGAATGAAATTCTGTACTATTTGATGAGAGATGCATTTAATCATAAAATTGAAACAGAGTATCTTGATGCGGTTGTGTATTTTTTTATAACTAAAACGGCGTATTCTGGCATGATAAGATATAATGCAAATGGAGAGTACAATGTGCCGTTTGGCAGATATAAATATTTTAATACGAAATTGATTTCTGATGAGCATTATAAACTTTTGCAAAGAACAGAAATATACAATTATGATTACTCAAAGATATTTGATATGGCAGAGAAGGATGATTTTATTTTTTTAGATCCCCCTTACGATTGTATTTTTAGTGATTACGGAAATGATAATTATAAAGATGGATTTGGAGAGAAGGAACACAGAAGACTGGCTAATGATTTTAGAAATCTTTCTGTTAAGGCTTTGCTTGTGATTGGTAAAACACCTTTGACAGAGGAACTGTATGGGAAGTACATTGTAGAGGCATATGACAAATCGTATGCTGTTAATATAAGGAATAGGTTTAAGTCAGATGCAAAACATATTATTGTAACGAATTATTAGAGGAGAGATTGAATGGCTTATTTAAAGAGCAAAACACTTTTTTTTACAACATCGCCCAGAACTCCATTAAAAATGATTCCAGAGATAGAAGTACTTGCAAAAATGGCACAGGATGAAAATGAATGGTATGCAAAAATCAAGGATAAGGCATTGAACTGGCTATGATTAGTCTTTTATGGGACAAAAGGCATGAAAAATATTTTATCAGGAGTGATGTGAGATGTCGGGAAGACAGGTAAAGCTGGAACATGCGGAAAAGGGCAGCATCCTTTACCATTATACAAAGAGCAACGGAATAAACGGCATTATCAACCATAACTGCTTTTGGGCGACAAAGAGCGATTTTTTGAACGATCCTACCGAGTTTTCGCACATATACGGCATTATCGAGGATGTGTGCAGGGAGAGTATTAAGGACGCAGAGCTTAGGGAGATGTTCCTTAAGGACTCGATCTATGCGGGAAGGGAGAAGAACAGGGAATATTTCGTGCTTTCTTTTTCAAAATGCAGGGACAGCATTACGCTGTGGTCGGAATTTGCGAACAAGACGGGCTACAATATAGGCTTCCGCAGCGACGGCATCATCGCAAGGATTGAGGAGGCGGCGGAGATTGCCTATCACGGGCTTGTGGTTTACGACGGGAAGAAACAAAAACAGCTCATTCGGAAAAATATCTGTAATTACCTGCCGAACCTTCTCCGCATGCCTCTTGAACAGATTCTTGAGGCAGGGAGGGCGGACAGGCAGGATGCTGCGTATGTGAAAGCGTGCAGGAAATTCCAGCGGACGGCGGATGTCTACGCGATGTTTTTTAAGTACGGGGGATTTGCAGAAGAGCAGGAGTATCGGTTCGTCTTCAAAAAGCAGAAGGATACGAAGGTGTATTTCCGGGCGAAGGACGGTTTCATGCTCCCGTATATTGAGATTCCGCTGAGTGAGAAAAACCTCCCCGTGGAGGAGATTGTGATTGCGCCCCAAAACCATATTGACCTGGCAAAGAGCGGGATGGAATATATGCTGCACACGAAAGGATATAGGACGGAGGTGTCATTGTCCAGTATAAAGCTGAGATATTAGGCGCGGCGGTGGCAGGAGAGCCGGGGAACAAAAGAGAAGCAGATTGCGGAAAGGAATAGATTATATGAGGCTTACAGGTATATCTGACACATATGTTTTGAATAACGGGGTGGAAATCCCTTGTGTCGCTTTCGGCACATACAAGGCGGCAGAGGGGGATAATGTTGAGATACTAAAGCGGGCGATCGCATGCGGCTACCGCTATTTTGATACGGCGTCCTTTTATGGAACGGAGACTTATCTTGGGCAGGCGGTGAAAGCAAGCGGCATTCCCAGGGAGGAGTTCTTTATCACGTCAAAGATGTGGAAGGATGAGATGGGGTATGAGGCGGCGAAGGAGGCATTTGCTAAAAGCCTTGAACGGCTCGGGACGGACTATCTGGATCTTTATCTTATCCACTGGCCGCAGCCGTCGCCGGACTGCAGGGAGTGGAGGACAATCGATGCCGAGACGTGGCGGGCGCTTGAGGAGCTTTATGAAGCGGGGAAGGTGCGGGCGATCGGACTCAGCAATTTCCTGCCCCATCATGTAGAAAATCTCCTGAAAAACTGCCGCGTCCGGCCTATGGTGAACCAGATTGAGTTCCATCCGGGGCATACGCAGGAGACGGTTGTAGCGTATTGTAAGGAGCGGGGGATTCTCGTGCAGGCGTGGAGCCCTATTGGAAGGGGCAGGGTTCTTGAGGATGAGCTGATCGTGGAGCTGGCAGCAAAGTACGGCGTATCTTCGGCTCAGGTCTGCCTGCGGTACGCCCTACAAAGAGGCGTGGTTCCTCTTCCGAAGTCATCGTCCGAGGAGCGGATGAGGCAGAACCAGGATTTGTTTTCATTTGAGCTGACGGAGGAGGATATGTACCGAATCGGGGCGATGCCGCCTGCTGGGTGGTCGGGAGAGCATCCGGAAAGGGAGAGAGTGAGGGTTTTGTGTAAAATTTAACTGATGATATGCGCCAGAGGGCTGGGAACGGCTGTCTGGCATTTTTTATTTTTTTCATCAAATTTTAATTTTTTTATGTGGAATATATTGACAAAAAATAGGGGGGGGGGGTAAAATGGGGTATATCATTTAACTAAAGGAGGAAAACCTAATGAAAAAAATGAAAAGAATTATGTGTCTTTTACTTGCAGCTGTTATGGTTTTCAGCGTAGGATTTGCGGTAAACGGCACGGAAGCAGAAGCGGCGGACACAACGTCTGCACCGAAAGCTGTGCGCTGCGGAGTCGGCGCGTCTAACGGAAGGTATTTATCAATTCCGTTAGCGTCTAACACAAGCACTATAAAAAACATCAAGGTATATCAGGGAAAGAAAAAAACAAAGAACCTTGTTGTAAAGAGAGTGTATACCAATCGCGATGAAGAGACTCCTTATGTGGAGTACAGAGTTTATGCCAAAAAGTCCGGAAAGTACACAATCAAGTATAATGTGTACACAAATGGAAAAAAAGGCAAAACACAGCAGATTAAAGTGCGCGCTCAGGGATATGGGTCATCTATTGAATCTGTTATTGTAAACAAGAAGAACATAAGAAAATATGTTGCAAATTACAGGCCGGACGAGACTTACTATACATCAAAAGATAAGGTAACAGTTAAGTTCAAAGCGGCAAAAGGATGCAAGATTAAAAAGATTGAGATGACTTACCGTGACAAGAATGGCAAAATGGTGACAAAGAAGATTAAGAACGGTAAGAAAGTAACACTTGGAAAGTACGCATCTTCACGTTCTTCAAGCTATAGCTCATCTAAAGAAATGTGGGCATATACGACATTTGAAATTACTTATAAAGACAGCTATAACAAGAATAGCGATACGTCTTATGTAAGAATTGCCAGGAAGGCAAAGGGCTGGTACAACGCATCAGCAGAAGACTAGAGTGCTTTTGTCATACTATTGTATTTAAAATTCGCACAGGCAGCCGGGATTCCGGCTGCCTGAAATTGTCAGAGAAGGAAATGCCGGCACACATCTTTAAATGCACTTGGCATATCTGTTTTCCGGACGGATTCCAATGCCAACACATCAACGGTGCCAATCTCATTTTCATTTAGGTAATATGTTATGGTTCCAAGCTTATCGCCTTTTTTGACCGGAGCCTTTACGGATTTTTTGACATTGGCTTTCCGCTCTATGGAGTTTAGATCCGCTCCGGTAGTATCTACATAGGAAAACTTTTCTTTCTGAGAGACGGCAACATCTTCTTTCACGCCCCGTTTTACTTTGACGGGAGGAATATGCTGCAGGGAATCTTCCGTGTATTTCTGGCATTTGCCAAAGCCTTGGTTCAGAAGGGTGATGGCGTCTTTGTTCCTGATCTTGCTGTCGTCAGCCGCCATGATGACCGCGATAAGCTCCATATCGTCTTTTTTCGCTGTGGCGGAGATACAGAATTTTGCCTTGCTGGTGGAACCGGTCTTCAGTCCGGTTGCATATTCATAGTGCCTTATCAGCTTGTTTGTATTGCTGAGCCCGAACTCGGAAGAACCTTTCTTTGTCGTATGGGTGATGTTTTCCATCCAGATGGTGCAGTAATCATGAATCTGAGGGTATTTTGTGATCAGTTCCCGTGACATGAGGGCAATGTCTCTTGCCGTAGTCAGGTGTCCTTTTGCATCCAGCCCATTGCAGTTCTCAAAATGGGTGTTTTCCATCCCAAGTTCCTTTGCCCGTTCATTCATTTGGGCTACAAATTCTTCTTCGTTTCCGCTTATGTATTCTGCCATAGCCACACAGGCATCGTTGGCGCTTGCCACGGAAATGCATTTGATCAGAGTGTCTACCGTCTGGGTCTCCCCCGGCTCTAAAAATACTTGTGAGCCGCCCATGGAGGCAGCGTATTCAGAAGTAGCCACCTCGTCTTCCAGCTTGATCTTTCCCGTATCTAACGCGTCAAATATAAGCAAGAGGGTCATGACCTTCGTGACGCTGGCGGGAGGCCTTTTGCTGTCAGGGTCTTTTTCGTAGATTATCTGCCCCGTGGAAGTCTCCATCAAAATGGCGGAGGGAGCCGAGATGACGTCGCTTTTTTTAGCTTTGTCCTTATCCTCCTTAGATTTCTCGGCTGCCTCGGCCGGAAGGGCTGCGGTGAACAGAAAGACTGCGCTAAGTACAATGCAGATTACACGCTGCGTAATATGTTTCATTAATAAGACGCTCCATTATGTACTATTATTATATAGTAATAGCAAGGGGCGGAAATTATGACAGATTCTTTTTGCACATTATCTGACAAGATCCGGGAATTTCTGCTTATTTCTCCGTTTGCATTCGTACATGATGACATCGGCGGCTTTCAGGAGCTCATCTCTGGTAAGCTTGTTGTCGCTGCCGGAAATCTCTACGATGCCGTAGCTGAAACTGCACTGGTAGGGGCTGAAGGTGCCCGCCTGGAATGAGGCTAATATCTCTGCCAGTTTTCGCTCAATGAGCTCTTTGATGTTGCCGGTGAGCACAAGGCAGAATTCGTCTCCGCCTATCCGCGCGAAAGTATCCTCGCTGCGGAAATTATTTTTTATAAGCTCTACAAAGTTCTGGATATACATGTCGCCTTCCAGATGCCCGAACTTATCGTTGACATATTTCAGCCCGTCCAGATCCAGATAGCAGAGGATGGCCTCCCGTTTTTCCTGGAGGACGTGATCCATGTATTCTTCAAAAAAGAGACGGTTTTTAATGCCCGTTCCGGGATCGTGGTATGCTTTGCTCGTAAGGTTTTTGGCAGCCTGCTTTTCCTCGGTGATATCGACAGCGATATGCACGTAGGAAGAATGCTCCTTCCAATCAACCGGGAAAGAGGTGATGCGGTAATGGGTCTCTTTTGCGTCGTCGATTTCCCATACGTTGTACTGCTCCGGACCGCTCCAGCTGATGAGCTGAGAGTGGAAGGGAAGCTGGCTTTTGCAGGTGCTGCAGTAGTCTTTTCCTGTTTTTGCATGTTTGCTTTTCTTGTTGCAGTACAGCACTTCCCTTGTATTCTGGTCTACAACCAGCAGCCATTCGTTCCGCTTGCTGAGCATTTCCACCAGCAGTTCATTGAAACCTTCTGCCATGTCCAGATGTGCTTTTGCCTCGTTGGCCTGGTATGTAAGCTTTGACAGGCTGGACTGCAGCAGTTTCAGGTTATTGCATAAGGGATGCCGGACTGTTGGAGGTTCAACGGATAAATTGCCTTTAGAAAGCTCTTCTGAATAGGCAGTCATTTCTCTTATAATGTTTTGCAGCTCTTCTAATGTATATTGTTCATTGCTCATCTTTTCACCATTCCCTCTCCAATTTTAATGTAATAATTTTAACACACCTTAATCGGTTACACAAGATTTATAAAAAATGCATAAAGTATGTTGACAAACGCAAATCATAGTGTTAAATTAATACTCGAAAGGTGTTAGCACTCTATAAATCTGAGTGCTAACAGAGCAAATCTGAAAGGGGGAGGATGGATGACGGCAGATCATGGACTAAGCGACAGAAAGCTTAAGATCCTTCATGCGATTATCAAGACTTATCTGGAGACCGGTGAGCCTGTCGGTTCCAGGACGATCTCCAAATATACGGACATGAACTTAAGTTCAGCGACGATCCGTAATGAGATGGCTGATCTTGAAGAGCTTGGATTCATCATGCAGCCTCACACGTCCGCGGGACGCATCCCTTCAGATAAGGGCTACCGGCTATATGTGGATATGCTGATGGCGGAGAAAGAGCAGGAGCTTATGGAGAAGGAAGACCGGATGCTTGAGAAGGCGGATCGGATGGAGCATCTCCTTAAGCAGGCGGCGAAAGTCCTGGCCAGCAGCACCAATTACGCGACCATGGTGTCAACCCCTATGGGGAACGGCAATAAGATCAAGTTCATACAGCTCACCATGGTGGATAATGAGCAGATTATCGCCGTGATCGTTCTTGGGGGGAATGTCATCAAGAACAAGATCATACGGGTGGAGGAGCCATTAAGCAATGAGAATCTGCTGAAACTTAACATGCTGCTTAACACGACGCTTAACGGCATGGCTATCGAAGAGATCAATTTGGGACTTATCGCGAGGCTTAAGGAGCAGGCCGGCATCCACGGAGAGGTTGTAGGCAATGTGCTGGATGCTGTGGCGGATGTGATACAGGTGGACGACGGCATGCAGATCTACACAAGCGGCGCGACGAACATTTTTAAATACCCGGAGCTTTCGGATAAGCAGAGCGCGCAGGAGATCATCAGCGCCTTTGAGGAAAAGCAGCAGCTCACGGAGCTGGTAAACCAGACGTTGTCACAGGAGGACAATACGGGAATCCAGGTGTATATCGGAGACGAGACGCCGGTACAGACTATGAAAGACTGCAGCGTCGTGACAGCGACCTATGAGCTGGGCGAGGGCATGAAAGGAACGATAGGGATTATCGGGCCGAAGAGAATGGATTATGAGCATGTGTTAAAATCAATGAAACGTCTCCAGAGCGAGCTGGACCAGATGTTTCACAGCGGCGGGGAGGCTGCCGGCAAAAAAGAAGGAAAGGTGGAATAACCCTTGGAGAATCAGCAGGAGAAGAGCCAGGAAGATATGGTAAAGGAAGCGGTTGAGGAGGCCAAAAAGGCTGCGGCCGAAAAAACGCAGGAAGAGGATATGAATTCGGACGACTGCGGGAACGGTGCGAAAGACGCAGAAGGCGCAGACAGTGCCGGAGGAGAAAAGGACGCGGAAAGTACAGAGGGTGCCGGAGGCGCGGAATCAGAAGAAGGAGAAAGCGAAGAAGGAGCCGGCGGGAAAGCGGCCGGGAAAAAGCTTTTTGGCAAGAAGAATAAAAAGGATAAGAAAGACGAGAAGATAGAGGAGCTTAACGACCGGCTCACCCGCCAGATGGCGGAGTTTGACAATTTCCGCAAGCGGACGGAAAAAGAGAAGTCTCAGATGTACGAGATCGGTGCGAAGGATGTCATCGAGAAGATTCTTCCGGTTGTGGATAATTTCGAGAGAGGGCTTAACGCGGCGAAGGACAGCCCGCAGGACGATCCATTCGTCCAGGGCATGGAGATGGTGTATAAGCAGATGATGACGGCGCTTGAGGGCATCGGCGTGAAACCCATCGAGGCGGTAGGAAACGAGTTTGACCCGGAGTTCCACAATGCGGTGATGCATGTGGACGACGCGGAGCTCGGCGAGAATGTGGTCGTAGAAGAGCTGCAGAAAGGGTACCTTTACCGGGACAGCGTGGTGCGCTACAGCATGGTGAAGGTGGCAAACTGACAAGTTCAGTGAAAGAAGACTTGTTAACAGGACAGATTCAAACAATTTTCAGCATATAAAAATCAGGAGGAATATGATCATGGGAAAAATAATTGGTATTGACTTAGGTACGACAAACAGCTGCGTAGCCGTTATGGAGGGCGGACAGCCGACGGTTATCGCCAACACGGAGGGCGCCAGGACGACTCCGTCTGTAGTAGCATTTACAAAGGCGGGGGAGCGTCTGGTAGGCGAGCCTGCAAAGCGCCAGGCAGTTACAAACGCGGAGAGGACTATTTCTTCTATTAAGAGGGAGATGGGCTCGGATTACAGAGTGACGATCGACGATAAGAAATATTCTCCTCAGGAGATTTCGGCGATGATCCTTCAGAAACTTAAGGCAGACGCGGAAGGATATCTGGGTGACAAGGTGACAGAGGCGGTTATCACTGTTCCTGCTTACTTTAACGACGCGCAGCGCCAGGCAACCAAGGATGCGGGAAAGATTGCCGGACTGGATGTAAAACGTATCATCAACGAGCCTACGGCGGCGGCTCTTGCTTACGGCCTTGACAATGAGAAAGAGCAGAAGATCATGGTATATGACCTTGGCGGCGGTACATTCGACGTGTCTGTCATCGAGATTGGCGACGGCGTTATCGAGGTGCTTTCCACTGCCGGAAACAACAGGCTTGGCGGAGACGACTTTGACCAGAAGGTTGCGGACTATATGATCGCTGAGTTCAAGAAGGAGCAGGGCGTCGACCTTTCTGCTGACAAGATGGCGATGCAGAGGATCAAAGAGGCGGCTGAGAAGGCGAAAAAGGAGCTTTCTTCCGCGACGACTACCAACATCAACCTTCCGTTCATCAGCATGAACGAGAGCGGGCCGCTCCACTTTGACATGACGCTCACGAGGGCAAAATTCGATGAGCTGACAAGCGATCTTGTGCAGAAGACTTCCGAGCCGGTGACGAGAGCGCTCTCAGACGCGGGCATCTCAGCGTCCGAGCTTGGCCAGGTACTGCTTGTGGGCGGTTCCACACGTATCCCGGCGGTTCAGGAAGAGGTTAAGCGCCTTACAGGCAAGGAGCCGAGCAAATCTCTTAACCCGGATGAGTGCGTGGCGCTTGGCGCATCCGTACAGGGCGGCAAGCTGGCAGGCGACGCAGGCGCAGGCGACATTCTTCTTCTGGATGTAACTCCGCTGTCACTTTCCATCGAGACTATGGGCGGCGTTGCGACAAGGCTCATTGAGAGAAATACGACGATCCCGACAAAGAAGAGCCAGGTATTCTCTACGGCGGCTGACAACCAGACGGCGGTGGACATCAACGTTGTGCAGGGCGAGAGGCAGTTCGCGAGAGACAATAAGTCCTTAGGCCAGTTCAGGCTTGACGGCATCGCTCCGGCTCCGAGAGGAGTGCCGCAGATCGAGGTTACGTTTGATATCGACGCGAACGGTATCGTGAATGTTTCCGCAAAAGACCTTGGAACAGGCAAGGAGCAGCACATCACCATCACTGCCGGCTCTAATATGTCTGACGAGGATATCGACAAGGCGGTTAAAGAGGCGGCAGCGTTTGAGGCACAGGATAAGAAACGCAAAGAGGGCATTGATGCGAAGAATGACGCGGACGCTCTTGTATTCCAGACCGAGAAAGCTCTGGGAGAGGTTGCGGATAAGTTAGACGCGGCAGACAAGGCAGAGGTTGAGGCAGACTGCAAGGCGCTCAAGGATATCCTTGAGAAGATCAATATGGAGGACATCACCGACGCTCAGGTTGCGGAGATCAAGGCGGGCACAGAGAAACTTACGGCCAGCGCCCAGAAGGTATTTACGAAGATGTATGAGCAGGCAGGCGCTGCGGCAGGAGCTCAGGGCGCAGGCCCGAATCCGGGAGCAGGGGCAGGCCCGCAGGCTGGTCCGGCGCCGGAAGGATTCCAGGGCGATGATGTGGTAGACGGAGACTACAAGGAAGTATAAGATTTTAAGGCTTGGATTACAGGAAAGTTAAGCCTTTGCGGCTGAGTGGAATTAAATGGGGAATCGTTCCGGGAGGACTGGATTTTTTGAAAGTCCGGTATCCCGGAACTTCCTTGCGTCAGCCAAATGTGCATGCAGGCATGTACGCTTGGCTCGCTGCCCGCGGAATTTAAAGGCTGAAGATGAAGAAAGGGATAGATCATGGCAGAATCAAAAAGAGATTATTATGAGGTGCTGGGGGTCGGCAAGGACGCGGACGACGCGGCGCTTAAGAAAGCCTACCGGCAGATTGCCAAAAAATACCACCCGGATATGAACCCGGGGGATGCGGAGGCAGAGAAGAAGTTCAAAGAGGCATCAGAGGCTTACGCGGTACTTAGCGACCCGGATAAGCGCCGCCAGTATGACCAGTTCGGCCACGCGGCGTTTGAGGGCGGGGCCGGCGGCGCGGGAGGCTTTGGAGGCTTTGACTTCAGCGGCGCGGATTTCAGCGATATATTTGGCGATATATTTGGCGACTTATTTGGCGGCGGCGCGAGGAGAGGCCGCAGCCAGGGCCCGATGAAGGGCATGAATGTAAGGAAAAGTGTGCGGGTGACCTTTGAGGAGGCAGTGTTCGGGTGCGAGAAGGAGCTTGACGTGGTGCTGAAAGAGCCCTGCCCGAAGTGCAGCGGAACCGGCGCGAAACCGGGAACTACCCCGGAGACTTGCCCGAAGTGCGGCGGCAAGGGTCAGGTTGTGTACACGCAGCAGTCGTTTTTCGGAACGGTGCAGAACGTGCAGACTTGTCCGCAGTGCGGCGGCAGCGGGAAGATTATCCGGGAGAAATGTTCGGACTGCCAGGGAACGGGCTATGTGTCCAACCGAAAGAAGATTGCCGTTACGATTCCGGCGGGCATTGACAACGGCCAGAGCATCCGCATCCGGGAGAAGGGCGAGCCGGGAGCCAACGGCGGGCCAAGGGGCGACCTGCTTGTGGAGGTGAGCGTGTCCAGGCATCCGATCTTCCAGAGGCAGGATATGCATATCTTCTCTACCGTTCCCATATCTTTCCCACAGGCGGCTCTTGGCGCTGATGTGAAGATCAAGACGGTTGACGGAGAAGTTTTATACACGGTTAAGCCGGGAACGAAGACGGACACGAAAGTGCGCCTTAAAGGCAAGGGGGTTCCGTCGGTGAGAAATTCACAGGTTCGGGGCGACCACTATGTGACGCTGGTGATCCAGACGCCGGAGAAATTAAGCGCCGAGGCGAAAGAGGCGCTAAGGCGGTTTGACGAGCTGGCGGGGAATTCCCTGAATTCGGCGGGAACAGGAAATGCTGCAAGTTCCGGAACAGGGAAGAAGAGAAAAGGATTTATGGGTAAGATGAAGGAGGCCTTTGATGAGTAATCATCAGGGGCCTTTGCCTCGTCTGAGGGGGATGCATATAGATAACGTCTATATAGATATACGATAAAACGATTAGCGTGTTTGTCTTTTGTCTTGTAAAATGAAATCTGTAGCAATAATTTTTTATTTATGAAAGGACATAAGACAAATGAAAATGAGAAGAAAAATTTTAGGGATGCTTTTGTGTGTGGTTTTGACAGCCCTTGTGGGGTGCGGCGCCAAGGATAGTGATAAGAGCGGCGGGGCGGCTAAGGAGGAGTCAGCCAAAACGGAGGCTGCGGAAGGCTCAGAAGAGGGGGATGATAAGGTTATTCGCGTGGGGTGCGAGGCGACGACGCCGGGCTGGATTCAGACGGGTAACGACGGGAGCCTTGAAGGGTACGACTTTGACGTATGGCAGGAAATAGGAAAGCGCACCGGCTATGAGATCGACTATCAGGTGATGGACTGGGATGCCATGTGGCCGATGCTGGAGTCCGACAGGCTGGATTCTGTGGGAGAGCAGATTTCCGTGACGGAAGAAAGAGAGAAGAAATATACGTTTTCCGCGCCTTATGCTTACAATGTGTACTGCCTTTTGGCGGCAAAGGATAATGACAAGCTTAAGACCATGGACGACCTTAAGACGGGGATGACCATTTCCTGTGAGACGAATACAAGCGACGAGATTATCGTGAATGCGATCAACAAAGAGTACGGAATCGAACTTAAGCCGACGTATTATGACGGCATGTCGGTGCAGGACGTGGCGCTTGGACGGTGCGATCTGTGGCCCAGGGCGGAGACTTCCTGCAATACGACGGTAAAGGAAGTGGACAACTTAAAGATTCTCGGGAAGACGAATATCCTGGAGACGAACGCTTATCCTTTTGCGAAGACAGAGCGGGGGGAGGAGCTTGCGAAGGCAGTTTCCGGCGCTCTTGATGAGATGCGCTCTGACGGAACATTAAAGGAACTGTCCGAGAAATGGTTCGGCATCGACATCTCTGAGAAACCGGCAAACGCGCAGTAATCTTTAGGAGGCCGGTGAATTGAGTTTGGAATTTTCTTTAAATACTTTGGGAGCCATGGTGAAAGTCCTTCCGGTGACGCTGTCGCTGACGGCGCTGTCGTTTGCGGCCTCTCTTGTGCTTGCCATCGTCATAGCGGTGATCGATTATTTCCGTGTGCCGGTGCTTAAGCAGGTCTGTGGGGTGTATGTGTCGTTTTTCCGGGGAACGCCATTGATTCCGCAGCTCTTTCTGCTGTATTTCGGCATCCCTACCTTTGTGGCGGCGCTCAGGGATGTTCCGGCCTTTACGGTGTGCGTGGCGGGGCTTACGTTAAATTCCGCGGCGTATATGAAGGAGGTTGTGAGGGGCGCGCTGCTTTCAGTGCCCCAGGGGCAGAAGGAGGCAGCTCTGGCCCACGGCATGACTCCGGTGCAGACCATGTTCCGGATCGTGCTGCCCCAGGCTGCCAGGGTGGCGGTTCCTTCCCTTTTTAATAATCTGGTGGATATCGTGAAGGGAACGTCCATGGCGTTTACCATCGGCGTTATCGAGATTACAGCGACGGCCAGCCTCAGGGCGTCGGTGACTTTTAACTACTTTGAGGCATACATGGTCTTGATGCTGTTATACTGGATAATCATTCTTATACTGGAACGGCTGGAGGCGGCGGTTGAAAAACGCCTGGCGGTAGGGTATAATAGATAAGGCAAAGGGGCGGACAGATGATAAAGATACAGAATTTACATAAAACTTTCGGGAGCCTTGAGGTGCTTAAGGGCATTGACCTTGAGATTGAGAAGGGGGAAGTGGTGGCGGTCATCGGTTCTTCCGGCACAGGGAAGTCGACGCTGCTCAGGTGCATGAATTACTTAGAGGTTCCGGATGAAGGCTCTGTCACCATCGGAGACATTACGGTTACGGCGGGGAAGGCGTCAAAGAAGGAGATTCATGAGCTGAGGAAACATTCTGCCATGATCTTTCAGAACTACAACCTGTTTTCCAATAAGGATGTGCTGGGCAATGTGACGGAGCCGCTGATTACGGCGAAGAAGATGAAGAGGGAAGAGGCGGAGCGGACAGCGGTCCGGTATCTGGAGAAGGTAGGCATGGGGGATAAGATAAACCAGTATCCCGCCACCCTTTCCGGCGGGCAGCAGCAGAGGGTGGCTATCGCCCGCTCTATGGCCACGGAGCCGAAGGTGCTGCTTTTTGACGAGCCTACATCTGCCCTTGACCCAGAGTGGGTGCAGGAGGTGCTGGAAGTGATACGAAAGCTTGCCAGGGCGCATTTTACGATGCTCATTGTGACCCATGAGATGCAGTTTGCAAAGGAGGTTGCTGACAGGGTGGTATTTATGGACGGTGGAAAAATTGTAGAGCAGGGGCCTGCGAAGGAGGTCCTTGAGAATCCGAGACAGGAGAGGACGAGGGAGTTCCTTAAGCTTTCAGGAAAGGAAGGCGGGGAGGAAGGATCTGTGGTGATCAAAAAATCTATGAATTTTAAGGACATGCTGCCGATGTTTATCGAGGCGGGGCTTGAGTTTAAGCCGGATGACCCGGATCCGGAGGGCCTTCTCGTTTGCTTTGAGATGATGGATAAGGAGAGCGGCAGGCGTATCGGCGGCGGGTCGCTGGCGAAGGCGTACGGTGAGTTTTTGATCCGCTCGGTGGCGGTTGAGGAGGCATACCGGGGAAAGGGCCTTGGGAAGAAACTGGTGGAGTACATGATCGAGGAGGCCAAATCCTGGGATGCAAAGCAGCTTTTGCTCACGGCGAAGGTGCCGGGGTTTTATAAAAAGCTTGGGTTCGAGGTGATTCCCAGGGAGGAGGCGCCGCCGATCTCGGACTGCACGTCCTGCCCGCAGTTTCACAATGGATGCGATTCGGAGATCATGCTGCGAAAGCTGTGATACGGCAAGTGTGGAATATCGGGAGATAAAGGCTTAAAAATATTGAATACGATTGCAAAAGGATGGTTGTGATGATGGATTGTTTTGAGAGGGGAATTGAGAGAAAGAATACGAATTGCGACAAGTGGGACGCGCCTTTTGTGAAGGAGGGCGTTGTGCCTATGTGGGTCGCGGACATGGATTTTGAGGTGGCTCCTGCCATCACCAGGCGGCTTGTGCTGGCCGCGGGGAAGGGAGCTTTCGGGTATCAGTTTTTGTCGGATCATTACTATGACGCGGTGATTCATTTTATGAAGGAGAGACATGATTATCCCGTAGAGAAAGACTGGATCTGCTATGTGCCGAATGTGGTGCTGGGCCTGTTTGCCGGATTGCAGGCGGTGACGGAAAAGGGGGATGAGGTGATCATCCAGACCCCGGTGTACGGGCCCTTTTTTAAAGTAGTCCGTGAGAGCGGGCGCATCCTGACGGAGAGCCCTCTGAAAAATGAGGACGGCTACTATACGATGGACTTTGAGGATCTGGAGAAAAAGATTACGGAGAAGACAAAGGCGATGCTTATCTGCAATCCCCACAATCCTTCGGGGAGAGTGTGGAAGGAAGAGGAGCTGGAGCGGCTTGTAGCTGTCTGCGCGGGGCATGGGATTGCCATTATCTCTGATGACATCCACAGCGATATCGTGACGGAGGGGCACAGCCATCAGATGATCGCGCCTATCTGCCGCAGGATGGGCGTTAAGTGCATCACCTGCACGTCGCCGTCCAAGCCCTTTAACCTGGCCAGCGTCCATGTGGCCAACTGCATCATTGAGGATAAAGAGGTCAGGGAGCGCTTTCAGCAGTTCCTTGCCATGCATCATGTGAATGAGTGCAATGCCTTTGCGGAGGAGGCGCTTATCGGGGCGTATGAAGAATCCGGGGAGTGGCTGGCTCAGATGAATGCTTATGTGGAGGGCAATCTGGATTATTTTGTGGATTACATCCATGAGAACATCCCGTCGCTTAAGGTGAGAAAGCCGGAGGGTACTTACCTTGTGTGGGTGGATTTTTCGGGAACGGACATCGGGCAGGGAAATATTAAGGAGTACCTCAGCGAGAACTGCCGTGTGCTTGTGAATGACGGGGAGTTTTTCGGGCAGGCGGGAAAAGGGTTCGTGCGGTTCAACCTTGCGTGCCCGAGGAAGAACGTGGAGTTTGCCCTTAAGAACCTTGAGAGGCAGTTCGCATAAGCGGCTCATTTTTACGAAATCATAAAAAGTCTCTGAAAATCATCGGGGGCTTTTTTAATTTCCTCTACTCGCGGGAGTTTTTTTGTGGTACAATCAGAATCAGACTGTAAAGAGTTCCGGAATTGAACTTCGGAGCTGTTTTTGGAAATGGAGGGAAATGTATGCAGAAATTTGTACAATACATGCCGACGAAAATCGTGTTTGGCAAAGAGGCGGAAAAAGAGACGGGAAAGCTTGTGAAGGAGTACGGGGCAGGCAAGGTGCTGCTTGTGTACGGCGGCGGCAGCGCGGTAAAGAGCGGGCTGTTAGGCAGGATCAAGGATTCTCTTGATGCGGAAGGGATTTCTTGCCGGGAGCTTTCGGGCGTGCAGCCAAATCCCCGTCTTTCCCTGGCAAGGGAGGGCGTGAAGAAGGCCGTTGATTTTCAGGCGGAGCTTATCCTGGCTGTTGGCGGAGGCAGTGCGATTGACACGGCCAAGGCGGTTGCTGTGGGCGCGGCGAATCCCGGGATTGATATCTGGGATGTGTGGATGGGAAAGGCGTCTGTCACTAAGGCGAAGGCTGTTGGCGCAGTGCTGACCATATCGGCGGCGGGCAGCGAGATGAGCGACTCTGCGGTGATCACCAATGGGGAGACGGGAAAGAAGGCAGGATTTAACTCGGACATCGTGCGCCCGAAATTCGCGCTTATGAACCCGGAGCTTACCTATACGCTGCCGAAATACCAGCTTTCCTGCGGCATCGTGGATATCCTGATGCATACGCTGGAGCGGTATTTTACGCCTGTCTCGGGAAATCAGCTCACGGATGAGATTGCGGAGGGCTTGATGCGTACCGTTATTGAGAATGGGAAGATTGCTTTTGAGAATCAGGAGGATTATGACGCCATGAGTGAGATTATGTGGTGCGGCAGCCTGTCTCACAACAATCTTACGGGGCTTGGCCGTCCGAAGGATTTTGCGTGCCACAAGCTGGGACATGAGATTGGCGGCATGTTTGACGAGGCTCACGGGGCGACCCTCTCTGCGGTGTGGGGGAGCTGGGCGAGATATGTGTATAAGCTTGACGTGGCGAGATTTGCGCGCTACGGCAGAAAAGTGTGGAAGATTGAGGATAAAGGAGAGGAGGAGACTGCGGCACTGGCGATAGAGGCGACGGAAGAGTTTTTCCGTTTCTTGCATATGCCGACCTGTATCGGGGAGATGAAGACCGGCGTGCTTTCTGAGGAGGATCTGAGGAAGATGGCGGACAGCGCGACGAAGGGCGGTACGGTAATGCTTGGCTGCTTTAAAAAGCTTGGCGCGCAGGAGATGTATGAGATTTATAAAGAGGCAAACCACGAATGATCTGAATATTAACTGGAAGGGGTTTTACCGGAGCGTATTTGCCCTTGTGTTTCCTATGGCAATCCAGAACCTGATCAATGTTGGAGTCACGGCGACGGATGTATTTATGCTGGGGAGGGTGGGGGAGAAGGTATTGTCCGGCTCTTCCCTTGCAGGGCAGATTCAGTTTATCATGATGCTGGTGTTTTTCGGCATCACGGCGGGGGCTACGGTGCTGACCGCCCAGTATTGGGGCAAGCGCGACACGGCTACCATTGAAAAAATCTTAGGGATGGGCCTTAGCGGCGGCATTGTCATCGCGGCGGCGTTCACGGTGCTGGCGCTGTTGATTCCAGAGAGGCTTGTGGGGATATTTACCTCGGATGCGGAGGTTATCTTTGAGGGCGCGAAGTATCTCCGGATTGTGGGGCTGTCTTATGTGTTTATGGCGGTTACCCAGGTCTATCTGAATATTATGCGGAGCATTGAGCGGGTGGTGGTGGCGACGGTTGTCTATTTTGTGTCGCTCCTTGTGAATATCGTCATAAATGCAGTGCTGATCTTCGGGCTTTTCGGGGCGCCCAGGCTTGAGATTGCCGGGGCTGCCATCGGAACGCTGTGCGCCCGCATCACGGAGACGGTGATGGTGCTTTTGTATGCCCGCTATAAGAATAAGATTGTGAAGATCCGTGTAAGGAACATGGTTCGCATTGACCGTCTGCTTTTGTCGGACTATATCCGCTACGCCATGCCGGTGATTATCAATGAGCTGATGTGGGGGCTTGGAACTTCTGCGAATACGGCGATTATCGGGCATCTGGGGAGCGAGGCGGTGGCGGCTAACTCGGTGGCTCAGGTGGCAAGGCAGCTTGCCCAGGTGGTAGTGTTTGGCATTTCCAATGCTACGGCAATCTGGCTTGGCAAGACGCTTGGGGAGAGGAAACCGGAGCATGCCAGGGCTTATGCTCGGAAGTTCGCAGTCCTTTCCCTGATCCTCGGTATTCTGGGCGGGGCGTTTATCCTGCTCCTTGGGCCGGTGGTGAGCAGCGTCCTTACGCTGTCGGCGGTGTCCAGGAGATACTTAGGGTTCATGTTCTTTGTCATGTCCTACTTTGTGGTGGGGCAGGCGTTCAATACGACTATGGTGTGCGGGGTGTTCCGCTCCGGCGGGGATACGAAGTTCGGACTTGTGATGGATGTGGCTACTATGTGGGGATGCTCGATTCTGCTCGGCGCTGTGGCGGCGTTTTATTTCCATGCAAGCGTGCCGGTGGTGTATGTGATTCTGATGAGCGATGAGATTATCAAGATGCCGATCTGCTGGTGGCGGTATCGGAAGTATAAGTGGCTTAGAGATGTGACGCGGGATATGTAGAGATGACAAGGATGCGGTAATAAGAAAAGCTTAAATAAAAGCAGCCGGGCGGATAAGGGCCGGCTGCTGAATAGGTGATTTATTCCTTGAGAGAGGTGACGGGGGTGATGACTGGTTTGCCGTCCTGGTCTAATAAAACGGTTAATCCGCAACCGGTCGTCATGTTTGATGACATCAGTACATAATTTACCCCTGTTTCTGTATCAACAATAACTTTGCGGACATTGGTGACTCCCTGTGAATAAGTTTCTACAAATCGTTCTTTTGCCATGTTTTAAGCACTCCCTTCTTGATTTCTAACGGTTATTATAAACCTTTTTTTTCTTAAAATAAAGTGTTTATTGGGATAGAAAGATCGCTGTTTATATTTTGTGAACAAAAAGAGGGATTAGTGTGAAAGTATTATTGGAGATAAAAATGAGAAAAAGACACTTGATGAAAGCAAATATTAAACAAATAATATGATAAAATGTTGACATGAGAGAATTATTCGCAATATAATTGGGTATATTGTAATAAAAAGAAAGAGAGAAAAAAATGTTTGTAGGCTTTTCGGTAAGTAATTATTTGTCATTCAAAACTACTCAGACAATATCTATGGCGGCATCAAAAGTAGCAAGGCATAAAGAGCATGTTTTAAATGAAAACGCTAATCCCCCAGCTATGCTGGGGAGAATAGAGTAAGCAGAAGCGA
>CAJTQA010000045.1 GCA_910578455.1 uncultured Dorea sp.
TCACATATTTCAAGTGCTCCTTGTCAATTCCTGCCATGTCTGATAAACTAATACAGAAAACACGTGGGTAGCAACGAAAAAAGGAGGAACAAATCATGAGTAAAATCGACGAAGTCAGAGCCGACATGGTGAAAGCTATGAAAGCCGGCGAAAAAGAAAAAAAGGACACGCTGTCGCTCCTTCTGTCCGCTCTGAAAAATAAAGCCATTGATAAAAGGGAAGAGCTGACTCCTGAGGAAGAAACCCAGGTTGTGCTCAAAGAGATCAAGCAGATAAAGGAGACTCTCGACATGACTCCCAAAGACCGGGAGGATATCATCGCCGAATGCACGATGCGCCTCAATGTGCTCAGCGAGTACGCCCCAAAGATGATGACTGAGGCTGAGATACATGAAGTCATCAAAGCTGTCCTTAAAGAGGCCGGCATCCCGGCCCCCTCCCCGAAAGACAAAGGGAAGATCATGAAGGTGCTGATGCCAAAAGTAAAGGGAAAGGCTGACGGCAAGCTGGTAAATGACATCTTTACCACTTATCTCAGCTGATTCCCTTACAGATATCAAGCGCATGCCATATCCGGCATGCGCTTGTCTTATACTCATCTGTCACTGCATCCGTCAGTTGCCGGACGATGCATTGTCTTCTGCCTGGTCATCCGTCTTCACGTCATCCGCATAAGGATCCTTTTCCGACTGCTTCATCGTAACTCCCAGACGGTTGAAGTCAATCTTTTTCCATGCTTTCTTATTGACGTCCGTCTTCGCCTTATCCATCCATTCTTCCGTGACTTCGGCAAAGAGGTCGTTCTCCCTGCCAGTGATGATCTCCTGTTTTTTCGACTCTGTGGCATCTTTGTCATGAAGGCTCGCAACCCGGGCGACATAGCATCCTGCCTCCGCCTCGACGACATCCGTCACTTCCTTCTCCTTCAGTGCATCCGCAGCCTTTACAAGCTCTGCATTTGGAACCGTCGCCTCAGCGTCAAAGCTGGCCGTCTCTACTTCCAGGCTCTGCTCCTGTGCAAGCTCTGAAAATTTCTTTTGATCCGCTTTTGCGCTCTTCGCAAACGCATCTGCCTGCTCCCTTACCGCTTTTTTCTCGTCGTCCGTCATATCGGAAGAACTGCCGTCCTCCCCGGTCTTCTGATAGGAGAACATTACGTACTCCATGCTCTTTTGGTTTGCCTCCTCGTCAGATACGTTCCGGTCTGTTCCCTCTATGATCTTATCCCGCATCTTCTGCTCGACCGCCATCAGCGTCATCACACGCTCCACGGTCTCTGTGCCGGACATAAGCTTTTCCTTATTCTCAAGCGGATTGTCCTCGTCAAATTCCTTTGCCGCTTTCCGGATGACCTCTTTCTCCGCATCGGAAACCGCCACATTGTACTCTTCCATATGCTGCTCCAGAACAAGCATCCTCTTCAGATCCTCCTGAATGGACGACTTTACGGATTCCTCGTAAGTCTTTCCTTTTTCCGCCTCCGTATTCCACATATTCTCGCCCATGTATGCGCCATAATATGTCTCATACTGAGCCTGCGTATATCTTGCGTAAAAGTTTGCCACGTCGGCCGTAAGTTCCGAATCATTTACCTTAAGAACCACTTCGCCGGCTTTCAGCGAACTGCATCCTGCAAGGGAAACCGTGGAGAGCATCATTGCCGCGGCAATCAACAACAATCTTTTTTTCATAACAACCTATCCTCCTTGGTACCTGTTAACTAATTCATTATACATTTTTTCCGCTACTCAATCAATCCCTTTATTTCATTTAACACATTTTTCACAACCCGGACCGCATCCTGCTGCCCGTTTTTGCTGTTTCTCCTCAGCTCGCGGTACACAAAGCAGGTTCCGCCATCCCCTGCCTTTAAGGTCAGCGCCCCCCTGTATCTCTCAATCAGCCCGGGAATCCTCTCCGGGCAGACTTTCGCGCTCTCAAGCATGGCAAATGTAAAGGTGTCTCCCTTTTGCTCCACCGCCGTAATATACGCCCGGTGAGCCTGCGCCTTTAAAACCGCCACTTCCAGGAGCTTTTCCACTTTTTTTGGGATATCTCCGAAACGATCTGTCAGCTCGTCCGTCATATCCTCCATCTCTTCCTCTGTCTCAATTGCCGCAATCCGTTTATAGATGTCCAGTTTCTGATACTCGTTTGAAATATAGCTGTCGGGAATATACGCGTCTACATTCAGGTCAATGGCGGTGGCATAGTCTTCCTCCTCCGATTCCCCCTTGAGGAACCGCACCGCCTCATTCAGCATCTTGCAGTAGAGGTCGTACCCTACCGCCTCCATATGCCCGTGCTGCTCCGCTCCCAGAAGGTTTCCCGCGCCGCGGATCTCAAGGTCGCGCATGGCAATCTTAATCCCGGAGCCAAGATCTGTAAATTCCCTGATCGCCGCAAGCCTTTTTTCCGCTACCTCTTTTAGCAGCTTATCCCTCCGGTAAAGGAGGAACGCGTATGCCATGCGGTTAGAGCGCCCCACCCTTCCCCTGAGCTGGTAGAGCTGCGACAGACCCAGACGGTCAGCGTCATGGATGATCATTGTATTCACGTTGGAGATGTCAAGCCCTGTCTCGATAATAGTGGTGGACACAAGCACGTCGATATCGCCGTTTATGAAATCGCACATGATCCGCTCAAGCTCATGCTCCCTCATCTGCCCGTGAGCGTATGCCACCGTAAGCTCCGGCACCAGCTTCTGCACGTTCGCCGTGACTTCCTTGATATCTTCCACACGATTATATACATAATACACCTGCCCCTGCCTGGCGCACTCCCGCTCAATGGCCTCCCTCACCATCTCGTCATTGTATTCCATGACATAAGTCTGGATCGGCATCCGCTCTCCCGGAGCCTCCTCCAGGACGCTCATATCCCGGATCCCGATGAGGCTCATATGGAGCGTCCGTGGAATAGGAGTCGCCGTCAGCGTCATCACATCCACGTTATCTTTCATCTTTTTTATCTTTTCCTTGTGCTGTACGCCGAAACGCTGCTCCTCGTCAATGATGAGCAGGCCAAGGTCCTTAAATTTCAAATCATCTCCCAGCACCCTGTGGGTTCCGATCACGATATCCACAAGTCCCTTTTTCAAGTCCTCCACCGTCTTTTTCTGCTGCACCCCCGTGCGGAATCTGCACATCAGATCCACCCGCACCGGGAAGTCACGCATTCTCTGCAAAAACGTATTGTAATGCTGCTGCGCCAGTATCGTCGTGGGCACGAGGTACACCACCTGCTTATCTTCCTGTACCGCCTTAAACGCCGCACGAATGGCAATCTCCGTCTTTCCGTAGCCTACGTCGCCGCATATCAGGCGGTCCATAATCTTTTTGCTCTGCATATCCCGCTTCACCGCCTCGATGGCAAGGAGCTGGTCTTCCGTCTCCTCAAAAGGGAACATCTCCTCAAATTCCCGCTGCCATACCGTATCCTCCCCGTACTGGTAGCCTTCCTTCTTCTGCCGCGCCGCGTAAAGCTCCACCAGGTCTTTCGCGATTTCCTTCACCGCGCTCTTTACACGGCTCTTTGTCCGTTTCCACTCCTGCCCGCCTAGGCGGTTCAGCTTCGGCTTTCTGGCATCCGCCCCGGCGTACTTCTGGATCAGGTCAAGCTGGGTGGCGGGAATATAAAGGTTGCCCCCCTTGGCATAGGATATCTTCATATAGTCTTTGGATATCTTATCTACCTCTATCTTTTCAATCCCCTGATAGATCCCCAGCCCGTGGCTTTCATGCACGACATAATCCCCGGGGCGCAGTTCTGCAAAGCTCTGGATCTTCCTGCCCTCATAGGTGCGGCGTTTCTTTTTCTTTTTTGCCTTTCCGAAAATATCTGTCTCCGAAATGACCGTGAACTTAAGGTGCGGGTACTCATACCCCTCCGCCACATGGCCATAGACCGTCATGATCTCCCCCGGCCTCACTTCCCGCTCCGTATCGTCGCTGTAAAAGCTGCTGAGGTTATAGTCTCTCAAATCTTCCGCCAGCCGTTTCGCCCTCGTCCGGGAGCCGGACATCAGCACAACCCTGTATCCGTTTCTCTTCAGCCGCTTAAGGTCCTGGGTCAGCAGCTCAAAGCTGTTGTTATAGGAGCTTACGCTTCTCGTCTGGATTCCGAACGTCCTCCTCACCTCAAACTCCTTAAGGCGCATCTCAAGAGCGGAAAATCCGATGCTGCTGTAAGTATTGATAAGAGCCGCCACCTCTTTAGCCGTATAAAGCCTTGCCTCAGCATCCGTCACCTCATAGCCGCTCTCGACCCTGCGTTTCTGCGCCTCCGTAAATTCTTCCTCCACGCCCCTTCCTTTCTCTAAAAGGCGGGCCGGCTCATCCAGGAAAATCAGCGTTTCATCCCTTCCGAAGTATTCCAGGAAGGATATGCCTCTCTCCCCCTCCTCCGGGAACTCCGCTGCCGGGTAGATCATAATCTCCGAAAGATTCTCAACAGACCTCTGGGATTCCGGGTCAAAGCTGCGGATCGAATCCACCTCATCCCCCCACAGCTCGATCCTGACAGGCTGCTCCTCCGTAAGCGGGTACACGTCCAGTATGCCACCCCGCACTGCAAACTGCCCCGGACCCGCGATCTGCGCCTCTCTCTCATAGCCGTTTCTCACAAGCCTCTCCGTAAGCTCTGCCATGTCAACGGACGAATCGCTGCCGATGCGGATGACCCTCCCTGCCAGCGCCTCCTTCGGCGCAAGAAGATCCATAAGGGCGTCAAAACTTGTGACGATGGTCACCGGCTCTCCCATACATGCCAGGCGCAGCACCTTCATCCTCTCGCTCACCAGCTCCTTGCTGCGAAGATCCGCCTGGTAAAACAGCAGATCTTTTGCCGGATACAGATAGGTGTCCGCATCCAGGAAATGATACTCTTCGTAAACCTGTTTCGCCGCCGGCTCGCTGTAACAGACGATAACCCTGTATTTACAGCCGTCGCCCAGCGCATACATCATATGTGTCTTCTGGGAGTTCACGCAGCCGCACAGCCTTGCCATCCCTGCCTTTTCCCGTCTGATCTTATACAGTTCCTCAAATTCCGCCAGCTCCCTGAGCGGCTCCGATAACGCCCGCACCTTTACGCCTCCTTCGGTTTCACTTTCCTGTTATATTCATTCATAGCTGCGTCGGTGCCTCCATTTAGCATCATGCCCACAGCTTTTACGCAGTTTTCGTACCCCTCTTCCATCTGCTCCCTCTCCGCTTTTGTAAAATGGCCCAATACATAATCTGCCAGGTCATATTTCTTCGGTTTTTCGCCTACCCCTATCTTGACCCTCATAAAAACATCGGTGCCAAGATGCTGGATGATGCTCTTAATCCCGTTGTGCCCCCCTGCGCTGCCTTTCTTCCGGATCCTTAGCTGCCCTATATCAAGGCTCACGTCGTCATAGAGGACGATAAGCTCCTCTTCTTCGTCAATCTTATAATAATCCGCAAGGCTCCTTATGCTCTCGCCGCTTAAGTTCATATAAGTCTGAGGTTTCGCAAGGATTGCCTTGTGCCCCTCAATGATTCCTTTTCCAATGAGCGCGCGCCCTTTCCTTGTATCTACCGCTATATTATATTTGTCCGCAAGCAGATCTATAACGTCAAATCCCACATTATGCCTCGTTCCCTCATACCGAAGGGTCGGATTTCCAAGGCCTGCAATAATAAACATTTTCTCACCCCATTTTTTCTCTTCTACATTCTACAGGAAAGCCTGCGTTTTGTCACGCACATTTCACTCCAAAAATACCGGCGCATAATTTTATCCGTTCCTTCATACATTATAGAGAACACCATTCCAAGGACTTTTAAGGAGGACACTATGAGTTCCAGAACAAAAATCGTCGTACTGCATATGAAAGAAATTGTATACACTGCCGTTTTCGCAGTTTTAGCAATAGTATTGGTCGCACTGTTAATCTTTATGTTCCGCCCGAGGCACGAGGAGGCCTCCGCAGATGTTGAAAAATACATTCCGGGCATCTACACCTCGACGGTGACCCTTAACAACACCGCTCTTGAAGTGGAGGTCACCGTGGATGAATCGCATATCAACTCCATCCGTTTCTCAAATCTCGATGAGGCGGTAACTACCATGTATCCTCTCATCCAGCCTACCATCGAGGACATCGCCGAGCAGGTTTATGACAATCAGTCTCTTGAAAACCTTGAATATTCAAGCGACCATCCCTACACTTCCCAGATTATTGCGGAAGCGATTGACGAAGCCTTAGAAAAAGCCATAGCCGCCAAATAGGCAGCTATGGCTTTTTTATATCAGCCCTCTACGATTAAATATCTTCCGCCCGGGACGGCAAACACTTCCGAGGCTTCCTCAAGCTCCTCCGCCGACATACCGTCCACGTCAAGCCCTTCTTCCTCCAGAAATTCCCGCACTTCGTCGATGCTGTTTACAACTGCCGCCATGCAGTCCTCCAGGAAGGCCTCCGCCTCCTCAAGCGTCTCCGCAACCGGCTCGTCGAACAGCCTGGACTGGCTTTTCAAAAAGGCTCTCAGGCATTCTTCATCATACTCATACATCTCTGACTGTCCTCCTTTCTTTTCTATGATTTTTAAATCAATCCCAGTAACTCTTCCGGGCTGCGGATGATAAGAGACGCTCCTGCCGCCCTCAGCTGATCCTCCGTCCGAAATCCCCACGCTACGCTGACGGTCTTTGTTCCGGCAGCGGCTCCTGTCGCCACGTCCACCTCCGAATCTCCCACATACAGGCACTCTTCCTTTGATACGCCAAGTTTTTCAAGGATCGCATAAATCCCCTCCGGCGAAGGCTTTCTTGGAATCCCTTCCTGCTGGCCCTGCAAAGCGTCAAAGACGTCTCCTACAAAGATTTCCTGCGCCACCTTGACCGTCTGCCTGTGGGGCTTATTTGACAGCACTGCCAGTTTTACTTCTTTTTCTTTTAGTTTCTCTATCATCCGTTCAATCCCGCGGTAGGCTGTTACATGATATGTACAGTTTTCGTCAAATATTCTCCCGTATATCTCCATCGCCTCGTTAAGCCGGTCCGCATCCGTGTCCCCGGCAGCGCGCAGAGCCTTGTCAAGAAGATATTTTGCCCCGTTTCCCACAAAACTCTGGCACTGCGCTTTCGTGATGGGCTTAAGCCCCATCTCCTTAAGCGTCTCCCCCACAGAATACGCCAGCGAGTCGATCGTATCCGTAAGCGTTCCGTCCAGGTCAAATATACATGCTTTTATCATAGTCTGTCTCCTCCGTCAGAATCATAATAGTATGAACCGGAAAAAATTTCAAGAGGCTGCCTGCAAAAAATGGCAGCCTCCCGTATAAACCTGTGCGGGCAGCATAAATTTGATTTCGGCTTCTCCTGCCTCAGCTCAGATACTGCCTCATGGCCCGCAGGGCATTTTTCTCAAGGCGGCTGACCTGCGCCTGGGAGATTCCCACATCCCCGGCAACCTCCATCTGTGTCCTCCCTTCAAAAAAGCGCAGCTGTATAATATGCCGCTCCCGGTCGCTCAGATGCTCCATCGCCGCCTCGAGGGAGAGGTTTTCCACCCATTTTTCCTCTTTGTTCTTTGTATCGCTCAGCTGATCCATGACGTAGAGTGCATCCCCGCCGTCATTGTAAACAGGTTCCTGCAGGCTCATAGGCGCCTGTATGGCATCCAGGGCAAACACAATGTCTTCTTTCGATATCCCGATCTCCTGGGCAATTTCCTGCACCGTAGGCTCTTTCTGGTGCTGTTTCACATAATTTTCCTTAGCATAGATTGCCTTATACGCCGTGTCACGCAGGGAACGGCTCACCCGTATACTGTTGTTATCCCGCATGTAACGCCTGATCTCCCCTATGATCATTGGCACGGCGTAGGTACTGAATTTCACATCCAGTTCCGTATTGAAATTATTGATTGCTTTGATAAGCCCGATGCAGCCGATCTGGAACAGGTCGTCCGGATTTTCATTGCTTGCCCCGAATCTCTTGATGACGCTCAGAACGAGCCTTAAATTCCCTTTGATATACTCTTCCTTTGCCTGCCGGTCTCCCTTTTTTATCCTCGCAAACAAAGCTTCCTTGTCCTCTTCCCTGAGGACCGGAAGCTTTGCTGTATTCACGCCGCATATTTCTACTTTTCCCTGTGCCATAATGAGAACCTCCTACCAGATAAATTTCATCTAGTAGGATTTTCTCCATCTGGACATGACTTATTCCCCATACAAGGAAAATAAAAAAACTTTTACTCCTTGACATTCTATCTGTCCCACTTGTCCGCAAGGTTATGTATCTGCGTCTCAAACTTGGCAAGCTCCTTGTTCGCAAGCCCTTCGTTGCGGTACACAACGTCAAGCAGCCGTTTCGCCGCTGCGATAACCCGCTGGAATGTCGTCTTTTTCCGCATATCCGCCGGTTTCTCCGCCGCTTTCTTCGGAGCCGGGATGCCTGCCGAGAGAATCTCTCCCGTGGCAAGGTCCACACATCCCCCGGAATACGGGGCCATGGCGGGATATCCGAACTTTTCTGTGATCGTCTGGGCAAATTCATCCGTCACATGGTCTTCCCCGTGTACGACAAACACATGCTCCGGTTTCATCGTGAACCCTGACAGCCAGTCCAGAAGGCCGTTCATATCCGCATGTCCGCTTATTCCCTTGAGTGTCACGATCTTTGCGTTGACCTCTACATTCTCACCGAACAGTTTCACGCTTTCCGCCCCTTCGATCAGTTTCCTTCCAAGTGTTCCCACCGCCTGGTACCCTACAAAGCAGATGGTGCTCTCGCTCCTCCACAGGTTATGTTTCAGATGGTGGCGGATACGCCCTGCCTCGCACATTCCCGACGCGGAGAGGATGACTTTCGGTTTCTCGTCAAAATTGATCATCCTGGAATCATCGCTTGTGATCGACGTCTTAAGACCCGGGAAGAGCAGGGGGTTGATTCCCTTATGGATAAGCTCCATCGCATCCTCGTCAAAGCAGGACTGGACGTTTTTATTAAATACCCTGGTTGCCTCCACTGCCAGCGGGCTGTCTACATAAACCTCAAATCCGGGATATTCCGGCACAAGATTCTTTTCTTTGATCTCCCGGATAAAGTACAAAAGCTCCTGGGTGCGCCCCACCGCAAAAGACGGAACGACCACGTTTCCTCCCTTTGCGAAAGTCTCCCTTAGGATCTTTGTAAATTCCCCTACGTAATCCGGCTTTTCCGCGGAATGAATCCGATTCCCGTAGGTGGACTCGATGACGATATAGTCCGCCATCTCCACTTTCTGAGGCTCTTTGATGATCGGCTGGTTCGTATTCCCCACGTCTCCAGAAAATACAATCTTTTTCGTGATCTGTTTCTCCGTCACCCACACCTCAATTGACGATGAGCCAAGAAGATGCCCCATGTCATTGAACCGCACTTCTATCCCGTCGCACAGCGTCACCCTCTGGTTATAGTCCAGCGGGTGCAGCAGGCGGATCGCCGCGTCTGCGTGTTCCATGCTGTAAAGCGGCTCATACTCCGGAGCGCCGCTCCTCCTTGCCTTACGGTTGCGCCATTCCGCCTCAAATTCCTGAATGTGAGCACTGTCACGCAGCATGATGCTGCTCAAATCCGAGGTGGCGAACGTAGTGATGATCTCCCCCTCAAACCCGTGCTTGCAAAGCAGGGGTATAAGGCCCGAATGGTCAATATGCGCGTGGGTCAAAAGCACATAGTCAATATCCCCCGCAGTGACAGGTATCTCCTGATTCTCATAGAGATCCGGCCCCTGCTCCATGCCATAGTCAACCAGGATGTTTTTATTGCACGCCTGAAGAAGATGGCAGCTCCCTGTTACCTCGTGGTCCGCTCCAATAAAAGTAAGTTTCATACCCACAACTCCTTTTTCTTTTATTGTAGCACTTTTTTAAGAATATTTCACCATTTCGCGCTTAAGTCTTTGCATAATCTTTTTCTCCAGCCGTGAGATATACGACTGGGAGATTCCCAGGATATCAGCCACCTCTTTCTGCGTCTTCTCCTCTCCGTCCGGCATCCCAAGCCCAAACCGCATCTGGACGATCTTGCGCTCTCTTCCCGACAGCCTCCCGATAGCCTTTATAAGAAGTTTCTGCTCCACTTCATTTTCCAGATTGCGGTAGATGGTATCCTCCTCCGTGCCGAGAATGTCCGACAGGAGCAGCTCGTTCCCGTCCCAGTCCACATTCAGCGGCTCGTCTATGGACACCTCCAGTTTTGTCTTGTTATTCCTCCTCAAATACATAAGGATCTCATTCTCGATGCATCTTGACGCATACGTGGCAAGCTTTATATTTTTCTCCGGGTTAAATGTATTGATTGCCTTGATAAGCCCAATTGTTCCGATGGAGATCAAATCCTCTACCCCCACCCCGGTATTGTCGAATTTTTTTGCTATGTATACCACCAGGCGCAGGTTGTGCTCTATCAGAAGGTTTTTTGCCCTTTCCGAGTCAGGCTCCCCAAGCATCCGGATGGCTTCCGTCTCCTCGTCCTGCTCAAGCGGCGGCGGGAGGACATCGGCTCCCCCGATGTAGTGTACTTCATTGGTTTCCGCAAACAAAAACGCCTTGAGATTTTCGAATACCGGAAACTTTACCTGTCCTTTCATTGCTGCGTTTATCATACTCTTCCTTCCCTTCAATTATACTTTGACGGACGGAGCCCGCCCGCGCCGCAGGCGCATGAATTACGGGATGCCCTCTGGGTACAGATATCCGGATTCAAGATCATCCCATAGCTGTCAGAGTCCAGTTCATCCCTGCACACTGCCAGCATCGGGCGAAGAACCTCCGTTTTCTTTCTTCCGTTGTCCAGATCCATCCTGTCAATTTCAAATATCGGCATTACTCCCGCCTTTTCCCCAATCGAATGATAGGAAATAAAGCGAATCCCGTCGGATTTTTCATGCTCCCTGTCAAATCCCAGCACACGCGCCGTGCCGGGAGCTATGATGCTGACCGGTTTCCCCGTCGCCTTATCCCTCAGACGGTTCCCCGTATCAATAAGCGCCTTAAGCCGGCAGGTCTTCTCCCCGCTGTACAGGATAGCCGTACAGTGCGTCTGATTGTTCCTCACAAGAGCCTCTGCCAGGTTCCACGCCCCGAGAGCGGCATAATACCCAAGCAGCGCAAGTGCAAAGAAAAGGCTCACATCCCTCACATACTGCCGGAAAAATGTCATTGCCCCTCCAAGGATGAACCCTCCGGCGTACAGAAACAAATATGCCTTCACAAGCTCCCGACCCCATTTGACATTTAATCCTGTTTTCAGCATGATAATGCTCACAGCGCCATGAAACAACAAGATTTTCAGAAATGCCCACGGTATCGGGATTGCGATCAAAGCGCATGTGATAGCCGCCCCCGCCAATGCTCCCAGCACAACCCTGAATCCCGGAACGTCAAGCCGCATCATCCTCTTAAGAAATGTGAGAAGCAGGAAATCCATCATAAAATTCACAAGAAAAAATACATCTATGTATAATTCATACTGCACGCTCCGCCTTCTTTCTTTTTATTCTGCATGTACCTGAACAAGTCATATTATATGGCTTATGGATGGAAAAATTTGTCATTCCGTGAAATACGGCAGAGGTTTTTATCGACACAGCATGACAAAAAACCGTGCGGATAGCATTATCCGCACGGTTCTTACCACTCTATGAGTGACTGTTTACTTTTTAAAGAAATCCGGAATCTTAATAGACTGCTCCTTAACGCTGGGCGAAGGAGCTTTCGGGGTCTCCAGCGTCGGGGTCGTACCGCCGCCCGCCGGCCTCCTGGAAACCTGTGAGACAGAGCTGGTGGCTCTTGTCGGCACCATGCCAAGATCCAATTTCGGAGCCTGCTGCTGCTGAATCGGCGAAGCCTTCAGGCCTACATGCTTGTCATAGCCCTCAAAAGGCTGCTGACCCGGCCTCTGTGTCTCCAGCCTCGTCTTCAGTTTCGACGCGGCTCCTCCCACATTGTGAAGCCCTGTGGCGATAACCGTAATCGTAGCCTCGTCTGTCCTGGAATCATCATACATCGCTCCAAAGATGATATTTGCATCTTCTCCCGCCAGATCCTGCACAAACTCCGCCGCATCGGACGCATCCATCAGAGTGATGTCTCCGGTTACATTGATAATGACATGGGAAGCCCCTGCAATCGTCGTCTCAAGAAGCGGACTTGCCACTGCCTGCTTAACGGCCTCGAGAGCCTTGTCGTCGCCGCGCCCCTGACCGATACCGATATGGGCAATGCCCTTGTCCGTCATAACGGTCTGCACATCCGCAAAGTCAAGGTTGATAAGAGACGGCACATTAATCAAGTCCGTGATTCCCTGGATACCCTGCTGCAGCACCTCGTCAGCCTTCTTCAATGCCTCCGGCATCGTCGTGCGCCTGTCCACAACCTCCAGCAGCTTGTCATTTGGGATGACGATCAGCGTGTCCACATTTTCTTTTAACTTCTCAATGCCGGAAAGTGCATTGTTCATACGTGCCTTTGACTCGAAACGGAACGGCTTTGTCACGACTCCTACCGTCAGGGCTCCCTGCCCCTTCGCGATGCGTGCAACTACGGGGGTCGCTCCGGTTCCGGTTCCGCCGCCCATTCCGCAGGTGACGAAGACCATATCCGCACCCTTAAGCGCTGCTGAAATCTCTTCTTCGCTCTCTTCCGCCGCCTTTTCTCCAACCTCAGGCTTTGCACCCGCGCCAAGCCCTTTCGTGATCTTTTCCCCAATCTGCATGAGCGTCGGTGCTTTGCTCAGCTGAAGCGCCTGCTTGTCTGTATTAACCGCAATAAACTCCACACCGGCAATCTGTTCATCAATCATGCGGTTCACAGCATTATTACCGCCTCCGCCTACTCCAACAACAATTATCTTTGCCGCTGCTTCCGATTCGTTCGTTTTAATTTCTAGCAAGGGTTTCTCCTCCTTCGTCTTCCTTAATATATACATCTCATGTATAGAATAATCCAATACATGCACTTTTCCATATATACTATATAATATAGGCTTTTGTGCAAAATATCAATAGAATTACGTAATTTTTCTTATTTTTCTTTTAAAGTTTCTCCTTTGTTAAAAGTAACGGTTCCCTGATCCTCCGAATAATTTTCTAAATGCAGCATTCCTTTCTTCCTCCCAAGCTTTTCCAGGATGGGGGGAATCTGTGCAACCTTATCTGCAGATACCGATTTCCCAAGGTTTACGTATACTTTTTCCAGTTTCAGGTATATATTTCCATTCCTGCACAATATCTTCTCCGCTGTAAGGCTATATTTCTTAAGCTCCCTTGACGTTTCCAATATCTCCTCGAAAATCCCGGCCTCGCTGCTCTCCAGCTTTTGATAGAGACGGGTTCCTTTAACCTCAATGCCCTCAACAAAAGGAACTTCTTCCATCAGCCCGTTGCTTTTAAATACCACGAGCCCTTCCTTGTCAAAATAAGCGTACTCTTCTCCGTCGGACATATATCCTATAATCGTTTTCTCCCTTACGACCACCTTCACTTCCCATGGACTTTTAAGCGATACCTTCACGCTTTCCAGGCAGGGCAGGACTTCTCCTCTTCCCACCATGTATTTCCCGATTATGTACAGGGAATTGACTGAATATTTGTCGTTCTGAACCATTTCCTTCACCTGCCTGTCGGTGCAGTAATCATTCCCCTCGATTTTAACCGTCTGCACCCGGAACAGGAGCATAATGCCAAGCCCCACGATGGCAAGCCCCAGGACGAACACGATAAACGCATACAGAAACTGTGGTTTCTTTTTCTTTTTTTTTCTCCTCCGGGGCCTGCCCCCCGCATCTTCGTATCTTCTTCTTTCCATGTATGTCCTCCCGGTAAGTTTACATACCTGCCTCTTATTGTACCACCCTCGACACGCTGAGTACAAGCCCCATTTCAAGCAGCAGGAACACAACCGAAGTTCCTCCGTAGCTTATGAATGGCAGCGTGATCCCCGTATTCGGTATCGTATTTGTCACGACGGCAATGTTCAGGATGACCTGTATCATCATATGGGCCATGGCCCCGGAGGCGATAAGAGCGCCGAAAAGATCCTGCGCGTGGGTTGCGATGACAAAAAACCTCCAGATCAGGATAAGGAAAAGGATCAGCACAAATCCTGCCCCGAAAAGCCCCAGCTCCTCACATATAATAGAAAAGATCATGTCATTCTGCGCCTCTGGCACAAACCCAAGTTTCTGCACGCTCTCCCCTAGGCCGCGCCCGAAAAGCCCACCGGAACCGATAGCGTAAAGACCCTGGAGCGTCTGGTAGCCCTTTTCAAATTTTTCCGGGTTCCTCCATATTTCCAGACGTTCCAGCCTGTAACTCTCAAGCGCAAGGAAGATGGTCATAAAGCCGCCTCCCAGGGCACCCATAAAGATAAACTGTCCATATTTCGGACTCGCCACAAACACGACGACGACCCCAATCCCCAATATGATGATCGCAGTGCTTAGATTATTGGAACCCACAAGCCCCACGATTGGCAAGATCAGCACCATCACCCGGAAAAGAGAGCGGAACTTCCCCATCTCCTTCGCCCTCTCTGAAACAATGCACGCCAGGAACAAAATCACCGCCACTTTGGCAAATTCAGACGGCTGGAATGAAAAAGGCCCCAAAGACAGCCATCTTTTGGACCCATTGTACTCTTCGCCCACAAACAGCACTGCCACCGCCAGCAAGATCGCCGTAAAATACCCGAGAAACGCCGCATGTTTCCATACGCGGTAGTCCATCTCCGCCACAAAGAACATCCCGGCGGCTCCCAGGCAGGTGGCAAATAGCTGCTTTTTCAGGTAATAGAACGCATCGTTAAATTTCACCTCGCCATTGTAAGCACTGGTGCTGTATAAAATTATCAATCCAAATACCACCAAAAACAGCAAAGCGGCAAGAAGCGTAATGTCATACTTTTTCTTTTTTGGCTGCAAAGCACGCACTCCTTATAAAGAATTTACAATCTCCTTGAACTTATCCCCGCGTACTTCGTAATTGGGAAACATGCCCCAGCTGGCACATGCCGGCGACAGCAGCACCGCATCCCCTCTCTCGGCGGTTCTTGCCGCCAGCAAGACAGCCTCTTCAAACGTGTCAGCCAAAACGTAATCATAAAACCCGCATTTCCTTGCATCCTCTGCAATCTTCTCCCTCGTCTGGCCAAGAAGGATCAGTTTCCTTACATTCCCGTCAAAGGACTGTATCCACTGTGTGTAGTCAGAACCCTTGTCATATCCGCCGCCGATCAGCACCGTAGGCCGGTTCATTGCCTGTATGCCTTTGATTGCGGCATCCGGGTTGGTTCCCTTGGAATCGTTGTAGTATGCGACTCCTTCTTTTTCCGTCACATACTCTATCCGGTGCTCCACGCCCTTAAATGCCTTTACCGCCTTCCGGATTGTCTCTATCGGAACCCCGTACACCGCTGCCATGGCAATGGCAGCCATATAGTTTTCATAGTTGTGGACTCCAAGGAGCTTAAGCTCTTTTACATTGCATATAAGGATTTCTTCCGGATTCCTATAGATGATATTTCCGTCTTCCAGATAAATCCCTCTCTCTATTTTACGCTGGCTGCTGAAATATAGAACCTGGGCGGCAACCTTTCTTCCAAATTCCCTTGTGCGACCGTCTTCATAGTTCAGGATGCAGAAATCCTCCGCAGTCTGGTTCTTCGCAATGTTTTTCTTCGCATTCACATAATTTTCCATTGTATGGTGGCGGTTCAGATGATCCGGCGTAAAGTTCAGAACCGCGCTCACCTTCGGACGGAAACGGGTGACCGTCTCCAGCTGAAAGCTGCTCATCTCCGCCACGGCGACAGACTTGTCCGTCATCTTATCCGCAGCCACCGTATAGGGATTTCCTATGTTGCCCACCACGAACACCTCTTCCTGGTGCGCCCTCATGATCTCGCCCAAAAGAGTCGTGGTGGTCGTCTTCCCGTTTGTCCCGGTGATGGCAAGGACGTCACCCTTCCCATACTCATAGGCAAGCTCCACCTCCCCGGTGACAGGAATCCCCTTCTCCCGCATCGCTGCCACAACCGGAAGGTCAAGCGGCACTCCCGGACTAAGGATTGCCAGGTCAAGCACGTCCAAAAGCTCCGCCGGAAAATCTCCGATCACAATCTCCGCCTCAGAGCTTTCACTCAGCTTTCCTTCCACATCTTCTTTTTTCAGCTTATCATTGCCATCGTACAAAACAACCTGCGCCCCATGTTTTTCCAAAAGCTCCGCCGCGCCGATGCCGCTTATTCCAGAGCCAAACACAAGCACCCTTTTCCCTGATACTTCCATACTTTCCTCCCCGCCTACATAGCCATGAGCGCAATCAGGCATAAGAGTGCCGTCGCGATCGCAAATACAGCTACAACTCTCGTCTCAGACCATCCGCACAGCTCAAAATGATGATGTATCGGCGCCATCTTGAAGATTCTCTTCCCGCCTGTCTTCTTAAAATATGTTACCTGTATCATGACTGACAGCACTTCTATCAGATAGATCATGCCGACAATGATGATAAATACCGGCATCTGAAGCATGTACGCCGTAGAAGCCACAAAGCCGCCCAAAGCTAAAGAACCCGTATCTCCCATGAACACGCTTGCAGGATATACATTAAATAGAAGAAACCCTAGCAAAGCTCCTACCACCGCGCAGGTCACCGGCTCAATCCCGCTCTTTGTTCCTATCGCAACTACCGTAAAAAATGTAGCCACCAGCACCGTCACACTGGATGCCAGGCCGTCAAGGCCGTCCGTAAAGTTCACGCCGTTGACCGTACCGATAACCGCAAAGAACATAAGGGGAATCGCAAGCCAGCCAATGTCCAGATATTTTCCTCCCGAGAAAGGAATGAGCATCGCCAGCGGCACATCCGTAAATTTTACGATGTAAAATGCAAAGACTGCAGTGACCACTATCTGGAGCGCCATCTTCTGCTTTGGGAAAAGGCCGTCGGAGCGCCTCATGACAACCTTAAGGTAGTCGTCCAGAAACCCGATGAGCCCGAATCCAAGCGTCACAAAAAGAATCGGGATGATCTTCGGGAAGTCTTTAATGTAAAACACGGATGTAATCACAACGGCAAGGAGGATGATAACGCCCCCCATCGTTGGCGTTCCCGTCTTTTTCAGATGAGACTTTACACCGTCTTCCCTCTCTGTCTGCCCCATCTTAAGCCTCCTTAATACGGGGATGATCACCGGCCCCATGATCACGCTCAGGACGAATGCCACAAGCACCGGCATAAAAACTGTATAATCCATACCACACCTCTTTATCTCTTTTGTTATTTTTCCTTAATCTTTCCTAGTATACTTCATTTCTTATTCTTTTTCAATGCCAAGATACGGCAATACGTTCTCAAATATGTTTTTTACTACAGGCGCGGCGATCGTTCCGCCGTAATATACCCCCTGGGGATTGTAGATTACGCACATTCCCAGCACCTGCGGGTTGTCTGCCGGAGCGAAACCGACAAAGGACGAGATATATTTGTTAGCGCTCCTGGGCAATGTCTGGGATGTGGCGGTCTTCCCCCCGATGTGATATCCCTCCACATATGCATTCTTCCCTGAGCCTTCCGACACAACGCTCTCCAGTAGTTTCTTCATCGTCTCTGACGTTTCCTTTGAGACGATCCTTTTTCCATCCCCGTACTTGAACCTCTTCACCTCTTCCCCCTCCCTGTCCAGCACGCTGACGCCAAAATGAGGGGTGATGCGCTCCCCGCCGTTGACAATAGATGATACCGTAGTGGCAAGCTGCATCGGAGTGATCTGAAAAGACTGCCCAAAGCTCATAGTAGCAAGCTCCACCTGGCCGACGTTTTCTTTTTTGTGCATGATCGTTCCCGCCTCCCCAGGCAGATCCACCCCGGTCATCCCCATCAAGCCAAACTGCTCAAAATACTTATAGAAATTATCTGTGCCAAGCCTCAGCCCTATCTCGATAAACACCGGGTTGCAGGAATTCTGTATGCCTTTGACAAACGTCTCCGCCCCGTGCCCTCCCACTTTATGGCAGCGGATCTTCCTGTCCTCCACAATCCTATAGCCAGGGCAGCTGAAATTGTCATTTAAGGACACCACTCCCTCCTCCAGGCAGGATGCGGCCGTGATTACCTTGAACGTGGAACCCGGCTCGTAAGTGTCGTTGATGCATCCGTTCCTCCACATCTGGTTCAGCGCGTCCTGTTTTTTTTCATCGGACATGCCCTTATCATCCCCGGTATTCAGGGTAAACGGGTCGTTTAAGTCAAACTCCGGCACATTCACCATCGCCAGTATTTCCCCGTTCTGAGGGTTCATAAGCAGGATTCCCACCTTGTCTGCCTGCTTTTCTTCCATAACCTTCTCCGCCATCTGCTGGGCGTACATCTGAATGTTGGCATCAAGGCTTATCTTGAGCGTATTGCCTGCCACAGGTTCTACCCTGTCCTCTGCCACCCCGTCAAGCTCAATGCCTCTGGCATCAGTGGTTGTCAGTATTGTCCCATTCTTTCCCTTCAGGTATTCCTCATATTTAACTTCCAGCCCGATGATCCCCTGGTTGTCTCCCCCGGTAAAGCCAAGAACTTTGGATGCAAGCTCGCTGTACGGATAAAATCTCTTAAAATCCTCGTCTACCTTTACCCCCTCAAGCTCCATCTCTCTTATGCGGTCGCCTGTTTTCTTATCCACATTCGTCTTGACTCGCTCCATGGAAGAGACTTTCTCAACCTTTGAACGCACCGCATCCTCGTCCATCTCGAGTTCCTTAGAAAGAGCCGCTATAACCTTTTCAGGCTCCTTCACCTGATTATAGATGACAGAGATCGTACATACCGTCCGGTTCGTAGCAAGCACCGTACCGTTTGCATCTATAATCTCCCCCCTGGCTGCCTTAATCTCCCTCTCCCTCTCATGCAGAGCCTCCGCCTTATCCTGATAATATTCAGCATCAAATACCATGAGGTATACAAGCCTTCCCACAAGGCCGGCGATGATGATGACCGCGCAGAGAAAGACAACCAGGATCTTCTTTCGGTTATACGTTTTATTTTTCATGATACACAAAAACCCCGTAAAAGCTTTTGTATAACTTATTATTGCTTCTACGAGGTTATTCGCTTTTTGATACTTTTTCCACTCCCAGGTAGGGGAATATCTCCTTCATGATATCTGCTGCCATCTGTGTTGCAAATCCGCTGTTTGCCTGATTTGCAGAATTCGGCTCATCAATGACCACATACACGACTACCTGCGGATTTTCCTGAGGCGCGTAGCCGATAAAAGAAACAAGGTATTTCCCGTTTCCCCTTGGAAGTTTCTCAGCTGTTCCTGTCTTTCCTCCCACATCGTACCCTTCTATCTCCGCGTCTCCGCCGGTTCCCTCTTCCACGACTCCCCGCATGTACTCCTTGATGATGGCGCTTGTTTCCTCCGAGATCGTGCGGCGAGACAGCACCGGGTCTTTATTCTCTGTCACATTGCCGTTCTCGTCCTGTATCCGTTTCACCACATGCGGCTCATAATAATCACCGCCGTTTATCAGCGAACAGAAACCTGCCGCAAGCTGTGTCACCGTAACATTAAAGTTCTGTCCAAACGCGTTAGTCGCAAGGCTGGCGGGATCCATGTTGTCTGCCGTATATAAAAGAGCATCCGTTGCCGCCTCCCCGGGAAGGTCTATCCCTGTGTATTCCCCAAACCCGAACAGCCTCTGGTACCGGCAGAATTCTTCCTTCCCGATACTGCTGCCGATCCTCATCAGCGCCACATTACAGGAATTCTCCAGAGATCTTTTAAGGCTCTGGGGGCCATGCCCGGAACGGTTGCTGCAATGGATGTCATGATCCCCGACGTGCAGCATGCCGCCGCAGTCATAGGACTCATTTCCGCCAAGGGCGCCTGTCTCAAACCCGGCAGCTATCGTAAACGGCTTAATAGTAGAGCCTGGCTCATAAGTACCGCTGACGCAGAAATTATTCCAGAGATTATTGAGCGCCTTAATTTTGTCCTCATTTGACATCTCTTTTAACGCCTCTTTTGAATAATACTTCGTCAGATCCCTCGGATTGTTCAGGTCATAATTCGGATAGGAGGCTTCCGCCAGTATCTCCCCGTTCTGGGGGTTCATGACAATGACGGCCGTATTCTTGCTGCCCTCATCCCTCCTTGCCTCATTCTTATGCTTTTCATTGAATTCCAATATATGCTTTTCGACAATGCTCTGAACCTGGACATCAATCGTGGACATCACCGTGTTCCCATTTTCCGGTTCCTTCACGGTCCTCTCCACCGAGGAAACCTCGTCCAGATAGCCGTATTCACGTCCGTCCGTTCCATTTAAAATAGAATTGTAGGATGCCTCAATGCCGTTGCTGCCCACATTCCCGTCAACCGTAAATCCGATGACATCGCTTGCCAGAGTGTTGTACGGATATTTCCGCACATAGTCCTCCTCCAGCCAGATGCCTTTTACATACGGATGGTTCTCGTCGTCCGCCTCTATCTTTTCAAATTCCTGGGCAGTTTCATAGTCAACACCCTTTTTCATGATATTGTATCTTCCGGAAGGATTCTTCTCTATCACTTCCCTGATGTCCTCATCCTGTATGTCAAAACAGGACTTTAAGATCTCTATAGTTGGCTCTTTATATTTTTCATTGCTCAGCATCACCTTAGCGTCAAGGATCACATTGTAAATCCGTTCGCTGGTCGCGATCTTCGTGCCGTTCCTGTCCACGATGTCGCCTCGCTTAAAGGGGATTGTCCGGCTGCCGTACTGCTGCTGGTCCAGCACCACTTTCGTGTACTTATCCCCGCTGGACGCGTTAATATATGTAATCTTCCCGATCAGAAAAACAAAAATCAGCACAACCGCGCCAAAAGACATGACCAGCTTTTTTTGCATCAGCCTGCTGAATTTCCGTTTCAAAAAACTTTTTCTACGTTTTGCCATGCACCCTCACCAAACCTATTCTTTATCCGACTGTGCAAGTACGCCGTCCTCAGGGATGTCCTCATACTGCCTTACATAATCTGCAGACGGCCTGTCGTACTCCACCATCTGCTCCGGAGATGCGTACACCATCCCCAGATCCTTCTGTGCTTTTTCCCTGATCTCTTCCAAATTTACAGAGTCCATGACCGCATTGTATTTTGTATTGTTCTCTTCTTTCAAGCCGGCAAGCTCTTCCTGAAGAGCAGTGATATTTTTTGAATAACCGGTGAGGCGTGACTGCATCTTAACATAATTCACGCAGATTACCAGGCACAAAACCGCCGCTATGCTCAAAAACACCACGTACCCGGGATTCATCCCCATTGCTCTCCTGCGGTTTCTCTGTACCTGAGGGCTTTCTTTTCTCCGTGGCCTCTCATGCGCCTGCCGCCTTGGCTCCTGCACCGGCTCCTGTTTCGGAACTACGTTTCCATACACATACATCCGGTTTCCCGCCGGAACATATCTTTGTCTGTTCGTAACTGACGTATGTCTTCCTGCCACGCTCATCTTCCCCTTTCAATCATTTCCCAGCCATGCGTCAGCTGCGCTCAAAAATACGCAGCTTGGCACTCTTTGAACGGCTGTTTCCCTCCTGCTCCTCTGTTCCCGGCAGGATTGGTTTTTTTGTAACAATACTCCCCTTTGATACTTTCCCGCACACACACACCGGAAAGTCACTTGGACAGGTGCACGGATTCTCATTCTTGCGGAATGCGTTCTTCACGATCCTGTCCTCCAGCGAGTGGAATGTAATAATGCACAGCCTTCCACCCGGATTTAATATGTCAATCATGTCATCCAGCGACTCCCTCAAAACGTCCAGCTCCCTGTTCAGCTCAATCCTGATTGCCTGGAACGTCCTCTTCGCCGGATGGCCCGCTTTTTTCTGATACTTCATCGGTATCGACTGCCTGATGATCTCTGTAAGCTGTCCTGTTGTCTCAATAGAACTTTTACCGCGTGACCTTACGATGTTCTTTGCGATATTCTTCGCAAATTTATCCTCACCGTAATCCCTGATCACGCGGTAAAGTTCCATCTCGCTATAGTCATTGACGATGTCCCTGGCCGTCACCTTCTGACGGGTATCCATCCGCATGTCCAGAGGCGCATCTTCCCGATAGGAAAATCCACGTTCTGCCGTATCTAACTGATAAGACGATACGCCCAGATCAAGGACGATTCCATCGACCTTGTCAATGCCCATATGATGGAGCAAAGACTTCATATCACAATAGTTGCTCCTTACTATTGTAACTTTTCCCCCGAAGTCTTTCAGACGGACGCCTGCCGCCTCGATGGCTGCGGCATCCTGATCTATACCTACAATACTCCCCTTGCTGCCTAGACTGCGGCATATCTCGTAAGCATGTCCCCCTCCCCCGAGAGTTCCGTCTACATATATGCCGTCCGGCTTAATGTTCAGTCCGTGAACGGTTTCATTAAGCAATACTGATTCGTGTCTGAACCCCATATCCTCTCCCTCTAGATACTGAATCCACTTGCTTCCATGTCAGATGCAATATCCTCTATGCTAAGCTCCACTTCAGCATTCTTCTCATCCCATCTTGCCTTGTCCCAGATCTCGGCACGTTTCCCCATGCCGATGAAGACTACTTCTTTGTCAAGTTTCGCATAGTCCCTGAGGACAGATGAGATTAATGTCCTGCCTTGTTTGTCAAGGTCTCCGTCAATTGCACTTCCCTGAAAGAAGTAAGCAAAAGCACGGGCTTTTTTATCCGTGGTGGTGGGTAAGGCGTTAAGCTGTTCTTCGAAAGCGTTCCATTCTGTCTCGGGGTACACGTACAGGCAATTTTCCATTCCTTTTGTTATGACGAAGTGCTCTCCCAGATCATCCCGCATCTTTGCAGGAATGATAAGTCTGCCTTTTGCGTCAATATTATGGCTGTACTCACCCTTAAGCATTGGAACTCACCTTCTTTCAAAGTGATCCGCCACTTGCATGTCGTTCGCACCACTTTCTACTACTTTTCACCACTCTCTACCACTTGAACCCATTGTAAACTACTTTTCAGGTGATTTCAACCCCTTTTTTGAAAATTATCCTGATGCAGCATGCTTCCCTTTCTCTAAAAAACGCAAAAACAGAGCGTGTAGGCTGGTTCCCACACGCTCTGCTCTTTTAAAAAATATTTTTCTTTCTATTTATTCAGCCTCTCCTGAAACTTCTTCAAGTTTCTGAGAGAAATCCGTAAACGCCGAATAATCAATTTCAACCTCGTCCTTCGGCCTTTTCGCCTCATACATCCCATATGCCGACCAGCCAATCCAGCCCACCAAAAGAACTCCGACCAGCCCCACCATGCACTTCCGCAGCACATTATGGAGCTTTTCTTTCCTCATGTTCTGTTTACGGTTCGCCTTTTCCTTTTTATACTGATCAACCTTTTCCTGACTCATGACACGCAACTCCTTTATACCGTCAAATATTTCCTCATACATGCCGGTTCAACAAAACCTGCATACACAAAAGTAGTTTATCACAGATCCGAAAATTATACAACCACAATTATTCCGCCGTCAGAGGCATACATGCTGCTGATTCCCGCCGTGTCAAGGACAATGACATCTTTAAACCCCGCCCGGGATACAAGCATGTTCTTCACCTGCTCCGCGCGCTCCCTGCAATTGCAGTGCGAGATGGCCAGGATTCTTTCTGTCGAGTTCTTCAGGTTCTCAACAATTGCATCCGCCATCTTGGACAAAGCCTTCTTCGTTCCCCTCGCCTGACCCAGCTGGCAGATATTGCCCTCCGGCGTGGCCCCCATGACAGGCTTGATGTTAAGAGCCGTCGCGACTACCGCTTTGATTCCCGTAAGCCGCCCGTTCTTGCGGAGCGTATCAAGGGTCTCCAGCACAAAATACGTATTCTGGCTCTCGATATAGCTTTCCACCGTCCTTACCACATCCGGAAAACTCATCCCTTTCTCCTCACATTCCGCTATCTTTAACGCGATTAAAGTTTCCCCGACGGATGCCGAGCGGGAATTAAATACATATATATCCTTTTCCCCATACTCTTCCATATAAAGCTTTCTCCCAAGCTCCGCACTATTGTAAGAACCGCTGAGCTCTGCCGAAAGAGTCACCGCATACACATGCTCCGCGCCGCAGCAGAAAAGCTCCATATAGCGCTCCGGCGACGGGCAGGAGGATTTCGGGCACTCCGGGCATTCTTTCACTCTTCTCAGAAAATCCGCCTGGTCAAAAGTCTCGTCATCTATGATATGATGCCCCCCAACTTCAATGCTGAGAGACGCCGTCTCATAGTTCCCCGAATTTTTCATGTCCGCACTCAGCTCCCCGCAGCTGTCCACTATAATCTTATAACTCATAACAATCCTCCCGGTACATCAACATTCGTATCATTTTGGCACGTCATTCATTTCTATGCCACATAGTTTTCAATACTACATATTCATCATAGCATATTTATACCAGAAAGAAAAGCACTTTATTCATTGAATTGTATTCTTCTTGAAACTCCTAGGGCAATCCCCATCTCAGCCATCAGAAACAGGATGGACGTGCCTCCGTAACTGATAAACGGCAGGGTAATCCCCGTTGTCGGTATCAGGTTGATGACAACCGCCACATTCAGGATTACCTGCAGGGCAATATGTACGAAGATTCCCGTAACAATCAGGGATCCGTAAAGATCCGGCGCATTTTGGGCGATAAATAAGAGCCTGTACAGAAGCATGCCAAAAAGAAGCAGTATGACAATCGCCCCGAACACCCCAAGCTCCTCGCATACAATTGAAAGTATCATGTCGTTCTGCACTTCCGGGATAATCATCTTCTGTGCGCTGTTTCCCAGACCCTTCCCGAAAAAGCCTCCCGAGCCGATGGCATACAGCGCCTGCATGACCTGGTAGCCTCCGTCCGATGCATGTGCCTCCGGGTCAAGCCACACTAAGATCCTCCGCATTCGGAAACTCCCCGAATCCGCCATGCTCGCCCCTAGGATCCTCGCCATGGCAATGACCGCCAAAAGCCCTCCCGAGGCTATCACCACAAAGGGCGCCGTCTTTGGATGCACGACAAAAAGCATCACACAGGAAATCCCCATTACAATGATAGCGGTGCTTAAGTTGTCCGTCCACAGGTAGACACATGCCGCCGAAATGCCGCCCCATATCAGCACCTTCTTCATCCCTTCCCATTTGTTCATCTGCTTGCCGATGGCGCAGATTACAAGCGGTATGAAAAGAATCACCGCGATCTTCGCCACCTCCGCCGGCTGGAACTGCTGATTCCCGGGAAGCTTTAGCCACCTTCTCGCCCCATTTACCTCTTTTCCGAGAGGAGTCTGCACAAGCAGCATAAGCCCAAGTGATAAGAAATACAATTTTTTCGCATGCCTTGCATATACATGGTAGTTGATTTTAGAGATAACATAAATTCCAATGAATCCCAGCACGCAAAATGATGCCTGCCGCTTAAAATAATGCATGCTGTCCCCATAGCTCACCAGCGCGCTGTAAGAGCTGGTGCTGTAGAGCATCACCAGCCCAAAGCATACTAAAAATATAAGTATGGCAAGTAAGCTGTAATCATAATACCTGATTTTCTCAGGCCTGTTGTCCCTTCTGCTCTTCCTGCGTTTTCCCGCGTTTCCCATATATTTACACTCCCATCATATGTGCCCCAAAATAGCTGGCGATACTATTATACTTGTACGCACTTATAAAAACAAGACTCTTCTTTTCACAAAATGGCCCGGGAACAAATGTTTCCAGGCCATTGCACGCTATTTGCAGTTAGCTCTTAAATCAAATTCCGGATTGATCGCGTAGAAATTCTTGCTGTCCAAGTGATCCTGGACGATTCTTAAGGATTCACCGAACCTTTGATAATGCACGATCTCCCGCTCCCGGAGGAATTTTATCGGGTCGCATACTTCCGGATCTTTTACAAGGCGCAGGATATTGTCGTAAGTTGTGCGGGCTTTCTGCTCTGCCGCCATATCCTCATGCAGGTCTGTAATCGGATCTCCTTTTGACTGGAAGTAAGTTGCCGTCCAGGGAGAACCGCCCGCAGACTGCGGCCAGAGAGCCAGCGTATGATCCACATAATATTTGTCAAAGCCTGACTTTTCTATCTGTTCCGGAGTAAGATCCCGCGTAAGCTGGTGTACAATCGCGCAGATCATTTCCATGTGGGCCAATTCTTCCGTACCAATATCCGTCAATATCCCCGTCACTTCATTATACGGCATGGTATACCGCTGTGAAAGATATCTCATGGAAGCGGCAAGCTCTCCGTCCGGCCCTCCGAACTGGCTGATGATTACCTGGGCAATCTTTGGATTTGTCTGCGTTATCTTTACCGGATACTGTAACCTTTTCTCATAATTCCACATAGACTAGCATCCCCCTTCCTGCCACGGCCACGGCTCGTGAATCCATGTCCAGTGATCCTCGCACGGGCTAGCGGTGTCAAGCGTCAGCGGACCGTAATATTTCGCATACTCCTTAAGCGCCTGTACGCGCTGCTTTTTAAATTCCTCAAAGTATTCAAGCGCCTCTGCATTGCAGGGGTGCGTATCCAGAAACAGCTTTACGTCGTCCACGGCAAAGCTTACAATGTTGATCCATTCCATTAATTCGTGACGGCAAGGTCTCTGTTCACTCATTTACAGCACCCTCCTATTCCCCGAAACGGCTTATTCAGTTCCTTAAAGATCGTGCCATGGCAAAAGCCTTTGTCAGCCTCATAGATGTCGCACCACTCCTGCCACGGCACGTAAGCCATCGCCAGAGGCATGCCGCGCAGTTCATCATAGCTGCCCTTGTCATTGCAGCACACAATTTCCGGTTCCTGGCAGGCCGGCTCGCGGGGCGGCTGGCAGATCGGCTCACGCTGCATCTGGCAGGACGGCTCACGCTGCATCTGGCAGGAGCCTTGTGTATTCGTGCAGGATCTTGCACAATTTCCGCGTCTAATATTCATATATTCCGGTGATTGATAACGGTAATTTGGCATATATGATTCTCCCTTCATAAATATTTGCAATATTATTGTATGAGAATATGCCAAAGATGTGCAAAAAACGGGTCGGGAAACCTCCCGACCCGCATATCAGATACGCTGTAGTTATCCGAAACTTATTTAAAAAACAAAAGATACGCAATAGCTGCCGCAACTACTATAATCGCAATTCCAAGGATGATAATCGGCGCTTTTGACACTTTGTCATCATCATAATCATCATATTCGTCATCATAATAATCATCTTCGTAATCTCTCTGGCGCTTCTTAGTATTTGCCTTCTTCTTTTTGCTTCTGCCGTCGCCTACCGCAAGCATCTCATCGTAGGCCCTACGCATCTCTTCTTCCCGCTTATCCCGAACCTTCTTTGGCGGAAGGTTCGAATACCTCTGTTCATCCTCGTCGTCTCTGTCTCTTGTCTTCCTTACCTTCTGGGATGACGCACTGCTCCTGGAACTTTTTGCTCCCTGTTTCGGCGCGCTTTTTTTCGGGCTTTTGGCCTCCTCTTTTACTGTCTCACTCTGTGGCGCTTTGTATTTTTTCTTGCAATTATAGCACAATAAATAATTAGGATCTTTCTTTCCTGGTCTCAACTGCTGACCGCATACCGGACATTTCATTTGTATCTTTTGCCTCCTCGCCTTATAATCTGTTATAGATTATACTACAAGAAACTGAAAATAGCAAACACTCTATCTATTTTTTCCTAATA
>CAJTQA010000046.1 GCA_910578455.1 uncultured Dorea sp.
TCGCTTCTGCTTACTCTATTCTCCCCAGCATAGCTGGGGGATTAGCGTTTTCATTCACTTTCTTCTTGCTTGTCAGCTTAAATTTGTACCAATCTGCCTGTTTACTGTTCTTTCCCGACTCAATAATTCCGCTCTTTGTTTTCTTTTTCTTGATAGTTACCGCCTTTTTCTTTGTCTTTCCGCTCTTCTCGGAAATCTTGCTGTTTACAGCATTTAGAACATATGCGCCCTTACTGTTAAATCTGGCATCAACTCGGATATAATATGTCTTTCCTTTTGCCACTCCATATGTGGGAACATTTCCCAAATACGAGGCTCCGGACAAGGCTCTTTTCGATGCATCACACAAGATTACTTTGTGATTTGATGGATCCCCCTGAACTCTTAAATATCCGGTATACGGAGCTTTAAATGAGAAATAATTTGTCTGGGCATCTCTCTGTCCTACTGCTATTGGCTGATTATTTCCAATAGCTCTATCGGAACCATTGTAATACGTATAGCTGAGATTGTACGTTGTATTCTCTTGCGTTGTATAAATTCCAATATAATATCCGCGACCGGCCGGTATATTAAAAACCTTAGTCGCTGTACGCGTAGACGCACTTACATAACCGGGCGCATCATAGGACAGCGTACTTGCCCTTGTCATTAATTCCTTATCTGTAAAAACCCCAAAATTAAAATTGCCTGCCGTACAAGTGGCCGTTATGGAAACTACTCCTTTAGCAGGGAATGAAACCAGCACAGAATCATAATACTTTCCATCCGCCCTTTTAGTCAGCTCTTTCGTTTCCAGCGACTCTGTCGGCTCCGAAATATCCTCTGCCTCTTCTGCCCCGATCTCTACCTCCGGAGCTGCCTCAACAGTCTCTTCCACTTCATCCTGAACCTCGTCCTCTGCCTTTACATCCTCATCCTTCTTTTCCTCTGCCTCGGGAGCCTCGCTCTCTGCCGTTTCCTCTTCCGGCGGGGCAACTGTTATGTCAGGCTCTTCCTCCTTCGGCTCTGACTCCGGTTCCGTTGTCGTTTCCGCCTCCGGTTCCTGTGGCTCTGCCATCTCCTGTGTCTGCGTCCTCTGCTCGTCCACGTCCTCAGCGCGCACTACGTCGCCTGCTGATACGATGAGTGCGAAAGCAAGCAGAATTGATACGATCTTACTTGTTCTTTTCTTCATAACTTTGCTCTCCTTCATACTTATTATGTAGTTAAAAATCGCTGATAATATTATAACAAACTTCCATATAATTATCAATTATCTTTCTCGATATAATGTTGATTTTCTGTCAATTCTTTGCTTTTCTACTTTTATTTCGTTTTACATGATTTCACATTGCCCGCAGATATCTGCCGCTTACCATTTTGCATTATTTATTATCATTAATTTCATATTTACAATCAAACCACCATATTATTTATATTTTTATATTATTTTTGCAGGAAACTGTTGACGTTCCGTCAAAATATGGTAGAATATTGACATTGAGTCTAAGAATAGATATGGAGGTTATTTAACATGGCAGCATACAGCGAATTGTCGAAAGAGGAGTTATCAGAACTGAGGACAGAACTTGAAAAACAGTTTACGGAAGAGAAAGCTAAGGGGCTGTCCTTAGACATGTCCCGGGGCAAGCCGTCGGCAGAGCAGCTCAATCTTTCCATGGAGATGATGGACGTCCTGAAAAGCGACTCCGACCTTATCTGCGAAGAAGGCGTGGACTGCCGCAATTACGGCGTACTGGACGGCATCCGGGAGGCAAAGCAGCTTTTAGCCGACATGATGGAAGTTCCGAAAGATAATATCGTAATCTTTGGAAATTCCAGCCTGAACGTTATGTTTGATACCATTTCCCGCTGTATGACGCACGGAGTCTTAGGCAGCACTCCCTGGTGCAAGCTGGACAAAGTAAAATTTTTGTGCCCGGTTCCAGGTTATGACCGACACTTTGCCATTACGGAATATTTCGGAATCGAAATGGTGAACGTGCCTATGACTCATACCGGCCCCGACATGGACATTGTCGAACAGTTGGTAAGCTCCGACCCGTCCATCAAGGGGATCTGGTGCGTTCCGAAGTATTCCAATCCGCAGGGCATCACCTATTCCGATGAAACCGTCCACCGCTTTGCAGCTCTGAAACCGGCGGCAGAGGACTTCCGCATCTTCTGGGATAACGCATACGGAATCCATCACCTGTACGGCGACAAGCAGGACTATCTCATCGAGATATTGATGGAGTGCAAAAAAGAGGGGAATCCCAACATGGTCTACAAGTTTTCCTCCACCTCAAAAATCAGTTTCCCAGGTTCAGGAATCGCCGCAATCGCCGCATCGGACGACAACCTGGAGGAAATCCGCCGGCAGATGCGGATACAGACCATCGGCCATGACAAGGTGAACCAGTTAAGGCATGCCCGCTATTTCGGAGATATCTCCGGCATGGTAAACCATATGAAACGGCATGCAGACATTATGCGCCCCAAGTTTGACATCGTGCTCTCTTCCCTTGAGAGGGAGCTTGGAGGACTTGGCATCGGCTCCTGGCTCACTCCAAGAGGCGGTTATTTCATCTCTTTTGATTCCATGGAGGGATGCGCCAAGAAAATTGTCGCAAAGGCGAAAGAGGCAGGGCTTGTCATGACAGGGGCAGGCGCCACCTTCCCTTACGGAAAAGACCCGAGAGACAGCAATATCCGGATTGCCCCGTCTTATCCTACCGTGCAGGAGCTGAAACTGGCAGTGGAAATCTTCATCCTCTGCGTAAAGCTTGTAAGCGTAGAAAAATTGCTGGAGAGCAGATAGCCCCATAATATAATTTCAGCCATGCAGGCACTGAAATGCCGCATGGCTGAATCATTCTTCTGGTATGTATCCCCAATAGCCTCTCTATATCAGGCTGATTGCCTGGTTTACCGATTTCACGCCGATTATCTCAATCCCGGCATCCTTATCTGCCCCCTTTACCGACACCTCCGGCATGATACATGTCTTAAAGCCAAGCTTTTTCGCTTCCGCCACCCGCTGTTCCGGCATGGTCACGGCACGCACTTCCCCGCTTAAGCCCACTTCCCCGAATACAATGGTATCTTCAGGAAACGGCCTGTTCTTATAGCTGGAAACAATCGCCATCACAATCCCCAGATCAGCCGCCGGCTCGTTCATGCGGATGCCCCCGGCAATATTTACATACGCATCGTAGTTAGAGAGCGGCAGCCCCAGCCTCTTTTCCAGGACAGCCATCAAAAGATTCACCCGGTTATAGTCCAGCCCCGCCGCCGTCCTTCTAGGCATCCCAAAGTTGCTTTTACAGATCAGCGCCTGGATCTCCATGAGCATCGGACGGGTCCCTTCCATAGCGCAGGCTACAACCGAGCCGGACGCATGCTCCGGTTTCCCGCTAAGCATAAACTCCGACGGATTCTTCACTTCCTCCAGCCCACTCTTTTGCATCTCGAACACGCCGATTTCATTGGTGGAGCCAAAACGGTTTTTCACACCCCGCAGGATCCTGTAAGATGCATGCCTGTCGCCCTCAAAGTAAAGGACTGTGTCTACCATATGCTCCAGCACTCTGGGGCCTGCCACCGTTCCTTCTTTTGTCACATGGCCTACGATGAAGACAGAGATATTAAGTCCCTTTGCAAGCTGCATCAGCACATTCGTAGACTCCCGCACCTGCGACACGCTTCCCGGCGCAGAGCCCACTTCTTCATTGTACATCGTCTGGATAGAGTCTATAACGGCAATTTCTGGATTATATTTTTCAATCACATCCCGGATCACGCCAAGATTTGTCTCACAGAGCAGATACATGGATTCATCAAAATCACCCATGCGGTTCGCCCTCAGCTTGATCTGACGCAGCGACTCCTCCCCGGAAATGTACAGAACCTTCTTTTTCATGCCCGCAAGTTTCCGGCACACCTGCAGCAGCAGGGTTGACTTCCCGATTCCCGGATCGCCCCCTACCAGCACCATCGAGCCCGGCACGATTCCTCCTCCTAATACATGGTCAAGCTCTTCTATCCCTGTCCGGATCCTCTCATCCTCGCCGGCAGAAACATCTTTCAGGCTGACGGGTTCTGCCGACCGGCGTCCCTTTACATCATCCGTTTTAGCTGATGTCACTTTTTCTTCCACAAATGTATTCCACTCTTTGCACATGGGGCATTGCCCAAGCCACTTACGCTCCTCGTGCCCGCAATTCTGGCAGAAAAACACGCTTTTCTTTGCTTTCGCCATCTCATCTCTCCTCGTTTCCCCAGTACGTCTTTGCTGCGTTTCCAAAAAAGGGCTGCAGCAGCGCAGCCCTCTTTGAAAGTCTTATGGCATTTATTTTTTAATGATCCTGACTGTCACATTTCTGTCCGGCACAAGCTCCGCGCTCACGCTGAGCTTTCCGCTTAAGTTTGTAGAGATGTCTCCTACATTTACATCGTCCATATATACAACATACTGACTGTCCGCCTCCAGCTCAAGGGTAAACTGCGCGTCCTTGTCTCCCGATACCCCAAATGACACTTCTTTCTCAGATGCTTTAAAGTTCTCAACCGCCGTTCCCGGAACTGATTCGTATACGAACATCCCGTTCCTTTCAAGTTTCGTAATCTCAGAAAACGTCTTTACTTTGTATACGTTTCCCTGAAACTCAAAACCATCCAGTTTCGTCTTGCCGCCCAAGGTATAATCGCCAAAACTAAGTGTTCCGTCTGCCTCTGCCCTCAAAAGTTCTTTCACTGCTGCCACTTATTTATCCTCCTATATTTGTACATAATACACAGCGCAACGCTGCTTTGTCCTTTTGTACAGTATACCTTAAAACCACTTTATTTTGTAGTCTTTCGCACAAATTTTATTTCTTTTTTAGAGATTCCTGCCGCCACCTCACAGCCTCTTTCTATCTCCCCGGAAAGCACTGCTTCCGCAAGCTTATCTTCCAGGCAGGTCTGGATTGCCCGTCTCAAAGGACGCGCGCCATACTTTTTATCCATGCCCTTTTCCAAGATAAATTCCTTTACGGAATCCCTGACTGTAAAGCTGATATCAAGCTGCTCCTTTGCCCTCTTTACGACATCCCGGCACATTAAGGTCACGATTTTTTTCATCTCTGCCTTGCCAAGCGGGTGGAAGACGATGATTTCATCGATCCGGTTCAGGAATTCAGGACGGAAGATAAGCTTGATCTCGTTCAAGACATTGCCCTTCATTCGCTTATAATCTCCTGCCGCGTCCTCCCTTGCATTAAAGCCCAGCTTTTTCGGATCTATAATCGCCTGCGCCCCCGCATTGGACGTCATGATAATGACCGTATTCCGGAAATCGACCTTCCGTCCCTGGGAATCCGTAATATGCCCGTCATCCAGAACCTGAAGCAGGATATTGAACACATCCGGGTGGGCTTTCTCTATCTCATCGAACAAAAGCACTGAATACGGGTGCCTCCTGACGCGCTCGCTCAGCTGCCCCCCGTCGTCATGCCCCACATATCCCGGAGGCGATCCGATCATTTTCGCAACGCTGTGTTTCTCCATATACTCGGACATATCAACGCGAATCATGGAATCCTCTTTTCCAAATAATGCCTCGGCAAGCGCTTTTGAAAGCTCCGTCTTCCCGACTCCGGTAGGTCCGAGGAACAGGAAAGAGCCGATCGGACGTTTCGGATCTTTAAGCCCGACCCTCCCGCGCCGCACTGCCCTGGCAACCGCAGTAACCGCCTCTTCCTGGCCAATAACTCTTTTGTGAAGCGTCTGCTCCAGCCTCTGGAGCCTTGCGCTCTCGGATTCCTGCAGCCGCTGCACCGGGATCTTCGTCCATTGAGATACAACATCCGCAATATCTTCCTCTTTTACCGCCATATTTCTTTTCTGGCATCTCTTCTCAAAACGTTTCCTTGACTGTATCAGCTTTTTCTCCGTCTTTTCTTTTTCCTGTTTCCACACAGATGCCTGCGCCATATCCCCCCTGCGGATTGAGGTTTCAATCTCCTCCCGCTGCTTTGAGAGCAATGTTTCCAGCTCCGAGAGGTTCTCCGGGGATTTAAAGCTCTTAAGGCTTACTTTTGAGCATGCCTCATCCAGCACATCCAATGCTTTGTCCGGCAGGAAACGGTCGTTAATGTAACGGCCGGAAAGATTCACCGCGGCTCTCAGGGCATCTTCTTCTATCTCCACATGATGATGCTCCTCATACTTTTCCCTCAGTCCCTGCAGGATGTCAAGGCATTCCTCCTGCGTCGGCTCCTCGACCGTCACCGGCTGAAACCTTCTCTCCAGCGCGGCGTCTTTCTCGATATACTTGCGGTACTCCGTGACTGTCGTCGCCCCGATGAGCTGCAGTTCCCCCCGCGCCAGGGATGGCTTTAGTATATTAGAGGCGTCAATGGCTCCCTCTGCTCCCCCGGCCCCGATGATAGTGTGCACTTCATCAAGGAAAAGGATGATATTTCCCAGCGCTTTTACCTCCCGGATAAGCCCCTTCATCCGTTCCTCAAACTCGCCTCTGTACTTGGAGCCTGCTACCATGCCCGCAAGATCCATCGTATATACCTTTCGTTCTTTCATGCTGTCCGGCACTGCACCCGCCGCAATCTTCCTGGCCAGCCCCTCGATGACAGCCGTCTTTCCCACGCCCGGCTCGCCCACCAGGCAGGGATTGTTCTTCGTCCTTCTGCTTAAGATCTGCATCAGCCTGTTTATCTCAGCCTCACGCCCAATGACCGGGTCAAGCCCGCCCTCCGCTGCAAGTTCCGTCAAGTCGGTTCCGTACTGCTCTAAAATACCGCCCTTTCTTCCCGGGCCTGCCTGCTGCATCTCCTCCTGGTACTCCTTTGGGCTGATCCCGATTACCGCCAGAACTTCCTGGAACATCTTCTGCACATTTAAGTTAAGCGTAATAAGCATCCTTGTCGCGACACACTCCACATCACGCAAGAGAACAAGGAGCATGTGTTCTGTTCCTGTCTTTTCCGCACGCTCCTTCTGTGCCTCCTCCCGGCTCTCTTCCAGGATACATTCAAGCCGCGGGCTATACTTTGGGTTATGCACCACCGGCACCTCGCCCGAGGGCGATACAAGCTCATCAACAATCTTTCGTATGTTCTCCTCATCCACCCCATTTGCCGCCAGTATCTGCCCGGCGACGCCTGTGTATACTTTACGCAGCCCGATCAGAAGATGCTCGGTTCCCACATAAGGGTGGTTCAATTCCTTTGCAGCTGCCTGTGCAATCTGCAGCGCCTCTTTTGCCTGTTGTGTATATTCCATAGCATTAATCCTTTCTATACTCGTCAAATATTTCATCCACAAGAGAATGTACATCCTGCCGGGATATCTGCTTACAGAACCCCTTTGCCAGCATCACCCTGAGCTGCGCTTTCATCTTAAGGAGAGCCTCCGCCTTATCAATATCAAGAGCGATCACAGCTCCTCTGCGCCTGTCAAGCTGTATGAACCCTTCCTGTTTCAAAATGCTGTACGCCTTATTTACAGTATGCATGTTAATCCCCACAGTGTCCGCCAGCCGCCTCACCGACGGCAGGGCATCCCCCTCCCGCAGCAAATCCATGGCTATCCCCATGATGATCTGATTCTGCAATTGGACATATATTGCCTCGTCACTGTTAAAATCAATCTCTATGTACATTATACCACCTTTTCTTCTGTTCTAATGTGCCAGATACACTATAACACAATCAAAAGAAGCTTACAACCTAAATTGTAAGCTCCTTTCGCAACTTTGAAGGAATTAAGTTAGGAAAACGTCTTAGTTAGCGATAGACTTGATATCTACATACTCATAGCAGTCGAAACTGTCAGCAACGTTCTTGCATGTGAGCTTTCCGTCATAAGTGTTGATTGCGGAGTAGATAACGTCATTATCTTTACAAGCCTGCTCCAGACCCTTATTAGCAATCTGAAGTCCATAGCTTAATGTAGCATTAGTAAGTGCGATGGTGGATGTTCTCGGAACTGCTCCAGGCATATTGCCTACGCAGTAGTGAACAACACCGTCAACTACGAAGATCGGATCATCATGGTAAGTAACCTTCGTCGTCTCACCGCATCCGCCCTGGTCAACTGCAACGTCAACGAATACAGCGCCCGGTTTCATCTCCTTGAGATATTTCTTCTTGAAAAGTTTCGGAGCTGCTTTTCCAGGAATCAGCACAGAACCGATTACAAGGTCAGCTTCCTTAACTGCTTTCTCTATATTAGCATCTGTAGAAACCAATGTCTGGATACGTGCTCCGAAGATGTCGTCAAGGTAAGCCAGCCTCGGAATGCTGATATCCATAATCGTTACGTTAGCGCCCATGCCTACAGCGATCTTACATGCGTTCGTTCCAACATTACCGCCGCCGAGGATTACGATATTAGCCTTCGGAGTTCCCGGAACGCCTGCAAGGAGAACGCCCTCTCCGCCGAATGTCTTCTCAAGGTACTTAGCACCCTCCTGAATGGAAAGACGTCCTGCGATCTGGCTCATCGGAGCAAGAAGCGGCAGCCCGCCGTTCCTTGGGTCAAACAATGTCTCGTAGGCAACGCCCTTTACTTTAGCGCCGAGAAGCGCGTCTGTCTGCGGCTTGTCTGCTGCGAGGTGAAGATATGTATAGAGGATGAGGCCTTCGTGGAACAATGGATACTCTTCCGGCAGCGGCTCTTTAACCTTAATCATCATCTCAACAGTATCCCATACTTCTTTTGCCGCGTCAATCATCTTTGCGCCTGCCGCTTCATATTCATCATCCATGAATCCGGAACCTACGCCCGCGCCCTTTTCGATATAAACTTCATGTCCTGCGCCCACATAGCTCTTTACGTTATCCGGCGTCATGCCTACACGGAATTCATTGTTCTTGATTTCTTTTACGCATCCTACTTTCACTGGAATCTACCTCCTAAATAATTATGAAATCGTCCACGGACCATCTTCAAACAGCCCTCTCCTTTTGATGAATAATATTTTTCATACAATTTTATTCATGAACAATATTATTCATTTGTCTCTAAAAAAATACTAACACACCTCTTTCTAATATGCAATAAAAGTTATTTTTTTCACAAAAATTTGAATTATTGCAATTTTGTTGCAATTGTATCTACAATTTACTTGCATATTAAGGTAATTCATGGTTAAATATGATTATATATGGAGGTGCCCTTATGAAAGAATTAAGAGAAGCCATCAACAACGCCACTTTGACAAAAACGCAGAAGATGATTGCCCGATACATACTGGACAATTCCGCGGACGCATGCTTTATGACTTCCACGGAAATCGCCGAACAGCTCGGCGTCAGCGAATCTTCCGTCATCCGTTTCAGCCGCTCCCTTGGCTACAGTGGGTTTATGGCGTTTCAGAAATCTCTGAGAAAAGATTATCAGGACAAAGTTTTAAGTATCTCCAGCTCAATCACGATTCCTTCTCAGAGAATAGCCCAGCAGACAAAACTCAGCAGCGATACCGACTACATTGAACGGCATTTTAAGATTGCCGCAAAGAACATGGAAACTGTGTTCGTCAACAATCCACTGGACTTATTTGAAGAAGCTGCCGATATCATAATATCCAGCAAGCGCAAGTACCTTGCCGCCTCCCGCGGCAACACCTGCCTGTGCGACTATTTTCTTTTATATTTAAAGCAAATGATTCCGCATGTCGTGATGACAAACACGACTGCATTAAGCCCTATTGACCATATGTGCAACATCTCCAAAGAAGACTGCCTGGTAACGTTCAGTTTCCCGCGGTATTCTTCTGTCGATGAGATTACCGCCCAGATGGCCTATGATGCGGGGGCGAAAGTCATTGTTATCACCGACAAGCCGAGCGCGCTCCTGGCCTCCTATGCCACGGCATTGTTTACGGTCTCCGTGGACAGCAATTCTTTCTTCAACTCGATGGTGGGGCCCCAGTTTATTGCGGAAGCGCTTCTTGAGACGATCAGCCACAAAGTGAGGGGCATCGACAAGAGGCTGAGGCGCATTGACAAATATCTGGGAAAACTTGGAAACTATTGATCACTGCATATTTACAGACTTTTAAGGCATAAGGTGGATTAATATGGAAGATTCCTATGTACTGCAATTAACAGACAGAAAATTCACGGATATATATCTGTGCTACTGCGGTTACGCCAGATGCGAGCCCGGCCACAGCTTTGGCCCTTCTGTCCGGCCGAATTACCTGATTCACTACGTTCTGGAGGGAAAAGGAATTTACCGGGTAGGAAAAAATGAATACCGGCTGAAATCCGGGTACGGTTTTCTGATTGAACCCCAGATACAGACTTTTTACAGAGCGGACGCAAAAGACCCCTGGACATATATATGGATTGGATTCGGCGGAAATAATGCTGAAAAATATCTGAAAGACATGGGTCTTGACCGACAGCACCCCGTATTTGGCTGTGCTTACGGGAAACATCTGGAGAGGATTGTCAGGGATATGTTAAAAAATAACATTTCAACAACTACCAACCGCTTTTTGCTCCAGAGCCTCCTGTATGAGTTCTTCTCCATCCTCACCCGGGATATCCACGTAAACCCCGCCGTCCTTCAGAATGGAGAGAACCCGTATGTCCTCCAGGCCGTAGAGTTTATACAGAACAACTATTCCTTCCCGATTCACGTATCGGACATCGCAAACTATGTCTGCATCAACCGGAGCTACCTGTATACCCTCTTCAAGTCCAGCCTTGGCGTATCCCCGCAGGATTACCTTGCCAATTACCGCATCTCCCGCGCAGCGGAGCTGCTGACGGTAACGGAGCTGTCTATTGAGAGCATTGCCCTGTCCTGCGGATATACCGACCCTTTGATTTTTTCCAAAGTATTCAAGGCAAAAAAGGGGGAGGCACCCTCCCGGTACCGCAGAGAGATACTTAAAACAAATAAGGCAAGCCCTGATATCCCCAAAAGGCCGTAGGATTCTCCTATAGCCTTTTAACATTCTGACTGTTTTATCCAACATATGCTTCTATGATTTTATAATATTTTTCTCTATACTCAAATCAATTATTTTCTATTCGGAGGAATTTGCAATGAGCATTCTATTTAATGAAAAGACACGCACCTTTCACTTGTGCAATGATTCTGTCAGCTACATCATGACTGTTCTTCCCAGAGGCCAGATGGCGCAGCTGTACTTCGGCAGGAAGATCCATCATTCAGAAGATTTTTCCCATCTCCTGGAATTCTCCTTCCGCCCTATGACCTCTTACCTCTATGAGAATGACGGCGATTATACGCTGGAACATATCAGCCAGGAATATGGCGTGTTCGGTTCCACGGATTACAGGGATCCGGCAGCTGAGATCATCCATAAAAACGGAAGCCGTATCTCTGATTTCCGGTATGACAGCTTTCTGATACAAAAAGGAAAGCCTTGCCTTCCCGGCCTTCCTGCAACCTACACCGAGGATGACAGCGAGGCCCAGACACTGACGCTGATTTTGAAAGATCCGGTAAACGGCCTTATGTTAAAGCTCTTTTACACCATTTTCTCAGAGGGCGGAATCATCGCGAGAAGCGCTGCTTTTATGAACGAAGGCCCAGAAGACCTGCATCTTTCAAGGGCCATGAGCCTTTGCATGGACCTGCCGGACCGCAATTATGAATTCGTCCATTTCTCCGGGGCATGGGGCAGGGAACGGCACATGAAGACAAGAGTTCTTGAACAGGGAATCCAGTCCGTAGGGAGCGTGCGCGGACATTCCTCCCACAACCACAACCCCTTCGTCATATTAAAGCGCCCAGACGCTACAGAATTCCAGGGGGAGGCTATCGGTTTCAGCCTTGTATACAGCGGAAATTTCCTCGCCCAGGCTGAAGTGAGCACCCACGATGAGACGAGGATCCTCCTCGGCATCCACCCGCACTGGTTCGACTGGAAACTAGAGCCGGGCGAAACATTCCAGACACCCGAGGCTGTCATGGTATATACCGACAAAGGATTAAACCATATGAGCCAGACTTTCCACAAGCTGTACCAGACAAGGCTTGCAAGAGGGTACTGGAAAGACAAGGCTCGTCCGATTCTTATCAACAACTGGGAGGCGACTTACTTTGATTTTACAGAAGAACGCCTTATGGAGATTGCCTCAAAAGCAAAGTCATGCGGGGTTGAGCTTTTTGTTCTGGATGACGGGTGGTTTGGCGGACGCCGCCATGAAAAAGCAGGGCTGGGCGATTGGGTCGCAAACCCAGGTCTCCTGCCGGAAGGCATTACCGGGCTTGCTCAGAAAATCGAGGATATCGGTTTGAAGTTCGGCCTCTGGTTTGAGCCGGAAATGGTAAATAAAGATTCCGACCTTTATCGCAAACATCCTGACTGGATTTTAAAGGTTCCGGACAGATCCTCTTCCCACGGGCGTTTCCAGTATGTCCTGGATTTTTCCAGGACAGAGGTTGTAGACTGCATCTATGAGATGATGGAAAAGATATTGAGCGAGGCAAAAGTCTCTTACATAAAATGGGATATGAACCGCAGCATTACAGAATGTTACAGCGCCGCGCTCCCCGCCGACAGGCAGGGCGAAGTGTTCCATCGGTACATCCTGGGAGTCTACGACCTTTACGAAAGGCTGACTTCAAAATTCCCGAAAGTGCTTTTTGAATCCTGTGCAAGCGGCGGAGCGCGCTTTGACCCGGGCCTCCTCTACTATGCGCCGCAAGGATGGACAAGCGACGACACAGATGCAGCCGAACGGCTAAAAATCCAGTACGGCACCTCATACTGCTACCCGGTAAGCAGCATGGGAAGCCATGTGTCCGTAACGCCTAACCACCAGGTATTCCGATACACCCCCCTTCACACAAGGGCAAATGTTGCATACTTCGGAACATTTGGATATGAGCTGGATCTAAACAAACTGACAGAGGATGAGCAGGAGGAAGTTAAGGAACAGATAAAGTTCATGAAACAGTACCGCCGTCTGTTCCAGTTCGGCACATTTTACCGGCTAAAAAGCCCCTTTGAGGGGGATGGCACTACCGCGTGGATGGTTGTAAGCGATGATAAGAAAGAAACAATTGTCGGTGTTTACAAGATTCTGAACGGAGCCAACATGCCGTTTTCCAGGCTTTTCCTTAAAGGCCTGAACCCTGATTTCCGTTACAGCAATTCCGTGGATGGCAGAACCCATTACGGAGACGAGCTTATGAACGCGGGGCTTATTACTACCAGCATCAACGCTGGGCAGGAAATCCCCGTATGTGACTTTGATTCCGGGCTGTTTATATTAAAGGCGGAAAACGAATTGTCAATTTAATTCTATTCGGCAGGAGCATAAGATTATGGATTCAACAAGCAAAAACTATATGAAACGGATTATTATGATGCTCGTCGGCATTTTGTTCATCGGAATCTGCGTCGGCAGTTTCCGGCTGAGCGAATTCGGCGTCGATGCCTTCACCTGCATGAATCTTGGCATCAGCGGCTTTATCCGAATGTCCTTCGGCACATGGCAGCTTATTATGAACGCGGTTATATTGGTCGTTATTTTCTTCACCGTGCGCCGCTGCATCGGCCTTGGAACTATCGTCAACATGGTATGCGTCGGATATCTTGCCGACTTTATCTGCTGGCTGTTCCAGGATATTTTAAAAGTTGAGATGTCTTTGCCCTTACGCATCGTAGCGCTCATTATCGGCATGCTCTTCGCAGGCTTTGGCGTAGCGCTGTACATGGTGGCAGATATGGGCATCGCCCCCTATGACGCAGTGGGGATCATTATCGAAGAGCTGACGCACAGCAAGCTTAAATATGACAAAGCCCGCGTGATCAGCGATGTGACCGTCGTCATCGTCGGCGTGGCATTCTGCCTGATGTCCGGCGGAAAGCTGGGGCTGATCATCGGGATCGGAACTGTGTGCAACGCACTGTTTAACGGGCCGTTGATACAGTTTTTCAAGACCCATGTAACAGAAAAGATGATATAATAATACCGTTATAATTTTTAACAAGGGCTGTTGCTTCGGTAGATGATTTATCTACCGAAACAACAGCCCAGCTCTTTTTATGCCTCATCAATTGCTTTCCCGATATCATGCCGCATATACTTATTATCGAACTGCACCCACTCGGTTGCCGCATATGCATTGGCTCTCGCCTCTTTTAAATCCTTGCCCTTCGCTGTGATGCCGAGCACACGCCCGCCGTTTGTCACAAGCTTTCCATCGGCAAGCTTTGTTCCGGCATGGAAACAGTAATACCCGTCGTGCTTTTTAAACTCCTCAAGCCCGGAGATTGGAAGGCCTTTCTCGTAACTCACCGGATACCCTTCGCTCGCAAGGACGACGCATACTGCCGCATTATCCTCAAACTGCAGATTCACTTTATCCAATGTGCCGTCAATACATGCCTCCACAACTTCAAGAATGTCATTTTTCATCCGCGGAAGGACTACCTGTGCCTCCGGATCACCGAACCTTGCGTTGTACTCCAGCACCTTCGGCCCTTCCTCCGTGAGCATAAGCCCGAAGAAGATGACTCCCTTAAAGGGCCTTCCCTCTGCCTTCATAGCGTCCACAGTAGCCTGATAGATGTGTTTATCGCAGAATTCTTCCACTTCCTTTGTGTAAAACGGGCTCGGTGAAAATGTTCCCATCCCTCCGGTGTTAAGCCCGGTGTCTCCGTCTCCCGCACGCTTGTGGTCCTGAGCCGAGGTCATAGTTTTGATCGTGTTGCCGTCCACAAAGGAAAGCACGGACACTTCACGCCCTGTCATAAACTCTTCGATAACCATCTCATTGCCCGCAGAGCCGAACTTCTTATCCAGCATGATCGTCTTAACGCCCTCTTTCGCCTCCTCAAGGGTACTGCAGATTAGCACGCCCTTTCCAAGGGCAAGCCCGTCTGCCTTGAGAACAATCGGAAACTTCGCCGTCTCAAGATAAGAAAGAGCCTTGTCCGCATCGGCAAAATTCTCATATGCAGCCGTCGGGATATTGTATTTTTTCATCAGATCCTTGGAAAATGCCTTTGAGCCCTCTAAGACCGCCGCATTTTTCCTCGGCCCGAAAGTGCGGATGCCTGCCGCCTCCAGCTCGTCCACAAGACCGCCCACCAGCGGGTCATCCATCCCCACGATCACAAGGTCAACTGACTTTTCCTTTGCAAATGCCACGATTTTTTCAAACTCCATAGCTCCTATCGGCGCGCACTCCGCGTACTCCGCAATCCCGGCATTGCCCGGCGTACAGTAAATCTTATCCGCTTTGTCACTTTTTGCCACGCAGTACGCGATCGCATGCTCTCTTCCGCCGCTCCCGACAATCAATACATTCATCTTCGTTTCCTCCTAATTATCGTCCTCAACCACTTTCACAACTCCGCTCTCCACTTTAACTTTCCCATTTGCCAGCATGTCAATCGCCTGGGGCAGGATCTTCCACTCAGCCTGCTCCATGACCCGCCTCTGTAAAGTCTCCGGCGTATCGCCCTTTTCTACATCCACCGCCTTTTGCAGGATGATAGGGCCTGTATCTGTTCCTTCGTCCACAAAATGCACCGTTGCGCCCACAACCTTCACTCCCCTGGCGAGCGCCGCCTCATGCACCTTAAGGCCGTAATAGCCTGTTCCGCAGAAAGACGGGATCAGAGACGGATGGATATTTATGATCCGGTTCCGATACCGTTCAATCATCTCCGGCGGAATCACTACAAGGAACCCGGCAAGCACAAGCAGGTCCGGCTTGAGCCCGTCCACTGCTTCCAGAAAGCTTTTATTGAACTCTGCTCTTGACGCAAAATCCTTCGGGGAAATGCTAAGGCTCTTAATTCCATGATTTTTTGCCCGCTCCAGCGCATAGGCATTTTTATTGTTGCTGATAACCCCGGCAATCCTCGTATTGGTAATCTCACCGGACGATGCGGCGTCAATAATCGCCTGCAGGTTCGTTCCGCCTCCGGACACCAGCACGACTATATTTAACATAATGTAACTCCTTTTTCTCCCTCTTCGATGCGGCCAACCACGTAAGCCGCCTCGCCTGCCGCCTCAATGGCCGCCACAGTCTTTTCCTTATCCTCCGGTGCAACGGCAATCACCATGCCAAGACCCATATTGAACGTGTTATACATCATCTCTTCCGCAATATCGCCCTTCGCCGCCAAAAGCTTAAAAATCGCCGGAACCTTATAGCTGTCCTTCTCGATCACCGCATGCGCGCCCTCCGGCAGCATGCGGGGCACGTTCTCATAGAAACCGCCGCCTGTGATGTGGCTGCATCCCTTTACTTTCACGCCGCTGTTCTTGATGCTCTTAAGCGCCTTCACATATATCTTCGTCGGTGCAATAAGCGCCTCCCCCAGCGTCTTCCCCAGCTCCTCATAATATGTATCCAGAGATTCCTTCGTCATCTCGAACACACTGCGGACAAGGGAGAATCCATTGCTGTGCACGCCGCTTGATGCCATACCGATGAGCACATCTCCCGGCTTTATATCCTGTCCGTTTATAATCTCTTTCTTATCTGCCACGCCTACTGCAAATCCTGCCAGGTCGTACTCATCCACCGGCATAAGCCCCGGATGCTCCGCCGTCTCGCCGCCCACCAAAGCGCACTCGGACTGCTTGCAGCCCTCTGCTACGCCGCTTACGATATCCGCGATCTTTTCGGGATAATTTTTGCCGCATGCTATATAATCCAGGAAGAACAACGGCTCGCCGCCGGAACAGGCGATGTCGTTTACACACATGGCAACCGCATCGATTCCGATTGTATCATGCTTGTCCATGACAAACGCCAGCTTAACCTTCGTTCCGCAGCCGTCCGTTCCCGACAAAAGCACAGGCTCATCCATGTCCTTTATGGCGCTTAAGTCAAACGCGCCTGCAAATCCGCCAAGGCCCCCTAATACCTCCGGCCTCATCGTCTCCTTCACATGCTTTTTCATCAGCTCCACTGATCTGTAACCCGCCTCAATATCAACGCCAGCCTTTTTATAATCCATAATATTCATCCTCACTCAACCGATTTATTATATTTAACATTTATTTTTGCTCTTATCATTCCTGCAAAATCAGCTGTTAAGATACGCCTCGTAGCCAATCTCATCTAACTTCGCAGCCTTGCCCTGCACCGTCTCTTTCATCTCCTGGGTGTACGCTTTCAGCTTGTTCAAAAGCTCTGCGTCAGACACTGCAAGAATCTTCGCCGCAAGAATCGCGGCATTAAGCCCTCCGTCGATGGCAACCGTGGCAACCGGGATTCCCGGCGGCATCTGTACGATAGAAAGCAGCGCATCCTCTCCCTCAAGGTTCTTCCCGGACAGCGGAACGCCCACAACCGGCATCGGAAACAGCGCCGCGCACATCCCCGGAAGATGCGCCGCCATGCCTGCGCCGGCGATAATGACCTTCATGCCCTTCCCCTCGGCGGCCTTGGCCCACTCAAAAAACACATCCGGCTCCCTGTGCGCCGAGATGATCGTCATCTCATAGTCAATCCCTAACTTCTCCAACATCTTGGCAGCTTTGCTCATCACTTTAAGATCCGAGTCACTGCCCATTACAATTCCTACTCTTGGCATGTCTTCTTCATCCTTTCTTTTTATTACATTTTCAGTGGCTCATTCAATACTTCTGTTCCCACCAGCACGAACTGCCCGTCCTTCAGCAGCAGAATCTCCTCGCCCGTCTTTGTCACTACCGAGATGCTCTTTAGCTCCTCGTAAGGGATGGTGATATCTGTATGACAGTGGAAATACGCTTTCGATATGTCTTCCTTCCGGAGCGCAGATACCGAATTATCCCTGGCAATAATTTCCTTCCCGTTAGGATTATATACTTTCACGTCCTCGCTCCAGCTATAGCACGTATCCCCCACTGCAAAATGCGGCCCCATCTTCTCTGCAATAAGAATCGGCAGCTTGTCCTCTATCCTGTACTTCTTCGCCGCAGCGTAAGCCGTCGTATTGGTTCCGATGGCAAATTCCCCGAGAGCCAGCGTCGGATGCTTATGAAGGATATTATCCCGGATATACTCCTTGTTCTCAAGCTCCCGCTCAAAATTACCGCAGATGTAATCTGCAATCATCCCGTTGGCAAACTGAATCTCAAGGTCTTTAAACTGCAGCTCATTAAGATATACTTTGCTGACGTGCAATACACCGTTGGTTCCCTCCAGCACCGGGGAAGTGAACACCTCTCCCACCGGTATATTCACATCCGCCACGCAGTTTTCAAAAACCGTCTCCTTCTCAGGGTCGGACAGCTCATAAAGCTTAACCGTCAAGTCCGTCCTGTTCTCACCTGCACCCAGGATTCGGACATGATCCCCCTGGTCTAACGCATCAATAAGCGTCTGCTGCACTTTTTCATAGACCTTTGCATCCAGCGTATTAATCTTTATGATCTCCTCAAAGATCTTCTCATAGTCTTCCCCAATCTCCGGCACCGGCCAGGCTATAATCGTATAGCTCCTCTCATCCCCGCGGATATATTCATTCGTAATCTGGCTCTGGCGGCTGTCGAACTTAAGGGCGAGCTCCTCCTGCTTTTCGGTAAGCCTTGCCGCCTCCGCTTTTGTCTCCGGAATAAACGGTTTCTCCCCGAACACCTCCATACACGCCGGCCCCGCAAACTGAGCCGCCTCCGCTTTATATTTTTCATAGGCGGTATGGATGACCTCAAGCTTGCGCTCCACAAACCGCTTGTCTAAAAACAGCGCCTGATCATTTCTGTGGTCATAATCATATTGAGGATTCGGATTCCCCCCGCAGTAGCCAATCTTAATATGCCTGCGCTTAGTGAGCGCGCTTACCGACGCGCGGTAAATAACCGGCGAAAGGCCCATCTTTTCAAAATTCTCTGCTGCCTTTCTTACCACGCGCTCAAATCCAAGGACATACCGGATATTCACCACAGATTTCTTTGAGAGGTTCTTTCCCGTATTCACAAAGCCTGTCCGGTACCCTTCCGTATATACATCTGCCATCCTTTGAATGGTTTCCTCCGGCAGGCTGCTCAAATATTGCGCGCTCTTTATTTCATTTTCACTGACATACTCTCCGAACCGGTACAGATACCGAAAGTCCGAAATATCACTTTCCCGTATGATATCTGCGGCAAACGACTCCTCCGGCAATATCTGCTCACGGATGCGGTCAGCCACGAACACATCGCAGTAATCACTTGCATACCAGTACAAAGTATCCCGGATATTTTTAGCCTCCGGCGCTCCCTCCTCATACTGATTATAAACTTCGAGAAAAAGCTCCATCAAAATATCCAGGTACTCCGTCTTTCCCTCGAACGCGTACACGATCATCCCCCGTAATTCCGCATACAGGAAACTTAAGAGCAGGCCGTGCCCTTCCCCCATTGCCTGCACTGCAAACGCCGGGTTGGCATAGCTTTCTTCGTACTGCTCCGGCAAAATATCGTAATACAGCCTCCGGTTCCATCTCTTTAGCTCTTCCATAGGCAAAGCGTCATAAGAACCGTCTGAAAGCACATTTCTCAGCTCGTCAATCATAATGACAAAATCAGCCAATTTCTGAAAATAATCGCAAAACACTCCATCCACTGTCTGTTCCGTCCTTATCTCCCGAATCCGGCCGACTGCAAGTTCATATCTTTCTTCAATCATTTAAAAAAGCCCCCTGACAAATATGATGCATACAAACAAAAGTATGGCTCCATTACAGCCAAGCCCTACCTTGCATGTTATGTAATTCTTTTCCCTTTCATTGAATCCCCGCCTGGCATATACAAGCCCGCGCCATGCGATCACAGGCACGACAAATCCGGCAAGGCCGATGATAAGGCTGATATCTCCCCTGGCCAGAAAAGAATCTCTCAGCATCATGAAAAGCAAAAAGGCAGTCACCGCTGCCAGGAGACAAGACTGTATCCCCTTTTTCGCATGTTTTTTCTGCCTTTGGCCATACTTTGTCTTAATCAGCTTTTTCCTCTGTTTCGCCCTTGCCTTGGCCAGCTCTTTTGCTTTATCCTCTTCCGTCTTTTTTCTCCTGTTTATAAACATACTTTCTCCTTATTGCATTACATATCACATACATAATATATCCAGCGATTCCGCCGATTGTGTTTAAAAGAAGGTCATCCACATCAAAGCTGCCCACCTTCGCCAGCAGCTGAAATGTTTCCACGCAAAGGCTCAGCCCAAAACTATAAAATAATGCCGAAAAAAATTTCCGATGCCCGCTCGCCACCGGCATGAAAAAGCCGAACGGCATAAAAATCAGGACATTTCCAAACAAATTCGTAAACGTTGCGAACATGCCAAGCTGTTCTCTGTATTTCCAAAACCTTTTTATTTCTTTAAACAGTATCAGGTTATACCGGTATTCTGTTTCCCCCGTCCGTCCATACCAGTCAGAAAACAGTAAAAAGTATACGATAAACACAATATAAAGTACAAACAAAATCTTACCGACAAAACGTATCCTTTTTTTGTCACTTATGTTCAAATACAGCTCTCCTTTTATCTGTTCATACTATCCTCTTAAAATGTAAGTCCTTTTCTGTCTTTTCTTAACTGTACGCCGCTGACGATTGCGATAACTCCCACAGCAATCCCCACCACCAGCGTTACAATGCCGGCTGCGATATTCGCCGCCCCGGTAATGCCCATAGTCTTATACGCTTTCTCATTCATATCCCATACCTCCTCAAATCCGCCTGTCTATTTTACCCCATACTCTTCATAATATGCGTCAATCGCCTTCTTTAATGTATCGTCAATCACGATTTTCCCGCTGCACGGCTTGTTATGCAGATGCTCCACCACCTCTTCCATTGTGACGATCGCACTTGCGCCAAACCCATACAGCTCCCTTATCTCATCCAGCGCAGACTTGCTGCCGCCCTTTCCTACTTCCATGCGGTTCAGTGAAACGATAAGCCCTTTCACTTCTACATCCGCCTGCGCTTTTATAATCGGAAAAGTCTCTTCAATAGACTTCCCGGAGGTAGTGACGTCTTCAATAATGACAACCCGGTCGCCGTCCTTTAATTTGCTCCCAAGGAGAATACCCGTGTCGCCGTGATCCTTTACTTCTTTTCTGTTAGAGCAGTAACGGATGTCCTTTCCATAGAGCTCGCTGATTGCCATAGTAGCTGCCACTGCAAGGGGGATGCCTTTGTAAGCCGGCCCGAACAGCACGTCAAAGTCAAGCCCGTACGTATCATGAATCGCCCTCGCATAATACTCCCCAAGCTTTCTGAGCTGCGTTCCCGTAACGTAAGCCCCCGCATTCATGAAAAACGGCGACCTGCGCCCGCTCTTTAATGTAAACTCCCCAAACTTAAGCACGTCACTGTCAACCATAAATTCAATAAATTCTTTCTTATAACTCTCCATATAACCTCTCTCCTTTATATATCTTTAAATTTTACCATATTCACTATCCACGTTCAACCATAAAAAATAACCGGCGGTTTCCAATGATTTTTTAATCCTGATAATTAAGCCTTTTAAGGCTCCCCTCCGGGAATCTATACTCCGGCGTCGCAAACGGATACTTTACCTCCTGCTCATAATACCAAGGGTCGCCGTCATGCAGCGGATTTTTAAGCAGATGGAATTCCTGCGCCGGCATGTACCCCTGTGCCAGCAGAAACGCTTTCTGCCCCTCTTCATTTTCACAGACGTCTGCCACAAGGACGACATGCCCCAGGCTGCCATCCTCTTTTAAGGCATATCCTCTCAGGAAAGCGCTCAGGCTGCCTTTTTTTGTTCCTGTCCTTTTTGCGGTTCATTCCCGGCATCCTCCGCCCTGCATCCGCCGAGCATGAACAGAAAGAGTGCAAACATCAGAATAATAACCGTATTTACCTTCTTCACATTATCGTTAATCTCATGCTGCATTCCTTCTCTCCTTCTCAATCTCTCACATCAGCAATTCTTTTATAGCTAAAACAGTTTTTTTATTCATCTCTTTCTGCTGTCTTTTATGTATTGCTTCATTAATCTGCTCATACGATTCCAGTATCAGACTGCTGTCTACCGGGCCGTTTCTATTTAATAACAGCACATAGCCATCAATCCAGACATTGATTCCATAATATTTTAGGAATCGGGACAGAATGTAAACCTGGCGTTTGACCTGCTTGATTGGATTGCGAACCTGTTTTTCATAAGTGTTTCCCCCTCTGCTGACTTTATATTTTGTCCACTCATAGTCATTTTCCCCGCCTATCAGTACCCCACTATAATTCTTCACCTCAATAATGAACACACCTCTATTATTAATGATAACATTATCCAATTCCGTTTCTTTTTCTTTATATTGAATGCGGACATTTGTAAGCAATATGTCATTTTCCCGCAAAACCCGCTTTATAATCTCTGTTGCCTCTTTTTCTCCCTCTTTTCCTGCCCTGACTCTGGGCGATTCGTACCCTTTATCCCATAATACCCATAAGATAAGGATAAGCACACTAAAAACTGCAATCCCCCAAAATATAAAAATCAATCTGTACACAATCTTACTCCTCTGCAAATCCTCTCGGACACAGGCAGGCTATTTCCTGACATGCAAATCATTTATAGTACCTAAAACAATAAATCAAAGCGATATGCAATGATATCTATAGTCATCTTAATTCCTGTACGCCGCAAGATAATCTTCCGTCTCTTTCCTGGCTCTGAAGATTATAATATCCGCCTTACCTTCATACTTCTCCAGCAGTTTGTAGATTCGCGGCAGCTCTTCCTTAGGAAATCCTTTAATCCACTGCTTAAACTCCTCGTCAAACTCCGTTTCCAGCCACGGCAAATCCTCGCGCCTTTTCCCGATGCGTGACTGCGCCCCTGCAAGGCAGACCTCCAGCGGATAGTCCAGCAGAAACACCGTATCGCACTCTTTTAATCTCAGCTCAAGCGTGCGCTGGTAATTTCCGTCAATGATCCATTTGTCCTTTCGCACGATCTCCTCCAGCCGCGCATCGAATTCCTCCCTCGGTATATTAGTCCGGTCCGGCTTATGCCACAGCATATCCAGATAATATAAGGGCAGCCCCGTCACCTCATGCAGCCTCTTTGCAAATGTGCTTTTTCCTGCCCCCGGACACCCGATAACCATTGCCCTTTCCATCATCTATGCACCATTCTTCTTGTCATGCAAGGCATATCAGCCTCGCATACTTATTTTCCGAATCTTCAATCACCTTGATTTTCCCATCCTTGATAAACGCCTCTATCCTTTTCGCATACCACCAGTCTCCGACACCGATGGGAAAGTTCCCCAAGATATCGCCAATCAGCCTTGCCTCTTTAACCGGCTCCCCAGAGAGCCTTTTCCAGATAAGGAAATCATAAAAAGACTCCGGCACTCCCGTCACCCTTCCGCTCACAACCGCCCGCAGCGGACTGTTATCCTCCTGAAGATCCCGCCACCAGCTGGCATACATCCGTATTTCCTCCCGGGTCAATGTCCTCTCCTCTGACAAAAATTCGGCAAACTCCTCTGCCGCAACCTCTCCCCAGTTGCGGAAACACTGAATGACCGACCCTTTCTGGATATGCTCCGGCAGCTTTACCGCCCGGATTTCATTGCCGTATTCTTTCAAAATACTGCACAGAAAGTAAAACCCGCACAGAGAGTACGGAGCTTTGCTGTACCATATCCGAACTGCCTCGCCCTCCTCAAGAAACCTTTCAAGCCGTTTCAGCTCCATGCAGTAACACTCCCCCGCATTTCGCAGCTCTTCATCTACCTCGTCATCACGGCCCCACTGTTCCTGAGCGTACATAGAATAGATTAAATCCTTTCGGTAACTGCTGTCCGTTCTCATACGGATATCGCCGATGTCCAGCAAAAATCCAAGGCATACAACCTCCTCCCCGGTTCCCTCAATCCACTCAAAACTTCCTCTCTCCGGCGGCCTCTTCTTCCCGGCTATCCATACAGCCGTAGGGCCGTCTGCTCCACCGATAACTATCTTATTTTTCGCAGCTTTCATGGATGCAGCCTCGCTCTCGCCAAATAAAACCTCTATCATCCCATCTACCTCCTTGAACTTATTAATGCCCCCGCTCTTTTACCAGCGGATAGAAAAAATACAAAGACAATCCAAGCATAATAATGACAATCCCCGCAAACTGCCTGGGCGCAATAGTTTCTTTCAGAATAAGAAACGCCAGGATGCACGTTCCCACCGGCTCCCCGAGAATCCCCATGGAAACCATCGTCGCGGATATATCTTTTAACAGCAGATTGAACACAAACTGCCCGCCGATGGTAGAAAGAAATGCCAAGCCCAGAAAAGAACACCAGGTCAGCGCCGGGAACCCGGAAAGCGGATTCTTACTCACCAGCGCATATACAAGAAGGAACGCCGCGCTGCTGAAATAGCTGAACACCGAATACGCGATCACCCCTGTATTTTTCCTCGTCACCTGCCCGATGAGGAAATACAGGCTGATTACCCCGGCAGAAGAAAGCGCCAGCAGATCCCCGAACAGCGCCGCGCTGCGGACCGCAAAATCTCCCCATCCGATCACCGCGCTGCCGGCAATGGCAATCAGGCATCCAGCCACCGCGCTGGGCCGTACCTTCTCTCCTAAAAACAAAAATCCCCAGAGCAGGGAAAAAAGCGGCTGCATGGACACGAGCACCGTAGAACTTGACACCGACGTAAAACGCAGCGATTCAAACCACATAGTATAGTGGACCGCCAGCAAAAGTCCGGACAGGACGATGCTTGACACCTGCCTGCGGTCAAAGGATGCAAACTCTCTTCTGTTCCTCTCGCTGAACACAAGGAACGGCAGCAGGGCAAGCGCCGTAAAAAGCAGCCGGTAAAATGCCGTCACCGGCGAGGGGGCCGTTGACAGTTTCACAAAAATCGCCGAGGTTGAGAGCGCCGCCACTCCGAAAAATAAGGCAATATAATTTTTCACACCACTACTCGTCTTTATACAACGCATAATAATCGTCCTCTGCATTCTCCATCATCTGCCTGTACCACATTTTGGCATCATCAAGAGCCTTGTTATATACAATCGGCGCCATCTTTTGCTGAAACAGCTCCAACAATTGCATCTGCTCGATCATCCCAATCTCCTCGCCACGCTCGTCCAGATAAAATGCCTTTATTTCCTCATTAAGCTTTTTCTTCTGGGCATCCGATAATTTTATCTGCGGTAAATATTCTCTCTTTCTCATAATCTTTCTCTTCCTTACTTCTTCTCTGAAAAGTCTGCCGCCGATTTAATCCATGTCATCAGCTCATCGTCGATCTCCCCCGCATCCGATATGAGCAGATGATGCGTCCACCGATTGGGGTACGGCTCCGATGCCGCCTCAATCCGCGGGGATTCCACTCTTTTATCCAGTCCGAACGTCACAACGATATAAGATTCCGGGCAATCCTTCTTCTTCCTTAGCCCCGCAAATGAAACGCATGCGAACAGATGCCTGTTGTAAAAAGAAATCTGGCTTTTCTGCACTTTAACCCGCACATTCTCTATCTCCCGGAATATCCGGCTTTCCAGCGTTTCATACAGGGGAAGGGCATCCTTACGTTTGTCAAAAAAAAATAATATATCTTCCGTCATCGTCTCAATCCTCTCCAACTCATTACAGATAATATTCTATCACTGACAGCAGCAGAAACACAAGCGATGAGCGCAAAAATATCCCGCAAATCTGTTTTAGCAGACAAATTCGTTTACTTTGTCATCCAGACAATACCAAAAAAGCCGACTGCCATCCAGACAATCAGCTTTGCATATAAGTTGGATTTTATAATTTTGCAATATACTTTCCTTTTTCAGCATCCGGAATTTTCAGCGCCGCCATTGCCTGCTCTGCACTGCACTTCATCGTTTCCATCAGATTCCTAATTGCTTCCAGCAAGGTTTCTTGCTTTGTTTCTTCAAAATCTTCCTTCATCAGTTCTTTCAATGCATCACACATAACTTTATCGCACTTCCTTATTGCCTCATAAATCTCCTTATTAGCAGAAACACTGACCTGTAGAACTGCATCTACATTATTTCTGTCACCTGGTTCAGACATCTGAACAGCTTCTCTGATAAATACCCTGACATCCTCTTCCTTCACATGTTTTGAAAGAACATGCAATGTCCGGTGTGTTTCTTTATCAAGCTGTCTTGTTACTACTATCTGCGTATCAAACAATGCCTGCTTGCCACTAATATAATATATTCCCGGATAACGCTCCTTAATCTCCAATCCAAGATTTTTCATTACTTCAAACATTTCTCTTGGATAACTTTCCCTGAAAATCGAGCAAGCTATCAGTTAAATATCAGTTCATATGAAATCCCTGCACTTACTCCACTGTCTCCACAGTGACAGACACCTCATCCCCCGGCTGTTTTCCTATCTTGCCGCGAATATCTCTCCGTATCCCGATGATATAGCACACAGAGCCGTCCGAATTTTTCACACCCATATTGACGATGCTCCCGCAGTACGGCTCCCCGTCAAAAGCCACATTCACCTTGACTCTCCCCTTGCCAAATTCCTCCCGGATGTCATGCGGAAAACGTATATATGCGCCTCCCTTGTCCGGAACCGGTTCAATCACTGCTTGGAATTCATAAACTTTCCGGCTCATTTTTCTTTCCTCCATTCTATAGCATCAGTCCTTCTGCCCCCGGACTGCGGTATAACGGATGTGGGGCATATCCACGCCGCGGTAATGCTTTGTCCACATATCTGCCGCCGACATGCCGTTTCTCAAGGCGACTTTCTGGGAGGCGGCGTTCGTATCCCGGATAATCGAGCAGACCTCATCTGCCCCCAGCGTCTCAAAGGCATACTCCCTGCACGCCCTGGCGGACTCTGTGGCATAGCCTTTGTGCCAATATTCCCGCCTGAACAAATAGCCAATCTCAAGCACTTCCCTGTCCTTCCACTGCTGCATCGTCAGCCCGCACTGTCCGGCCAATTCCCCGGTTTCCTTAAGGCAAACTGCCCACAACCCATATCCCCATCTCCGATAACGGGAAATCTGCCTGTCAATCCATTCACGCACTTCCGAGTCGCTAAATGCTCCTTCATACGCATACATCGTCTCCTCGTCCTGCAAAATTTTGCAGATTGCGCCAAAATCAGACTGAGACATTTCCCTCATATATAATCTCTCAGTTTCAAGTATCATATTCTGTTTCTCCTCATTTCCAAATGGATTTCCTGCTCCTTCATCCCCAAATACTACATATTTAGTGTCTGCTTTTTAAGTCTGTAAACCATTGATTTTACTGACTTTTCAGCGTATTTATGATAAAATAACTACAGGGGTTCTGCATCCAGGCATCGATTTTCCTTGCAGTTTTACCCCAAATCCTACCACGGAATGGAGCAAAAAGCCATGTACAGACCAACCGACAGAACCCAGCATTCTTTCCTTGACTTCAACCAGCCCATGGGGCTGCATATGAACCCGGACAACCGATGGGTGAAGATGGCCGACAGCATCCCATGGGACGAGTTCGAGACCAAATACGCTGGCTTGTTCCCCAGCGGGACGGGGAATGTCGCGAAGCCCCTGCGC
>CAJTQA010000047.1 GCA_910578455.1 uncultured Dorea sp.
ACAGAGCCCTTGGGGGCGTTTTTCAAACCCCCACTTGAAGTGGGGGTTGGTGATTGGAAATGGAAAGAAAATTTTAAAAACAGGGCTTATTTATGGAGCTAATGCAGGTGGGAAGAGTAATCTGATCAAAGCGATTGATTTTTCAAGAGATGTTATTTTAAACGGTCTAAGTGCTGCTGATTTAGATAAAAAGTATTTTAGAATCTCCGGTGATGGCTATAAAGTTCCGGGGGTGTTTGAATACAGGCTGATTACTCAGCCGGGAAGAGAATATTCTTATGGGATAGCAATATCGTATGCAGAAAAAGAAATTCTTTCAGAATGGCTGATCCGTATAGAGAAAAATGGTGGGGAGACGTATATTTTCAATAGGGATACAAACGAAAGAGGTGAAAGCTTTACAGAAAGTGAAGTGAAAATCAGAAATACAGCGGAACGAATGAGATGGGAGATTTATCTGGAAGATTTCGGAGGAAACATATCTAATACTTTGAGGAAAAAAAGTATATTATGTGATATTGCGGAGAGAGGTAATGGAAAACAAAGTGTTTTTTCTGAGATTCAGGATGTCTTTGATTGGTTCAGGAACATGATTATCATATTTCCAACCAGTCAATACAGCGGATTGAACCAGATGGTTGAAAATGAAACGATACGAGATCTTTTTTCCCATATATTAAGATATTTTGATACCGGCATTGAATCTGTAGAATCAAAGTTAGGACAGTTGGAATTTGATAAGATATTCGAAGGCATTCCTTTGGATGATGCAGAGAAACTGAAGATTAAAATATCAAATGAGATTCAGGAAGATTCTTTGATGTTTAAAGTGAACAGCCAGGTATATTCTTTGCAAAAAGATACAGAGGGAAATATTATAACGACAAAGATGATGCAGAATCATGGCAATGATCAAGAGCTTTTTGAATATTTGGATGAATCTGACGGAACACAGAGGCTGTTTGACCTTATTCCGCTATTTTATGAACATAATGGAAACAGGGTTATTTTTATTGATGAAATTGACAGAAGTCTTCATACGAATGTAACCCGTAAGTTTCTTGAGCTTTTTTATCGGATGACGGAAGGAGATACAAGTCAGATAATTGCGACAACGCATGATTCGAATTTGCTGGATCTGGAATTAGTCAGGCAGGATGAGATCTGGTTTATCAAGAGGCTGGAAGACCATAGTTCCAGTATATATTCGTTAAACCGTTATAAAGAGCGTTATGATAAAAAAATAGATAAAGAATATTTGCTGGGGCGTTATGATGCTATCCCGGTGTTTGATGATAAGATTTTGGAGGATATAGATGCGTAATCGTTACAGATTGATGTCGACTGTCTATGATCGGGAAGAGGAAAGCCAGAAGGTTCTTCCAGAAAAAAGGATTTTTCTGTCTGTAGAAGGAAATGTAACGGAAAAGGAATATTTTGATGGAATGTCAAAATATAGAGCGGAAATTGGGATTAATGCGAAGGTTGACGTAGAAGTTCTGCGTAGAGGAAAGAAAGATACGAACAGTGCGCCTCAACAGGTAATTGAATTGCTTGAGGAATATATCAGGTTAAGAGAACAGAATGAGGACGACTTGCTAAAGGAGAAAAGGAATAAATTTGTTACAGAACTGAAAAAGATTGGCTATGATATCAATTATCGGAGATACCTGAGAAAATATAATGAAGAATTGGATGAATTTGCTGTGCTGGTCGACAGAGATGCACAAACCCATTCCGAAACAAATATGTTTGATTGTATCAGGCATTGCAGGGATAATGGATATAAATGTTTTATTGCAAATCCATGTTTTGAGTTCTGGCTTTTGATGCATTTGGCGGACATAGAGAAAGAATTTGGTGAGCGGTTGGATGAGATTAAAGAAAATAAAAAGATTTCAGAACAGCATACTTTTGTGAGTAAAGAAGTGTCAGACAGAGCCCATCATGGGAAAAGAGGTATTAATTTTGCTGAAAAATATATGCCGTATATTGAGAAAGCTGTAGAACAAGCGAAAAAATTTTCCAGTGATGAAAATGATCTGATAGACAATATCGGATGTAATCTGTGGAGAATGATTGAAGAATTGAAAGCATATGGAAAGTAAGGGATATTTTTGCTTGCCAGCAGGGAATAAAAACAGGCGCGAAAAAAAGTTGCTAATAATGGTTGATAATGGCAATGAAAAGGTAGTACAATAGGAGACAGCAACATCTATTTATTGATAAAGAAAAGGAGAATTTATTATGAAAGTAGTAGCGACAGATAAGGCGCCGAAGGCGTTGGGGCCGTATTCACAGGGGTATGTTCACAATGGGATATTCTATTCTGCCGGGCAGATTCCGATCAATCCGGCTACGGATACAGTTGAGGCGGAGACCATTGCGGAGCAGACGGAACAGGCATGCAAGAATATGGGCGAGGTTCTTAAGGCGGCGGGAACTTCCTTTGACAAGGTTCTCAAGACTACATGCTTTCTGGCGGATATGGGTGATTTCGCAGCGTTCAATGAGGTGTATGCGAAGTATTTTACATCCAAGCCGGCAAGGAGCTGCGTGGCGGTGAAGACGCTGCCGAAGAATGTGCTGTGTGAGATTGAGGTTATCGCGGCGGTTGAGTAATGGAAGGGCAGCATGTCTGCCCTTTAGATTTTTGAAAGGTAAGGTGGATGTTATGGCTGAGGAACAACAGCAAAACGGCTGCTCGCCATCTGACTGCGCGGGGTGCGCCCACGCAGATTCCTGCGGCAGCAAGCCGGTGGATTTTCGGAAACCTGCAAATCAGTTTTCCGATATTAAGAAGGTTATCGGAGTGGTCAGCGGCAAGGGAGGCGTTGGAAAGTCGATGGTGACGGCGTCTCTGGCAAGGATGATGCGAAAGAAAGGGTATAAAGTAGGGATTCTGGATGCGGACATTACAGGGCCGTCCATCCCGAAGATGTACGGTATCCACGAGAAAGCTCTCGGCGATGAGAGCGGGATTTTCCCAAGGGAGGCGGCGGACGGTACGAAGATTATGTCTATCAACCTTCTGCTGGAGAATGAGTCGGACCCGGTCATCTGGAGGGGGCCGGTCATTGCCAATGTGGTGACCCAGTTCTGGACGGATGTGATGTGGGGAGAGCTTGACTATCTGTTTGTGGACATGCCTCCCGGAACAGGCGACGTTCCGCTGACGGTGTTCCAATCGCTCCCGGTAGACGGCGTGGTGATCGTGTCCTCGCCCCAGGATCTGGTGAAGATGATTGTGAAAAAGGCCCATGGCATGGCGCAGCAGATGAATATTCCGGTACTTGGAATCGTTGAAAACTACAGTTATCTCGTATGCCCGGATTGCGGGAAGAAGATTTCCGTATTCGGGGAGAGCCGCGTGGAGGAAGTGGCGGCGGAGCTTAATATTCCGGTGCTTGGGAAGATGCCCATAGATGCGGCTCTTGCGGAGGCTGTGGAGAAAGAGAAGTTTTCAGAGGTGGAGAACGATTATCTTTCCGAGCTGTCTATATAGAAGGTACTTTTTGGTTCTTCATTTTACAATTTTGCTTAATAGAAGATCAGGACGCAGATGCTTTTCCCAGGTATCTGCGTCTGCCTGTTTAAAATGAAAGGCGGGATGTTTCCATCATGAGCAGCTTTTCTTTTTTTTCGGTTCCTCCTGCGTAGCCGGTAAGTCTCCCGTCTGAGCCTACTACCCGATGGCAGGGGATGATGAGGGAGATCGGGTTATGGCCGACGGCGCCGCCCACCGCCTGGGCGGACATGGAGGAAAGCCCTTGCTTTTGGGCGATTTTTCCTGCAATCTCTTTGTAGGTCATAGTCTTTCCGTAGGGGATGGAAAGAAGGATTTCCCACACGGATTTTTGGAAAGACGTGCCGTTTAAGGACAGCGGGGGAGTGAACGAGGGGTCTTTCCCGCTGAAATAAAGGTCAAGCCATTCGGCAGCCTGTGCAAAAACCGGGAGGTCTTTTGGCTCGTGGGTCTTTTCCAGAGTGCTGCTGAAGTATTTTTGCCCGTCAAACCAGAGGCCGGTTAAATGCCGGCCGTCACTGGCAAGGGTGATGCCGCCCAGGGGCGAGGCATAGTGGTATGTGTAAGACATTTTGCCCTCCTATCCTTTTAATCCTCTTGACTGCCTGTCCATGTCCTCGATGACAATATCGTGGATTTCGCCGAGGGAGGCGCAGTATTCAAGGATTTTCCATGGTTCATTAGTGTGAAAGTGGATTTTAACCAGTTCTTCATCCCCCACGGCAAGAAGGCAGTCGCCGTGAAAGTTTTCCGTGAAATAATCGCTGATTGTGTCTTCATCAAGATTTTCTCCCTCGATGAGCAATTGGGTGTCGTATTTGAATTCTAACATATCATATCCTCCGGTTTTGTTTTTGCGGGCAACGAGCCAGTCGGGCATGGCTTGCATGTACATCTGGCTGCTGCCGCAGCTTTACGGGTTCTGCCTGTGGATGTACATCCGGCTCATTTCTGTCTCGCCGTCTCCCTGCACAGGGCAGTGGTATTCCCAGCCGTACCTTTCGTAAAAGGAGGTATGGTCGGTCAGGAGATAGAGGGTATCGATGCCCTGTTCTGCCATATCGTCACAGACGGTTTTTAAAAGCTCGCCGGCAATGCCCCGGCAGCGGTACGGTTCTTCCACATAGACGGCGCATACGTTTGGCGCAAGGTCTTTTCTGCCGTGAAAGTCATTTTCGATGACTCCAAGACCGCCTATGATCTCCACATCGTCCAGAGCGAGGTACCACTGGGGAACGGGGGAAGTTCCGGCAAGAGCCTCAGACATGCTTTCCTGGTAGGCGGCAAGGGGAACGCTCCATTTGCCGGCGAACCAATCTGCGGCCCGGTCTTTTAAGGCGGGGCAGTCGGTGAGTCTGATGATTTTATAGTTTTCCATAAAAAGGACTCCTTTCATTGGACGATCCAATATAGTCATTGTATCATGAAAAAGTTGATTTATCTATTAAATCTGCGGGTATAAATAAATTGATTTATAAAAAGATTATAGATATAATGGATTTGTGACGATAATAGCAGCTGAAATAAAAGTTTTGTCCTAATGACATATGAAAGAAAGCGAGGAGCAGAGATGCAAGTATATATCAGTGTTAAAAATTTTGGAAAAATCAGCTCGGCAAGAGTAAACGTCAGCAATTTTACTGTTTTTGTGGGAAACAATAACAGCGGGAAGACACAATTGATGGAGCTGATATATGCTGTTATCAAGCATGTGTCGGCATTGACGCCTGATATAGACATTCCTCGGATTAAAGATGTAGATGCCTTTCGTATGGGGAAAGAAGAAATTAGGTACTTGAATGAGCTGGTAAATGAGCACCTGGCGGAGCATATTCATGAAATTATTGATGAGACGTTTAACGCATCTGTACCGATTGAGGAAATCACGGTAGAATTTTTAGATATAGATGTTGAGTATGAGATGTATTTCCTGACAGACAGAACGATAGAATATCTGATGAGCAGAAATATGATTGATCAGGAATCCTTGCCGAGAATGATTATAAACAATAAACAATCTTATCGTGCGCTTGTTCTGAAAAATGGCAGTCAAATGCCGGAAAAGAATAATTTTTTTAATGGTTTTCCGATTAATGTTGCGAAAGGTATTGAGATTGGAAATGTATTAGGGGATATTATGGGTGGGGATTCTCCGGTATCTTCTAATGTATTATTTCTTCCGGCATCACGCATGGGCCTGATGCTCTTATACAAGCATTATTTTGGAAATGCCAGTCAGGGTGCGGATGAGATGATTCGCAATAAAAACCAGAATTCTAAAGGGATTCCAAAACCGGTTTTAGATTTTTTGTCGTTTTTATTAAAATACAGCTATACAGAGCGGATTGCAAAAGATAACGAGGAGTTGATAGAGTTTATTTTTAACTATCTGATTGACGGAACAATCAGTGAAAAGGGCGATGCAACTGTGTATATGCCTAACGACCAGAAAAAAGAGATTCCGGTTTTTGTGGCATCTTCTATGGTTAATGAAGTGGTGCCGGTAGTGAAAGCATTGACAGATTCGGATAAAATTGATTTTATTTTTTATGACGAAGTGGAGACGAGCATGCATCCCCTCAAGCAGATTGAGATGGTGAAACTGCTCAATCGTCTGAATAACAAGGGTACCCGACTATTAGTCAGCACCCACAGCGATACGATGGCGACCAAGATTAATAACCTGTTATTATTGTCACAGGGCGACTATGATTTTGAAAGAATAAAGAAGACATTGGAGAAAAACGAAATTCAGATAGAAAAGGAAGATTTGCTTGTATCTGAAAATATACATGTGTATCAGTTTGTTAATGAAGAGCAGGGGAAAAGTGTTGTGGAGGAATTGGAGTTCAGAAAAGCACCGTGTACAGGATACGATTTCAGCCTGTTTAATGACAGCATGATGAATTTGTTTGAAGAGGCGAAGGTTGCCATGGGGATTGAGGATGAAGATTAAGGGAGATAAAGTTAAGGATAATAAACCGCTGCTTTCAGGTCGGTTGTACAGGTTAGATGAGAGCAGGACAGTTATTTTTGAAGAGAGAGAAACGGGGGATGTAGTAAATATTATTTTTACTATAGGCAATCACCAATACGGGATATACGGAAATGAGTATAAGCCTCCGTTTATAGATGACAAGGGCGGAAAGAAAGCGGATATTCTTGTTCTGGTCGTTGATGATAAGAGGAGAAGTTTCTGTTCCTGGGTGCTTGATGTGAAAAAAAGTGTTGGCGGAGAAGATGTTATATGCCATCTGGTTGAACAGCTAATCCAGTCCGTGAAACATAAAAGAGCGATTACTACTTATTTGGAAGAATATGAAGAAGAACAGCATATAGGATATATTACAAGAGATTTGCAGAGAGACAGGATACAGGAGACAATCTGTAAAAAACGAGAGTATTTGGATAAAGAAAAGGCAAATATTAAGGGCATGCCAGCATTAATTGGTATGGAGGCACATCTGAGCCTGTTAAAAGAAGAGGCTAAGCTTAGGCTTATTTCTGCGTTTCAGAATGACTGTATCGAAACTGGAGGGCGTACATATAAAATCGAAGGCTATATCTCCCGGGAACAGAATGGAAAGTTTGTTTATGATTTAGAGGCTGCGTGCTGATAGCCACCGGCGGACAAAAGAGAGCAGGCAATGTTTTAAAAGTAGTATTTTAACAGATTAGGAAAAAGTGGTTGACATAAGTGTGATTTTCGAGATAATTATAATTAGGGATTTCGTATTTTCCAGAGTTTCCCATGGAAATATGAAAGTATTGATAAAAGGAATGGTAATAGTTATGGAGAAAATCTTGATTGTTGACGACAGCCTTTTACAGGCTACCCGTTTAAAGGATATTTTAGATGACGAGTATGATATCACGATTGCTCAGACGGCGGAGGACGGGCTTCGCCGGGCAAGCGCCGAGAAGTATTCGCTGATCCTGCTTGACGTGGTCATGCCGGGGATGGACGGCTTTACACTGCTGAAAAAGCTGCAGGAGGAGATCATCACCCAGAGCATTCCGGTCATTTTGATCACCAGCCTTTCGGACGTGCAGAATGAGTACCAGGGGCTTATATTAGGGGCGGTTGACTACATAGTAAAGCCGTTTAACCCGCTGATCGTAAAAGCCAGGGTCAACACGCACATAAAGCTTTACAATTACCGGAAACAGGTGGAGCATCAGTCAAATACCGACCAGCTTACCGGGATCGCGAACCGGCGGCAGTACGAAAATTACAGCAGCGTGAGGTGGAGCGAGGCGGTAAGGCTGGAGACGCCATTTTCTATCTGTATGCTTGATATCGATCATTTTAAAGCATATAATGACACATTCGGCCATCCTGCCGGGGATAAAGTTATCGCGGCGATTGCCGGAACAGTATCCGATGCGCTGCAGCGAAGTACGGATTTCGTCGCCCGCTACGGGGGAGAGGAATTTGTAGTATGCCTTTTAGGGGACAGCTCAGGGAAAGCGTTTGAATATATGAAAAAGATAAGGAAATCGATTGAGGGTCTTTGCATTCCCCATGAGCCTTCGGTATCGGAGTGGGTGTCCGTCAGTATCGGAGGCGTGACGGTGATTCCGAAAGCAAAGTATTCTTATGACTTTTATCTGAAAACGGCGGACACGATGCTGTATGATGCGAAAAAGAATGGAAGGAACCAGGTTGTGTGGGCAGATGAAAAAATGAGACAGCTCTGGGAAAAATAAGATTAGCGGCGGTTTTGATACCGCCGCTTTGCTTTGCAGATCTTTTGACAGATTAGATTGCCCGTGTATACTCTTTAAGCCATTCTTTTTCTTCTTCATTAAGATGCGGGCTTACAAGCTCGTATACCTTTGCGTGGTATGCGTTGAGCTGTTCTTTGTCTTCCTTTGTCATCATATCCGGATTCACCGCATCAAGATCGATCGGTACATAGGTGATCGGCTCAAAGCAGAGGAACTGGCCGTACTCGGTCTTTTCTTTTTCGCAGACGAGAAGTTCGTTCTCGGTGCGGATGCCGTGGGAACCTTCGATGTAGATGCCCGGCTCGTCCGTGATCACCATGCCCGGCTCGATGACAGCTTTTTCCCTCTCGCGGATTGCGATGCGGAAACCGCTTGGAGCCTCGTGGATGTTCATCAGGTAGCCCACGCCGTGTCCGGTTCCGTGGTTATAGTTGATTCCCCGCTCCCATGCAGGCATTCTTGCCAGGATGTCCAGGTTATAGCCGCAGGTTCCATGCATGAATACCGCTCTTGCAAGCCTTAAGTTGCAGAGAAGTACGGTGGTGAAATCCTCCGCCATCCGGTCTGTAATCTTTCCGAAAGCAAATGTCCTTGTGATGTCGGTGGAACCTTCCATATACCCGCCGCCTGTGTCGGTAAGGAACAGTCCGTCTGTGACAACCGGAACATTGGTTTCCGGAGTAGCGGCATAGTGAACGATTGCAGCGTGTTCGCCGGAGCCGCAGATTGGCTCAAAGCTCTGCCAGAGGTAGCCTTCCTGCTCTTTCCGGAATTCTTCCAGCTTTTCGGCTGCACTGATCTCGGTGATCTCAGTTTTTCCTACATTTTTCTTCAGCCAGTGCATGAATTTGGTGACAGCAACACCGTCTTTTACATGGGCGCTCTTGATGTTCTTGATCTCAGTGTCATTTTTCATGGCTTTCATCAGGACGGTGGGGTTTACCTTCTCGATGACTTTCGCGCCTTTTGGAAGGTTGTTGTAGAGCGCGTAGTTGAGCCTTGACGGGTCTACTAAGATTGCACTGTCAGCGCAAAGTTCCTTCACGTCCTCATAAACTGCGTTGTACGGGCGGAGGGAGATGTTGTCTTTGGCGAGATTTGCTTTCATCTCGTCGGTAAGCTTGCGCTCGTCGATGTAAAGTTTCATGTCCTCTTTTGTGATGACCGCGTAGGAGAGGAGCAGCGGGAAGAACTCGATATCATTTCCCCGGAGGTTGGTCGTCCAGCACACGTCGTCAAGAGCGGCGATAATGTGGATGTCTGCCCCTTCTTCTTCCATGGCTTTCCTGATTCTCTTAAGCTTGCTCTCAGTGCTCTCGCCGGTGTACTCTATGCCCAGCGCAAATGCAGGCTCCTCGGAAAGAGCCGGACGGTCCTCCCAGATCTTGTCGATCAGGTCTGTGGAGTAGTCGATCTTCCCGTTCTTTTTCGCTGCGGCAGCCTCTAATGCCTGTCCTTCTCCCATGGCTACGACGCGCCCGTCAAATCCAAGGGTTCCGCCTTCCGGAAGGACGTCCGCGATAAATTCCTCCACTGTCGGCACGCCTGGCTCGCCCATCTTAAAGAGCTTGACGCCGTTGCCGGATAACTGCTGCTCTGCCTGGATGAAATATCTTCCATCCGTCCAGAGCCCTGCCGCGTCCTTTGTGATGACAGCGGTTCCTGCAGAGCCGGTGAATCCGGTGATAAATGCCCTTGCCTTAAAATGCTCCCCTACATATTCGCTCTGGTGATTATCGTCGGTCGGCACCATATAGGCGTCGTATCCCCGCTCCTCCATCAGAGCACGGAGGGCAGAGATTCTTTCTGGTACATTCATGTGTGTAACCTCCCTGTGTTTACTGTATTTACACGCAAAATACCAATTTGTGCGTGTGTGGCTTGAAGACCCTGGCCGCGCGTATTCCCCACGTGTGCGGCGGGTGTCTTTCTATATGGAAGTTTAACATATTTTGGGGGAAATGTCACCGTCTGGCTCAAGAATGATTGAAATATATTTTCATGGGAAAAAATAAAGTGAGTTGAATCCTGGTTGTGAAAAAAGGCTCTTTATGCTACAGTTATGGTACAGGCGAGATTGGAAAAGGAGGGGGATCATGCTTTCAGAGAAAAAATACTTCCTGTTTGACATAGACGGTACGCTTGCGGTGGACGATACGCTTTATGATGGCAGCAGGGAGCTGATCGGCTATATCGGCGCGATAGGCGGGCAGGCGTTTTACATTACGAACAATTCAGTGAAGAGCCGGAAGGACTATGTGGCGAAGTTCGCCCGGTGGGGGATTGAGACAAAGGAGAGCCAGTTTATGACGGCTTCTTATGCCACATGCCGGTATCTGAAAAAACATTACGCGGGAGAAAAGCTGTTTGTGGTTGGAACCCCGTCTTTTGTGGAAGAGGTAAAAGAGTGCGGTCTCTTAGTAACAGAGCAGGCAGAAAAGGGCGTAAGCTGTGTGGTAGTGGGATTTGACAGGACCCTTACCTATGAAAAGGTGGAGGCGGCGTGTAAACTGCTTTTTTGTCCAGATGTAGACTTTATTGGGACGAATCCGGATCTTCGGTGCCCGACGGGTTTCGGTTTTGTGCCGGACTGCGGCGGGATCTGCCGTATGATTGGCGGGGCAGTGGGGCGTGAGCCGTATTTCGCGGGGAAACCCAATGCGGAGATCGTGACACTCTGTACGGAGCAGGTACAGGCAAGCCTTGAGGAAGTGCTGGTGGTAGGTGACCGCCTGTACACGGATATTGCCTGCGGCATCAATGCGGGAGCGGAGACGGCGCTTGTGTACACCGGGGAGGCAAAGGCAGAAGATTTAAAAGATACGCAGTTTTGGCCGGATTATACATTTGAAAATATCAGGGAGCTTTACAGCAGGTTCCGGGAAAGCAGGGGAGATGTTTCATGTATTTAAAAGGGATATTGGCAGCGGCGGCTGCTGCTGCAGCCTGCCTGTGCGGGGAAATCTGGCGGGAGCTGCATCATTTCCGCACGGTGACTTACAGGCTAAGGTCAAAAAAGCTTGAGGGGATAGGAGAAGACGTAAGGTTCGTATTTTTGAGCGACCTTCACAATCAGACGTACGGGAAAGGGAACAGGCGGCTTCTCCGGAAGATTAAAGAGATAGATCCTGCGCTGGTCCTTATCGGAGGAGATATGCTGGTAGGGAAGAAGGGAAAGTCTTTTGCGCCGGCGCTTGCGTTTGTGAGGGAGCTTGCGGGGCAGTTTCCGGTCTATTATGCCAACGGAAATCACGAGCAGCGGCTGAAAGAAAGGGCGGAGGAGTACGGAAATGTATACGCCCGGTACAGGGCAGAGCTTGAGCGTGCGGGGGTACATTTCCTGGAGAACGGCTCCCAGGAGCTTTTTTGCGGCAGCTGCAGGCTGAGGCTTACCGGGCTTGAGATTCCGGCAGAATGTTACAGCCATTTTAAGAAAGCCCGGATGCCGGAGGGGGCTGTCAAAGAGCGGATTGGAGAGACGGATGCCGCAGCCTATGAGATTCTTCTGGCGCATAACCCGTCCTATATGGAAGAGTATCTTAACTGGGGGGCAGACCTTGTATTGTCCGGCCATCTTCATGGGGGGATCGTGCGCGTGCCGGGTATGGGAGGAGCAGTATCGCCGGCTTTTGACATATTCCCGAAATATTCCGGCGGCCATTACCGGGAGGGAGGGCGAGACATCGTGGTGAGCAAGGGGCTGGGGGTGCATACGATATGCGTCCGGCTGTTTAATCCGGCGGAGCTTATAGTGCTGGAGCCCGGCGGGGAGGAGTGATCTGCAGAGTGATCTGCAAAGGATTATTTCCTATTGAGATATTTCCTGAAATCCTGTATAATAGATAGGCTACAATTTTATCCCTGTAACCGGGGCGGCAAAAAAGCGTGCTTTCGGGAGGGAATCTGACTGCGAGGAAAGCAAATGGGAATTCCTGTTAAATTGCCTGTATTTGAAGGCCCCCTTGACCTTCTCTTACATCTGATAGATAAGAATAAAATAGACATTTATGATATACCGATTGTAGAAATCACAAATCAGTATATGGAATATATCCAGGCCATGGAGAAAGAGGACCTGAATATCATGAGCGAGTTCCTTGTCATGGCGGCGACGCTTCTGGATATCAAATGCAAGATGCTCCTGCCCCGGGAGGTCAACGAGGACGGGGAGGCGGAAGACCCGAGGAAGGAGCTTGTGGAGCAGCTTCTGGAGTACAAGATGTACAAGCTCATGTCCTATGAGCTCAGGGACCGGCAGGTTGACGCGGAGCAGACTTTCTGCAAAAAGCCGACGATTCCGGAGGAGGTTCTTGAGTATGAAGAGCCGGTGGACTTAGATATGCTTCTGGGAGACTTGACGCTGGCAAAGCTGAGCCGTATTTTCAGGGATGTGATGAGACGCCAGGAGGATAAGATCGACCCGGTGAGGAGCAAGTTCGGAAAGCTTGAGAAAGAGGAAGTGACTCTCGTGGATAAGCTTGAGTATGTGTCGGAATACATAAAGAACCATAGGAGGTTCAGTTTCCGGGAGCTTCTCACGAAACAGAGCTCAAGGACGCAGATCGTGGTGACGTTCCTGGCAATCTTGCAGCTTATGAAGGAGGGGGCGGCCTTTATTGAGCAGGAACAGCCCTTTGACGATATCATGATTTCCTCCGGGGCTGCCCGCTAAGAAAGAGAGAAAGGTATGGATACATTGGAGATTAGTAAATTAGAAGGTGCGATTGAGGCAATCTTATTTACGATGGGGGATTCCGTGGAGCTTGGGAAGATTGCCGCTGCTATTGGGCATGATGAGAATACCACGAAAAAGATCATCCGTCAGATGATGGACAAATATGCGTCGGAAGACCGGGGGGTACGCATCCTGGAGCTTGAAAATTCTTTCCAGATGTGCACGAAAAAAGAGATGTATGAGTATCTCATACGGATTGCCAGGCAGCCTAAGAGGCATGTTCTCACGGATGTGCTGCTGGAGACGCTTTCCATCATCGCGTACAAGCAGCCGGTGACCAAGCTTGAGGTGGAAAAAATACGGGGCGTAAAGTCGGACCATGCGGTAAATAAGCTGGTGGAATACAACCTTGTCTGTGAGACGGGGCGGCTGGATGCGCCGGGGAGGCCTCTTTTGTTCGGAACGACGGAAGAATTTTTAAGGAGGTTCGGTGTACAGTCGGTGGACGAACTGCCGGTGATGAACCCGGAGCAGGTGGAGACGCTGAAGACAGAGGCTGAGGAAGAGGTGCAGTTAAAACTGGATATATGATGCCGGGGCTGAATCGCTTTGGGGAATGAGAAAGGGCGGAGTACAGGAAGACAAGGTGCTTCGTCTTTTCTTATGGGGAGGATGCCCGGGATAGGAGAGCCGGGATGGGAGCTTTGTATGAAAAAAAGGCCGGAGCGTACATAGCGGCCTGTGTCAGGGCATATATTAAAACGATGGATTGACGCGTGGGGCAGTGCATGAAGACAGGCAAACGTATACAGGCAGTTTTAGTAATATTAGCATTGGTGCAGATTTTTGCGGCGGTGTGCGGCAAAACAGGATTTTTCGGGAGAAACGGCGGGGAGAAAAATGAGCCGGCAAAGGAGACGGCAGGGGAGGCATCCTATGATCCGGGCCAGCTGTACGCGCAGTCGGCGGTGCTTATGGACGCTGACAGCGGGCGGGTCCTGTACGGAAAGGAAGAGGAGAAGATCCGGCCTATGGCAAGCACTACAAAGATCATGACCTGCATTCTGGCATTGGAGAATATGGAGGAAAGCCAGGTGGCGGAAGTCTCGGAGCGCGCGGCAAGGCAGCCGAAGGTGCGGCTCGGGGTAAAGAATAAAGAAAAATATTATATAAAGGATCTCCTTTATGCGCTTATGCTGGAATCATACAACGACAGCGCAGTTGCGATCGCGGAGGCCATAGGCGGCTCAGTTCCCGGGTTTGCAGAGATGATGAATGAGAAAGCAAAAGGGCTTGGCTGTGAGGATACGCATTTTGTGACCCCAAACGGGCTTGACGGAGAGGATGAGGGCGGCGTGCATGCGACGACGGCGGCAGATCTTGCCCGGATTATGAGGTACTGCATCACGGAATCCCCCAAAAAAGAGGAGTTCCTTGAGATTACCCGTACAAAAAGCTATTCTTTTTCAGACGCGGATAAAAGACGGAACTTTTCCTGCAATAACCACAATGCGTTTTTAGGCATGATGGAGGGGGCGCTTACTGGAAAGACAGGGTTCACGGCGGATGCGGGATACTGTTATGTAGGGGCGCTAAGGCGTGACGAGAGGACCTTTATCGTAGCGCTTTTAGCCTGCGGATGGCCCAATAACAAGAGTTATAAATGGAAAGATACAAGAAAGCTTATGGAGTATGCCCTGGAAAACTATGAGTACAGGAATGTCTGGCAGGAACTTCCGGAGCAGGAAGTAAGCGTGAAAGGCGGCGTTGACCCGGATAACGGCTATCTGCTGGACTGCAGGGTTTCGGCGGGGCTGAAGAAGGGGGAGGTTTCAGAGCTTAAGGTCCTGCTCCGGAAGGATGAGGCGGTCACAGCTGAAAAAAAGATAGAAAAATCGTTAAATGCGCCGGTAAAGAAAGGAAAGACAGTAGGAGAGTTTTTCTACATGCTTAACGGGGAAAAAATCGCGGATTATGATATCGTAACGCTGGAGGATATAGAAAAAAGGGATGCAGAATGGTGCGTGGATAAGATTTTAAGGCGTATTTGCCTGTAAGGGGAGTTTTTGGGGTATTCTTAAAAAACATTAAGAATTTATGAACTTTATTGACGGGAAAAGGTGCGGAACATACAATAAGTGAAAGTAATGTGAGAAAAGTGCAAATGTCCGGCCGGACGAATAAAGGCAGAGGAGGCTACAGGATGATAGAGGTAAAGAATATCACGAAGTCGTTTGAAAATATAGAGGCGGTCAGGGAGACAGATCTTACAATATGCGCCCAGAACATCTTCGGGCTGCTGGGCACGAACGGGGCGGGTAAGAGCACGCTCCTTCGGATCATGGCAGGCATCCTGCGGCCGGACAGGGGAGAGGTGCTTCTGGACGGAGAGCGTGTGTGGGATAATCCCGCCGCAAAGAAAAAATATTTCTATATCTCGGATGACCAGTTTTTCTTTCCGAATGCCACCGCAAAGGACATGGCGTCCTTTTACGGGAAACATTATGTGAAGTTCGACTATGCCAGATTTGAGGAGATGCTGGGGAGGTTCGGGCTTGAGCGGGAGCGCAAGATCCAGACATTTTCGAAAGGAATGAAAAAGCAGCTTTCCATCCTCATCGGGCTTTGCGCCAATGTGCAGTATCTTTTCTGCGACGAGACATTTGACGGCCTTGACCCGGTGATGCGCCAGGGAATCAAGGGGATCCTCGCAAAGGAGATGGAGGAGAGGGAGCTTACTCTTGTCATTGCCTCCCACAACCTGCGGGAGCTTGAAGACATCTGCGACCATATCGGGCTTTTGCACAGGGGCGGAGTGCTCCTGTCAAAAGACCTGTCGGACTTAAAATGCAGCATGCACAAGGTACAGTGCGTGTTTGAGCCTGATTTTGGGACATCCCTTTCCGAGGTGTTCCAGATCCTTCAGATGAAACAGACGGGGAGGCTGGTCTCGATGATCGTGCGTGAGAATGAAGAGGAGATCCGGCGGAAGATGGAAGAGCTGTCTCCGGTTTACTATGAGACATTGCCGCTGTCATTGGAGGAGATATTCATAAGCGAAACGGAGGTGGTCGGATATGACATCAAAAATCTTATTGCCTAGCCTGAGGAGGGAAAATTTAAAGCACCGCCTGGGAATCGTGCTTGCGGTCTTCGGGCTGTTCTTCCTCTATATGCTTTCCTTTGCCATAAATGTGCAGAACATATGCAGCCTGGAGGGGGAGAGTTTCAAAGAAAGCCTGGAGAGCATAACAGCGCTTTCCGAGCCGGGGATGGAGGTAGGGATGCTTGTGATTCTGTGCTCTGTATTGCTTGCGGCTACCGGTTTCCGGTATCTCCACTCAAAAACAGAGATTGATTTTTACCATTCTCTTCCTGTGAGAAGAAGGGTCAGGTTCTATCTCATACTGACAAATGACGCAGGGGTATTTTTCATAGTTATCGCCGCAGTGTCTCTGCTCAAGTGCGCCATCGTGTCAGCCGCAGGGTATTTCAGCGTAACGTTTGCTGTCAACACGCTCTGGTCTGCCGTCTGCTACGGCGTTGTATTCCTCGTCTCTTACCTTACGATGGCGCTTGCCATGATCATGACGGGAAATACCTTTACAGGAGTTCTGGGATATCTTGTATTTGCATCTTATTTTCCTCTGATGATCGGGAATATGTATCCATATCTTGCTCAGTCGTTTTTTAAAACATATTGTGATTATGAGGCGGAAAGCAGGGTCTTTTCCTATCTTTCCCCGGTGTCTCTTGCAAGCGGCCTTTTTGAAGAAGAAGCGGGATGGGTGTGGAAAAACCATACGGATTACTTAGCGGCCAATATCATATGCATTGTGCTCCTTACTGTGCTGGACCTCTGGCTTTTTCAGAGGAGGGCGTCGGAGAAGGCGGGGAAGGCGATGGCATTTCCAAAAGCCAATCCGGTGATCCGCATCTTATTGGTGATCCCGTCGGCGATCTATTCCGGCATGTTCCTCTACGGGGTGTCCTACACTTCGTTCAAGCCGTGGATTGTCACAGGGATGCTAATAGGCGGAGTCTTGACCCATGGAATCATAGAGTGTATCTACAGATTTGACATCAGAGGGCTGTGGTCCTATAAAAGGCAGCTGCTTGCGTCGATGGCGGCCTCTTTTTTGATCGTCGGGTTCTTCTGGTTTGACGTGAGCGGTTTTGACAAGTTCCTGCCAAAAGAGGAAAACCTGTCGTCAATCCTTATTGACAATCCGGGAGTTGCGGACGACTCCACATTTTGGGGGAAGGAAAGGACGGGCATTACCGGGGATACGATGAAAGCGGCATATAGTGTCATTGAAAAAATCGTGGCGCAGAATGACGAAAACGCAGAGATCAGCAATAACCGCTCTGCAAAAGGCAGCACAGAGCTTTCGAGCTATATCATAAGATACAGAATGAAGGACGGAAGTGAAAAAAAACGGAAGTATCTGCTGAATGAAGAGCATGCAGATGAGCTGATGGGCCAGGTATTTGACTCGGAGGAATATCAAAGAGATACGTATTCGCTTTATTCGGCAGATTGGTCCAACGTGACGCAGGTGGAGGTGTGCTGTCCGGTCATGTGCGAGAATCTGGACTTTACGAAAGAGCAGAGGGCAGAGCTTTTCCGCACATATCTGGAGGAGCATGCAAAGCTTGACTATGAGACGGCGAAGGCAATCCTTCCCTTCGGGCAGCTTATGGTCACTTACCGCAGGGCGGGCGGGGCGCTTAATACTCAGAGAGGCATGCTCATGAAATCATACGAGGCGGAAGGAACAGACTGCTATTACCTCTACCCGTCTTTTAAAAAGACGATTCGCTACTTAAAGGAGGAGCTGGGGGTAGAGGTCAATACTTCCATGAAGGATTTTGAGATTACGCAGCTGGAGGTCACGACTTATGAAGACGGCAGCGACGGCCTGTCATCCTTTACGATAAAAGACAGAAAATTCATTGACTCAGTTAAAAGCAAGCTGGTGTATGGAGATTACCTGTGGACGGCAGGTGCAGCAGCCGCCATCGACAGCAGCTGCGATATCTCAGGGGCTGTAAAGACAGAGGGCGGAGAGGAGTCCGTCATACTTTGCACGGACAGGGAAACGGCTGAAAAGATAAAGAAATATAAGAAATAAGCAGGGATTTTATGTGTAAATTCTTTGCAGGATGTGTTATGATAGAATCAGTCTTGCGGGGCTGATTCTATTTGCGGAGAAAGGAATGAAGAGATGAAGAAAGAACTTGAAGTGGATACGCTTACGCTTTTTACGGATGACGGGGAAGTGGAATGCGGCATTGTGAATGTGATGGAGGTAAACGGGAAGGAATATATCGCGGTATCCCCCCTCGGCGAGGACGGAGATGTGACGGAGGATATCTGGTTTTACCAGTTTGAGAGGGACTCGTCCGGAGGGGATGAGCATGAGATCGTGTTTATCGAGGACGATGATGAGTACGAGCAGATTGTGGATAAGTTTGATGAATGGCTGGATACTCTGGAATTTGAGGAAGAATAGAGAACTGCGTGGAAACGCCCTGAGATGGCTCAGGGCGTTTTTGCAGTGCGTAAACCTCCTGGTTCTATGCTGAAACTTAAGGTTACGCAGAACATCCCGTCATCTTTTGAAACGCAGAACTCACCGCCGAGGAGGTGCATCATTGTCTGGATATTTTTAAGGCCGATATGATTGCCGTCTGCGCCGGGCTGCCCTTCCTTTACGGAGTTTTTTATGGAGATGGAGAACCGCCCTCCCGATATGCTGTCAGTGATGGAGACAGGGTGTTTTTTGTCTCCGTATTTAATAATATTTGAAAAAAGATTGTTAAAGATGCGTTTCAGCATTGTCTTATCGCTTTCCAGGGCGACGGAGGCAGGAGTGGGGCAGAAATCGGCGGAGAAACCTGCCAGCCGGATGAAATCCGCATTTTCTTCCAACTGCTTGCGGATATAGTCTGTTGAAATCCATGCAAGTTCCGGAGTCTCGCTCTTTTCGGAGACAAGCACGTATTCGAACATCCGGTCGGTAAGGGATTTGATGTCTTTTGCCTTACCGAGAGCCTTGTCGATGTATTCGTCCCGCATGTCAGGATTCTTCTTTAGTTTCAGGATTTCCAGATAACCGTTCAATATTGTAAGAGGAGTGCGAAGGTCGTGGGAGAGCGCGGTGATCAGGTCCTGATTAGCTTTCCGGCTCTCTATCTCTGATACGATGTTATCATTTAAGGTGCTTCTCAGGCTGTTTAGCTCCTTGGCGAGAATCCCGATTTCATCTCCGCCAAGGTCAGGGATGGGGCGGGTCAGGTTGCCGGAAGACATGACAAGAATCTCCTGCTCCAGCCTGAGTACGGATCTCATCTTGCGCCGGACGAAGAACAGGATCATGAGGAAAAACAGCAGGATGGAGAGAAAAAGGCTGATGAGCACATAGGGATACAGAACCATCTGGCGCTTGTAGCTCATGATCAGGGCGCTGCCGGAACCGTTGCTGAATTTAAGGGGAACATACCGGAAATCCTCGAACCCTCCGTCGGTGAGCTGGTCGCCAAAGCCGTAGAAAGCAAAAAGCAGGCTGTGCTTTTCCACATATTCGGCGAACCGTGACGTGCGATAATAGCCGTCGTCAAGTCCGTATATGGAGATAGAGGTGTACTGGTCAGCCAGGTCGAGAAAGGGTTCAAGGGCTTTAATGCGCTCCTCGTCCTCTTCTGACTCCGGGAGTTCGTAATTTGGCGCCTCCTCATAAAGCCTGTCTGCCAGGGTCAGGGCATCCCCATAGGTCTGGCAGTAATCGGCGAGGCCCAAAAAATTGAAGAAATGCAATTTGTTGGCCCACAGTGTGCCGAAAAGCCCAAATGACATGATGAGGGCGCAAAAGATCAGCAATGTGAACTGTGTGCGGATCTTCCAATGGGAAATCTTACTGCATATTTTTTTAATCACATCTGTACCCCCTTCCCCATACAGTCTTTATGAGCGTGGGATTTTTCGGATCCTTTTCGATTTTATGCCGGAGATTACGGATATGCACCATTACGGTATTGTTTGCGCCGTAGTAGTAAGGCTCGTTCCACACGGACTCATAGAGGCGCTCCGCGGAAAAAATCTGCCGCCTGTTTTTTATGAGCAGCAGGAGGATTGCATATTCTGTGTCCGTGAGGGTGAGAGGAGAGCCGTCAAGCCTCACTTCCTCGCGGCGGACGTCAATCTCCAGGCTGTGGTATATCAGCGTCTCGCAGGAGCCTGCGCCGTCAGCCGGGGAGTTTCCAGTCCCGGATTGGAGATCCATGTTTTTTCCTTTGTAAATCTGGTATCTGCGGATCAGTGCCTTACAGCGGCTGATCAGCTCATTGTAGGAGAATGGCTTTGCCAGATAGTCATCCCCTCCGCTGGAAAATCCCAGTGTCTTGTCGCTGTCTTTTGAGCGTGCGCTGAGGAATAGGATGGGCGCATTGCTGTTTTTTCGTATCTCAAGGCATGTCTGGTATCCGTTTTTTCCGGGCATCATGATGTCCAGGATAATCAGGTCATAGCTGTTTTCACGGACAAGGAGGAGGGCAGCCTCGCCGTCGGCAGCCTCATCAATGCCGAAACTTTCTCCCTCCAGCAGCACATGTATGATTTCTCGGATCTCAGCATTGTCATCTACAATTAATATACGGGTATCTTCCATGGGGAACGCCTCCAATAGTTTTCCTGACAACAGTTTATGTTTTTCATTTTAACAGATTTTAGAAAAAAGAGCGGTATCTCTTAAGAAATTTTAAGATTTAATTTGGGGAATTCTTAAGAGGCAGGAATTAATATTGACGTTGAAAAGGATACTAAAGACTATCAGGAGGTGCATGTGATGGATAAGATAAGTATTGTAGTGCCGTGCTTTAACGAGGAGGAGGCAATTTCGGTATACTACCGGGAGACATGCCGGGTAATGCAGAGAGTAGAGGGGGCTGAGTTTGAGATTATTTTCGTGGACGACGGCTCCATAGACGGAACTTTCCGGCTCATAAAGGAATTGAGCGAAAAGGACGGACGGGTAAAATATCTTTCATTTTCCAGGAATTTCGGTAAGGAGGCGGCCATTTATGCGGGGCTTAAAAATGCGTCGGGGGATTTTGTGGCGACGATGGATGCAGACCTGCAGGACCCGCCGGGGCTTTTGGAAGAGATGTACCGGATCCTGACACAGGAGGAGTACGACAGCGTGGCGACAAGGAGGCTTGACCGCTCCGGGGAGCCAAGGCTGCGCTCAGTGCTCTCCGAAAGCTTTTATAAGCTCATCAACCGCATTTCCCAGACGGAAATCGTCAGCGGGGCGAGGGATTACCGTCTGATGAAGAGAAAAATGGTGGACGCAGTTTTGGAGATGAGTGAGTATAACCGCTTTTCAAAAGGAATTTTTGAGTGGGTAGGGTTTCGGACGAAATGGCTTGAGTTCCCGAATGTAGGGCGCTGCGCGGGGGAGACGAAGTGGTCTTTGAAAAAGCTGTTTTTTTATTCCCTTGAAGGGATTACCGGGTTTTCCGTGGCGCCGCTTTCCCTGGCGGCCATTATCGGGGTGATATTCTGCCTTTTTTCTTTTGCTATGATACTTGTGATCGTGGTGAGGACCATTGTATGGGGCGACCCGGTGTCAGGCTGGCCTTCCCTGGCATGCATTATCTTTATGGTCAGCGGGATCCAGCTTTTTTGCACGGGAATCGTGGGAGAATATCTGTCGAAGACTTATCTTGAGACGAAACGGCGCCCGATTTTTATTTTGAAAGATTCCAGTGAAGACAGCGGGGGAACCGGGCATGAGGAAAGATAAGAGGTTTGCCGGGGCTGCGGCGTATGGAACGATTTTTTTGCTCACATTGTTTTTTACATGGCTTTTCTGCCTGCGGCACGGCCTGTTCGGAGCAAAAGTGGACTGGGTCAGCCAGCATAGCGTACTGCCGGATTATTTCCGCAGGCAATTTTACGAGACCGGCAGCCTGTTCCCGGAGTTTGCCGCGAACATCGGCGGCGGGCAGAATATCTATAACTTTTCCTATTATGGGCTGTTAAGCCCTGTCATACTGCCGTCTTACCTGTTCCCTTTTGTGGAAATGGGAGATTACATGATGGCAGTGCAGTTTGCATGCCTGGCGGTTTCTGTGATGCTTATCTACAGGTGGCTTTTGGGGCGGGGATTTGAAAAGAAGGTATGTTTTTGCGTAAGCCTGATGTTTCTTTTGTCCGGGCCGATGATCTATCACTCCTACAATCAGATTATGTTTGTAGATTACATGCCGTTTTTGTGCATGGGGTTTCTCGGAGTGGATAGATATTTTAAAAGGAGGCGGGGCGGCCTGCTTAACATAAGCATATTTCTCATGATCATGACAAGTTTTTATTTTAGCATCGGAGGGATGCTCGCGCTTTTGCTTTACGGCCTGTACTGCTATGTGAAGGAGCGGGGAGAGGTCTATGAGGGATCAGGAGCGGGGGGATGCCCGGGCAGTTGGAGGGTGGAAACAGCAGCGTTTTTAAGGGAAGGGTTTCTTTTTCTGCGTCCTTTTTTCTCGGCAGTGCTTATGAGCGGCGTACTGCTGGTTCCAACGGTTATGGTGATGGCAGGCAGGGAGGGAGGCGGTGCTGAAACTGCCCTCCCGGAACTTTTTTTTCCGGAACTTTCCCTTGGGAGACTTTTTTATACGCCCTACGGCATGGGGCTTACGACCATTGCCTTTACCGCGCTTACGGCGACGGCGCTCTTTCACGGATGGCCGGACAGAGTGCTGGCATGGGGATGCATCGGAATCTTTTTCTTTCCGGTTTTCGCGTGGCTGCTGAACGGAGGGCTCTATGTGAGGGATAAAGTGATGATCCCGTTTCTTCCGCTTATGTGCTATGTGACGGCCTGCTACCTGGACAGGGTGAGGGGTGCGGCGGAGGACGGCGGAGAAAGAGGGGGGAGGACCGGTGTTTTACGGGGAGCTTTTCCCTTTGCTGTTACTTTTGCCATCCTGTGGTTTCATTTTGCCTGGTATGGAGCAGGGAGCTGCGGCAGGCTTGTGCTGGCGGACAGTGTGCTGATGTTTCTCTTTTACGGAATCTATTGTGTGAGGAAGAATCTCTATATGCTGATGCTGCCTTCCATTTTGATGCTGGGGGTGTTCGGGAACTGGTATCACGGGGAGGAAGCGAAATATTTAGACCGGGAATTTTACGGGAAGGTGACGGACGAGTCGGTTGAAAGGCTGGCGGAAAGAGCTGCGGATTCGGAAAAGGGATTTTATCGGACAGAGCAGTGCGGAACGGAGGATGAGAAGGCGGCAAGCCTAAATCGGATCTGGGATATGAGCCAGTATGTAACTTCCATCTACTCATCGCTGTATAACGGGGAATACCGGAAGTTCAGGGAAGAGTTCGGAACGGGGGAGCCATACCGGAATTTCCTTATGCAGCCTGGGTCAGAAAATCCGGTATACCGCAGATTTATGGGAGTGAAGTATCTGATAGCGGACAAAAACTCTCAGGGAGAAAGGATGCCGCCGGGTTATGAGCTGAAGGATACAGAAAAGGAGTGGGGGCTGTATGAAGACCTCCTGGCATCTCCCGTGGCTTATGCGACGGATAAAGTGATGGATGAGGAAGAGTATGAGGCGCTGGCATTTCCAGAGAATCAGCTGGCATTTCTTAAGGCGGCAGTAGTGGAGAAGGGAGACGGAACGGAAAAGAAGGAAAGCAGAAACGGGGAGTTTGTTCCGGTACATATCTCATTGCCGAAAGAGGTAGATTCCCGGAAAAAGGAGGCCGTCAGGGCGGATATCGCCGGACCGTCAGGGCAGCCGGACTTTAAGGTGCTGTTTCTGCGGTTTGGGGTTGAGAACCTTAAACCATCCGAGGACATGGAGGTGTGGGTGGAGGGGCAGCGCAATAAGCTGACTTCCAGAAAGCACTTTTACTATAATGGCAATACGGTTTTTACTTATGCGGTTCCGCTGCGGAAAGACCAGGGCAGCCTTGAGATAGTTTTTGGAGAGGGGCATTATCGGATTTCAGATACGCAGTGCTATCTGGGGGAGCTGCCGGCGCGGAAGGAGGCGGAGAGCCTGTATCAGTCAGAGTTTTTTCCGGATAAGGGGAGGACAAGAGGGAATGTGATAGCAGGCAATATAGATGTGAAAAATGCCGGCAGTTTTATCACGACGATTCCGTATGATGAGAATTTTGAAATCTCTGTGGACGGGGAGCCTGTAAAGACAGAGAAGGTAAACACGGCGTTTTTAGGATGCAAGATTGAAAAAGGGAGGCATGAGGTTGAGATAATCTTCCATGCGCCGGGGGTGGCGGCGGGGAAAATCGCGTCAGCTGTCGGTACTGTGCTGTTCCTGGGCATGAATTTTGGATGGAAGAGGAAAAGGACAGAGGGGAAAGTGTTTTAATCGTGACAAATTCTTAATTCCATGATAAGATGAGGCATGAAAAATGACAGGAGAAAGGATGCAGAATTGATGAAAAGAAAGGTACAGGAATATTTTGTTTATTTTATGCTTTATTCTATGATTGGATGGTTATATGAGGTTTTTCTGGAGGTTGTGGTGTACCGCTGGGGATTTTCAAACAGAGGAGTGCTGTTTGGGCCATACTGCGTGATATACGGAACGGGAGCGCTGATTCTGATATTTTCCCTTGGATGGCTTATGGAGAGACGGATATATGCAGGGAAGATTCTGGTGACGCCTTTGCTTGTCTTTCTTGGAATCATGGCTGTCACTACCGGGGTAGAGCTTATCGGGAGCTATGTGATGGAGTTCACGTCAGGGGGATGGGCGTGGGATTACAGAAGGTTTGCCTTTAATTTCCAGGGGCGCATCGCCCTGAATCCCAGCGTGAGGTTTGGGATTGGAGGCATGCTGTTTCTGTATGTGCTTCAGCCCCTTTTCGTTAAGCTGACAGAGAAGATGCCTCCTGGAGCATACAATGCAGTGTCCGGGTTTCTGGCGGCGGCGCTGGCAGCAGATGTATCCTGGCTGGCAGTGAAGAGCCTCCTGTAGAGATGTCCGGCCTTCATGGCGATGAGAAGGAGCAGGAGGTTTAATTGCATTTCCATGCAGGAAAATTACTTGCATTCATAGGAATATTGTGTTATTTTAAATCTATCAGATCTGCCGGCGTTCTTGCCGGCAGAGATAAACTTAAAGGTATCAAGAGCCGTAAGGCGGTCTGATTTCCAGAGCTTTTTTCAAAGCAGAATCCAGTGATGAAAGACAGATGAAAAAGGAGTGATGCGTATGGGAGCGGAAATTATTTTGCGTTCTTTTCATGCAATTTTCTATTGACATTTGAAAAATTTTATACTACTATATAAACCATACAGCGAACATTCGTTCGGAAAACAGAAGGAGAATTGATTATGGCAGGCAATGAGAATAAGCAAAAAGCATTAGACGCGGCAATCGCGAAGTTAGAGAAGGATTTTGGAAAAGGAACGGTGATGAAGCTGGGTGACCCGGCGGCCCAGGTAGTTGTTGAGACGGTTCCCACAGGGTGTCTTAGCCTGGACATCGCCCTTGGCATGGGAGGAGTTCCGAAGGGAAGGGTGGTGGAGGTTTACGGGCCGGAGTCCAGCGGTAAGACGACGGTTGCCCTCCACATGATTTCCGAGGTTCAGAAAAGAGGCGGCATTGCCGGGTTTATTGACGCGGAGCATGCCCTTGATCCAGTGTACGCGGGAAATATCGGCGTGGATATCAATGAACTGTATATCTCCCAGCCTGACAGCGGGGACCAGGCGCTTGAGATTGCAGAGACGATGGTGCGCTCAGGCGCTATGGATATTGTTGTCATTGACTCGGTGGCAGCTCTCGTTCCCAGGCAGGAGATCGAGGGAGACATGGGTGATTCCCACGTGGGCCTTCAGGCAAGGCTTATGTCCCAGGCATTAAGGAAGCTGACGCCGGTAATCAGCAAGTCCAACTGCATCGTCATCTTTATCAACCAGCTCCGTGAAAAGGTGGGCGTGATGTTCGGGAATCCGGAGACGACCACCGGAGGCCGGGCGCTCAAGTTCTATGCCTCTGTCCGCATGGACGTAAGGCGGATCGAGACGCTGAAACAGGGCGGGGAGATGACAGGAAACCGTACAAGGATCAAGATTGTAAAGAATAAGATAGCTCCTCCGTTTAAAGAGGCGGAATTTGACATTATGTTCGGCAAGGGCATCTCCAAGGAGGGAGATATCCTTGACCTAGCGGTGGGCCTTAACCTTGTGAACAAGAGCGGAGCATGGTTTGCCTATAACGGCGATAAGATCGGGCAGGGGCGCGAGAATGCCAAGAGCTATCTCGCAGAGCACCCCGAGATCATGGGCGAGCTTGACAAGAAAATCCGGGAGCACTACCAGTTTGCGGGAGCCGCGGGGGATGATGCATCGGACGCAAAGAAAGAAGGGGAAAAGGCGGAATCCGCAGAGGGCGTGAAGGAGCCGGCGAAGACGGCTAGGAAGAGAGCGGTGAAAGAAGAGTAGGCATTGGAGAAGATGGATGATTGTCACGAATGTAGAGGCGGCGGCCAACGGAAAATATAAAGTATACATAGACGGGATATATGCGTTTGTTTTGTATAAGAAAGAAATCTCACGTTACCAGATAGCTGCCGGGCAGGAGCTTGGGGAGGACGTTTACATTGGAATCCGCACAGAGGTCATAGGAAAGCGGGCGAAACTGCGCGCCCTCCATCTGCTGAATGATATGGGGCGGACAGAGATGCAGCTGCGTCAAAAACTGGAGAAGGACGGCTATACGGAAGACGTAGTTGAAGAGGCGGTCTCCTACGTGAAGTCTTTTGGCTATATCAATGATGAGAATTATGCCAGGATATTTATTGACAGCAAGAAGAATAAAAAGAGCAGGAAAGAGATTTCTGCCATCCTGCTGCAAAAAGGGGTTGCAAAGGAAGTGATCGAGGAGGCGTTTGGGGAATACGATGAAGAAGATGACGCCAGGGCGGCGATTGCAAATATCCTTGAGAAAAAACATTATGACCCTGAGAATGCGGACTGGAGAGAAACACGAAAAGCAG
>CAJTQA010000048.1 GCA_910578455.1 uncultured Dorea sp.
TTTTATGAACCCTTATACAAGTGCATCCAAAAATACACTTTATTTTTCACTCTTTCCTCCTTTTCCATCATGCTTAAACGGCCTGCAGTTTTTACGCATTCCGCTTCTGTTTTCACATAATAGCAGGAAAAACATACACAAAGAACTCCGCCATGCAAATGCACAGACGGAGCAAGCAGTCATAAAACAGTACGACCAATTACTCGTGATCTGGAATTTCTTCCTGTACCAGACAATTGGCAGGTTTCCTGGCTGAAAGATCCTCATGCGGACACTCCCTTCCCGATGCTTGTATGCATCAGTGGACTATAAACACGGGTTCCCTAAGAAACCGCTGCATCCGCACTCCCTTATCACAGTGACGAGATCGTACAGGAATCACACCTGTTTCCCTTTTACCCATTGCAGATACGCCCAAACTAAATCTGTAATTTCATCTGCTCCGGCACCAATTGTCTATCTATTATATGAATTTAAGATTTTAACAGTTACATTCATCAATTCACCTTTCTGACACCACCTCCCTTTCCTTGATTGCAGATGCAGGCCACAAGCTCATCCACCCCTGCATTCAGCGCGGTAACGGTTCTCATGCCCCGCATTTCGGCCGCCTGCCTCGTCTTCTCCCCGATGCATACGGCACAGATTCCCTCCAGGGAACCTCCCCCCGCCATCCGGCAGAATCCTTCCACTGTAGAGCTGCTTGTAAAGACAGCTTTCGTAAACTCTCTCTCCTCGATGCAGGAGCGCAGAACCCCGCTGCATCCCTCTGCAATAACTGTATCATAAATTACAAGATCTGTATATTCAATGGAATCATTTTCCCTGAGTTCTTTTAATATCTCTTCTCCCCCCAGGGAAGACCTGGCGATCAGCACCTTCGTCTTGCCGGCGCCCTCACCCCCCAGGTTTTCAGCGAGAAGCCTCCCTAATGACGCCCCGTCATATCTCTCAGGCATAAAATCCGCCACAATGCCCCTTGCAGCCAGCGCATCCTTCGTTCCCTGTCCGATAACGGCAAATTTCATATGAGCTGCGGCACGCATATCTCTTCCCGTCTCTGTCAATACCTGAAAAAAACGCTCCGCGCCGTAAGGGGATGTCAGCACAAGAACCTGATACTCTTTAAGCCTTTCCAGCTCCCGGCTGATTTTCTCAAGTTTTCCCTTTTCAGTGACAGGCTCTGTCCGAATGGCCGGAACAGACAGCACTTCTGCCCCGAGCTCCCTCAGGCGCTCCTCCAGCTTATCTCCCCGCCCATTTGGCCTTGTCACAATGATTCTCTCGCCAAAAAGCGGAAGTTTCTCGCGCCATGCGAAATCCTCTGCCAGGCGGCATACCTCTCCCACGATGATAACTGACGGAGCTTTTATCCCCTGTTTCTCCGCCTCTTTTTTTAAAGTCTTTACTGTCGCCAGGATCCTGCGCTGCCCGGCCACCGTTCCGTCCTGAAGGATGGCTGCAGGCATGTCCGGACTCATCCCGGCATCTAAAAGCCCCTCCATAATATCCGGAAGAGTCCTCACTCCCATAAGGAATACAAGCGTTCCACCGGCATCCACAAGGCCTTTATAGCAGATTTTCTTTCCCCCTCCGTCTCTTTGATGCCCCGTCACAATATGCACCGCAGACACATAATCCCGGTGAGTCACAGGAATTCCGCTGTAGGAGGGAACTGCCACGGGGGAAGTGATTCCCGGAACAACCTCAAAGGGGATATCCTCCCGCAAAAGCGCCTCTATCTCTTCGCCTCCCCTCCCAAACAGAAACGGATCCCCTCCTTTCAGGCGGATTACCTTTTTTCCCCGTTTCGCCTCTCTCACTAAAATCTCGTTGATCATTTCCTGAGGTATGGTGTGGCGCCCTGTACGTTTCCCCACATCTATAAGCTCCTTGCCTGCCGGAATCATGCTGATAACTTCTTTTCCCACAAGCCTGTCATAGACAATGCAGTCTCCCTCTGACAAAAGCCTTTTTGCCTTTACGGTCAAAAGCTCCGAAGAACCAGGCCCCGCGCCTGTGAGCCAAACCTTTCCTATCCGTTCCATATCTCCTCATTTCCGGGAATATCCCTTTTTTTATTCCGAACATGCCCTCTTAAGCTCTCTTGCCAGAGCTGTTCCAAGCTCTTCAGGATTTTTCCGCTCTCCTGTAAGCCCCATCTTCCGGTAAATCTTTGTCTCTTCATCAAAATACAATCCCAGAAGCCTCATGCGCCTCTCATCAATAATCTCCGCACATGCTCCGATAGGCAGCGCGCAGCTGCCGTTTAAGTACGCCACAAATGCCCGCTCGCACAGGGCGCACTGCCTTGCCTCCTCGTCAAAGAATCCCTGAAGAAAGGTATTGTCCTCCCCGGCCCGGCCCTGTATGCAGAGAATCCCCTGGCCTGCCGCCGGAACCATCTCTTCCGGAGAAAAATACCGGCTGATGCGCCCGGAAAGCCCAAGCCTTTTTAAGCCTGCCGCTGCCAGAACCAGTGCGCCGTACTCGCCGCCGTCCAGCTTTTCCAGCCTGGTAAGGACATTTCCCCTTATATTTTTAACCTCCGCATCCGGGTAGAGCTCTTTAAGCTGCAGCGCGCGCCGGTTGCTAGAGCATCCGATAGGAGCGCCGTAATCATATCCTGGCTTTCCTTTCGGCAGCACAAGCACATCCCTGACATCCTCCCTGGCAGAAAATCCAATCATCGGAAGGTCTTTCGGAACTTCCATGGGCACGTCCTTTAAGCTATGCACAGATAAATCCGTCACTTTATTTCTCAGAGCAATGTCAAGCTCTTTTACAAACAGTCCTTTCCCTCCGATTGCGTCCAGTTTCCTGTCCAATATTTTATCGCCTGTCGTCACCAGCGTCACCAGGCGCGCGCCGTACCCTTCGCAGGCATTCTCGATATAATCCGCCACTATTTCAGCCTGTCTGCATGCAAGGCTGCTTTTCCTTGTTCCAATCTTAATTATCTTCATATGCTTATCCAAGGCAATCCTTTTTCCGTCTCTTTCTCCCTGACCAGGACAATGGAGTAATAGCTTGCCTGCTCCGGCATATCCTCCACACGCCTGTGCACCTTCTCATCCTGCATACCGCAGTTTTCCACCATCGCAGCCTCTATGCCGTTTTCCAGAAGGAGCTGTTTTACTTCCGCCATCTTTGACGCCGCCTTCATAAGCACCTTGCTGCCTTTTAGCTCAAGCGCCCCCTCAATGTCATAGTTTGAAGGGATGACGTGCATCTGCTCTGACCGGTCGGCAAGGCTGACCCCCAGGCTTGCCGCCACAGCGCAGAAAGAAGGAATCCCATTAATAATCTCCGCCTTATGCCCGGATTCTTCTACAATCCGGTGGATATAAATATAGGTGGAATAGATTGTCGGGTCTCCCAGGGTGAGATAGGCGACATCTTTCCCTTCTTTTAGCTTTTCCATAATGCGCTCCGCCGCTCTCCTGTAGCTTTCTGACAGGACATTCCTGTCTTTCGTCATAGGAGTGGAAAGGTTCAGGCATTCCTTCTTTTCTATATCTTCTATTGCCCCTCTGGCAATCTTATAGCTTACCGCATGTTCCTTTCCCATTGCCGGAACGGCAATGACAGGGCATTTGCAAATCGTCTCTGCCGCAAGCAGCGTGAGAAGCTTCGGGTCTCCAGGGCCTACGCCCACGCCGTATAGTGTTCCGCTCATCTGTATCTGCCTTTCTTTTCCATCTTGTCTATCTTATCTGTCTTATCTATTTTATCTTTTTTAAATCCCGTCTTCCCGGATCCATCCGGCCGCGTCCAGGGCATGATAAGTAATGATCATTTTTGCCCCGGCCCGTTTCATGCCGGTGAGGTTTTCCATCACAATCCTCTTCTCGTCAATCCATCCCTTTGCTGCTGCCGCTTTCACCATGGCATACTCGCCGCTGACATTATAGGCGATGACCGGAACGTTGAATCTCATCGAAGATTCTTTGATAACGTCAAGATATGCCATAGCCGGCTTTGCAATAACCATGTCCGCGCCCTCTCTTAGATCCTGTTCAATCTCCCGAAGCGCCTCTCTTCCGTTGGCTGGATCCATCTGATAGCTCCTCCTGTCGCCAAACTGCGGCGCTGACTGTGCCGCATCCCGGAATGGTCCGTAGTAGCCTGATGCAAATTTCGCGCTGTAAGAAACAACAGGAATATTTAAAAATCCTTCTTTGTCCAGTCCGGTGCGGATTGACTCCACCATATGGTCCATCATACCGCTGGGGGCAACCATATCAACCCCGGCTCCTGCATAGCTGACTGCTATTTTAGCAAGCAGCGGAAGCGTTAAGTCATTGTCCACCTCTCCGCCGCTCAAGATTCCGCAATGCCCATGAGATGTATATTCGCACAGGCAGACATCCGCAATGATTACCATATCCGGATATTTCGCCCTGATGTGCCGTATTGCCTGCTGAACCACCCCATTCTCGTCATAAGCTCCCGTGCCTGTCTCATCCTTACAGGCCGGAATTCCGAACAAAAGGACCGATGAAATCCCTGCCTTATCAATCCTTTCAAGCTCCTCATCCAAGCGGTCAACAGAATACTGGCAGATTCCGGGCATAGACTCTACCGGACGGCAGATATCCTCTCCTTCTATGATAAAGAGGGGATAGATCAGCTCGTCTATGCGGACATGAGACTCCCTTACCATTTTCCGTATATTTTCTGTCCTTCTTAATCTTCTCATTCTGTCCATAGTATTTTACCCCTTTTCCTTCCCGCGGCGCCTCTCCGGAAGCTGCGCCAGCATGATCGCCGCAAACATAAGTGCACATCCCGCAGCCTCCCGCACAGAAAGCCTCTGCCCTAGGATTAGCCAGCCGGCCAATACCGAAAAGCATGATTCCAGGCTCAGAATCAGCGACGCGATAGCCGGGTTCACATTCTTCTGCCCTACGATCTGCAGCGTATAGGCCACGCCGCTTGAAAGCACCCCGGCATAAAGAATCGGCGCCCAGCTTTTCATAAGCGCCCCAAGTTCCGGGGTTTCCAAAGCATACATGGGAACCAGAGACAAAAGCCCGCACACGAAAAACTGGATGCAGGACATCTTTACACCGTCAGCCCTGGGCGAGAAATAATCGATGACCAAAATATGCATGGTAAATACCAGCGCGCACAAAAATACCAGTATGTCTCCCTTTCCGATGGTCAGCCTCTCCGTTATGCAGAGGAGATACAGCCCGATCAATGACAGGGCCACCGCGATCCAGACTCTGCCGCCAATCTTCTTATGCAGGAAAATTCCGCACACCGGAACGATGACGATGTAGCATGCCGTGATAAATCCCGCCTTTCCCACCGTCGTGTACTGAAGTCCTACCTGCTGAAGGCTCCCGGCGATAAAAAGCACCGTTCCGCAGGAGATTCCTCCCAGAATCAGATCTTTTCTTCCTCCCGGCGCCTGCACGTCCTTGCTCTTTCTTTCCGTATCTCTCCCGTTCAGCCTGTCCAGAAGCCAGATGCACGGAAGAAGGGCTGCCGCCCCCACAAAATTCCTCACTCCGTTAAATGTAAATGGCCCCAGGTAGTCCATCCCGACGCTCTGGGCCACAAATGCCGTTCCCCATATAAAGGCTGCTGTCATAAGCATCGCCGCATTCTTTAGTCTCATAATTCTGTCTCCTCATTTGTTACTAATTGAAATAGTATATCATATTTTTCCTCCCCGTGGTAGAATATTTATGTATGGCTCCTGTTATTTTGTGCAATATTATAAAACAGAGGTTTTTATGATGAAAAAAAATATCCGGTTTTTCTTTGCCTGCGGTACGATCATGTTACTCAGCGAAATATGGAAACAATACTGCATTACATTTCTTATAAATGAACATGCCTACGACTGGTGGCACTTTCCCTTCCAGCTCTGCAGCGTGCCGATGTATCTGTGCCTTCTGCTGCCTTTTGTGCCTGAAGACATTCAGGAAATATTTCTGACTTTCCTCATGACCTTCGGGATGATGGGGGGAATCTTCACATTTTTTGACACAAGCGGCATGCATTACCCCTACGCCCCCCTGACCGCCCATTCCTATCTGTGGCATGTTCTTCTCGTCATTATAGGCGCCATTGCAGGAATATGCCTTAACAAAAGCGGATGCAGCCCCAAAAGCCCCCTGCGGAAATTTTCTGGCAGCGCCTGCTGTTATCTCATCTGCTGCGCGATTGCCACTGTATTTAACATCATTTTTCATCCGTACGGAGATATCAACATGTTTTACATCAGCCCCTATTACGCCATGGGGCAGAAAGTGTTCAGAAAAATCGCCCTGCTGTGCGGAAACACCGCAGGAATCTTTATATACATCGCCGCCAGCCTGGCCGGCGCTTATATGATTTTTCTTATCTGGAATAAAGGCCGCAGCACAGAAAATCAGCATTGAAAAAAACTTGGCTTTCGGCGATAATAATTAAAGAAGACAACAGTATGTCAAGGAGGAAAATCACTATGATTACAGAACGGATTTTAAAATGCCCAGGATTTCTCTATGAACTTAAGGGCAAATATTATTATTTAGGGAAATGGATCTGCAGAGAATGTGACAATACAGACGCATCCGACAGCGCCTTTATGTACCGCATGAGCCGCAGAGAGGGAGAAGATGCCGAAACAAGCCTTTATTTCCAGAAAATCCGGGCTTTTGCAGACTTCGCACTGGAAGTTCCCTACAATCCGGCAAAAATAAGAGAAAATCTCGGAGCGCTGCTGGGAGAGCTTTCTGCTGCTGAGCTCGCCCCCCTTGAAGAACAGCTGGACCATTTTGAAGAAGATTACAGAAGATATTGCGGAGAATTATAAAGAAAGGGGAAAGCGGCCTTACTGCTTTCCCTCCTCTTTTATCAGGTAATGCGTCACGATGGAACCCAATGAATTTCCTGCTACCACGCAGAGGAATTTCCCTGCGTTGTCAATGCTGAAGTTTATCGCCAGATATGGGAAATCCGCAATACAGTGCTCAAATCCCGACAAGATAAATACCATAATGCAGAAAACCGTAATCACCGTATTTTTACAGTATACAGCCACAAACATAAGTACGCCGCAAAAGCAGCCGAAGATAAACATCGCCGGATACCCTGCGGAAAATTTATTCTCCGACACATTCAAAAGCTTTTCCATCACATCTCCTCTCTGAGACGCGATGGCAAGAGTCGGAACCAGCACTCCCGCAAGGTTGCCTAAAAGCATCACTCCTAAATCTTTTGCAGGAACCGTCCGCACAAATCCAATCTTCCCTGTATATAGTTTCAGCCCGCAGTGGATGATCGTAAGCAACGCCAGCGAAAACAGCATCGCCCCCGCATAGCGGTTTTCCGACACCGTATTAACTACAACTCCGATCCCTACCAGCATGCCGCTCAAAACAGACTGCCTGATTATCGTATTCATATAGAGTCTCCTTTTGCATATTTTTTTTACTTTATTTTGTTTTCCTTAATTCCAGAATCTTATCAAGAAGACGGGATGCCACCTGTTCCTTTTCCATTATCGGCAGATCTTCCTGAAAATCCTTCCCTATCAGCGTCACGATATTCGTATCTGTCTCAAAGCCTGCTCCCTGTTCTTTTAAGTTATTCGCGGCAATCATGTCCAGGTTCTTCTTCACGAGCTTTTTTCTGGAATTTTCAACCAGGTTCTCCGTCTCCATGGAAAAACCGCACAGAAACTGGCCGTCTCTTTTATGGCTGCCCAAAAAGCCCAGGATGTCATCCGTGCGCTCCATCTCAATTTCTAACTGGCCGCCGGCTTTTTTCACTTTCTCCTCCGCCACCCGGCAGGGGCGGTAATCCGCAACGGCCGCAGCTTTAATGATGATATCCATCTCCCCGCTTCTTTCTACAACCGCGTCATACATCTCTTTTGCCGACACTACCGGAACTACCTCCGTGAACATCGGCGCTTTAAGCGCTGTCTTCCCTGTCACAAGAGTGACGCAGGCACCCCGGAGCATGCACATCCTGGCAATTCCGTAACCCATCTTGCCCGATGAATGATTCGTGATATACCGCACGGGATCAAATGCCTCCTGAGTAGGGCCTGCCGTAACAAGAACCTTCATCCCCTCCATGTCTCTTTTGTCTCCTGAGAACGCACAAGCTTTATACACATACTCCGCCAGCGTCTCCGGCTCCGGCATCTTCCCTGCACCCACATCCCCGCATGCAAGATATCCTCTGTCCGGCTCTGCAATCTCCACGCCGTAACGCCGCAAAATTCTTATATTGTCCTGGGTCACCGGATTTTCATACATAGCCGTGTTCATCGCCGGAGCGGCAATCTTCGGGCACCGGCAGGCCAAAACCGTCGTCGTCAGCATGTCATCCGCAATCCCGTGGGCAAGCTTTGCGATTACATTGGCTGTGGCCGGGGCTATGATTACTGCATCCGCTTTTTTTGCCAGTGCTATATGCTCTACCTTAAACTCAAAGTTCCGGTCAAAAGTGTCTGAGACACATTTGTGGCCTGTCAATGTCTCAAATGTAATCGGGTTGATAAAATTCTTCGAATTCTCCGTCATGAGAACACGTACCTCAGCTCCGGCTTTCACAAGCAGGCTTGCAAGAGATGCACTTTTGTATGCTGCAATCCCCCCTGTAACGCCCAGAAGAATCGTCTTTCCTTTTAACATATGTTTCCCTTTCCGATAAGCTTTATTTCTATAACTGTTGCTTCTATTCTTTTTTTCACACATCTCCTCCTAAGTTTACCACAAAGATTGTAAAATTAACAGCATCCCTTTTCTCCGATATAAAAATAACAGAGCTTGCCGTTCTTTCCATACAATGTTATAATACATCCGTAATTGTATTGTATCCCGCTTAAGCGGGAATGATAACAAGGAGGATTTGAACAATGAAAACAAAAAAACACGACACTCGTTGGATGGTCAGCGTCGCACTTATGGCAGCCATTGTCATCGTACTGGCTAACACGCCCCTGGGAATGATACAGCTGCCAGTCATCAAGGCGACAACTGTCCATATCCCTGTCATCATCGGAGCCATACTGCTGGGCCCCTGGGCAGGGGCTATTCTCGGCGCAGTATTCGGAGTCTGCTCTCTGATCAGCAACACCATGGCACCGACTCTTTTATCCTTTGCCTTCTCGCCCTTTATGAGCACTACAGGGATTCCCGGAGCGCTTAAAGCCATCTGGATTTCCGTGGGCTGCCGCATCTTAATCGGCGTAATCGCGGGATGGCTGTGGATTGCCCTGGAAAAAATAAAAATGAACCATCTTGCGGCGCTTCCAATCGTAGGTTTCGCCGGCTCAATGGTTAATACCGTGGCTGTTATGGGAAGCATCTACATTCTGTTTGCACAGCAGTATGCCGAGGCAAGGGAAGTTGCAGTCAGCGCTGTCTGGGGACTTATCATAGGTACGGTGACCGCATCCGGCATTCCAGAAGCCATTGCGGCATCTATTTTAGTTCTGGCTCTTGGAAAAGCCTTAATCCAAGTTTTCCGAAGGATGGGCTCAGGAGCGCCAAACATGCAGGCTGCAAAATAGGTCATGAGATAATAAATACATCATATCATTTTTCACTTGACAATTACCGCTGTTATATGTTATAAATATCTAGTGCGATATGCATGTACAGGGGATTGGTCAAGTGGTATGATAGGGGTCTCCAAAACCTTTGGCGGGGGTTCGATTCCCTCATCCCCTGTTTTTAAAAAGCTGAAAACCGTGAATTTTCATCGGTTTCCAGCTTTTTTATAATCTTATTTATTTCCTTTCTGCGGGTTCAGCATCTCTCTTATCACATTCTTCAAATGCTCCATATCCAGCGGTTTCGCTACGTGTTCGTCCATCCCCGCATTCCTGGCATCTTTCACATCCTCTGAAAAGGCGTTTGCCGTCATTGCAATGATCGGCACTGTCTCTGCCTGAGGATGGCCGCACATCCGGATGGCTCTCGTGGCTTCATACCCGTTCATCACCGGCATCTGGATGTCCATCAGAATCAGGTCATACTCACCAGCCTTTGACTGTTTAAATTCATCAAGAGCCTCTTTTCCGTTCCCCACTATATTGCATATCGCTCCAGTCATCTCCAGCAATTCCAAAAGAATCTCTGCGTTCAGCTCATTATCCTCCGCCGCTAGAATGTGCTTTCCTTCAAGAAGGTCATCCTGTTCCTCGGACGGCTCCTTCGCCCCGCCTTCTTCCTTAAGATTATCTATCAGCAACTTAAAATTACTGAGGAAGAACGGTTTCTGAAGAAAACCGTCAACGCCTGCGTCAGCTCCCTCCTCCTCTATCCTATCTATGTCGTAAGCCGTCAGTATCATAACCGGCACGCGGGCAGGCACAATCCTTCTGATGCGCCGTGCCGTCTCAATCCCATCAATGTCCGGCATCTGCCAGTCAATAAGAATCAGGTCATAGCCCTGCCCCTGCGCTTCGGCTCTCTCTGCCATCTGAACAGCTGCAAGCCCTCTCCCGGCGCTGCTTACATTCACTCCCGTATCTGTCATCGCATTGCTTATACCCGTACAGATCTCTTCCTCATCATCTACAACAAGCAAGTTTGTAACTCCATGTTTTTTCCAGAAGTCCGGATCTGTATCCTGCTCTTTGATCCGCAGCCCAATGTCAAGCGTGAAAATGCTCCCCTTGTCAGGCTCGCTTTTCACTTCAATCGTTCCCCCCATCAAATCCACAAGATTCTTCGTAATGGCCATCCCAAGCCCGGTTCCCTGAATCTCTGCCGTCTTGGCAGTGCTTTCCCGGCTGAACGGGCGAAAGATATTCTCCATATACTCTTTTGACATGCCAATGCCGTTGTCACTGATGACGAATCGGAAATGTGCATAATTTTTCGTGCGCTGCTCCAGCTGCCGGACAGTCATCTCAACATTGCCGCCCACTGGCGTATACTTCAACGCATTGGATATAATGTTAATAAGTATCTGATTAATCCTAAGCCTGTCTCCCAGCACTTCTTCGTTGCAGATATCATAAACAGATATTTCAAAACTCTGTTTTTTTGCCTTTGCCTGGGGCATCATCATCGTCCTTAGCTCATCTACGATCTCCGCAAGGCTGAATTCGGAAATATTGAGAGTTGTCTTCCCGCTCTCGATCTTGCTCATGTCCAGCACATCATTGATAAGCCCAAGCAGATGCTGGCTGGAAGATACGATTTTCGCCGTATACTCCCGAACCTTTTCCGGATTATGGCAATCACGCTGCAAAAGTGCGGAAAATCCTACAATCGCGTTCATAGGCGTGCGGATGTCATGGCTCATATTGCTCAGGAATGTGCTCTTGGATTCATTCGCCCGTTTTGCTATCTCCAAAGCATCTTTGAGCGCCTCTTCGCTCCTCCGTTCACGGGTCCTGTCCGACATAACCGCTACAAATCTCTCCGAATCATTTACAGACCTTTTAAATATTGTCTCAACAAACCATCTGCGATCGCCTTTCTTTCTGTGTATGCGTTCCCCCTCGTGCGATACAGAGCCTCCCAGTTTCAGATTCTTCACAGAATTATAATCGATGTTTTCACCGTCATCTGCAAGAACACGCTCCAGCACCCTTATATTGGCCTTCACCTCATCCGGGGATATCCCCAGTATGCGCTCCACATTAGGGCTTACATATTCCACGGCCATGTCATCCATAGTGAATGTCAGGAATATGTCATCCGTATTATTGGCCAGTATGCTGAATAACTGCTCCCGGTACTGTACGTCGCCTTCTTTTTCCATAATCTGTTTCTGGCTCTTCCTTCCCATATAGACAAAGGCCGCGCCTATAAACAGGATCCCGCCAAACAGAAACATAAATGTCCGGGAGTTCTTCAGAATTTCATTTGAATGTTTCATAATCACAGCATTCGGAACAATTGCAACCAGATACCAGCCGTCCGTTCCGTCAACCGGCGTAAAAGCGAGTACATGTTCTTCTCCGTCAAGCACAAATTCACTGACACCATTTCCCTCATTTGCCATGCTGTCCTTAAATTCCCTGGTTTCATCTCTCCCATTACCGGAAGTCCCCACGGTTTCTAATATGTTGGAATACATGCCGGTCTCCTTATGGGTAGACTGCGTCAGAATGTCTCCGTCCTTATTTACGATAAACGAAAATCCCGCGTCATTGTAGAATGAAAGCATGAACTCCTCTGCAACCACAGCCAGCGGGCGCTTTATCTCAACGATTCCCTCTGTTCCATCGTCAAACACAAAGCGCTTGTAGCCTCCAATTACTTTTTCTTCCATATATTCATCCATATAAGGTTCTCTAACACCTCTATCTGCAAACCCTTCATATATGGCCATTTCATCCTTGTCTATTTTCCTTGCCGCCTTGCCTTCATTCGAATACATGATTCTAAGTTTTTCACTTATGACAGTAAAATGCGCTTCCGACTCTTCAAATGAATCTATGCACTCTATAATTGCAGATTCGTCATCGGACTTCTCCATAACAAGGTGTTTCTCGATCCTATCAAGTATCTGCATATCCTTATCTATATATATCTCAAACGCATGGCCGCCCTGGGAAGTCACTTCCAAAACATTTGAAATGGCCTGTTCCCACAGAGAATCCCGTATATCTCTCAAATAATAAAATATGCTCACCGCAAATACTGCCATTACAATGCATGCCGGGAATATTCCTTTCAGCCATCCGGTACGTTTTTTCATCTCATATCCCTCCACGTTCTAACCACTGGGTCGCCCCAACTGACTGCACTGCTGCTGCGCCGCAGCGGTTAGCATATTCTGCACATCTGTAAAGCTCCTCCCCTTCCGACAGGGCATAGATAAATCCCGCCGCAAAACTGTCTCCTGCTCCTGTCGTATCAATACAGGAAACATCCCTCACAGCCGGAACCACATAGGACTCCTTCTCCGTCTTTACAAGACATCCTCTCGCCCCGCACTTTATGATTACGTGTTTTACGCCTGCCTCAAGGAACTTTTCCGCAGCCTTCTCAGAATCCTCTTCCCCCGTCAGAAGACATGCCTCCTCTTCATTCGGAAATAGATAGTCGATATAGGAAAACGCCGCAGCCATATCCTCAAGGGTCTCGCCGCTTTTTCTCTTTGTCATATCGGCACATATCACCATGCCCTGGCTCTTTGCCTGGGAAAATATCCGGACCAGTTCCTCTGCTTTTATGTCCGGAAACACAAAAATACTTGCAAAGCACAGAATCTTAGCCTCTCTCTCAAAAGGCATCCTGACATCGTCTATTGTCAGTTTCCTCAATGTCCCGTTAGGATTTGTAAGGAAACTCCTCTCTCCATTTTCCCGTACAAGAACCACATTGATTCCCGTAGAAACGCCCTTCTTTATCTGACGGTCTTCCAGGACGATTCCATATTCCCTGCACAAGCCTCTGATAAACCTCCCGGCGCAGTCATCCCCGACAATCGTCTCAAGCCGGACGTCTTTCCCAAGCTTCGCAAGGATAAGCGTTTCATTCAGAGCATCCGCCCCCAGAGCCATGCTGATATCCTCTGCAGGATATGAACCCGTCTCAAACACTGCAGGACTTGCAGGACGTACCAATATATCTATAATCGATGCGCCAATAATGACAATTTCCGACATCGTTTTCTCCATTCATCTAAATTATTTCTTTTCCATTATAATGTCTGAACCTTATATACGCAATACAAGAATAAAAAAAACAGCTTTTGGAAAGTTCTTTCCAAAAGCTGTCTTTGTCATTCATTACGAATAGCCTTAAATTAATTATTTAAGATTAACCTCAGCGCCCTCAGCCTCAAGTTTAGCCTTGATCTCCTCAGCCTCTTCCTTGGAAACGCCCTCTTTTACTACCTTCGGAGCTTCGTCAACTACAGCCTTAGCCTCTTTCAGTCCAAGACCTGTAATCTCACGGACAACCTTGATAACCTTAACCTTGGAAGCACCTGCGGATACAAGCTCTACGTTGAACTCTGTCTGCTCTTCCTCAGCTGCCGCCTCTCCGCCTGCTGCTGCAACCACTACGCCTGCTGCTGCAGATACACCAAACTCTTCTTCACATGCTTTTACTAATTCATTCAACTCTAATACTGATAACTCTTTGATAGCATCAATAAATTCAGCCGTTGTTAATTTTGCCATTTTATTATCCTCCTATAAAATATAATTCATTTTCATCCTGCACGCCTAAACCACGTGCACAAAGCATCTTACTCCTCTGCCGGAGTTTCTGCTGCTTCCGCCGGAGCCTCTGCCGCTCCTGAACCCTCGCAGGCAGCCGCGCCGCCCTGCTCTGCAATCTGATTGAGAACACGGGCCAGATTGGTAATCGGTGACTGTAAGCTTCCAAGCAATTTTGAGAGAAGTTCTTCTCTTGACGGGATGCTTGCCAAAGCCTGCATTCCTTTTGCATCATAAGCTTCACCCTCAACGACACCGGCCTTGATCTCAAGAGCCTTTGCGTCTTTCGCAAATTTGGCAAGGATTCTTGCCGGAGCTGTCGCGTCATCCTTAGAAATCGCCAGCGCGCTCGGTCCTTCCAAGTGCTCGTCTAAAGCAGCGAACTCTGTTCCTTCAAAAGCTCTCTTCATCATAGTGTTCTTACAAACCTTGTATGTGATGCCTGCTTCTCTTAACTGCTTACGAAGAGCTGTATCCTGCGCTACAGTCAGTCCGCGGTAGTCAACCAGCACAACGCTTGCCGCGTCTTTCACATCATCTGCAATAGCCTGTATGATAGGTTGTTTTAATTCAACTTTTGCCACGAATGGTGCACCTCCTTATATTATTTTAGGTATGCTGCCAAAAAAGCCTCCGCGCCCAAAGACGCAGAGGCATAAATTCACACTGAATTTAGTTCTTCCTCGGTAGGCGTTTTAATCCTTACGCTTCACAGCACCTACTGTCTTCGGCAGTTACCTGATAAAGATAACACATCATAGGTAATGTGTCAACTGTTTTAATAAAATCAACATTATTTCTTCAAACCTGAAATATCTGTCAAAGCCGCCGTACAGCATTGCTACTGCACGGCGGCTCCGTAATCTTTATATATCTCTCAGCTCTCTGATTAAACAAGTTTCATCGGGTTGATCTTAACACCCGGTCCCATAGTAGAAGTAAGTGTCACGCTCTTTAAGAACTGACCCTTTACTGCTGCCGGCCTTGCTTTAATGATCGCCTCGATAAGCGTCTGGAAGTTGTCCGTAATCTGTTCCTCGGTAAAGGATGCTTTACCAAGCGGCACATGGATAATGTTTGTCTTGTCAAGTCTGTACTCAATCTTACCAGCTTTGATATCCTGGATCGCCTTTGTAACGTCCATTGTTACCGTTCCGGCTTTCGGGTTCGGCATAAGGCCCTTTGGTCCAAGGACACGTCCGATACGTCCTACAACGCCCATCATATCCGGCGTGGCAACTACTACGTCAAACTCAAACCAGTTCTCTTTCTGGATTTTCTCGATAAGCTCCATTCCACCTACATAATCTGCTCCTGCCGCCTCAGCCTCTGCTGCTTTAGCGTCTTTTGCAAATACAAGGATACGAACCTTTTTACCTGTTCCGTGCGGCAATACAACTGCGCCGCGGATCTGCTGGTCAGCGTGACGTCCGTCACATCCGGTTCTAACATGAGCCTCGATGGTCTCATCGAATTTGGCAACTGCGGTCTTCTTTACTAATGAAACTGCCTCTGCAACGTCATAGAGATTGCCTCTCTCGATTGCCTTTGCAGCCTCTGCATATTTCTTTCCTCTTTTCATCTAAATAACCTCCTTGTGGTAATGTCGGGATAACCCTCCCACTTATTTATTTACAGTTTGAACATGGAAGTTCTTCTCGCTTTGCTCGAAGAACAGCTAAAACACTAAGCTCGAAAGTACCTCGCTAAGTCAATTTTGGTTCTTCTTCTCGCTTTGCTCGAAGAACGGCTAAAACACTAAGCTCGAAAGTACCTCGCTAAGTGTTTTATGCCTCTACAGTTACTCCCATGGAGCGGCATGTTCCTTCAATCATACTCATAGCTGCCTCAACGCTTGCAGCGTTAAGGTCCGGCATCTTCAGCTCTGCGATTTCCTGGATCTGAGCCTTTGTGATCGTTGCAACTTTTTTCTTATTCGGTGTGCCTGAACCGGATTTGATCTTGCAGGCTTTCTTGATAAGAACCGGCGCCGGCGGCGTCTTTGTGATAAAGCTGAAACTTCTGTCACTGTAAACTGTAATAACTACAGGAATGATAAGATCACCCTGATCTGCAGTCCTGGCGTTAAACTGCTTTGTAAACTCTACGATGTTCACACCGTGCTGACCAAGCGCAGGTCCAACCGGTGGTGCCGGAGTTGCTTTTCCGGCAGGAATCTGTAACTTAATATAACCTTGTACTTTTTTTGCCATTTCAATTACCTCCTTGTGGTACTCCCGGAACTATCGTTCCTCCCACTTTTTAATTTTACTAACTTCAAAGTGCACTTCTTACAGAAATTACATCTTCTTAACTTCTGCGAAACTGATTTCAACCGGCGTTTCGCGGCCGAACAGTTCAACATTGATCGTAAGGCTCTGTTTCTGCACGTTCAGCGACTGGATGACTCCTATCGTGTCTGCCCATGCCCCGGCGATTACCCGGACAGTGTCTCCCTCTTCAAAATCAACGACAATGTTCTCCTGCCGGATTCCCAGCGGCACCATCTCAGCATCCGTAAGCGGCACCGGCTTGGAGCCGGGTCCTACGAACCCTGTAACGCCCCTCGTGTTCCTGACTACGTACCACGTATCGTCATTCATAATCATATGAATCAGCACGTAACCCGGGAACATCTTCTTTTGGGATGCTTTCTGGACACCGTTTTTTAGTTCCACCACTTCCTGCATCGGAACGCGGACTTCTAAAATCTGCTCCTCAAGATGCCTGTTTTCAATTGTCTTGTCAATGTTGGCTTTTACCTTGTTCTCATACCCTGAATAAGTATGAACTACGTACCATTTCGCCTCTGCCATATAATCACCTTTCTTGCATGCAGTTCCAATCAGCCCAGATTGACAAGTATGTCAATACCGTTCTGAATCAGAAAGTCTATCAGTGCAATGATTACTCCGACTGTCACGGACACAGAAACAACCGCTGCCGTCTGTTTTGCAAGCGTTAACCTGTCTGGCCACATGATTTTCTTAAACTCTTTGTTAAGACCTTTGAACCAGCTATTTTTCTGAGCCTTCTCACTCATGTCGTTCACTCCTTTGCAACGATTACTTTGTTTCCTTGTGCAATGTGTGTGACCTGCAGAACTTACAGTACTTCTTTGTCTCCATACGCTCCGGATGCGTCTTCTTATCCTTCGTCATATTGTAGTTCCGCTGCTTGCATTCTGTACATTCCAATGTGATTCTTGTACGCACAACTTCCACCTCGCTTTTTCTTTATTCATTGATAGTTACCTGGTAGCTTGCGAGGCTACCCCGGCATGATGGCATGCCGGTTTTAGGCATAAAAAAAAGACCTACTTCCATTCACTCTGATAGTTTACCATATCAGGCAGATAAAAGCAAGCCTTTTTTGCCATTTAACATTTCCTGCTTCCTAATATGCTATTTTCTAAATACCCACAACTGTTTGATCTGGCTTGAGATTTCCTCAAAATCCCATGGCTTGTCCGTATTCGCCCTGCTATTCGGGTCATTGACGCGCAGCTTACCGTTCTCATATCTGGTAAATACGATAAAATGTCCTTCGGTCGTAAACGCTCCCGGGCCCATGACCGCCACCACCGGATTGCCCACTTCCAGGTTGTCCGCAATCCTTTTTTCATCAAGGGGAATCTCTGTCACATCAAACCCGAGCCGCTCTCCTCCCTCCGAGAAAAGCGCCCATGCCGTGCCGCTGCCTTCAGCAGCATATCCGTTCTCGGTGGAAAATTCCGCCATCCACGCCGGGTCTCTGGTCGTATCATTGCTCAGATACATCGCCACCATCGAAAGGCACGTAGGCCCGCACCCTGTCAGCCCCATTACGTTCCCGGAATACTGCGTATATCCCCATCTCTGATCCCACTGCATCAAAAGCGGCATCTCATCCGCATCCGCATATTCGCTCAGATCAATCTCCGGACGCTCGTCCTTTTTCAGCGGATATTCCCACACGAACTTCTTTGCCTCCTGATTCCGCTCTAACAGCTCTAAAAGCTCCGGCGGGTAAGCCTCCATCGTCAGATCATGTTTTTTTGCGAAATCTTCCAATGTCTCTTCCTTTTTCGCCTTTGGCGCGGAATCCTTTTTCCCGTCTTTTCCTTTCAGCAGCCGAACCATTCCTATGCCCGCAAAGAGAACTACGCAGGCCATCGCTCCCGCTATCGCCGCCTTTATTATGCGCTGCCTCTGCTTTCTCCGCCTCAGCGTTTTTTTCTTCCCCCTGTAACCCATATCCAGGCTTTTTCTGTCACGCCTTCCATCTCGTCGCCCAAGATCTCTATGGCTGTTCCCAGGATAGTTTCGATAACTTCTTTCATAAACCCTATCATAATCCTCTCTCCTCCTAAGATCCCTGCCATCTCCCCTGTATCCCATCTGCACTGCGCCCCTCTCTTGTAAGTATCATAGCTTATCCAGAAAACAAGAAAAAATATAAGCCCTCTGCCTGCTTGTTCCATTATAACAGATAAAGTGCTTATATTTTTTTAGATTTTCAAATTAATTCATATATTTTTTCTTTAGATTTTTAAATTTTTCTTAATTTCCGCACTCAATGCTAATCTCATTGAACAGAGCAAGCACATCCTCCACACACATGCCTTTTTTTTCTTCCCCCTTTTTGTCAAGGATCACTTCTCCCTGATGCATCATCAGCAGGCGGTTCCCGTACTCTATCGCGTAGCGCAGGTTATGGGTAACCATGATTGTCGTAAGCTCCTTCTCCCGCACAATCCTGTCCGTCAGCTCCATGATCATCTCCGCCGTCTTCGGGTCAAGAGCCGCCGTATGCTCATCCAGGATAAGGAATTCAATCGGCGTCATGGTGGACATAAGAAGGGCCATCGCCTGCCTCTGCCCGCCGGAGAGGGCTCCCACTTTCGCATCCATGCGGTCTTCAAGACCAAGATTCAACTGTCTGAGCTGCTCCCTGTAGTATCCGATGCGGGATTTATCCGTTCCTCTCCCCAAGCCGTAGAGCTTTCCCTTATTGTCCGCAAGAGACATATTTTCAAGAATCGTCATAGACGGGCACGTTCCCATGGAAGGATTCTGGTACACCCTGCCAATTTTGGCATTCCGTTTGTATTCTTTTTCCTTCGTTATATTTTTCCCGCCCATTAACACCTGGCCGGCCTCCGGCCTTATGCTGCCGCAGATAATGTTCAGCATGGAAGTCTTCCCGGAACCGTTGCTTCCCACCACTGCCGCAAACCCGCCTTTCTCCACCTTCAGGTTAAAGCCGTCAAACAGGCACATCTCGTTGACCGTGCCCGGATTATATATTTTATGGATATCTTTAAGCTCGAGCATCTTTATTCACCTTTGCCTTTCTCTCCATGCTGATGACAAGTATCACAAGGAACAGCACTGCTGTAATCAGCTTCATTGCCCGCGGCTCAAAGTTCCTCAGCGCAATGGCAACGCATGCCTTATAGATAACAGAGCCTGCCAGCACCGCCGCCGTCGTGCCGATAAACGACACCTTTTTAAACAGGCTCGTTCCGATAATTACGCTGGCAAGGCCAATGACGATCGCCCCCGTTCCCATAGAGATCTCAAAGACCCTCTCCTCCTGGGCAAATACGCATCCCGCCAGAGATACAAGCCCGTTTGCGATTGCCAGTCCTAAAATCTTTACATTCCCCTGGTCTTTTGCAAGCGCAGTGACTACCACGTCATTGTCGCCCACTGCCCGGAGAAGATACCCTGATTTTGTCTTGAGATAGAGATCCAGCAGCACTTTGCAGGCCAGCGCAATGGCAAGTATGATAATAAGTGTTTTATAAGGAGCCAGGGCGGACGGAATATGCTTATTTAAAAAGTCGTTTTTAAATATGCTCTCCTGCGAAAACAGCGGCACGTTAGCTGTTCCCGCAATGTAAAGGTTTATCGTCCAGAGCGCCGTCATCATGATGATCCCCGACAGGAGATCGCGCACCCTGCACTTTACATGGATGAGCCCCGTGCACATCCCTGCTGCCGCCCCTGCCAGAAATGCAAGGGGCAGGGTAAGGTACGGATTCACCCCCCGGGTGACGAGAGCTGCTGTAATGGCCGCTCCCAGGGGAAAGCTCCCGTCTACCGTCAGATCCGGGAAATCCAGAATCTTATACGTGATATACACTCCCAGCGCCAATATCCCGTATATCATGCCCTGCTCTAATATTGTTATTAAAAAATCCATAAACTCTCCTCCTGCACATGTCTTACATGTCCCTGCCTGTTACTGTGCGATTTCGCCAAAGCTCTCTACCGCACTGTCCGCCAGTTCCTGCGGAACCGTGATTCCAAGATTTTCCGCAACTTTATTATTCACATAAAATCCCGGCTCTGTAATCAGCTCAAACTTCATCTCCGATGCTTTTTTCTCACCTTTCAGCACCTGTGCCGCCATCTTTCCCGTCTGTTTCCCAAGGGCAATATAGTCAATCCCCTCCGCTGCAAGGCAGCCGGCCTTTACCTGCTCAATCTCGCTCCCAAATACCGGTACTTTCCTCTCGTTTGCCTTCTCCAGTATCGTCGGCAGAGATGCAACGACCGTGTTGTCCGTCAGGTTTGTGATGCAGTCTGCCTGGCTCAAAAGATCGTCTGCCGCCAGCGCTACGTCCGCAGTAGCCGTAATCCCCTTTTCAATCAGCTCAAACCCATATTTTCCCGCCAGTGATTTATATTCTTCAATAGTAGAAACAGAGTTTGCCTCGCTTGTAGTGTACATGATTCCCAGTTTCTTTGCATCCGGAAGGATTTGGCGCATCATCTTAAGCTGTGCCTCCACCGGGAGCTTATCGGATGTTCCGCTAATCTCTCCCACAGGCGTCTTATCTTCACTTGCAAGCTCCGCTGCAACCGGATCGGTCACCGCGGTATAGATAACCGGTATGCCCGCGTCCATCGCCGCATTATAAGCGCTCTGGGCTGTAGGTGTTGCAATCGCGCAGATCAGATCTACCTTATCGGACACAAATCCGTCAGAAATCTGCCCCGCCGTTCCCATATCGGCAACCGCGTTTTTCACATCTACCTTTAGGTTTTCTCCCTCTTTAATTCCCTCCTCGGCAAGCCCCTCAAGGAACCCTTTCCTGCAGTTGTCAAGAGAGCCGTGCTCCGCAAACTGGGAAATACCGATGGCATACCCTTCTTTTTCGGAATTGCCGGCACACCCTGCCGTCATTACCGCCGCCATTGCCACTGTCAATAATCCTGCCATTACTTTGTTTTTCATTGTCTCATTCTCCTTTTCTTTTTTGCTTTTACCGTTGTCAGGAGAGAAAATCATAAGAGCGGATAACAAAAAACCGCCCCAAACCCTACGGCTTGAGACGGTAATATATACTTCCATATATATCATCGCGGTACCACTCAAATTGACAAAATGTCCACTTTCTCATGTACTAACATACACTCCTGATTGATAACGGGTTCGGTTCCCGACAAGCCATACACTCAAAAGATTTCAGGCTGCCCTCGAAAGTCCATTCGCCTATCTGCTCTGTACGGCAATCCCACCACCTGCCGCTCTCTGTGACTTCGCTTAATAGATTACTACTCTTTCTCAACGGTTTTCTTATTTACGATATTCACTTTACCTCAGCAACGTGCATTTGTCAAGCATTTTTTATTTTTCCTGTTTCCGGATGCTTGTCCGCGTCCAGTCAGACCTCATCAGGAACACAAGAAATACAACCGCGCTGCAGCTCCACGTAAGGGGATACGCCCATGGGAGCAGCCTGAAATCATGCCGGATATTAAGCACCGCAGTCACATATATGATCCGAACCCCACACCAGAATGCAAGCATGGCGGCCATCGGGATAAAAGATTTTCCGCACCCACGCAATACTCCTGCCGCACAATGCGAAAACGCCAGCAGGAAGAAGAACAGGCTGACGGTCCTCGCCTGGGCCGCCCCAAAAGCAATCGCCTTCTCGGCATCGACAAAAAGCTTAAGCGCCGCAGGGCACCAAAGGTAGAACGCGATGCCCACCGTCTCCGCAGTCGCCATCCCGAACACGATGCCAAAGGCCGCGCCCTTTTTTGCCCTGTCCGGCCGGGTCGCCCCCAGGTTCTGGCTGATAAAGGTAGGCAGAGCCATCGCCATGCTCATGATCGGCAAAAACACAAATCCCTCTATCTTTTGGTACGCTCCAACCCCGGACATGGCATAAGCCCCAAAAGAATTAATATTCGTCTGAACGACAATGTTCCCGATGCTGATGACCGAGTTCTGTATGCCTGCCGGAAGGCCCTGCCTGAGCACATCTCCAATCATCTTGGTGTCGAACGTAAGTTTTCGGAAGTCAAGCCTTATGTCCTCCTCTTCCCTGCACATGTGAATCATGCACAGCGCCATGCTGACGCCCTGAGAAAATACCGTCGCAGCCGCGGCCCCCATGACGCCCCAGCGGAACACCGCCACAAAGACCAGGTCCAGCGCCACATTCAGCACAGAAGAAAATGCCAGGTAAAAAAGTGGATGGAGGCTGTCTCCCAGCGCCCTCATCACGGACATGCAGATGTTGAACATAATGACCGTGGAAACGCCTGCAAAATATATCCTGAAATATGTCATGGATTCCGGCATGACATCGGCGGGTATCTGCATCCACCGAAGTATGTAAGGAATCATGAGAAATCCTGCTATCGTCGCCCCCGCAGACGCAATCAGCCCGAATAATACATTCGCATGAATCGCACGGCTTACATTTTTCTTATCCCGCGCCCCGAAATAGTGCGATATCACTACACCGCCGCCTACCGACACTCCGTTAAAGAACCCTATGATCAAAAAGATTATGCTGCCTGAGGAGCTGACCGCCGCAAATGCACTGTTGCTCCCAAAATTTCCAATTACCCATGCATCTGCCAAATTATAAAACTGCTGCAAAGTCTGCCCCAGGAATATGGGCACAGCGAACGCCAAAAGCCCCCGTCCAATCGCACCCTCCGTCAGATCCCGCGAAGACGCGCCAGGTTCCGGCTTTTTTATCTTACCAATAAACTTTGCCATCATCAAAGCCTCCAATTATATCTTGTCCTTACCCAAATCACTTTTTTACAGTCTTTGCGGCAACCGCAGCATCCGGCACGGACAGCAACTCTATCATAACACCATTACGCAAAAGCTCCAAGCAGTAATTTACAATTATCACCTATGCATGCTATAATGGGATATCACGACTTGCGACAGAGGTATACATATGCTTAGAGAAATCAATCTTTCTGAAGTTTCCGACGGAAAATTATATGAGAGCAATGACATGGCAAAAACTGACTGCCAGGGGTGCGCCGGCTGCAGCGACTGCTGCCGGGGGATGGGAAACTCCGTTATCCTCGACCCCTTCGATGTATTTCGCCTGTCACTCCATTTTTCAAAAAATTTTGAGGAATTGGTGGCAGATTTTCTGGAATTAAATGTAGCAGACGGCATCATCCTGCCAAACCTACGGATGACAGGACCGAACGAAAGCTGCGTTTTTTTAGATCAGGACGGACGATGCACCGTCCACGTGGCACGCCCCGGGCTCTGCCGCCTCTTTCCCCTGGGAAGATATTATGAAAACGGTTCCTTCCGGTATTTCCTGCAAGTACACGAATGTCCTAAGCAGAACAAAACAAAGATAAAGATAAAAAAATGGCTGGACACCGAAAACCTCCGCCAATACGAAAAGTTTGTCACAGACTGGCATTACTATCTCAGAGAACGGCAGGAGACCGCCATGCAGGCAGAAGATGCCGCTACTGTCAAGATTCTGAGCATGGACATCCTGAGGCGTTTTTATCTTCCTCCCTATGAGAAAAATGCGGATTTCTATACACAGTTTTACGCGCATATGAATATGAAATAGAAGAAGTCCGAAAAACCTTCGGACTTCTTCTGCCATATCATTTCACTTATTTCCATTTTAATGTATAATATCCGGACGACGTGGAAGTGCCTCTCTGCACTTTGATATAATAAGTGCCTTTCGGCCATTTGCCATTGGATTTCAATATTTTTTGATCATTCCCGTATAGGTTCTGCGTACCTCCTCTAACTTTTTTTCCGCCCTTATACACAATAACTTTAAGCGACTCATTTGAACCAGTAGTCACGGTAATAATCACCAACCCCCACTTCAAGTGGGGGTTTGAAAAACGCCCCCAAGGGCTCTGT
>CAJTQA010000049.1 GCA_910578455.1 uncultured Dorea sp.
TTAAGAGTGTTCAAGAAAATTGCAGTTGCGGATAAAAAGTAAGGTGTATTATACTAAAAGGCAAAATAAACGGAGAGGAAACGGCATTATGAAACTACTTGTTGCGGAAGATGAAAAATCATTATCGAGGGCGCTGACTGTTCTTCTGGAAAGGAACGGCTATGCGGCAGATGCGGTATCTGACGGCAGGGAGGCGCTTGCCTATCTGGAAAATGGAGATTATGACGGAATGATTCTCGATGTCATGATGCCCGGTCTTGACGGTTTTGAGGTGTTGAAACGAATCCGTGAGTCGGGAAGTGCAATGCCTGTTTTGATGCTTACTGCAAGGTCTGAGATAGATGACAGGGTGAAAGGGCTCGACGGAGGAGCCAACGATTACATGACAAAGCCATTTTCTACAAAGGAGCTGCTTGCGCGGATACGGGCGATGACAAGGGCGAGGGGAACAGCAGCGGCCCCGGTGCTGAAGGTGGGCAATGTTTCCCTCAACCAGGCGACCAATGAGCTTATCACATCCGTGGGCAGTTTTCAGCTTACGAACAAGGAGTTCCAGGTCATGGAATTTCTGATGCAAAATCCAGGGCATCTGATACCAACGGAGCGGATTTTGGAAAAGGTATGGGGCTATGATGCCGATGTGGAGATTAATGTGGTGTGGGTATATATTTCCTATCTGAGAAAAAAGCTTGATGCGCTGCATGCCGATGTGCGGATCAAGGCAGCGAGGAATGCGGGGTATACCTTGACGGACGAAGTCCGCCCGAGCCGGAGGCGATGAAATAAGGGGTGCCCTATGGGTATACCTTGACGGACGAAGTCCGCCCGTGATGGAGGTTTTACGATGGTTAGAAAGATGCGTATAAAATTTACAGTATTGTCTGTGCTTTCCGTGGCCGCAGTACTGGCAGTGATTCTTGGCATTATCAATGCGGCGAATTACCGGAGGGTTGCGGCAGAGGCGGACCAGGTGCTGGAGATGATGGCGGAAAATAAAGGACGTTTTCCAAAAATGAAACCGTTCATCGAAAAGGATAGGAAGATAGAGGGGCGGGGGAAAGAAAAGAAGCATAAAAGAAATTTTGAAATGTCTTTGGAGCTGCCCTATGAGCTGAGATATTTTTCCGTGCTTTTGGATGAAAATGGGGAGATTTTGGAGACTGATATTGGAATGGTGGCAGCGGTGGATGCTGAGACGGCACAAGAATATGCAAGGGAGGCTGTGAAGCTTTTTGGGAAGACAGGATTTTGCGGGAACTACCGCTACCGGAAACAGGAGGAAGGGAGGAACCTTCGTGTGATTTTTCTGGACTGCAGGCGGGTGCTTGGTGTCTTCCAAACATTTCTTGCGGTAAGTATCGCAGTGTCGCTTGCAGGGATGGCGGCGGTGTTCCTGCTTGTTTTCCTGCTGTCGGGAAAGGCGGTTCGGCCGTTTGCCGAAAGTTACGAAAAACAGAAACGATTCATTACGGATGCCGGACATGAGATTAAAACGCCGCTTACGATAATTGACGCAGACGCGGCGGTGCTGGAGATGGAGTGCGGGGGAAATGAGTGGCTTTCTGATATCCAGAAACAGACGGGGCGGTTAAAAGAGCTGACTAACGACCTGATATTTCTTTCTAAGATGGAAGAGGAGGCGGGAGAAAGACTTTGGATTGAATTTCCGGTTTCGGAGGCGGCGGAGGAGACAGCGCAGTCCTTTGAGCTGCTTGCAAAAGTGCAGAATAAGCATCTTAGCTGCCAGATAGAGCCGGGGCTGTCTTATTGCGGGGAAGAAGGAAACATTCGTCGGCTGTTTTCGGTGCTGCTTGACAATGGGGTGAAGTATTCTGAAGAAGGCGGAGAGATAACTTTTTCCTTGCAAAAGAAAGGGAAAAAATTGGTGCTGTCAGTGCAAAACAGGGCAGTTAATCTGGACAGAGAGAAAACGGCGCATCTATTTGAGAGATTTTACCGGGGCGATCCGTCAAGGAACAGCGACACGGGAGGCCACGGAATCGGGCTTTCCATCGCAAAGGCGATTGTCGAGGGGCATAAGGGGAGGATTACGGCAGAGATAAAGGATGAGGAGACGCTAAAGATTACGGCTGTGCTGTAAGAGAGGCTTGTGAAGTCTTTGAACACAAAGATTTCACAGGCTTTTTTAAGTTCATTTAAGGTTCGGCTGTTAGTCTTTTTTTAGAAACTGGAAAGAAGGTGATGGCATTGCCGACAGGATCATGGTCATGGAAAAAACAGAGGCAGAAGTAACCGAACAAACGGCGTAAAGAAAAATGCTGGTGTAAGAGATAAAAGAGTATGAGTGAAAGGCAGAATGTTTGAGATGGTAAAAGATATAGTAAAGAAAGGACTTACAGGACTGAAAAAGAAAAAACGCATATGGGGCTGCGTTACGGCATTAGCTGTGGTAGCAGGCCTGAGTATGGTTTTTTATGGGAAAGGCGAGCAGAACCGGGCCGCGGAGGTGAGTGTGCGCTCTGCCGTAGCAGAGAAGGGAAATATCAGCAAGACAGTTACCGGTACGGGAACATTAGAGAACGGAGAGGCGCAGGAAGTCATTGTTCCGGTTGGCGTCCGGGTGGAGAAGGTGCTTGCAGATAGCGGAGATGTGGTGACGAAAGGGCAGCGTCTTGCCACACTTAATGAGGCATCTGTTGCGGAAAAATTGCTGGAGGTGAAGGAAAGCCTTGAGGAGACGGAGGACGAGATTGACGATTTATCTGACGATGCAGAGGACAGCAGCACTTCGGAGTACCTTAAGGCAAAAGTATTAGAGGGCAGGAAAGAGGAATTGGAAAGAACTCAAACCCGGCTTGAAAAACTGCTAAAGTCAAAAGAGATAACGGCTGTCTGCGACGGGGTGGTAAGCGGTGTGTATGTAGAGGCGGATACGGAGGTTTCCAAGACTTCGGGGGAAACAAAAGACTCTTCCGGAACAGGCGGGAACGAGGGCAATATTACTGCCGGAACTGTAGGGCAGATTGACATGGGAGTTATGGCGGTTACGCAGGAAGTCACAAAACAGAGCGGCAGGAACAGCGGCATTTTGTTTTTGAGCGCAGATGTTTCCGCAAATGCGGACGATTCTGAAAGTGCGGATGATGGAAAAACAGAAGACAGCAGCGCCGGAGGCGGCACAGGTGTAAGTGACAGTGGGAATAGCGGCAGTACAGGCAGCGGAGGCGGCAATTCTGGGAGCAGCGGTGATGCGTCCGGGTCGGCCAGGGTGAAGATCACAAGCTGCAGCGTTGATATCACGCCGCCTGCGACGGGGGCAAAGCCACAGACAGAGCTTGGGGCGGCAGATTATTTTACCGGAACGATAAGCTGGAACTGCTCGTCAGAGTCATTTCAGGAGGAGACGGTTTACACAGCTACGATTAAGCTTACGGCAAAAAAGGGATATGAATTTTCAAAAAATATATTGCCGGAAGTAAAGGGGGCGGATGTGTCAAGCGAGGTGCTTGAAAGTGATTCGGGAGAGAGCATCTTAAGGATAAAGGCCCAATTTTCAAAAACAGGAAAAGCCCAAACCGGGCAGCAGCCAAAGGACGGAAATCAGGGGCAGGAGAGCGGCAAAACGTCTGGGAAAACAGCACAAAACAGCGTATCTGGGGGAGCGCCGGCAAAAGGAAACACGTCTGGCAGCATATCGGCAAGTGCATCGGGAAATTCATCTGCAAGCAGCACGTCTGCAGCGTCAGAATACGGTGCATATGAGACGGCTGCGTTTTCTATCGCGGCTCAGGATGAGACGGTGGTTTCCGTCAATGTAGACGAACTGGATATCCTGTCTGTAAAGGAAGGCCAGACAGCGGAGATTACGATAGATGCCCTGGAAGGGCAGAGCTTTGAAGGAAAGATTACGGATATTTCACAGGCTGTCTCAGGCAGCGGCAGCACAAAGTATCCGGTGGAGGTTACGGTTGAACGCACGGATGGTATGCGGATGGGAATGAGCGTTTCCGTAACGATTTCTATAGATGAGGCAAAGGATGCGGTGCTGATTCCGGTCAGTGCGCTGCAGGAGCGGGGCGGTAAGACTTTTGTCTATACGGAGAGTTCCGGGGACGGCACGCTTTCAGGTGAGACGGAAGTGACCACGGGACTGTCTGACGGAAGCAGGGCGGAGATTGTAAGCGGGTTGTCACAAGGAGATACCGTATACTATCTCAGAACTGGATCGGACGACAGCGACCGCACTGAGAGGATGCCGGGAATGAATGGCATGCCAGGCGGAAATATGCCGGATGGTTCTATGGAGCCAGGTGACAGAAACAGGTTAAAAAAGGGCAGAAATCAGGGAGGAACAGAATGATTAAGCTTAATCATGTGTCAAAAGTGTATCGGATTGGAGGAACGAAAGTTTATGCCCTTAAAGATGCGAGCCTGAATGTCCGGGAAGGAGAGTTTGTAAGCATCATAGGGCCGTCCGGCAGCGGAAAGTCAACGATGATGAATATTATCGGATGCCTGGACACGGCAGATGAGGGCGAGTATTTTCTGGACGGGCAGATAGTTGAAGAATATTCGGAGAAAGAGCTGGCAAGAATACGAAATAAAAAGATTGGATTTATCTTTCAGAGCTTTAACCTGATCGGGAATCTTACGGCGGAAGAAAATGTGGAACTGCCGCTGATTTATCAAAAGCTTTCAAAGGAAGATCGGAAGGTGAGGGTGGAGGATGCATTTGAAAAAGTAGGGCTTTCCGACAGGCGCAGGCATAAGCCGCATGAGCTTTCCGGCGGACAGCAGCAGAGAGTCGCTATCGCAAGGGCGATTGCGGCGAGGCCGTCGCTGTTTTTGGCAGATGAGCCGACAGGAAATCTGGACTCTGTTACCGGGAGGGAGATTATGGAGATTTTTAAAGAGCTGAATGGGGAAGGGAAGACAATTGTGCTTATTACCCATGACGATGAGGTTGCGGGGCAGGCAGGGCGCAGAATCCGGATATTAGACGGACAGGTAAGCAAGGAGGAAGTATGTTCAGGCAATCAGTAAAAATGGCGTGGAAATCCATTTCATCAAATAAAATGCGCTCGTTTCTCACCATGCTGGGCATTATTATCGGGGTCATGTCTCTTGTAGTGCTGGTGTCTCTTGCCAGCGGCGCGGCATCGTCGGTGAACAGCCGGATATCAGAGATTGGGAGCAATCTTTTGACGGTGAATGTGAAAGATGATAAGGGCAGCCCGCTGAAATTAGAAGACATAGCAAAACTGGCGGAAAGCGGGGAGATCAAAGATGCGGCTCCTGTGACGCAGAGCAGTGTTGCGGCAAAGAGCTCCTATGCAGAAGAATCGGCGGCTGTATATGGTACGACTGGTGCATATGCAGAGATAAACCAATTGGAGCTGTATGCAGGAAGATTCTTAAAAGAAACGGATATAGAGAACCATACAAATGTGGCTGTAATTAATGCGGGGCTTGCCCTGGAAGTGCTGGGGCGCATGGATGTGGTGGGTGAGACGGTAGCTTTGGAGGGCATGGAGTATCAGGTTGTAGGAGTGCTTAAGGCGAAAGACAGCGATACATCCACAACGGAAAATCTGGAGGCATATGTTCCGTATACTTCACTCATTCGGCTGGTGCAGGATGTGCCTTACGAGGTTACCAGATTTATAGTGTCGGCATCCGGCGAGGAGACGATGGACAGGGCGGAGGAGGAGTTGAAGGAACAGATGCTGGAAAGGTTTTCATGGGATGAAGATGCATTTTCCATCGTGAACCAGTCGGCGGTTCTGGAGGCTATGGAGAGTGTGAATAGTACGTTATCGTTCATGCTTGGAGGTATTGCAGGGATATCTTTGCTCGTGGGCGGGATTGGAATTATGAACATCATGCTTGTGTCTGTGACCGAGAGGACAAGGGAGATTGGAATCCGTAAAGCGATTGGAGCAGGGCGTGGAACGATTATGATGCAGTTTCTTATGGAGGCGCTGATGATTAGTTTAATGGGATGTGCTATCGGGATCGGATTTTCCTGGATTGCATTAAAAGCCATATCTGCCGTGGAAAGCGGCGGCACAGCGTATACGCTCTCCATGGGCGTAGTGTGGATTGCGGTCGCTTTTTCTATGGGCATAGGGATACTTTTTGGGATATATCCGGCGAATAAGGCGGCGCGGCAGAAACCGATAGAGGCGCTCAGATACACAGGTTAAGAAGAGATATTCTGAAAAGCGATATTTGCAGAATTTTAATAACTGTGATATTCTTTTTCTATGTGCTGTTATTTTTATTAATGGAGAGTGAGATTGTGAAGAAAAGAAAAAGCATCAGGTGGAATACTCTTCGCATTACGGCGCTTGGATTTTTGAGTGTCATATTTTCGGGCGGGATTCTTTTGTACTTGCCGGTTAGCAATGCAAAGCCCATTGCGTTTATTGACGCGATGTTTACCGCAGTGTCGGCGGTGTGCGTGACAGGTCTTGTGACGATTGTTCCGGCCAGCCAGTTTACGGTGTTTGGAAAAGCTGTGCTGCTCCTTCTTATACAAATCGGCGGTCTGGGCGTGATTGCGTGTGCGGCACTTTTTTTCTTTTTGCTGCACAGGAGGCTTGAGCTGCGGGAGAGAATTGTGCTGCAGGAGGCTTACGGCGCGCAGCAGCTAGGGGGCATCGTGGGGATGGTGCGAAAAGTGATTGCGGGAACTCTTTTGGTGGAGGGCGCTGGGGCAGTGTTCTATGCGATTCAGTTCGTGCCCGAATTTGGGATCTTAAGGGGCATCTGCTATTCAGTCTTCCATGCGGTGTCTGCGTTCTGCAATGCGGGGATTGACATTCTCGGGGAGAAGAGCCTTGCGGGCTATGCGGTGAATCCGGTGGTCAATCTTACGACAATCCTTTTGATTGTTCTGAGCGGCATCGGGTTTACGGTATGGTTTGATGTGCTCGCAAGTGTGAGGGAGGCTTTTCGGCGGGAGAATCCGGTGCGATGGAGATTTGGAAGGCTTAAGCTGCATTCGAAACTGGCGATTATCACAACAGTGATTTTGATTGCTGCGGGGGCGGCTTTTATCTTCATAGCAGAATATGGAAATCAGGACACGATTGGCGGTATGAATACAGGGCAAAAACTTATGGCGTCGCTGTTTCAGTCAGTGACCACCAGGACGGCAGGGTTCTATACGTTTTCCCAGGGGGCGCTGCATGAGGAGTCAAAACTGTTCTGCTCTGTCCTGATGTTCATCGGCGGCTCTCCGGGCGGAACGGCGGGCGGTGTGAAGACGACAACGTTTGCCATGCTGATTCTCGCCTGCGTGACATTTGCGCGGGGAGGGAATGATACGGAGTGCATGGGGCGGAAGATTTCGGTGGCAAATTTCCGCACAGGTTTCTGCGTGGTGATGGTAGCGTTTGCTGTATTTATCACCGGAACTATCGCAGTTCTTGCGCTTGAGCCGGACAGTGTTGCTACGATTGACGTGCTTTACGAGACGGCATCGGCGGTGGGGACAGTGGGCCTTACAGCAGATCTGACCCCGCGGCTTTGCCGGGCTAGCCAGATTGTGCTGATGATCATGATGTATATGGGGCGGCTTGGGCCGCTGACGCTGGTGCTGACATTTGCGGGGAAGACCCATCCAAGGGATAAGGTGCGGAGTCTCCCGAAAGAGCAGATAATGGTTGGGTAAACTTATATTGCAGGTCTTGCATTTGTTAATATATTCTATTATAATATGTCTCACTTAAGCATATTCGGTTGCTTAAGTGAGGCTGCAAAGGGAGATAAAAAAGAGGCTCTTTGCATGTATCTGATAGTCTGGCAGTATCTTGCCGCTTATTTCAAAACTTGACTGGAAATATTTTTGTAAAAGAATTCTTTGCTTTTTTGAGAGGTATACTTGTGTTAATATATACGTATCAGAGCTCTTTCCTGTATGGGCTTTTATGGAATGTTTCCGCGGATTGTCTGTATGGGAAAGGAGATTCTATATGAGAAAAGATGACAATTTTATTATGTTGCCTACTGTTGATTTCTGTTTTGCAGGACTGATGGAAAATGCCAGGGTCAGGAAGGGATTTCTGGCTGCTGTTATGAGGGTCTCGCCGGAAAAGATAAAGGAGACGGTACTTCTGCCGACGATATTAAGGCGGGAATCGGGAGACGGAAAACTCGGGATTTTGGATGTCCGGGTTGTTATGGAGGATGGCACGCAGGTTGACATTGAGATGCAGGTGGCGTATTTCGAGCACTGGGATAAGAGAGTATTGTTTTATCTCAGTAGGATTTATGCCGGACAGCTCAGGAAGGGAGAGCCTTATGATAAGCTTAAGAAGTGCATCCATGTAAGTATTCTGGATTTTGTTTATTTTCCCCATGATACGGAGTGCTGCCGGACGATTCATTTCCGTGACGACAAGACGGGGGAAATCTATACTGATCTGATGGAAATTCAGATTTTAGAGCTTAAGAAACTTCCCAAAGAGGTTAAGAACAGTGAGGATGTCCTTGTATGGATGAAGTTTTTCAGTGGGAAGACGAAGAAGGAGTTTGAGGATATGGCAAAGACGAATGAGTATATAGGCGAGGCATACAATGCGTTGCTTGAGCTGAGTGCTGACGAGAAGAGGAGACTGGAATATGAGGCGCGGGAAAAGGCATTGAAAGATTATAACTCGCAGATGGAGAGCGCGTTTAAAAGAGGCGAAGAGCAGGGAGAAAGACGGGGTGAGGAACGCGGAGAAAAACGTGGGGAAATACGCGGGATAGAAAAGACCCGGGAGGTTTTCCGGTTGCATGGGCAGGGGAAACAGCCAGAAGAGATTGCCGGGCTCTGCGGGATGACAGAGAATGAGGTGGAATGGGTTCTTTTTGGGGATAGGCAGAATACGAGGAGGACGGGCTTATGAAAAAACAGTTTGTTGTGCTGGGGCTTGGCAGTTTTGGCGCCAGCGTGGCGGTGACGCTGCAGCAGCTTGGCTGTGACGTTGTGGCGGTAGATCAGGATATGGAGCGTATTGAGGATGTGGCGGACAGGGTGACTTATGCCATGCAGGCGGATATTGGCGACCCGGAGCTTTTTGACGTTTTGGGGAAGGAGAGCTTTGACGGGATCGTGATCGCCTCGTCGGAAAATCTGGAGGGCAGCATTATGGCGACTTTGGCGGCGAAGGAGGCGGGGATTCCTTATGTGCTTTGCAAGGCGCACAATAAGAGGTATGCCGAGGTTTTAAGGAAAGTGGGAGCAGATGCCGTTGTATTCCCGGAGAAGGAGATGGGAAAGCGGATTGCGAAGAATCTGGTGTCTGCGAACCTTGCGGACTGGATTGCGCTGTCGCCGGACTATAGCGTGGTGGAGGCCGCCATCCCGGAAAAATGGATTGGGAGGACGCTTAAGGAGCTTGACGTGAGAAAGACATACGAGGTGAATGTGGTGGGCATCAAGGAAGGGGAGCGGGTGGAGATCACCCCGGACCCGGATATGCCCCTTAAGCCGAAAATGATTTTAATGCTGGTAGGCTCGAATGAGGCGTTGCAGAGGATTTAAGAGGGCAAAAGGGAGGACGTCAGGATGCAGAAGAGAAAGTGGCGCGTGTTGATCGTAGATGATGAGTTCCGGATTGGGATGCTGATTAAGAAACTGATCCGGTGGGAGGAGTTTCCGCTGGAGTGCGCGGACATCGTGGACAACGGGGAGGCGGCGTTTCATATCATAAAGGAACGGGAGCCGGATATTGTGATTACGGATATCCGGATGCCTAAGATTAACGGATTGGACTTGATCTGCATGACCAGGGAGCTTAAGAAGGACATTAAGTTTGTGGTGATCAGCGGGTATAAGGAGTTCGAGTACGCCCACAGGGCTCTCCAGTATGGGGTGGACGATTATCTGTTAAAGCCTATTAATGAGGATGAATTAAATAAGGTGCTGGGAAAAATCTGCGGGCAGTTTGAGCTGATGGAGAAGGAGACCAGGGAAAAGCTTGAGCTGCAGGAGACAGTTGCGGAGAGCAAGCAGATTATCCGCAGGGATTTCCTCAACAATATTATCGAGCAGGGCGGGCAGCCTCAGATGGAGGATGCCCGCGTGCCTTTAGAGGGCGAGATATACCGGGGAATAGACATTAAGCTTGACTATGTGGATTACAGGAAGAGCGATAAAAAGCAGGATCGGATTACCGTGGAGAAAGTGATTGAGATTGTGGAGAAGATTCTGAATCCGGCGGCGGAGGAAGTTCTCATCTGCGAGAAGGAAAACCTGCATATTTACTGCCTGTTTAATTATGACGACAGCAGGGCGAAGGAGATACGGGGAAAGATTAATGACATCCTCTCGGAGATCCAGGAGTACCTTCTGGGATTTGAGCAGTATGAGGTGACCATCGGCGTGGGCACGGAGAGAAAAGATTTTGCCGGGATCAGCTATTCTATCAAAGAATCTAAACGGGCGGTGCTAAACCGGATCAAGCTGGGAACGGGAAGGCTCATTTACGTGGAGAATGTGTTCCCGGAAAATAAGGCGAAAAATCCGGTGGCGCGTTACAAGGAGAGCTTTCTTGCCAGTATTGAGAGCTATGGAAGGGAGAACCTGGAGCTTTGCATCAACCAGATATACAGCGGGTTTATTATGCGGGATGACATTGATTTTTCAGTGTGCTACAGCGCGGCGGAGGAACTTATCGAGATTTTTTTTGAGAGTATGGACGTGCAGCCGGAGGAGTTCCGCCAGATGGTGAAGAACACGAAGAACAGCTGCCAGCACTGCGGCTCGGTCCTGAAACTAAAAAAGCTGCTCAAGACGGAGCTGGGCAATTACCTGGATATTGCCAGAGAGGCGGTGGAGACGGAGTCGGCGAAACCTGTCCGTCAGGCAAAGCAGTATATCGAGGAGCATTTTGGCGAGAAGATCGTGCTGGAGGATATCGCGGCGGTAGTGGAATTGAACCCGGTATATTTCAGCGTCCTTTTTAAGAAAGAGACGGAGATGAATTTCAGCGCGTATCTTCTGAATGTGAGGATGGAGAAGGCGAAGGAGATGCTCTGTACGACGAACGAGACCATTGCGGCAATCGGGGAGAGCGTAGGATACAGGGATTCCCGGTATTTCAGCCAGACGTTTACGAAGACGGTGGGGGTAAAACCGGCTTTGTACAGAAAACTGCATTCTTAGGAGGATGAGATGAGGCCGGTTGGAAGATTGAGATGTTTTATATGTGCGGAATGTGCTTATCTGGGGTTTGCGTATATTATGTTCAACGTATGGGGCTACAGTGCATTTCTGGGAATGGGATGCATTGTTATACAGGTGCTTATAATTGCATACGTGTATTTCTGCATCCTGCATCCGCTGAAAATGTTTGAGGATATGATTGATTATTTTATGGAGGAGGAGAGGGCTGAGGAGGAGCTTGACAATGTGCGGGAGACAATTCCGTATGCCGGAGAGGTTAAGGGGCTGGTGGACAGGTATTCGTCCAGGAAGACGCGCAGGAATTCAGCGGAGATTTTTGACAAGCAGACGGAGCTTACTGCGCTGCAGAGCCAGATTAACCCGCATTTTCTTTACAATACGCTGGAGTCCATCCGGGGGCAGGCGCTTATGGACGATAACCGGGAGATTGCCGGTATGGTGGAGGCGCTGTCTGCTTTTTTCCGGTACAGCATCAGCCGGAAGGGAAAGCTTGTCACTCTCCGGGAGGAGCTTGCCAATATCAATAACTACATGCTGATTCAGTGCTACCGGTTCAATAATCGTTTTTCGCTGGAAGTGATTATTGACGAGGAGGATGAAGAGGCCTATGATTTTCTGATTCCGAAACTGATCATACAGCCGGTGGTGGAGAATGCGATCTACCATGGGCTTGAGGAAAAGCTGGAGGGAGGCAGGGTGATCATCGAAGTGATCGTCACGGAAAAGAATCTGATCCTGACCATTTCCGATAACGGCAGCGGCATCGAGGGGGAGGCTCTCGACAAGCTAAATCAGAGGATTCATTCTTCCAGCATGCGGGTGGAGGAAGAAAGCGGGGCAAAGCAGCGTAATACCGGCATTGCCCTGCCCAATATCCATAAGCGCATCCAGCTCCTTTTCGGGGAGGAGTACGGCGTAAACGTATACAGCACGGTGGGGCAGGGAACGGATGTAGAGATTACCATCCCTGCCAATTATTCATGACAGGCTGGCAGAGGCATGGGCAGAGCAAATGAGGAAAGAAATATTAAGAATCAACAATTTAACCGTCAGCATTGGCAGGATGCAGAGCCTGGAAAATATTACGCTGTGCATCCTGGAGGGGGAGATGGTGGGGTTTTTAGGCCTTGCCTATTCCGGGAAGGATCTGACTGTAAAGATTTTGTCAGGAGAGGTGCAGGAAGAACTGAGGCGGCACCACATCTACATTGGAGGCAGGCGGATATCTGAGCCTTCGGAGCTTGCAGGAGCGGTATACCGTATCGCGGCCTCTAACTACGTCATTGACGACTGGACTGTGGCGGAGTATGTGGGGCTTGTAGAGAGCGGGTGGTTCCAGCTTATGTGGAAAAAGCGGAGGCTGGAGGAGCAGGTGAAGAAGTTTTTCGGGGAGCTTGGGGTGGATATAGGCGTGTCAGGCAAGATGAAAGACCTTTCGGAGCTTGAAAAGCGGATCGTGGATGTGGTGAAGGCCAAATGGAACCGTAAAAAAATCCTTATTGTGGAGGACGAGTTTGAGGGAATGGGGCCGGAGGACATCCGTTCTTTCGGGGCGGCGGTGAAACGCCTGATTGCCGGAGATATGGGGGTCGTCATTAACAGCCATTCAGACATGGTTTTGTCCCTCCTTTCGGAAAAGTACGTTATCTTTAAGAAAGGGAGAATCGTTAAAAAGTGCAGGAAAGATTATATAAAGAACGGACTTCATCTTGAGAAGTTCCTCCTTGGAGGAGGCGTCATATCGAAAAAGAAAGGGCTTGACAGCTACATGCTTGAGGAGCAGGAAGGGGAAGGGAAACCGGTGTACCGGATCGAGGGCCTTCAGATGAGCTCCGGGAAGATTCATGACTTTAATTTCCTCCGGGGAGAAATCGTTACGTTTCTCGCCCTGGACGGGAAGGTGAAGGAAGGGCTTTTTATGATCCTCTCCGGGCGCAGGGCGGCGCCGTACATTTCCTGCGTCCTGAATTCCAGAGTGTATCGGGCGGCTGATTTTTCAGACTATGTGAGGGAGAAGGTGGTATCCGTCATGCACATGGGCAGCGAGGAGGAGGTGTTTGCGGGGATGAGCGCAGGGGAAAACCTGCTGATCCCTTCTTTAAGGAAGATATCTTCCCTTGAATATATCGCCAATTCTTCAAAAATCCCCCGGATGCTGGGGGAGAAACTCGGGCAGGCGGAGGTTGCCCCGGATGCCGCGGCAGACAGCCTTGGGGTGAATGACATTATAAACATCACGCTGGAGCGGTGGTATATCTATAACCCGAAGGTGCTTATATTGTTTGAGCCTTTTGCAAGGTGCGACCTGATGGGAGTGTCCATCGTGAAATCTTATATAAAAAAGTTTGCAAACCGCGGATCGGCGGTGATCATCATAAAATCAAGAGAAGAGTACGTGGAAGATATTTCCGACCAGATTATAAGCGTGGAATGACATATTGGCAGTTTTATATAACTTAACATTCTCACACTCAATCTAAATTCTTTCACATTGGATTTCTGGAGAGCCTTTTGTATAATGTAATCATTCCAAACGGATAATAAAGAAAAAGGAGGAAATGTACAATGAGAAAGAAAATTTTATCAGTGCTGCTTGCGGCAACTATGATTGCTACGCTTGCGGCAGGATGCAGCTCCGGCGGTTCCGGCGGCTCTGAAGGAGGAGAAGGCGGCAAAGGCGGCGCGGCAAAGGATATGACCTTTGTAATCGTTCCGAAATGCGTGCACGCATGGTTTGACGAAGTAAACAAGGGCGCGCAGATTCAGGCGGACGCTCTGTCCGAGCAGCTTGGCGTTGAGGTTAAGATTGATTACCGCGCTCCTAACGCGGCGGACGTTGCGGAGCAGAACTCCGTACTTGAGCAGGCGGCGGCTACAAAACCGGCAGGAATTGCACTTGACCCGGTTGACTATGACGGCAGCAAGGCAGTTATCGAGCAGATTGAAGAGCAGGGCATCCCGGTAGTTCTCTTTGACGCTCCGTCACCGGAAGGCAGCGGGCTTACAAGCTGCGGCAACGACTTCAAAGAGCAGGCGACGATCGCGGCAGACAGGCTTGCGAAGGAAATCGGCGAAAAAGGAAAAGTTGCGGTTATGCAGGGATTCCCGTCTGCGCCGAACCATGCTGAGAGATATCAGGCTCACTTGGACGCGCTTAAGGAATATCCGGACATCGAAGTTGTTGACGGCGGTATCGACAATGACAACATTGAGGAGGCTCAGTCACAGGCAGCGGCAGTTTTGGCGGCAAATCCGGATCTTAAGGGCTACCTCAACTGCGATGCGTGCGGCTCCGGCATTGCGGCAGCGATTGAGGAGGCTGGAAAGAAGGGTCAGGTTACATTCGTATCGATGGACAACCTGATTGAGATTCTTGACTACATTAAGAGCGGCACCATTACGGCTACTTCTTCAACGATTCCTCAGATGCAGGGCTCTATGGCGGTTCTTATGATGTACCAGAAATACATCGGCATAGAGATTCCGGCTATGGTTGATACAGGCATTGCCGTTATCGACGGAGAAAACATTGACGAGTGGATTGAGATTGTAGGCGGCGACGCAAAATAATCTTGAGGCTTAAAATTTTAAAATGATTAAAAGCGGGGGCTTGTGACCAGTTAAGGAGTTGCTCGCCCCTGCTTTTTTAAAAGGAGCATGTCTATGAAAGTATTAGAGGCGCATAAAATTACAAAATTATTTCCGGGCGTGGTGGCGCTTGATTCGGTAGACGTAGCCTTTGAACCCGGGGAAATCCACTGTGTGATCGGTGAGAACGGGGCGGGGAAGAGCACGCTGATCAAATGCCTGACAGGTGTCTATGACCCAGAAGAAGGAGAGGTTCTGATAGGCGGGGAGGATGCCATGAAAAATAAGGCGCTGTTCGGCAAAGTTGCCTATGTGCCCCAGGAAATTGACCTCTTCGGATATATGTCTGTAGCGGAAAATTTGTTTCTCCCATATGAAAAGTCAGGTATCAAAGGAATCGTGAACCAGAAAGAACTTGAGAAGAAGGCGGTGCCGGTTCTTGAGAAATTCAGGATTCCGGTAGCGCCGGACGCACTGGTAAAGGATATATCGGTATCTTCCCAGCAGCTCCTTCAGATTGCGAGAGCCTGCGTGCACGAGGATTTTGAAGTGCTTATGCTGGATGAGCCGACTACAAGCCTGACTACAAGCGATACGGAAATTTTATTTGACATTGTAAAAGATATTAAAAAGGAAAATAAGGCGATTATCTTCATCTCCCACAAGCTGGAAGAAATCTTTGCCCTTGGGGATGTGATCACGGTATTCCGGAACGGAAAAAAAGTTGCGGGAGACGTGATAAGCAACGTGGATATCCCCTGGGTCATCAGGCAGATGACAGGAAAGGAGCTTGACCAGACTCAGGTATACTGCTCCGGAAAGGTGTCTGACAAGGTGCTTTTGGAGGTAAACAATCTCACGGGAGAAAAATTCACCGACATAAGCTTTACGCTGAAAAAAGGGGAGATCTTAGGGTTCTCCGGTCTGGTAGGCGCGGGAAGGAGCGAGCTGATGCAGGCGATTTTCGGCTATCTTCCGGTATATTCCGGCACGGTAAAGCTTGACGGGGAAGACTGGAAACTTGGGGATACCAACTATTCCGTAAACCATGGGTTCATCTATCTGCCGGAGGAGCGCAAAAAGCAGGGCATCCTTCCTGTGCTTTCCATCCGGGAAAATATCTCTGTCTCCACCCTCGATACGCTAAAGAGCGGAATCAGCATTTCGCGGAGGAAAGAAGACGAGCTTGCCCAGGACGTGATTGATACATATGATGTAAAAACGCCGGACGCGGACAAGGCGATTCAGTTCTTAAGCGGCGGAAACCAGCAGAAGGTCATCATCGGGCGGGCTATGAAGTGCAGCCCGAAGGTGCTTGTGTTTGACGAGCCGACCAAGGGCATCGACGTAGGGACTAAGGCGGAAATCTACAGGCTCATGAAGGAGCTGGCAGAGGAAAAGGGCATCGGCATCATCCTGATTTCCTCGGAGATGGATGAGGTTAAGAAGTGTTCCAACAGAATTATTGCATTGTACGAAGGAAGGCAGGCCGGGGAGTATGACGCGGCGGCAGATAAGGACACGCTTCTCAGTGCAATTATCGGCGTGAATTCATAAATGAAGAGGAGTTGTTTGTTATGGGTAAAGATAATGTAAAAGCAAACAATGCATTGGTCAATGCATTGAAAAAAAGTAATATGACCGCAATCGGGGCGGTGCTTGTGCTGATGATTGTCATCGCCAGCGTGGCGTCTCCGTACTTTCTTGACATCTATAATCTGCAGGCGCTGATCCGCGACCTTGCTTTTATCGGCATGATCGGCATCGCCCAGTCGCTGCTCCTTCTCATTGGAGAGCTTGACTTGTCTGTGGGAAAGATTGCCTCCCTGTGCGGCATCCTTTCCGGCATCATGATGGTAAATAAGGGGTGGAACCCGTGGCTTTCCGTGCTGCTGGGACTGGCTCTCGGGCTTATCTTCGGCTGCATCAACGGCCTGATCATCACCCAGCTGCGCTTGAATTCCATGGTTGCCACCATCGGAATGCAGGGTGTGTACGGAGGAATTAACTTAGTGCTTACGAAAGGAAAGGCCATCACAGGCGTTCCGGAGGACATCTATTTTCTCGGCAAGGGAAATGTAGGGCCGGTTCCGACGCCTTTTATCTTCTGCATCATCGTGCTGATACTTGTGCTTTTTATGGTAAAGAAGACGAAAACCGGGCGTTATATCTACGCCATCGGCAACAGCCGCGAGGCGGCGAAGATTCTTGGAATCAAGGTAAATAAGATCCGCATTATGATCTATTCTTTAGTAGGTCTTATCTCTTCCCTGGCCGGTCTTTTGTACGTTGCAAGGCTTGGCTCCGCCCAGACGGCAGTCGGCGAGAACTGGCCGATGAACTCTATCGCATCTTCCGTAATCGGCGGCGTGTCTCTTACGGGAGGAATCGGAAATCCTGCGGGCGCGTTGATCGGAGCGGCGATAATCAGCATCATCCAGAACATGATCGTGCTGTTTGGCGTAAATGTGTACTGGCAGTCGGCGGTATCCGGCGTGGTAGTTGTTATCGCGATTTCCTTCAGCTCCATCTCTGAGATTATGCGCGAGAGGAAACAGAGGAAGATTAAACTTAGCTAAGTATAAATAAAGGAGGATGACTTATGGTATTGGGATTAAACCTTTCCTTTGCGGTCAAGCGCTGGATGAAACCGGCGCAGCTGGCGGCTATGTGCAGAAATGATTTCGGCGTGGAGCATGTGCAGTTTACCTGGGATCTTATCGACCCCTGGTGGCCGGAAGAATTAAGGGATGTAATGGTTGCTGACTATAGAGAGGCATTTGAAAAAGAAGGAGTAAAGATAGACGCTACTTTCGGAGGGCTTGCATCCTACTCTTTCGCGCATTTCCTTGCTCCGGCGAAGGAGCAGCGGGAGGCAGCGTTTCTCTTCTTTAAGAGAGCCATTGATATGACGGTCCTCATGGGCGCTAAAGTCTTAGGCTCTCCGGTGGGCGGCATGAACTATGACGATGCCAGAGACCAGGGAAAGCGGGAGGAGCTTTATCAGGAGATGCTTGAGTACCTGCAAAGACTTGCGGCTTACGGAAAGGAAAAAGGGCTTGAGGAGATACATATCGAGGCCACGCCTCTTATTACGGAGTTCCCCCACAGTCCTTCTGTATGTGTCAAGATGATGAAAGACTTAGAAGGCACGGATATTCCCATCAGGCTTTTGGTGGACTGGGGACATGCGCTGTTCAGGCCGCTTTTGAAGGATGAGGCGGACATTGAGCTGTGGTTTCACGAGTGCGCGCCCTACATCGGCTCTATCCATCTGCAGCAGACAGACGGGGAGTGGGACCGGCACTGGGATTTTACAAAGGAAGGCATCGTGACGCCAAAGCTTATAAAGCGCGCCACGAAAAATGCAGGGCTTGAAGACATCGTGCAGTATCTTGAGGTAGTTACCATCTTTGAGGACGACGACGATGCGGTGTATGACGGCATGAAAAAAACAATGGATTATCTTCACAGAGAGTTGGATTAGGGGGCGTCTTGGCATGGAATATAGAGAGATGTATGAGAAAATCTTAGACGAGCACCGCAAAGTCTATGAGCGGTTAGACCAGGAGGGGATGCGTGAATTTATCGAAGAGATAAAGGCTCATGAGCGCATCTTTCTAATCGGCGTAGGACGGGAAGGGATGGCCACCAGAGCATTTGCTATGAGGCTGATGCATATGGGAAAGGAAATCCACTGGATCTGGGACGACACTACTCCGTCCATAGGAGAGGGCGACCTTGTGATCGCCACTCTGGGAGACGGAAATATCGGCCATATCAATTATATCTGCGAACGGGCGAAAGAGGCGGGGGGAATGATTTATGTGGTGACCGGCTCGCCCAGCGGAAATACGGCGAGAAACGTAGCGGATAAGGTGTTTTTTGTGCCGGCTGCGGTTTACAGAGGAACAGACGACGTTGTTCCGTCCTTCCAGCCCATGGGGAACCTGTTTGAGCAGTGCCTTCTGATTACCTTTGACATGATTGTCATGACACTGGTTGAAGAGACGCCGGGGCTTAGTTTTGAGAAAATGTCAAAGAGGCATAGAAATGTGGAGTAAGGAGGCAGACTTGAGATGAAAAAAATATTAAACGCTGATGTGTCAAATGTTGTGGAAGAGATGCTTGCGGGATATCTCTCTGCATATAAGAAATATTATAAGAAAATTGGTGATTACAATGCTTTCAAATACCGCGGGAGCAGGAAAGACAAAGTCGCTCTTGTGATCGGCGGTGGCAGCGGGCACGAACCGCTGTTTTCCGGCTACTGCGGGGCGGGCCTTGCGGATGCGGTTGCCTGCGGCAATATCTGCGCGTCTCCTAACCCGGAGCTTATCTATGAGACGGCGAAGGCGGTAGACCAGGGGAAGGGAGTGCTTTTCATCTACGGGTGCTACGCTGGGGATAACTTAAATTTCGATATGGCGGAGGAGCTCTGCCAGGCGGACGGCATTAAGACGGCTCATGTGCGGGTATGGGATGATTTCGCGTCTGCGCCCAAGGAGCGGTACTATGACCGCCGGGGAATCGCCGGGGATGTGTTCGTCATCAAGGTGGCGGGAGCGGCATGCGACGCAGGGCTCCCCTTTGACGAAGTCGTAAGGATTGCAGAGAAAGCAAGGGATAATATCAACACGATCGGACTTGCCACATCTCCGGGAACGCTGCCGGGCAATGACAAGCCTACCTTTGAGCTTGCGGATGATGAGATGGAGTTCGGCATGGGCCTTCACGGCGAGCCGGGAATCGAGCGGACAAAGATGATGCCCGCAGACGACATGGTTGACCGGATGTATCGGGAGATTAAGGCGGAGATGGGATTTAAAGAGGGGGATAAGCTGGCGGTGCTTGTAAACGGCCTTGGCTCTACTCCGCTCTTAGAGTTAAATATCGTCTACTATGACCTTCATAAGCGTTTTGCGAAAGACGGCCTTATCATCCATGACGCGGAGATCAAGACATACTGCACCTGTATGGAGATGGGAGGATTTTCCATCACCATCTTAAAGCTTGATGATGAGCTGATTGAATATCTGGACGCGCCTTGTTATTCTCCGTACTACGCAAAAGGAGAGCTTACCGGGGCAGCCTGCCGGGCAGAAGATACGGTGGAGGAAGAAGAGCCGGAGTTCGATGAGAACGATGTAGAAGAGGCGGACATCGTAAGGAGCAAAGCCGGTGTTCTTACAGAGCTTAGCGCTGAGGATGCAAGAAATATGCTGATCTATATCGCGGACAAGATTATCGGGAAGAAACCGTATCTCACGGAAGTGGACAGCGTGATCGGCGACGGCGACCACGGTATCGGGATGGCCGGCGGCATGCAGAAGGCGAAGAAGAAACTGCTGAAGATGCAGGGCGAGGCAAACGCCTACAAGCTGTTTGAGACGGCAGGGCAGGCAATGCTGATGTCCATGGGCGGCGCCTCCGGCGTGATCTTCGGCAGCCTCTACCTTGCGGGAGCTAAGGGAATGGATGGGAAGGAGGCGCTTGATGCGACGGATCTAGCGGCCATGGAGAGAAAGAGCCTTGCGGCAATTCAGGAACGCGGGAAGGCAGAAGTAGGCGATAAGACCATGGTTGACGCGCTGGCTCCGGCAGTTGACGCTCTTGAGGCGAACAAGGACAAAGGGCTTTTGGAGATGCTTAAAGCGGCGGAAGAGGCGGCAAGGGTCGGCATGGAAAATACGAAGAAATATGTAGCCAGATTCGGACGTGCGAAATCACTGATGGAGAGAGCAATCGGGCATCAGGATGCGGGGGCGACTTCGGTGTATCTGATCATTCAGGGGATGCGGGAGTTTGTTGAGGATAAGATGTAATTTGTTTTGCTAAGATGAGTGTAGGAGGATTTTGATATGGATAGGAGCAGGACGGTTAGATGGGGGATTTTGGGGTGCGCCCAGATTGCGAGGGTGCGGACGGTTCCGGGTCTTCTTAAGGCAGCGAACGGGGAGCTTTATGCGGTGGCCAGCAGGGGGCTTTCCAAGGCGGAGGAGTTTAAGGAGATGTTTGGGGCGAAGGCGGCTTATGGGAGTTACGAGGAGCTTTTGGCGGATGACAATGTGGAGGCGGTTTATATTCCTCTTCCTAATTCCATGCATCTTCAGTGGGTGGAGCGGGCTGCGAAGGCCGGAAAGCATATTTTATGCGAGAAACCGCTTGCTCTGAATGAGGAGCAGGCTAGGGAGATGTTTGCGGTGTGCGAGGAGAATCATGTACTTTTGATGGAGGCATTTGCGTTCCGCCATGCGCCTCTTGTGCAGAAAGTAAAAGAGCTGATAGGCGAGGGAGCTGTAGGGAAGGTAAAATATTTGGAGTCCCACCTTACAGACCTGCTTACGGACATGGGCAACATCCGGATGAATAAGGAGCTTGGCGGCGGTGCGTTTTATGACATGGCATGTTACAATATCAGCACCATCAGCTATCTGCTTGACGGGAAAGAGCCGGTAAACGTGAAGGCGTTTGCCGAGATGGATGAAGAGTACGGCGTGGATGTAAGCAATACCACACTGTTCAAATACGAGGACGGAGTGCAGGCAGTGAGCTATTCTTCCCTCAATTCTTATGCGAGGGGATATTATGCAGTTGTGGGGGAGAAAGGGCGGATTGAGGTGCCGTGCAACTTTAACTGCCGGAATATCTGCAAGTTTACGCTGGTGACGGACGGGCGTGTAGATAACGTGGAGGTTCTTGACGAGAAGAAGACGGAGTATACGGTAATGTGCCCAGATAACTATATGCTGGAGATTGAACAATTTGGAAGGTGCATTTTGGACGGGGAGAGACCGTATGTGTCCAGGGAAGAGACGCTGTTAAATGCAAGGATTTTAGACAGGGCATTTAGAGCGGCGGAAGAGTAGGAGTATTCGGGGCTGTGCTTTTGGACAGCCCCGTTTCAAATTCCGGAAAAAAATAAAAATTAAATTTCAAAAATATCTCTTGCACAAACTTTCATGCATGTGTTACACTCATTTAACAAACAGGAAAAGCGTTCTGCTGATCCGAAGATATTTCACGATGAAAGTCTTTTTATCTTACCGCTCCGCTTTCGGGGCAGTTATCCAAAGCAACTGTTTAAAGATTATGCCATGGGTATATTTACAAGGAGGAATTTGCGTATGACAAACAAATTACAGGAGTATTTTCCAATGATTCAGACAAGGGAATCTATTATGGAACAGATTGAGGCAGACAGGCATTTGAAATCAATGTTTGAACAATGGGGTGAAAACCACCGGCAGGATTTGTCTATAAAGATATCAAGGAAGTCTACACAATCGTCTTATTTGAGCAGAGCGCATCGGCATTCCATCAGTTTCCAGATACATATCTCCACTATTTTGAGCAGAAATCCAATACCGGGATAGAGATAAACCTCCTCCAGAAATATCTGTTCGTGC
>CAJTQA010000050.1 GCA_910578455.1 uncultured Dorea sp.
ATTACTGGATTTGTAGCCACTTTTCACTTTCACAAGTGTCAAACTCGGGATTATAGCAGATAAATATGTCAATTGTATATACCCGCCACCATTTTTTCCATGACGTCATATACCAGAACAGTTTCCTTTTCACATTTTACCTCTTCATGCCTCACTGCCTTATAACCCTTGCTTTCGTAAAATTTGCAGGCTGGCAGCGATGCATCCAAGAACACACGGCTGTGTCTCTGCGCTATCTCTTTCTCCAGCTCCTTGAGAATGTACCCTCCATATCCCCTGCCCTGATACCGGGGGAGCACGTACACTCTGGTTATATGCTGCTTTTCATAGCTCCCGGTGCCAACTATAATGCCGTTATCCCTCAAAACATAAACGCGCCCTTTCTGGATATCCCCGGCAATATTCTGGCAGCCGTGCAGCTTTCTGAAAAAGTCTGCCACCTCCGGAGGATAGTATTTAGGGTATATTTCCGCTACCGTCTTTTGCACAATATCGGCAATATCTTCCGCATCTTCAATTTTGGCTCTTGCAAAAATTATTTTGTCATGCATTACGGAGGCTCCTTTCATCTCTATCTTTCCGTCTTCCCTGCACCTACTGCTGATACTTAAAGTTATTCTACTATAGCCTTGCAGCGTTTTCAATAAAAGAAATCTTTGTATACGCTTTAGAAATCATGCTATAATCTGCTTATAATGCAGTTAGGGAGGGAATCTATATGAATCTGACATGCCTGTATAAAAGGTTCTTTCCAGGAGATGCCTCACAAGGCCAACATTCTGCAATTCGAGATGGATACCGACCAGTCCTGTTTTTTAAGTGTCATACAGGACATCGAGAATCTGCGGGCAAAATGGCCGATTCGTGCGAGGAACTAGATTGGTCTCTGTCATGCTTTTTCCTGAATATGATTTCATTTCGCTGCTTTCATAGCTATTTCTTTAGCGTCAACTTTGGTAAAATGGCTATTTTTCCGGCATACATCAAGCCACTCCAAATGGGAGGAAATATCCTCCGCACTCAGTTCCAGTTCTTTCTTTAAAGCCGCCAGCCTTTCATAATCGCTGTCCTTGCTCCATAGCGCACTCTGCTGCGCCGCATAATAGTACCGCAGCAGCCTCATTTCCTTTTCCTTATACCGCTCCAGCTTTTCGTCATGCAATTGCATAAAATCATCATACCCTCAGTGAACAAAGAAATACACGCCCTGAACCATGATATTTGGGTGATTTTCTGCGTTGTCCTCAATCGGCGTACGTCCAGTACGCCTCAATCGTCCGCCTTGAAAATCGCCCAAATATCTATGGTCAGGGTCGTAGAGTCGGAAAGAAATCAATTTTTGTTCCTGCAAGGCACTTGACTGACGCGTACTGGACGTACGCGGAAGGAAAGCAACGCAGCAGGAGCAAAAATTGGTTCTTCTCCGACCGTGTGTTCCTTTGTTCACTGAGGGTAGCATTGGACTTTACAAAGCTCCGGCAAAATGTATTTTTCAAAGTCCACCCCAATCTGCCCACAGATTTCCTCTACCGGAGTATCTGACGGAAGATAATTTTTGTAGCCGTCAATCGTATACATATCACCGGAATAGTACGGCGAAAGCATCCCGCAGTATGGAAGAAAAGCAAACTGTCTCAAATCACACGTCTGATTATATATCCATTGATTGGAAAGCTTATCTCTGATTTCATCCTTCTTCACTGCGCTGATATGAAAGCGAAAGCTTACCCCCGTGTAAATATCGTTAAATTGAGAATTCATCATATGTATTATCACATACCCGTCTTCTATCTCACGCCTCCAGTCCATGCCCGAAGTCGTAAATCCATGTTTTTTTAGGAGCGGCTTAATGACCTGCTTTACCACAATATCTCTTTTCTCCGTCGGCCTCATGCTCAGCCTGCTCTCCATTTCCTGCCTGTAGTTTTCAATATCTTCATCGGAGATATCCAGCTCCAGCTTAAAATGGCTGCTATCGTAAGGAAGATGTTCCGGCATAGATGCCAGCTCAAAATAATGCGCCACTCTTTCTCCTTTTGTCATCCTTGTACTCCTTTCCCAGCTAACTGCCGTTCCAATCTTACCGTCTCAGTTCTTTCTGCCAATATCATTTCCAGGCTCTTTTTGAATGATCAGTCTTCTCTCAGCTCCTCCAACCAGGCATCAATTTCAATAATACATACTCCAATCACTCGTAATTTCTGCTGATAATTTTATTAGCCGTTCTCCATACGCAGCAATACTTCAAAAGCCAAACGCTACACAAAAAACTGTTTATTATTTTTATGAAAGATTGGACTTATTAGCGATTGCTTTTACTAGCAACATCATGGGACGACGCAGCTCGTCTTTCATGCCCGGAATATTCATCATTTCTTTGGGTGGCTCTGCTTCTTCCACTACTTCAAGCTCAAAACCGCTATTTAGCAAACCCATTAAAATTTGCGTAAGTGTATGATGTTGTTTTGTTACATCACATCCGAGAAAATTTGTTTTTCGTTCTCCAGGATAAAAGTAATTATCAATCGGCCAGTATTGAGGTTTGCCCTCATTGGTATAAACCCAGTCCTGCCCTACGCCAGATGTAAAAATCGGGTGTTCAATGTTGAAAAGAAATACTCCGTCCGGTTTCAGCGTTTGATGTATTTTTTGAAATATCTCATCTATATTCTCAATATAGTGCAAAGCCAAATTGGAGACAACGCAATCCCATGTATTTGCCGGATATTCATATTCCTCTATTCCACAAACACGGTATTCAATCTGGGGCATAGTATTTCGCTTTTTTGCTGCTTCTATCATTTTTTGGCTTAAATCAAGCCCTAATACTTGTGCTGCTCCTTGTTCCGCTGCAAATTTACAATGCCAGCCATAACCACATCCCAAATCAAGAACTTGCTTTCCTTGAAGCTGTGGAAACAGAGGTTTTAATTGGCGCCATTCCCCAGCAGAACTTAAACCGTTTTTACTGCGTGGCATTTTTGCATATTCTTCAAAAAATTTTTCATTATCATATTCGTTATACACCGTTGATGCTCCTTTAAAATCACAAATTAACGCTTAATTATTCGGACACATACAAATAGCAGCTTTGCACATGGTCATTTACAATTCCGATTGCCTGCATATACGCATATACGATTGTACTGCCTACAAATTTAAAACCGCGTTTTTTTAAGTCTTTGCTAATTTTGTCCGAAAGCGGCGTCGCTGCAGGAACTTCTGCTTCCGATTTGAAATGATTATGGATAGGCTTGCCATCAACATAAGACCAGATAAACGCATCAAAACTTCCATATTCTTCTTGAATTTTAATGAATTGCTGTGCATTTGTAATTGCCGACCTGATTTTCAATCTATTGCGTACAATATTAGCATTGTGCATTAATTCATCTATTTTTGTTTCATCATAGAGAGCAATTTTTTGATAATCAAACTTATCAAAGGCTTCTCTAAATCCCATTCTTTTGTTTAATATCGTTAGCCACGATAATCCTGCTTGCATACCTTCGAGAATTAGCATCTCAAATAGTTTCCTATCATCATGAACTGGTTTTCCCCACTCACTGTCATGGTATTCCTTGTAGAGTTCCGTAGTTGCCCACGAACATCTTTCTCTATAGTCCTTCTTCATAAGCTCTCCCATTCCTTAAATTCCATTTTCTCGCGCTATTCACTATTTTCATTTTATCATAGAATGCAAATTTTTTGTCGAATAAATTATATATAAATAACTTTCAAAATGCTGTGAAAAGTACTCTCTTAACAAAGTAGATTTACCGACACCAGAATACCCTATGACCAAATTCATACAATTTTCTTCTATAGATAAAGACGACAAAAAGCTCTTAGTCATGAGTTTCATACCCACAGCTAAGAGCTTTCTAATATGGATTTATTTGACACTCCAACCTACTCCAGTTCGACGTGTTCTTCGTTGTCCTTAACTGTATTTGTTTGATTTTTGTATAAATACACGCCCACTTTTATTTCAATTACATCATTTATTCTGACTTACTGATTTTCTGTTTCCAAAATGTTGCCGCCTTCACTTATCTCTATAATGGGAACCACATTGGACAATCTTTATCGTATTATCCTCTATACGATAAACAATACGATTCGCATCATCTATCCTTCTGCTCCAATAAGCCGCTAAATCACCGCTTAACCTTTCCGGCTTACCTATTCCATCATATCCGTTCCGATCAATATCCTTCAATAACTGAAGAATACGCCTTATCGTTTTCTTATCTTGCTTCATCCAGTATTCAAAATCTTCCCATGCAGCATCTGACCATGACTTAATCATCAAAATCTACCTCATGTACTGTGCCGCCTGTAGCTTCCATCTGTGCTACCGACTCTTTTAGCCTGGTCATATTTTCCTGCGAATAAAAAGGATCTACAGCTACCTCAAAAGGTATTCGCTTTTCACGCCCAAGTTTTTTGAGATAAATATTAATTGCCGTAGACAAAGACATGCCAATATCGGCACATGCCTGCTCTGCCATTTTTTTTACATCATCCTCTACACGCAAACTAATTTGAGCCATTACATCACCTCTTTCTTAATAGTGATGTTAGTATATTCCATATTATAGCATTTGTAAAGCATTTTGCTATAATAAATACCCATTTCTATTGGCAACAATTTACCGCCTCAATTTTTCTGAAATTATAGATTGCAAATATAGCAGGCAATCTCATGGACTACCTGCCATATAAAATAAATAATATACTTTTGTACTATTCCAGTTCTATCGTCCCCGGTGGCTTACTCGTCAGATCATACAGCACCCGGTTAACCCCTTTAACTTCATTGATAATCCTGCTCATCACCTTGTTAAGCACTTCATAGGGCACTTCCGCCGCCTCTGCCGTCATAAAGTCTATCGTATTCACCGCCCGCAGCGCCACCGCATAGTCATAAGTCCTTTCATCGCCCATAACTCCCACGCTCTGCATATTGGTAAGCGCTGCAAAATACTGGCCAATCCCTCTTGCCAGTCCGGCTTTCTCTATCTCTTCCCGATAAATGGCATCGGCGTCCTGCACAATCCGGACTTTCTCAGCGGTCACCTCGCCGATGATCCGGACGCCAAGCCCCGGGCCCGGGAATGGCTGGCGGTACACAAGGTACTCCGGAATCCCAAGCTCCAGCCCGGCTTTCCGCACCTCGTCTTTAAACAGGTCGCGCAGCGGTTCGATGATCTCCTTAAAATCCACGTAATCTGGCAGGCCGCCTACATTGTGGTGGGATTTTATCACCGCCGACTCTCCGCCAAGGCCGCTTTCCACCACATCTGGATAGATCGTTCCCTGCACGAGGAAATCCACGGCTCCGATTTTTTTCGCCTCTTCCTCGAATACGCGGATAAATTCCTCGCCGATGATTTTCCTCTTTTTCTCCGGCTCGCTCACGCCTGCAAGCTTATCGTAAAATCTCTGCTGGGCGTTGACGCGGATGAAGTTTAAGTCATAGGAGCCTGACGGCCCGAAGACTGCCTCCACCTCGTCTCCCTCATTTTTGCGGAGCAGGCCGTGGTCTACGAATACGCAGGTGAGCTGTCCACCTACTGCCTTTGACAAAAGCACTGCCGCTACTGAAGAGTCAACGCCCCCCGACAGCGCGCAAAGCACCTTGCCGCCTCCTACTCTTTCCCGAATCTGCCGGATGGATTCTTCCACAAAAGAGTCCATCCTCCAGTCTCCGGCGCATCCGCAGATATTTCTCACGAAATTGGACAGCATCTTTGTTCCTTCTGCCGTGTGGAGCACCTCCGGATGGAACTGGATAGCGTACAGTTTTTCCTCTTCATTTTCTGCTGCCGCCACCGGACAGTCCGCAGTATGGGCGGTAATCTCAAAACCGGGGGCTGTCCTGGATATCGCGTCGAAGTGGCTCATCCAGCAGATTGTCTTTTTCTGCACATTTCCAAATATCTTTGACTGAGCTTTATCAATCAATACTTCTGTCTTTCCGTATTCCCTTACGTCTGCCCGAGCCACTGCTCCGCCAAGAACGTGCGTCATGAGCTGCGCGCCGTAGCACAATCCCAGCACCGGAATCCCCAGCTTAAAAAGCTCCTCAGAATATGTCGGCGCGCCCGGCTCATAGCAGCTGTTTGGCCCTCCCGTCAGGATGATTCCCTTCGGGTTCATTGCCTTTATCTTTTCTATATCTGTCTTGTAGGAATATATCTCGCAATATACGTTACATTCACGGACGCGTCTTGCCACAAGCTGGTTGTACTGCCCGCCGAAGTCAAGAACAATCACTAACTCTCTCTTCACCTGAAAACTCCTCTCTCCTGCTTTACTTACAACGTCTATTTTAATTTTTGGACAAAGTCCGCCAGCACCTCGGATATCTTAATCTGCTGGGGGCATACCGCCTCGCAGCTTTGGCATCCCACGCATGCGCCCGGGCGGTGCTCCTCCGGGATTGCCTCAATCGTCATCGGGGCAATAAATCCCCCGCCTGTAAAGACATGTTCATTATATAGCTTAAGCATCGCCGGGATGTCAATTCCCTGCGGACAGTGGCTGGTACAATAGCGGCATGCCGTACACGGTACGCCATTTATCATATTATCTGCAATATCCAGCAGTCTTTCCATCTCTGCATCATTCAGAGGCTTTTCTTCCTCAAAAGTGCGGATGTTCTCCTCAAGCTGCCCCATGGTGGACATGCCGGACAGGATCATCTTTACCTCCGGAAGAGACTGCAGGAAACGAAACGCCCACGCAGGAATCTTTTCTTCCGGCCGAAGTTCTTTAAGCGCCGCCTCGTCCTCAGATGAAAGCGCGGCAAGCTTTCCGCCCCGCAGCGGCTCCATCACCCACACTGGAATCCCATATTCTTTCAAAAGCTCTGCCTTTTTCTTTGCATCCTGAAAATCCCAGTCTATGTAGTTAATCTGGAGCTGGCAGAATTCCATCTTCTCCCCGTATGCCTCCAGAAACCGTTTCATTGTATCATAACCTCCGTGAGCGGAAAATCCCAGATGCCGGATGCGCCCGTTTTCCTTCTGTTTCAGCAGGTATTCATAGATTCCGTACTTGCTGTCCAGATACGCATCGATATTCATCTCGCATACATTGTGGAACAGATAGAAGTCAAAATAACCGACGCGGCATTTTTCCAGCTGTCTCTCGAAAATTTCTTCTGCTTTCGGCATATTTGTAAGATCGTATCCCGGAAACTTGGATGCCAGATAAAAGCTCTCCCGGGGATATTTCTCCAAAATCTTTCCCATGGCCGTCTCGGAATTTCCCCCGTGATATCCCCATGCTGTGTCAAAATAATTAATCCCTCGGCTGACGGCATATTCCACCATCTCAGCTGCCGACGCCTCATCTATTATCCCGTCATCGTTACCGACAACCGGGAGCCTCATGCATCCCAAGCCAAGCGCAGACAATTTTAAATCCTGAAACTCTTTATAAACCATATTCGTCCTCCTTTTTGAACCGCCATCTTGGCGCCCCACAGATTCATGTCACAAAAAAATCTCCTCAGCGGTATTATACGCCAAGGAGACTTTTTGCTCAAGCATTTCCTGCTTTATTTATTATTCTGACTGTCCTATGCTGCCACATATTGTGCGATGTCTTCAAACAAAGCATCACAATTTTCGTCATACACCTTCAGTTCAATCTTCCGTTCGAGTCCAAGATTAAGAATGCCAAACAGAGATTTCGCGTCAACGGTATAATGACCACGCCTCATATCCATGTTAAATGGATAGTTCTCGACTTTTTTTACAAAGTCTAACATGTCACTTACACTTCGAAAGATGACTGTTTTTGTTCTCATTGCTTATCACTCCTTTTCTTGAAAAGCATATTACCATAAAGTTTCCATGGATAAAAGAGGAAAAATGTAAAAATTTATGGCAAAAAAGCATACGGTTATTCAGGTCTTCTCATCCTCTCTACGATACTGTTTGTGCACATTTTTCCATAGTATACTGCCGGCACGGACAGTACCACGAAGAGCAGCACCGGTATGCACAGGCCAATCGGCAGGACGGTAAGTTTCCATTTAAAAAAGAAATATGCCTCTCCGATTGCGCGCACCGCAGTTGCGCTGGTGACGCACCCCATAATGAGCGATACGCCGCCTGCCAGAGCAGCATAATACGCTCCTTCAAAACAGAGCATCCTCCTCAGCTGCTTTCCTGTCATCCCGACTGCTTCCATCATGGCAAATTCCTGTTTTCTCGACAGAATGGAAGTTATCATCGTATTGATAAAATTCAGGATTCCGATTAGGGCCAGGATCAGGGAAAGCAATCCCCCAACCATTATATACATGTTTTTTGTCGATTCAAATTCTTTTTCAATCTGTGCCCTGGAATTGTATTTAAGGTTCGGCTCCACATTTTCGCAGTAATCGGAAATCCATGTTTCTGTCTCTTTCTCATATTCAGGTTTCACATTGAAGATTTTCCGCATCGGACGGCATTTCCCGAAAAGACCCAGGAACTCGCCCTCCGGCAGCAAAATATTGCACTCCACCATCCCATAAGTCTGGAGCTGGCACGCTGTCGGCAGTTCTGCAAGCGCCAGCACTTCGTATTCCTTTTCCTTTCCTTTTGCATCGTAAAGAGTGATCTTCTCCCCCGGCTCAAAGAAATGTATCATCTCCCCCTCCCCTGTCGGGGAGCAGCCGTTGACCAGCACATATTTTCCCGTCCGAAATTTCTCCCAGATATCTTTTTCCTCTGCATCTTCCAAAGGCTCGATTTCCCTGGCAGCCATCTCACTGATACCGTATATCTTCCCGTCCATCCAGCGTCCGTCCTGCATCTGTTTTATATATTGCTCCATGCTCCCGGCATTTCCAAGCCTCATTTCTATTAAACTCCTAAAATCAGGATTTTCAAAAATCCGTTCATTGATACGTGAAAAATCTGTTTCGTTCAGCATTATGTTATCATTTTTGATATAGATATTCCCGATGTCTTCTATTCCTTTCCGCTCATTAAGAGCCTCCTCAAATTCTTCCGTCACACCGTCCAATACAACGGAATCAAAATCAACAGACATGTTACCAACTGTTGCATCCGCCACTGAAAAATCGCTGACTGCCATATACGATATATATCTTTCCATGTCAAAGCCCATTACCAGGCTGTATACGCTGTTCAGCAGGATAAATGCAAGTGACAGCGACAAAATGACGACTATCACCTTTTTCTTATTCCGCTTTATATTCTGAAACGCCATTTCTCTCGGCGACACATGCCTTGTCTTTTTTTCTTTTCCGGCACGTCTCTTTCCCGCACCGTCTTTGCCTGCCGCCTGCTGCCCCTCTGTAGACCGTACTGCCTCTATCGGCGACACTTTCGAGACCACACGGCATGGCTTTGCACAGCTGATATACACTGTCATAAAAGAAAAACATGCCGCCCCGGCAAATATCCATACGCTGAGCTCCACATCTGTGCCGATCTTTGAAGAACCGAATGTCAGCTCCCTCATCAATATGGGCAGAATGATTTTTCCCACTGCCACGCCTCCTAAAAGCCCTATGGGAATGCCGTAAAGCGAGAGCATATATGCCTGCCGCCGGACAATTTTCTTAAGCTGCTTTCCTGTGGTTCCTACGGTTTTTAAAAGACCGTAATACCTGATATCCTGAAATACGCTGATATAAAATATATTGTAGATGATCAGATACCCTGACATCAGGATGATCAGCAAAAGGACTCCGGTAAATATCAACGTCTCAGAATCAACTTCCATACTCATATACGCCCAGTTCACACCCGTGTCAACTGTTTCCGGGAACCCGCACCGCACAGCCAGATCCCTTGCCTGCTTTTCCAGGTTCATGCTTATCCGAAAATTAAAATCCGCCATGATGCGCCCGGCATAGCCCGTACTGTCCACCCACCCGTCCATCGCGCTTTCTGTGGGCGTAGGCGCCGTTTCATCTGCGTATTTTCTGGATACCGCCGCCATCTGCGCCTGCGAGATTTTGTCACCCTTATAATAGCCGCACAAGGTAAAGACCTCATCCCGCTTTACACCTCCGATGTCCAATGCCAGCGGAACCCTTGCCCCGATTTCACAGGGAATTCCCAAAGCCTCAAGCACAAGGTCGCTCAGGACAATCTCATCCCTCTCTTCAGGCATATGTCCTTTCTCCGGATAGCAGAAACTCCATTTTGCATCCTGATCCTCAAAGAAACATACCTCTGTCCTCAGCTTGTTAAGCTCCTTATTTACTGCCTCCGCAACTACCTTCCGGCAAGAAACCTCTTTTATCTTTTTATCCTTTTTTACAATGTCATATTCTGCCTGAGTCAGATACTTGAACCCGGCATGGCTGCTTGTTCCCACGTGGCGCATTGTGGATTTCTGCTGTTTATCCATAATGCTGCCGCCGACTGTGAATACCGTAGTAAAAAGCAGAGACGTCAGCGCGATTGCCAGTACCGCAATCACATTTTTCCCTTTTGCCGACTGTCTCGTGCGGTCTGCAATTCGGCGGATAACCTTTTGATTTCCCACCTTACGCATACGCCTCACCGCCTCCCACGATCTTCCCGTCCTCGATGCGGATGATCCGGTCTGCCAGCTGGGCGATTTCTTCATTGTGCGTGATCATGACGATGGTCTGCCCAAAGCGCGCTCCCGTCACTTTCAAAAGGCTCAGAACATCCTGGCTTGTTCTGGAATCCAGATTGCCTGTAGGCTCATCCGCCAGCAGGATAGCAGGCTTTGCCGCCAGCGCCCTGGCGATGGCAACCCTCTGCTGCTGCCCTCCGGACAGTTGGCTTGGGAGGCTGTTAAGCTTTTCTGAAAGACCCAGGCTTTTGATGACCCTGCCTACATACTCTTCGTCCGCCGCATTCCCATCAAGCTCTATCGGCAGCACAATATTCTCATAGACGTTCAGCACCGGAACCAGATTAAAGCTCTGGAATACAAATCCAATCTTTCTCCTCCTAAAAATGCACAATGCATCCCCCTTAAGCTCCGAGATATCCTTATCATCTACAAGAACCTTTCCTTCCGTGGGCTTGTCAAGGCCTCCCAGCATATGAAGGAGCGTAGATTTCCCGCTTCCGCTGGTTCCCACAATCGCAGCAAACTCTCCTCTTTCCACTTGAAGGTTCACTCCGTCCAGCGCTTTTACCTGATTGTCCCCTGCCCCGTAATATTTTTTCAGATTTTCTGCACACAGCACTTTCATGTCAGCCACATCCTTTCCAAATATACTGCTTATTTTTATGACATCATTGTACCGCATGTTTCTTTCCAAATAATTTCTTAAATCTAACAGCTTTGAAAGATTTCAGTTCCTTGGGATAAACAGTGTAAATTCCGCTCCGTTCCCTTCTTTTGACCGCACCTTTATATAACCTTTTTCTTTTTTCAATATCTCTCTTGCCAGATACAGCCCAATCCCTACGCCGTCTTCCTGCTGTACCCGCCTTGAACGGTAAAACCTCCCGAATATCTTCGGAATCTCTTCTTCCCTGATGCCCATTCCTTCATCCCTGACGGAAATACCAGTATACATCTCATATTCTGTCACAAAGACATCCACGCTGCTGCCCTCCGGAGAATACTTCACTGCATTGTCAAGCACATTTTCAAGCGCCTCTCTCGTCCATTTTTTATCATAGACGGCATTCCCCGCCTCCTCACAGCAAAGCCTTACATCTATCCCCTTTTCTTCTGCCTTCGGCCGCGTATTAAAAACGGCCTCCCTTACAAGCTCCAAAACCGGCTGGCACGCCGGTTTCACCTCCACGATATTGCTCTCAAGCCTTGACATCTTCGTGAGGGATTGGATGAGGAAGTCAAGTTTTTCCGTCTGCCTGCACAGCTCGTCAGCCATCTTGAGGCTCTGCCCTGCATCGTCTGGCGAGCGGAACCCGGATTCTGCTTTCTCCCTGAGCAGCGCCGCATAAAGCTTGATATTTGCCATGGGCGTTTTAGTCTGGTGGGAAATGTCCGATACCAGGCTTTTGATGTTTTCTTTTTCTTTTTCCAGATTTTCCCTTGAAAGCACGGAGGTTTCCAAAAAGTTTTTCCACTTTGCCTCCAGCTTGGACAATTTTGTTTCATCATAATCTGATTCCTGGAAACTGCCTGTATTTGCCGCATCAAGCATCTGTTCCAGCCGTTCTAAAGTCTTATTCCCAAACATAGCTCTCCGTATGCCCTCTCTGTTTACTGCAACGCTATCTCTCTACACCTGTTTTTTCCACATATATCCCTGCCCGTATACTGTCTGTATATAGGACGCAGCATCTTCTTTATCCGCAAGTTTTCCCCTCAGCCTGTTCACTGTGACGGAGAGGGCATTTTCATCCACATATTCCCCGCCGTCGCTCCACAGCCTGTCCACAAGAATGTCACGGGTAATAATCCTCCCCCGGTTCTCCACCAGCAGGCGCAAAAGCCTCTGCTCATTCACGCTGAGAGAAATATCCTTTCCTCCTTTGCTGAAAGCAAGCCTCTCAAAGTCAAAGAAAAACATATCTTCCTCATAAGTATTTTCTCCCCGTACATGTCCGGGCATGCTTTCCGCCCTCCTTATGAGCGCCTTGATCCTGGCTCTTAAGACTGCAAGGCTGAATGGCTTTGTCACATAGTCGTCTGCCCCAAGTGTAAGCCCTCTCACCTCGTCTGTCTCCATGTCATTGGCCGTCAGTATAAGCACCGGAATCTGCGAGCTATCCCTTACCCAGGCTAGGTAATCATATCCGCTCCCATCCGGCAGGTTAACATCCAAAATGATAATCTCCGGATTGCTATCTTCAAACATTTCCTTTGCGCTTTTTATATCTCCGCTCTGCAAAAACTCCATCCCCGGCTCGCTAAGCGCCAGCATGATGCCTTCGCTCAGAGCCCGGTCATCCTCTACAATCTGTATCGTCAGCACAACTGTCTTCCTCCGCTAATCTTCCCCGCACTTTTTCCTCACAATGATATTCACCCACGGTTTCTCCTTATAATCCGGCCGCGCGTCCTCCGTCTCAAAGCTCTCCACAAGCGCAAACAGCCCATCCCGCAGAAATACATCCTCAAGCTCCCCAAGCCGGTAATCATTAAAAAACCGCCCGAGCCTCTCTTCCTCCCCGCCGCCATACTTAAAAGACGCGTACATCACCCCGCCGGTCTTTAAGGCTCTGTGAAAGTTCCCAAGCACTGCCGGAAGTTCGCTCCTCGACACATGGAGCAGAGACGCGCAGGCCCATATGCCGTCAAAGCGCTCCCGCCACGTCATCTCCTCAAACCGCATGCACTCTGCCGGCCGGTCGATCTGCTTTGCCGCCACCCGGCACATCTCTTCTGACGCATCTACCGCGCATACCTGATAACCCTTCTCCATAAAAATTCTGCTGTCGCGCCCGCTGCCGCATCCCGCATCCAAAATCAGGGAATGAGCCGGCAAATGTTTCAGGAAAGCGTTCTGGCAGAAACTCATATCCGCACCCACCGTTCTCTCGGCGAACTGCTCTGCATACTGATTATAATACCCTATTGTTTGCTCCTTTAATCCAGGCTCTTTCTTCTGTCGTGACATCTTATCCATTCGTAACCATTCCCCCGTCCTTATCTTCTGCCGCATACACCCAGCTCCGGAATCCACAGGTTTTCGCCGACTGGTACACCGGCTGTACAACCTCCTCAAGCACCCCGGAAAATTCCGGCATTGACAATCCACTTTTATACATTCTCCCCCTGATTTCACTGCTGTTTAAATGTTCCTTCGCACATTTTTCAAACGCATCCTTCACCCCATCATATCTGTTCATCATCACATATGAAAAATACTCCAGACGACACAGTTTCGGGAAATAGAGATTCCAATTCGGGAGATAATTGCTCTTACTGCTGTTAATACTCTTCGTCGTCGGGTGAAGGTTCCAGAACTCATCATGCGCCACATATGACCACGGTACAAAATGGTCGATAGAAATATCCCTTTCTGTCACAATTTCATCCCCGTATATTTCATGCACCGGCTCCAACGTCAGCAAAAGCTTCCAATATTTTTGAACCTTATCCAGTTTTCTCTCCAATGGCGGCTGCAATTTGTCCGCAATTCCCGGCACACTCGGATTACGCTTCTGCAAGTATACAATCATATTATATTTAAGCCATCCTTTCAGTACATCCTGATTTTTAAATATGTACTCTGTCCATTCCGGCTGCATCTGTATCTCTGTCTGCATTCCCTTCAACGCGGTAAAATAATACATCAGCCGCTTTTCCCGGTTGATCGCAGATATCAGGCTGCTCTCCGATACATTCCACGCCTTCCCCTTGATATTTTCCATAAACGGAGCCTGAAGGCGGTACGGCACATTATAAGTAAGTGTCCGTTTTTTCTGCATAACTCCTTTATCGGTACAATGTCTCACAAAATCAAGAATCGCGCCCTTTTTCTCGCATGGTTTCATGCCGCTGATCTCGCTGATATCATTCACCAGACGCTCCAGCGTATCCTTCGGTCCCAAGTTCAGATGATATTCCGTCACCATATACCACGCATCCGCAATCATTTCATTGATAAGCTCTTCATATGTAATTGTCTCTTTTCCCTCCAGCACTTTCGTGACCAACGCCTGAAACCAGAAAAACTTATAGCACTCACTGGTATTATCAAATAACCTGCCAAGGCTTTGAATTTCTATTTCATCCGAATATGGCAATTGCATGAAAAAGCACCTCCCTCTTCACCCCGAATCAGATTCGACAGATGCGGAAAGACGCAGGAGCCTTCCACGCCTCCTGCATCTTTCCATTACAGCAGATAATTATTCTCTTTATCAGCCACCTGCAAAGCCGCAAGCGTATATGTTGCAAATCCCTCTGCCACAAGCGGCTCCTGCTTACACAAAGCCTCTGCCTCCTCATAGCTTTCCGTCTTAAAAACAACCATCCCCGCTACCCCTGGATAGCCCTTAAAGGGCCCGCAAAGCTCAATCTTCCCCTCTGCATCCAGATTCCTCAAGTTCTCCACATGCCTTGTAATTACCGCTTTCGTAACCTTGTTATAAGTTTTCCCTTTCTTAATCATCATCACATACAGCCATTTTTCCATAGTTACCTCCAATTGAATCATGTGTTAATCAGGAGTAGATATCCACAATATCCGCAGCCCTTTCCCTAAGCATAGCCCGTGCCGCCTCCGGCTCCACGATCTCCACGTACTTTCCAAAAGACAAGAGATAATGGATTGTCCAGTTATTAAGCTCCAGTTGGACTGTGACATAATAATTGCCGTCATCACCCAAGCTGATCTGATTTTCCTCAAATTCATCACACAGCCTATGTGTAATCTCTGGGGAAAACTTCAGCTTTAAATTCGGAAAATTACATTTTTCTCTGCATTCAGACGGCACGAAATCCTCCGGCGGCAGCTCCCGCTCAAAAACCTCCGGCAAAATCCGAAGACGTTTCATCCTGGACAGACGGAAAAACCTGACCTCTTCCCTGCATCTGCAAAATCCCGCAATATACCAGGCATGTGACTTAAACACCAGCCGCAGCGGCTCTACAGCTCTCTCCGATGTTCGCAGCTCAGAATTAAAATAATCAAACACGATCACATGCTTACCCAGTATGGCATGCTGCAATTCAGAAATCTTAATCTTCTCTTTATTATCACTGCCCCAATAAGAAAAGTCAACCTCCAGCCACCTCGGCTCCACGGCATTTCTGAACACTGCGCCGATTTTGCTTAAAGCCTTCTCAGCGTCAGGATACTCCGTCGCCTGTAAGATCTGCAAGCCCTGGCAGACCCGCTGCCGCTCCTCCTCAGAAAGAAGAGATTTGTCAATGGCATAACCATCCATCAAAGATATTCCCCCGCCGGACCCCTTTTCTGTCATTATAGGAATCCCGGCAAGGGTCAAAGTATTGATATCGCGGTATACCGTCCTGGTTGATACATGAAAATAATCAGCTAATTCCCTCGCCGTAACATGCCCATGGCTGACGATATAAAAAATCATCTGAACCAAACGCTCAATCTGCATTGCGTCCACTCCTTCTGTTACAAATCAATAATAGCACAATTAATATGACATATAGCTGTCTCATTTCCTGATTATTTTTATAATATAACGCATATCGGCAATCTTTTCAATTCAATCCCTTCCCTGTCAGATGGAAATGCATCTCGTACCCTCACTATATAGAATCTCCCCCGAAAAAACAATAACTGCCGTACCATGTTGCAGGTAACGGCAGCTAAGATGCATTTTTTAGTATTTAACTTATCCCGAATATCTTCCTTCCGCCAACATATTTCGCCGCAATATGCTTATCCTCCGCCAAATACGCAAGCCGCTCAAGCCTCTGTTGTACTGAAAGTTTCTGAGGGGATCGCATATCCCCGTCATCTATCACCAGCGCATCGAACGCAAAGCCTTTCTCAAAGCTACCCACATTTCCGAAAAATTCCCCTCCCCCTTTTGTAGCCATGTAAAATACTTCCGAAAATTTCAAAGGTTCCAGCGCCCCATCCTCCAGCCTCCACTTAAGCTTTGAACACTGCACTGCCAGCGCCATCGCCCGGAACATAGACAATCCGGAGCCTGCTGCGATATCGCTTCCAAGGCCCACTTTAATGCCCCTGTTTAAAAATGCCCGGACCGGCGCGACACCTGAAGACAGATTGGCGTTGGACTCCGGGCAGTGCGCCACAAAAACTTTCCGTCTTTCCATCAGCTCCATCTCTTCCTCTCCGCTATGGACACAGTGCGCCATAATCGCCGGATATTCCTCTCCGAACATCCCGTATCTGTCATACGCCGCCCCGTAATTCTCCACCTCTGGGCAAAGCTCCTTCACCCAGGCAATCTCCTCCCTGTTCTCCGACAGATGAGACTGCACCGGGAGGTGACATCTCTTCTGCAGTTCCGAAAGTCCGCGCATCAGCCCATCCGAACATGCCGGGATAAAACGAGGGGTTAATATCGGCCTGACATTCTTAAACCCGCAGCATCTTTCAAGCCACATTTCCGTATCCTGCGCCGCCTTTCCCCATCCTGCCTCACAAAGCCCCTCCGGACAGTTCCTGTCCATATTGACCCTGCCGACAAACGCCTTGATCCCTGTTTTTTCAAGCATATCCATTAAAAGCAGCGTTGCCTCCGTATGAATCGTTCCAAAAATACAAGCCCTTGTAGTCGCGCTTTTCACCAGATCCTCTGTAAAAATCTCATATGCTTTCTTGGCGTACGCCAAATCCGCATACTTCTGCTCCTCCACAAAAGCATGCTCCTCAAGCCACTCTAAAAGCTCCAGATCCATCCCCAGACCCCGAAACGCGTACTGGGGTGCATGGACATGCAAATCCGTGAAACCCGGAATGATCAGCCTATCCCCATAATCCACACATTCCATCCACCGAAAGTCCTCCGGCAGGGATGGATACACGCCCCCGCACACGCCATTTTCACAGATCACATAACTGTGTTCACGGACAAGAAGTTCATCCCTTTCCATGCTGTAGCAGATATTTCCTTTCAGCACAAAACTTTCTGCCATTGTTATCCCCTGCCTTTCTTTTCTTTAGCATACACAATACCGGCAATAATATCAATCAGAAACTTCTCGAAGAGATTGCGCCCCTGGAATTTCACGTGTCACATTATGCCGCTGTCGCCGAGCTGAAAAAGAAATTATAAAACACTCCTAAACACTCCCGTTGCTAAACATTACATAAAATCCAATTGCAACAGCCGCCACTACAACACATATCAGCAATACAAATTTGAGACCGATTGACCATTTACATATTGCATCTATAATAACCGAAATTCCTGAATCCCCTTTTTTTAAATACTGCACCCAATAAATAATATCCGCCGCAAATATCGCCCCCAAAAATGCGCCGCATATATTTATTATTGCATAGCCGCCAAAATCATTGCCTGCCGCTATCATACCATTTATCCCGTACACGAACATGTACGCCGCTAACAGCAGATTTAAAATCGTGTCTCCTAAAATCCATTTCCTGTATACCTTGTCTTTTACATATTCCATCATAGACTCCTTCCCCCTTTCCATCAGCTCTTTTTCGTCAAGATCCTCTGCCTCGTTCAGAGAAATCTCTGCTTTCATCTGCTCATATTCTCTGCGGCATTCTGAGCATGTCTTAAGATGCTCTTCCACCACTTCCTTAGTTTCATCGCTGCATACTTCGTCAATATACATCGGCAGTAAATCACAGATAATTTTGCACTTCATATTTATACACCTCCAAGACCTTCTATAATCATCTTCTTTGCACGGTAATAAGTTACCCTGCTCCAGTTCGCACTTTTCCCAAACAGCTTTCCGATATCCGGGTAAGCCATCTCTGCCATAGTGTGCAGCATGAACACTTCCTTGTACGGCTCCGGCAGCCCATGCCACACCTCCATGATGCGCCCGTAGTCCTCCCGGTCTATCATAGCGTTAACAAGCTCGTCGCCTCCTGTCTCTGCCTGACCTGCCCGGCTTACCGCCTGGCTCATCTGCCCTTCCATACGGTTCCTGCGCCCGGTTTCCTGGTCGTCATTCCTGCTGCCGTCATCCGGCTCATACGGCCTGTGGCGTTTCGCCTTTCTCTCCCACGCGAAGTATTCATATTTCGCAATCTGGCACAGCCAGACCGACATCTTGCACTCCCCCCGGAAAGTGTCAAGCTTTTCCAGTGCGGTCACGAATGTCTGCTGGGTGATTTCTTCTGCGATGTGAGAATTATTGGACAATTTCATGACGAAATTGTATACGACTTTCATATATTTCCCATAAATCTCTTCAAACTCATTCATCCATGCACCTCCGTCAAGTAAAAATCCTTCCGACAAAGCATTAATAAAGCTGCTTATATTATTAAGAGTAACATAATCGGCTTTCATTACAAAGTTTTTTAATGAAATGATTTCTTTAACATAAAATGCCCCTCACAATCCTCTTTTCTAATTGTGCGGGGCATTGATTGCTCATTTTTTCTACTGGCTTTACACTTTCCTTACCTCTATCACATGCCTGTCAGGGTCATAGAACCTTACGACATCCCCTTCCCTCTCGCCGTCTCCTTCCAGAAATTCCACCTCAAACTCCGACTCCTCAAGTTTCTTTCTCAAAGCACCCACATCCGCATCCTCAAAATACAGCTCTGCGTCTCTGCCCCCAAAGCCTACCAATATGTGAAGGGCATTTTCCCAATATGTCCTCTCCTCCAACACCAGTCCTCCGGCAAACATAAGCTTTTTCCCAAGGTCTGACATAATCTTCAGTCCAAGCACATTCTCATAAAACCTCCTGGACTTTTCTATATCCTCCACAATAAAAAGTACATTTTTTAACAGCATCTTCTGCACCCCCTGTCTACTACTATTATAATTTTCCCTCCCCTTTATAGCAACCGTATTATTTGTAAAAATCACATCATACTTCAGTATATTTTCCGTAGTGCAAAAAAGCAGCCATCATCATATAATGGCTGTCTCCTTTGGCTTTATTCATATATGTAAACATTCTTCCCCTTGTAACCCTAGTTACACAGATTCAGGCCGGGAGCCTCTTTTTCATCTGTGGAAAGCTCACTAGCTTTTCAGGATTTTCCCGGCCTAGGTTTATTTTGCCTTTCCCTTAGTCATCGCCCGGGCAGGCAGTACAGCCCAAAAACGCTGTTTCTCCAACGGATAGCAGCGTTCCCTTTGCCGCCGCTGTTTTTCTTACTCTCCTCCCGGCCCGTCTTTTCTCGGCCTTGCAGACTCCGGCAGAGGTTCGACGTAGCTCGCTGAATTCCTGTCTTCCTCTTTTTCTGCCCTTTGCTCCTTCTCCCTTGCCGCCCGCAGCCTGTCCGGGAAAAGGTCTGTCTTTATCTCATTCATCGTATATCCTCCCTATCATTTTTTATATATTATGTCCTCGTCCTGGGAAAATATACCTTCTCTATATTTTTATCACATGCCCCTAAGACTTTTTCAGTCTTCCTTTCTGCGCCAACGCAATTAATTTTAAATTCTGACTCTTTGTGCCTTTGTAATTGGATATCCCATTCCTGGATGCCACCAGCTTACGTTTCATATAGCCTCCCCTGAACTTCTCCGGAACCCCGACAGCCTTGAATACATCGTTTATATGTATTGATTTCCCAGTATATTTCTTGTAATACCCTGCGGTATCGGATGTCGGTTCCTTTCCGGCACTGTTTCCAGATGAAGATACGCTGCCTGCTGATATGCCGCCTGATGAAACGTCATACCGGGTAAGATTGTACTTCTCAATAAGTCCGCAGATCTTTCCAATGTAATCCGGCGAAGTCGCATAACCCCCGTTTTTAATGATGGTTATCGCCTTCTTATAGCTTGTCTCACCCTCAAGCCCGGCATATCGTTTCTTCTTTCCATTCATGGCCCCAAGCAGATAAGCAGAATGATCGGCGATAGACTTCGCTATGTCAGGGTACTTCCGGAACTCTGCTGTTACGGTGATGTACTTACCATTCACATGCTCCTTTGTAGGTTTCCGGTATACGGACTTCCCATCCCAGGCAGTACCCGACCAACTATTTCCTGAAAAATTTTTCTTCATCCCAAAACAGTTGTTCGCTGCCTGTGCAAGCTCTGATCGTCCGTAATCAGACTCCAGGATGAACTGCGCCAGGCTTACCGATGCAAGGATGCCCGTCCTCTTCTGGTCGGCGGTAAAGAGGGTTCCTACTTTTTTAATGATATCCGTCACGCTCATATTTTTCAAGTCGTATGCCCTCATTGATGTATTATCCGAGCTGCTTGGAAAGTCGGCATCCTTTGAAAGCTCTGCATTAACTAATCCTTCCGCAATCGCCTGTCCAATCTTATCCACACCTACTCTTTTGTACAGATTGCAGTCGTCTTTATCATCCACAAAGCACACTTCAATCAAAAGAGCCGGGCTCTTTGTGTTCTTAAGCACATACAAGGATGTGCTCGTCTTCACACCCCGGTTCGTGAATCCTAGCGCTGCCATCTTCCTACAGATCCTTTCCGCTGCGCCTTTCGCCCTTGACTTGGAACTATAGATGAATACTTCCGTTCCTTTTACTTTTCCGTCTCCTGAATCCTTTTTCGATGCGTTCAGATGGATGGACACGTCCAAATCTACTTCGTGCCTGCTGCATTTCTCCACAATGTTCTTCAGGCAGGCTCCCGGCGTCTTTCCGGAATCATCCGTGCAGTCATACACCGTATGTCCTGCTGCCCTCAGATAAGATATGACCCTGTCTTTAATCTTCCTGTCCTCCATTACCTCATTGAGATAAGAAGAATATTCCTTTTTCCTAATTTGGGACAACTTCCAAATCAAGCTCTTCTGCAATTTTTCTTATAGTTTTTGCCGAATTGTGAAGTTTCTCCATTTCCTTTTCATTCAAAGAAATAGGAACATGGGTTTCGATTCCGTCTGCCCCTATAATAGCGGGCATACTAAGGGCAATTTCTTTAATCCCATAATTTCCATGCATGATAGAAGATACCGGAAGAATAGATTTTTCATCCCTTACAACGCATTCACAGATACGCTTAACCGACATAGCAATTCCATAATAAGTAGCCTGCTTTTTAGAAATAATATCATAAGCGCTGTTTTTTACATCTTCCGCAATCTCCCGCATTGCTTCCTCATGG
>CAJTQA010000051.1 GCA_910578455.1 uncultured Dorea sp.
AGGGTGCGTACAGCCAGGTCACTGGTGATGTGTTTCTCTGTTACACTGGCAACTACACTCCTGTCATAGAGATCTATGATGGCGCAATTGTACCGTACATCTCCGTTCCGTAGGAACAGGTATGTGAAATCCGTGCACCATTTCTGGTTCGGCCTGTCTGCATGGAAATCCTGATTCAATTTGTTATCGAATACTTTATGGGGCTTTCCTGGCTTTGTCCCCGGTTTCTTTGGGCGGACGATGGAATGCAAGCCCAATTCCCCGTTCATATATTTATGGATTGTTGTCTGGCTATAGCTGTACCCCCTGCGCTCCAGATAGGCAGTCATACTGCGGTACCCGTCTACTCCATTGTGGCTGTGGTAGATCTCTTCGATCTGTTCCTTGACTTTCTCTTTTTGGGCATAATAATCCGCCTTTCGGTGTTTCCGGTAGTTATAGTAAGCATTCGGGCAGAGCCCCAGCCGCCGCAACAGCCAGCGGATGCCAAATTCCTTATGGTGTTGTTCGATAAACCGATAAGCCTCTAATCGATTTCCTTCGCAAAGAATGCCGATGGTTTTTTGAGGAAGAGATTTTCCTTCCTCGCCTCTTCCAGTTCCTTCCGTAGCCGGAGGTTCTCCTTCATAAGTTCCATTTCATTCGGGGCATCAGGATTGGTTTGAGCTTTCTCTTGGCATTCTTTGCTGAATTCGCTGCACCACTTGGAGATGCTGGCTTTTGATACGCCATACTCAGCGGTGATGCTTTTGTAAGTCCGTCCTTCTTCCTCATGGAGGCGAACAATCTTCTTCTTAAATTCGGGAGTGTAGTTCTGTGACATAATGAGCACCTCGTTTCTTGTGATTTTAATTATATCTCATTAGCCACTCCCGTTACAACTTTAGTATAGCACTTCAGAATCTTTCATGTTCCTCGTTTGCAAAAACCATGTGTGTGTTGTTGGCGCTCTGCGCCCCTGCTCTTAACGCTGTGTTGTTCATACCTGAACCTCCTTCATTAAAGTTATTGAATAAAAAAAGGGAACAAACCCCGAAATAGGGTCTATTCCCAAACATCAAACAAGGGTTTGATGACTTTTACCCCACCTGTGCGGAATTTACCCCACCCTATTTTGCGATTCGACAAATCGACAAAATCCATACTTTTCAGTGCGGCGAAATCGCATTAAAGCAGCCTTAAAAGCTGTAGCAGCTCATGCGACTCCTCCGTATCTGATGCGGTCTGCCTGGTATCAAACTGCGAAAACGGTTATCGCGGTAAAATGATAAAAGCTTTTCCTCATTTTCAGCTTCTAAGAAGGTCACTACGCCTCCGCCCAAATACTGTATCTCTTTAATTTTGTCCCATGCCAGTGCGAGTAATTCTTCGCCAGTTATTTTTTTGTCTGCACCATTGGTAAAATTTTTGCCAAGTTGGGCAATAAGATATGCAGACATGGTATAAGTATCTGATTTTTCATCCCATTCACTGACACGTAGCAACTTTTTCTTTACGGTATTGCTTACTGTTTCTCCCCTTACTGTTAAAGGTTTCAATGCAAGGGTAAAATACCCTACCAGCACCATGCTGCTTATGTCAAATACAAGATATGTAACCGACTGATTCTTTTTCGTAAACTCTACTGAACTTTTTTTCAAAAAACGCTCGACATCCGGATTCCGCAGACAAGAAAAACCGGGGAGAACTTGAAGAAGCCTGCTCTCTCCGAGTTTTGGATTATCACTATTAAGATAGCGCCGAATGTTGATAACTAAATACCTATTTGTTTCCAACATTTGCTTTCTCCCATTTTGCCATAAATTCCACCAGTTCTGCTTCGTCTGTTATCTCTCTCGCAGCCACAGGTATATGAACAGGACGGTTCTTGGCAGATTCTTCAATCGCATTAACAAACATCTCCACCTGTTCCTTGCCGGAAATGACAAAATTCTTTGTGATACTTGAAGTTGCCATGATAAACACCTCCTTTGTTAGTATGGTTCTTCCGCTACAATTCATACTTTTCTATCTCTATTTTATTATCTTATATCGGTTAATGCAACAAAACATTTTATGAATTTTTTATAACTTATTATCCACTTGCTAAATCCCAAATTCAGAGGTAAGCTACAACACTGATTTCATTATATAGACGGATAGCAGAATGTTCAAAGCTGCAAATTGGGTCAAAAAATAAGCGTACCACTATTTCTAATGATACGCTTATGATTATTTAAATATAAACATCAACGGTCAAATCTTCCCATTGATTTTTTCTAAGATAGCCACCATTCGCCCTGCGGAAAACCTGTACTTCCTCAAAACTTATGGTAAAAGTCCAAAATGGTTTTCGCCTATCTTTGTGCAATTGCCGCCTGTGCCGCTGCCAGTCTTGCGATCGGTACCCTGAACGGTGAACAGGATACATAATCCAGTCCGATCTTGTGGCAGAACTCTACGGAAGAAGGATCTCCGCCATGCTCGCCGCAGATACCGATGTGAAGTTTCTCATTCACCGGCTTTCCAAGCTTAATGGACATCTCCATCAGCTTACCAACGCCTGTCTGGTCAAGTTTCGCGAACGGATCGTTCTCGAAGATCTTAGCGTCATAGTAAGCGTCAAGGAACTTGCCTGCATCGTCACGTGAGAATCCGTATGTCATCTGTGTCAGGTCGTTTGTACCAAAGCAGAAGAAGTCAGCCTCTTTTGCAATCTCATCTGCAGTAAGAGCCGCTCTCGGAATCTCGATCATCGTACCTACTTCGTACTCAAGATTGCTGCCTGCCGCCTTGATCTCAGCGTCTGCTGTCTCAACAACAACTTTCTTCACATACTTAAGCTCTTTGATATCGCCAATCAGCGGAATCATGATCTCCGGCTTAACTTTCCAGTCAGCGTGAGCCTTCTGTACATTGATAGCCGCGCGGATAACTGCAGCTGTCTGCATCTTTGCAATCTCAGGATAAGTAACTGCAAGACGGCATCCTCTGTGACCCATCATCGGGTTGAACTCGTGGAGGCTGTCAATGAGAGTCTTAATATCCTCCACAGATTTGCCCTGTGCTGCCGCAAGTTTCTCAATGTCCTCTTCCTCTGTAGGAACGAACTCATGGAGCGGCGGGTCAAGGAAACGAATCGTAACCGGATTGCCCTCAAGAGCCTCGTAAAGAGCCTCGAAGTCTCCCTGCTGGTAAGGAAGGATCTTCTCAAGAGCTGCCTCTCTCTCCTCAACGGTATCTGCACAGATCATCTCGCGGAATGCAGCGATTCTGTCTTCCTCGAAGAACATGTGCTCTGTACGGCAAAGGCCGATACCCTCTGCGCCAAGCTCGCGGGCTTTCTTAGCGTCTGCCGGTGTGTCTGCGTTTGTACGGACCTTAAGCGTTCTGTATTTGTCCGCCCATGCCATGATTCTTCCGAACTCTCCGGCAATCTGAGCGTCAACGGTAGGAATGATTCCGTCATAGATATTACCTGTCGTACCATCAATCGAGATGGAATCTCCCTCGTGGAACTCTTTTCCTGCAAGCGTGAATTTCTTGTTCTCCTCGTCCATAGCGATGTCGCCGCATCCGGATACACAGCATGTACCCATACCACGCGCAACAACGGCTGCGTGAGATGTCATGCCTCCGCGGACAGTCAGGATACCCTGTGAAGACTTCATACCTGTGATGTCTTCCGGTGAAGTCTCAAGACGTACAAGGACAACCTTCTCGCCTCTTGCTGCCCACTCTACAGCATCCTCTGCCGTAAATACAACCTTGCCGCATGCTGCTCCAGGAGATGCGCCAAGACCTTTGCCCATCGGAGTAGCCGCCTTAAGAGCTGCCGCGTCAAACTGCGGGTGAAGAAGTGTGTCAAGGTTACGCGGATCAATCATCGCAACTGCCTCTTCCTCGGTTCTCATGCCCTCGTCAACAAGGTCGCATGCAATCTTAAGAGCTGCCTGAGCTGTTCTCTTACCATTACGTGTCTGTAACATGTAAAGTTTTCCGTGTTCTACGGTAAACTCCATATCCTGCATATCTCTGTAGTGATTCTCAAGAGTCTCGCATACTTTCTTAAACTGAACAAATGCCTCCGGGAACTTCTGCTCCATCTCGGAAATGTGCATCGGTGTGCGGACACCTGCAACAACGTCCTCGCCCTGAGCGTTTGTCAGGAACTCACCGAACAGGCCGTTCTCTCCGGTAGCCGGGTCACGGGTAAATGCAACGCCGGTACCGCAGTCGTCTCCCATGTTTCCAAATGCCATAGACTGTACGTTTACAGCAGTTCCCCATGAGTACGGGATATCATTGTCACGACGGTATACATTGGCACGAGGGTTGTCCCATGAACGGAATACAGCCTTGATCGCTCCCATAAGCTGCTCCTTCGGGTCAGACGGGAAGTCCTTTCCAATCTTTTCTTTATACTCTGCCTTGAACTGTCCTGCAAGAGCCTTAAGGTCTTGTGCGGTAAGCTCAACATCCTGCTTAACGCCCTTCTCCTCTTTCATCTTGTCAATCAGCTCTTCGAAATATTTCTTTCCGACTTCCATAACTACGTCAGAATACATCTGGATAAATCTTCTGTAGCAGTCCCATGCCCAGCGCGGGTTGCCGGATCTGTCTGCCAATACCTCCACAACATCCTCATTCAGGCCAAGGTTAAGGATGGTGTCCATCATGCCCGGCATAGATGCCCTTGCGCCGGAACGTACAGAAACAAGCAGCGGATTCTCCTTATCGCCGAACTTCTTCTCTGTGATAGCCTCCATCTTCGTAACAGCGTCCATGATCTGATCCATGATCTCGTCATTGATCGTTCTTCCGTCTTCATAATACTGTGTGCAGGCCTCGGTTGTGATCGTAAAGCCCTGCGGTACCGGAAGGCCAAGGCTCGTCATCTCAGCCAGATTCGCGCCCTTGCCGCCAAGAAGGTTTCTCATGGTTGCGTTACCTTCTGTAAACATATAAACCCATTTTGCCATTGTCATGACCTCCTAAAATCTTAATTTACTAAGTCGCATTTAATATTTTACTGTTTTTGCCAGTATTCGTCAAGTAAATTGCCCTACATTTCCCTCAAAAATGCTTTATAGCCCTTGTACGCCTCATACACGTCCGCCTTGCTCACCGCCTCCCACGGAGCATGCATGCCAAGGACCGCAACACCGCTGTCGATAACCTCCATTCCATAGTTGGCCATGATATACGCAATCGTACCGCCGCCGCCTGCGTCCACCTTGCCAAGCTCCGCGAACTGATAAGCTACCTTCTCTTTGTCAAGGGCATTTCGAATCTGCGCGAGATACTCCGCATTGGCATCATTAGACCCCGCTTTCCCGCGGCTCCCGGTAAACTTGTTGAACACCAGCCCTTTGCCGAAAAATGCCGAACTCCTCTTCTCAAAATTCTCCGCAAACATCGGATCATACGCCGCGCTCACATCCGAAGAAAGCATCTTGGAATTTTTAAGCGACCGCCTTACCTTAAGTTCGGATTCCTCCCCGGAAAGCGCCAAAAGCTCTGCCACGGTATTTTCAAAAAACCGGGAATGCATGCCCGTAGCGCCAACACTGCCAATCTCCTCCTTGTCAACGAGAATACAGCATGCAGTCCGCTTTACTTCCGGCACATCCAGCAGAGCAAAAAGGGAAGTGAACCCGCACACCCGGTCATCCTGCCCGTAAGCTAAGATCATGCTCCGGTCAAGACCCAAATCTCTCGCCCTTCCCGCCGGGACGATCTCAAGCTCCGCAGACACAAAATCTTCTTCTTCCATATGATAGTATTCTTTCAGAAGAGCAAGAACCTTCGCCTTCACCGCATGTTTCTCATCCTTGTCAAGCCCTTCTGCCTCGTTAAGCGGGCGGCTGCCGATCAAAAGATCCAGCTTTTCCCCCTCAATCACCGCATTTGCCTTCTTCTCCATCTGTTTTGACGCCAGGTGCACCAGAAGGTCTGTGATGGTAAACACCGGGTCGTCATCCTTTTCCCCGATACTGACCGCTTCCACCGTACCGTCCTTTTTCGCAACGACTCCATGGAGCGCCAGTGGCAGCGTCACCCACTGGTACTTCTTGATGCCCCCATAATAATGGGTGTCGAGGTAGGCAAGCTCCTCGCTCTCATAAAGAGGATTCTGCTTTACGTCAATCCTCGGCGAGTCAATGTGGGCGCCCAGGATATTCATGCCCCCCTCAAGCGGCTCGCTCCCCATATGAAACGCTGCAATGCTCTTACCCATGCACACCGCGTAGATCTTGTCTCCCTGCCTAAGCCCTTCCTTCGCAGCCATCTTTTCTTCCAGGCTCACGTAGCCATTTTTACGCAGCCTTTCCACTGTAAGGGCCACGCACTCCCGCTCCGTCTTTCCAAGGTCAAGGCACCTTTTATAGTCCTCATTAATCTTATCCAGTTCCTTTAACTGCTCATCTGTGTAATCTTTCCATACATTCTTTCTGTCCATCGTCAAACATCTCCCTTCCGCTTTCTTACTTTATAAAATATATTAGTCTTTTCATCCTGTCAATAAAGTACAATCCCCAACTTTTCAAAAAATAATGACACATTGCTGTATCGTTTTAAAGAATTTCCATTCTCCATTATAAATTCCCACGTTTCTCTATAAGTACCTGATACATGGAATGATTCATCGTATAATAGCTCCAGAAACTCATCCAGATGTTCCCCATACTTTTCTGCTATTTCATATGCCAAGCTTTCTTTTTCATCATCAGTCAAGTCATCTTCTATATTGTGAAGTACATGTTCTATGTTTCTCGAAAAATAATAAATCTCATATGGCAGACCAGCCATCTGCTCCGACTCTGCCAGCAGATGTGCAATCGCCCGTTTGCTGATATTTCTGCGTATCAGACGATTCATATTCTTTGCCGATATATATGTCTCAAAATATTCTGTTTTTCCTGATGTTGACTGCCTGACCAAAGATGGTGGAACAAATGCACCATCCGTATCTATAATTTGAACCACTTTTAATATATCTTTTCTTTTTATAAATGGATTTTTCCTCAGATAGTCAGCTATTTCCCTTTTTATGCGCTCTCCAATATACTTCACTGTCATATTTTCATCTGCTGTAATATCCGTATGCAAAACATCAAATTCAATATCATGCTCTTTTGCGAGCTTTGAAAACACTAAAGCTAACGCCTCTTCATCTGTCAGCCCTTCTACGAGGAGCAGTATAATCTTTTTAGTCATGCAAGCCTACCCTTCCTGCTCTCCGCAAAGCGAATTCCATCTCATAAATATTTGTCTCATCATATAATTTCTCTTTCTGCCCTCCTAGTTTAATACTTCTCAAATAAGACAGCCTTGTGTTCTGCGTATTTTTAATATAGGCAGACTTAATGTATCGGTTCTCCGGATTTACTGTTGTATAAATCAGGAATTCGTTCTCGAGAACTTCCAAAGGGCGCAGATTATGCGAAGTAAAGATCAGCTGTCCTTTTGCTTTTTCCTGCATAACCCCCAGGCACTCTCCCAAAAGATATTCATATATCCCCGAGTCAAATTCATCCACTACAAAGCAGTAAGATTCCCGGTTATAACAGGCAACCAGGTTGCTACATATAGAAATCAGTTTCTTAATTCCCGCAGATTCATACAAAAGCGGAATCTTCGCCTCCCCCCGCATCGTAATTACTTCAAACTGAATGCCATCCTTTCCATTCTCCATAAGCTTATCAAACGCATTATAAATTTCCAGCTTAATCTCTGGTATCAGGGATTTCATAACAATATTGATCTGCTCTATCGTATTCGCCACATAAGGAAAATCCTCTTTTGCAACCACATTAACGTCCGTAAGGCGGAGCATAATCCCCCCAATCCGCTTTTTTTCTGAGTTCGTCCAATCAATATTGACAGGTATCGTATCCAGATTCAAAGCCAGCAAAGCATAATGTGCATTTTCCACAACAGCAAGGTCATATATTCCAAAGCTTTGCAAAAGACTGCTTACGCCAAAAATCTTTTCCGCATCGCCTTTTGCTTTTGCAAATATATCCTGCGCCTTTCTTGAAAACAAGAACGAACCAACGTCAGGCCTTTGCTTTTCTTCGTTATAGTCTTCCGTTATCTGCCGAGCGATTCCCAAAGCAACCATGCTCTCCATATTTTTTTCAAAATAATTTTGATATTTCAGAGGACGGAAAATTTCCTTTTCTTCTTTTCGATAATCAAATACCGGCGTTAACTTCGTTCTTTTACCTTCTTCATAGTTCCTTACACTGAGTTTTTCCCCGCTTACGCAAAAACTGTGCTCTCCGTTTTTTGACAACTCCACCTCATATTCCGCATAACTTTCACCAGCATCCGTCCTGATCTCAAAGCAATATTTCACATAGGCATTATCACTCTGAGAATTTATATAATAAAAAAAATGAGCCGGAATCCGCTTTCCGCTAAACAGGCATTTTAACAATACCATACAGTCAACGACAACTGTCTTTCCAGATCCATTCTGCCCGTAAATCCCCAGAATACTTCCCCTTTTTCTTTGTGCCATGTCAATCTTCCCATACTTTACATTTTTTATATTCTTTATCTCCATCGCCACAAGGCGAACAACATTCCCGGTCATACGCAACCTCCCCATTCTTCTTATATCATTCCAGTTTATTATATGTTATAATACCCAATAAGTCAATTTATATTCCATATTCGTTAATTTATTTAACATTTATCATTTTTAATTGTATTGCGAAAAATATATTTAGAAACAACACTTATGCAGACCATGCTATATATACAATACAACTCAATGACTAAATTGACTCACGGACGGCATTCTCCCGCCAGCGCCAAAAAACGCAGCACCGAAATGATGCTGCGTTTCTTACTTTCTCTGTCACATTCTCTCTACTTCATCTCTTCTCTTACTTCTTTAAAGCACTTCACGATAAAGTCGATATCTTCTTTCGTATGGCTGGCGCATACCTGTGTACGGATTCTGGCTTTTCCCTTCGGCACTACCGGATAGGAGAATGCCACCACATAAACGCCCTTATCCATCATCCGTTTTGCGAACTCAGCCGCTGTCTTCTCATCATAGAGCATAACCGGCACGCAAGGATGTGTTCCAGGAATAACGTCAAATTCATTGTCCACCAGCTCCTTGCGGTAGTATGCGGTAATCTCCTCTAAGTGGTCTCTCAGCTCCGTACTCTCATCCAGCATGTCAAACAGCTCGATGCTTGCTCCTGCGATTGCCGGCGCAAGAGAGTTGGAGAACAGGTACGGGCGGCTCCTCTGGCGGAGCAGGTCGATAATTTCCTTTCTTCCCGAAGTATATCCGCCAGACGCTCCTCCCAGAGCTTTTCCAAGAGTACCGGTGATAATGTCCACACGTCCCTGCACGCCGCAGTGCTCCGGAGTTCCGCGCCCGGTCTTTCCGACAAATCCAACCGCATGGCTGTCGTCCACCATCACAAGCGCGTTGTACTTATCTGCCAGGTCGCATACGCCTTTCAGGTTGCAGATGATGCCGTCCATGGAAAATACGCCGTCTGTAGCAATCAGCTTGATCCTTGCGCCTGCCTCGTCAGCCTCTTTCAGTTTCGCCTCAAGGTCTTCCATGTCATTGTTCTTATAGCGGAAACGTTTTGCCTTGCAAAGGCGCACTCCGTCGATGATGGACGCATGATTAAGCTCATCGCTGATCACCGCGTCATCTGCCGTAAGGATCGTCTCGAACAACCCGCCGTTAGCGTCAAAACAGGAAGAATAGAGAATCGTATCATCTGTTCCGAGGAAATCGGAAATCTTCTTCTCCAGTTTCTTATGGATATCCTGGGTTCCGCAGATAAAGCGGACAGACGCAACGCCGTATCCCTTTTCATCATAAGTCTTCTTTGCCGCCTCAATCAGTCTCGCATTGTCGCCAAGCCCGAGATAATTGTTCGCGCACATGCATAAAAGCTCTCTTCCGTCCTCCATCTTTACTCTGGAACCCTGAGGCGAGATGAACGGAGCCTCTCCTTTAAAAAGTCCTGCCTCTTTGATTCCTTCTACTTCTTTTGTGTAAATGCTTAAAATATCATCTTTGCGTGCCATTGGCCTCTTCCTTCTTTCTTTAATTATTATTTCAAAACACGATAAATGAAACTCTTAGTCATTAATATGCGCCCAGTCAAGAATAACCTTTCCTGACTCACCGGAAATCATAGCCTCGAATCCCTTTTCGTAATCCTTAATGTCGAAATGATGTGTGATAATTTCGGAAATATCAAGTCCTGCCTGTAACATTGTAGACATCTTGTACCATGTATCCCACACTTTTCTTCCATAGATGCCGCGAAGGTTCAGCCCGTTAAAGATCACCGTCTCAAGGTCCACTTTAGCATCTGTCCTCTGAAGTCCGAGAAGGGCAATCTTACCGCCGTGTTTCATGTTATGGATCATGTCATGAAGTCCTGCCTGCGAACCGGACATCTCAAGGCCCACGTCGAAACCTTCTGTCATGCCAATCTCTTTCATAACGTCCGGAAGTTTTTCTTCCGCGAGGTTTACGGCTCTTGTTGCGCCAAGTTTCATTGCAAGATCCAGACGATACTGGTTAAAGTCTGTGATTACCACGTGTCTTGCTCCTGAGAATTTCGCGATTGCGGCTGCCATAATACCGATCGGGCCTGCACCCGCCACAAGTACGTCTTCCCCTAACATATCGTAGGAAAGCGCTGTATGTGTTGCGTTTCCAAACGGATCAAAAATCGCATACATCTCTTCCGGAATGTTCGGATTGCATGGCCATACATTTGAAGACGGGATTACAAGATATTCTGCAAAAGCTCCGTTTCTGTTAACGCCGACGCCTTTCGCGTCTTTGCAGTTCTCTTTGTGGCCCTCCAGACAGTTTCTGCACTTTCCGCAAGTGATATGTCCTTCACCGGATACGAGATCGCCGATCTTAAATCCTTCCACACCTGCTCCGGTTTCTACAATCTCGCCTACATATTCATGGCCTGCCGTAAGCCCTACCGGAATCGTATGCTGCGCCCAGTCATTCCACTGATAGATGTGAACGTCCGTACCGCAGATGGCTGTCTTATGTATCTTAATCTTTACGTCATTGGGACCAACCTCCGGAATCGGCACCCGTTTCATCCACAGGCCTTCCTCCGGTTTCTCTTTGACCAGCGCCCACATCATACCATCATTTTTTTCACTCATTGTTTGTGTTACCTCCCATTTCCACCGTCTCCCCAGACGATATTATTGTTGATGCTGTCATTATATCACTCCTCAACTACATGTACAATGGATTTTATACATTTTTTGTCTGATTTGTCAAAATTTTCACACACCAAAAACCTTTTTATGTCAACATTTACAATTTTCATATTTACAAATCCAAAGGAATTGTTTATAATTACTTATATGTTATCGATATGTTATATAGCTGAAATAATATTATCGGTAAATCGGGGAAACAAAATCTATAGAGAAAGAGAGGGAGCAGGTACACGCATATGTATCTGCGAAACAAAGCATGAAAAATGTAATTGCAAAATGGAATAGCATCAGTCTTGTTCTGAGAATCCTGTGTGGTCTTATCATCGGTATTCTCCTCGGTCTGGCAATTCCAAAGGTAACCGTAATCGCGATTCTGGGAGACTTATTCGTTGGCGCTCTGAAAGCTATCGCTCCGCTCCTTGTATTCTTCCTTGTAATAAGCGCTCTCGCACATACAGGCGAAGGTCAGAAGACAAACATGGGATTTATTGTTGCACTGTACATGATCGGCAATCTGTTCTCCGCACTCGTATCAGTGTTTGCATGCAAAGCATTCCCGGTAACTTTAACACTTGCGGAAGCTGCAGGCGAGGACATGGCTCCTCCAAGCGGCGTAGGCGAAGTATTAAAGAACTTATTGCTCAATGCGGTATCTAACCCTGTAGCTTCCATCGTAAACGCGAACTATATTGGAATCCTTGTATGGGCTTGTATCTTTGGCATCGCTTTCAAGATGGCAAAACCTGCAACAAAAGATATGCTTGATGATATTTCCAATGTTATTTCCCAGGCTGTTAAATGGGTGATCAGTTTCGCGCCATTTGGTATTATGGGTCTTATCTTCAACGTTATTTCCTCATCCGGACTTGGCGCACTGTTATCTTACGGAAGACTGATCCTTGTGTTAGTGGGATCTATGGCATTTGTAGCACTTATTATGAATCCGATCATCGTATTCCTGTGCATCAGGAAGAACCCATACCCGCTTGTATTCAAGTGTCTGTCGCGCAGTTTCATCACCGCATTCTTTACACGTAGTTCCGCAGCAAATATCCCTGTAAATATGGAACTTTGTAAAGAACTGGAATTAGACGAGAATACATATTCCGTATCCATTCCTTTAGGTGCTACGATCAACATGGCCGGAGCTGCTATCACAATCTCTGTAATGGCATTATCCGCTGCTTATACGGTTGGTATCGATGTAGACTTCGGAACGGCTCTCATCCTCTGCGTACTTGCTGCACTTAGTGCTGCCGGTGCATCAGGTGTTGCCGGCGGTTCTTTGTTACTTATTCCTATGGCATGCAGCTTATTTGGAGTTCCATCCGAAATTGCTATGCAGGTTGTAGGTGTTGGTTTCATTATCGGTGTTATCCAGGATTCCTGTGAGACAGGACTTAACTCCTCCACAGACGTTCTCTTTACAGCAGCTGCTGATATCAGAGACAGAAGACTGCACCCGGAGAGATACAACGGAAAACAGGTGAACATCTAAGAAAAATATAATACAAAGAAAAGAAATAAAGTTCCGGACATCAAAATCCGGAACTTTATTTTATCTTTTAAAAATCAGAGCTCAAATTTTCTACCACTCAAATTTCTTTGCAAAATATGCGTCTAACTCATCAATCTTAACTCTCTCCTGCTCCATCGTATCACGGTCGCGGACAGTAACCGCTCCGTCTTCCTCAGAATCAAAATCATAGGTCACGCAGAATGGAGTGCCGATCTCATCCTGACGGCGGTATCGTTTGCCGATATTTCCTCTCTCGTCAAACTCGCAGTTATATTTCTTAGAAAGCTGTGCATACACTTTCTCCGCCCCTTCATTCAGTTTCTTAGACAGCGGCAGCACGCCGATCTTAACCGGAGCAAGCGCCGGATGGAAACGAAGGACAGTCCTCTTGTCTCCGCCTTCCAGTTCTTCCTCGTCATATGCGCTGCAAAGGAACGCCAGCACCATACGGTCTGCGCCAAGAGACGGCTCAATAACATACGGAACATATTTTTCCTTCTTCTCGTCGTCAAAATAGCTCAAATCCTGTTTCGAGACATTGATATGCTGCGTCAGGTCAAAGTCTGTCCTGTCAGCAATTCCCCAAAGCTCACCCCAGCCAAACGGGAATAAAAATTCCACGTCCGTGGTCGCCTTGCTATAGTGGCTCAGCTCCTCCGGGGAGTGGTCGCGGTAGCGAACTTCTTCCTCTTTAAGGCCAAGCGCCTTTAACCAGTCAAGACAGAACTGTTTCCAGTATTTGAACCACTCAAGATCCGTGTCAGGCTCGCAGAAGAACTCAAGCTCCATCTGCTCAAACTCTCTTGTACGGAATGTGAAGTTGCCCGGCGTGATCTCATTGCGGAAAGACTTTCCGATCTGGCAGATGCCGAAAGGAATCTTTTTTCTGGAAGTACGCTGTACGTTCTTAAAGTTTACAAAGATGCCCTGCGCTGTCTCCGGTCTCAAATACACTGTATTCTTCGCGTCCTCCGTAACGCCCTGGAACGTCTTGAACATCAGGTTGAACTCACGGATCTCCGTAAAATCATGCTTTCCGCATGTCGGACACGGAACCTCGTGCTCTTTGATATAATTCTCCATCTGTTCATGGCTCCAGCCGTCAATGCTGTCGCCAATGTCAAGGCCATGCTCCTTCGCGTAATCCTCAATCATCTTGTCCGCGCGGAAACGTTCATGGCACTCTTTGCAGTCCATCAGCGGATCGCTGAAGCCACCAAGATGCCCGCTTGCCACCCATGTCTGCGGATTCATCAGGATCGCGCAGTCCACGCCTACATTATACGGGGATTCCTGGACAAACTTCTGCCACCACGCTCTCTTTACATTGTTCTTAAGCTCTACTCCAAGATTGCCGTAATCCCATGTATTCGCAAGACCGCCGTATATCTCAGAGCCAGGATATACAAACCCTCTCGACTTCGCCAGCGCAACAATCTTTTCCATTGTCTTTTCTACCATAGCTTACCCTCACTTTCCTAGGTTTCCTTCTTTTTATTATTGCTTTACCAGGCAATCATGCCGGAAATAACTATTCTATAAGTATAGCGTCAACATGGACGCTTTGCAAGCACTTTATAAAATGCGATGCTGCATTTATATATTGCACTCCGCTTATTCATCCCTCCCATAAATATCTCTTGTATACACTTTCTCCCTGCAATCCAAAAGTTCCTCTGATTGCCTGTTGGTGATTATGATGTCACAGCGGTCTTTAAATTCTTGAAGAGACTCTATTCTTTCACACCCCATAAACATTCCCTCTTTTAACCCTGGCTCATAGATTATAATTTTTATCCCTTTTTGTTTCAGACGCTTTATAATGCCAATAACCGAAGAATTTCTGAAATTGTCCGAATGGGTCTTCATTGTCAGACGATAGATTCCCGCTGTAATATGCCCTTTCATATTTTTATCAGCCGGTTCCCACCCTGCTTTTTTAAATATCTGCTCCGCCACAAAATCTTTTCTCGTCCTGTTCGCATCTACAATAGCTCCGATAATATTCTCCGGCACATCCCCGTAATTCGCCAGCAGCTGTTTCGTGTCTTTGGGGAGGCAATAGCCTCCGTATCCAAAAGACGGATTATTATAGTAATTCCCAATCCGGGGATCAAGGCAGACTCCTTCAATCATCTGTTTCGCATCCAGCCCCCGCAATTCCGCATAAGTATCCAGCTCATTAAAAAAACTGATTCTAAGAGCAAGATATGTGTTAGCGAACAGCTTAACCGCCTCCGCCTCAGACGCCCCTGTAAGAATCACAGGAACATCCTCTTTTAACGCCCCCTCCTGCAAAAGTTTCGCAAACGCGCCGGCATCTGCCGCCGCATCCTGGTTGTTCCGAGGGAGCCCAACGATAATCCGGGAAGGATAAAGATTATCCCGCAGTCCACGCCCCTCCCTTAAAAATTCCGGACTGAACAAGATTCGCCCTGCACCCAGCCTACGGCAGAGGCGATCCGTATACCCTACGGGAACCGTGGACTTTATGACAATGACCGCATTTTTTGAAAGCCGAAGGACTTTCTCTGCCACCTGTTCCACAAGAGACGTGTCAAAGTAATTCTTTTCAGCGTCATAATCCGTCGGCGTCGCTATAATGGCAAAATCCGCCTCCCGGTAAGCTGCCTCCTCCCCTTCTCCCTCTCCCACTGCTGTCAGGTTCAGCTCTCTTTCCACAAAATAGCGCTCAATGTCCAAATCTTTTATAGGCGGTTTCCCACTGTTAATCTGTCTCACTTTTGAAGGCTCTGCATCCACAACCGTCACTTCATGTTTTTGGGAAAGCAGCACCGCCAGCGACATTCCTACATACCCCGCTCCTGCAATCACGATCTTCATCTATCTTCTCCCCGCAAAGCCCTTTATTTGTTTTAGTTTCTGGTTCACTGCCAGCAAGACAGAAAGTCTTCTGCGGACTCTTTGCAGCGTATATTTGAGCCGGTCGCGGTCCATCCTTCTCTCATTTGCCTTGCAGAGCAAAAACTCCTCCGCAGACATCATCTGCATCCTCTCCAGATCCGCGAGCATCCATTCCTCTTCCATATCTTCTCTCCCGCACTCCGTCAGCCCAAGGCGCTCAAGACCCTCTCGCTGCAGGAAATCATACAATACCTCATAGCAATTAAATGATGTCTGTATATTCAAAGCCCGGAACATGCCCATAGCGGCTTTATTGCGGAAACTTCTTTTTACAAGAGAAAACTCCGGCTCCTTTTCAAGCTCCTCCAATGTGAACAAATAAGACTCATACGGGCAGAAAACTGTCTCAGATGATCTGCCGGTAAGGCTGTCCGCATTATCCATCCGGTGATATGCAAGATATCTGTCAACACAGGTGATCCTTTCTGCCCCATACACTGCTTTCATGACAAATGCCGTATCATTTGCCTGACGGATCTCCTGAAAGCAAAGATGATGCTCTGCAAGAAACTTCCTTCTGAACATTTTATTCCATACCATATTTGACCCAAAATTAAAAATGGAATCACATAAATCAAACTTATTAAATGGGTCTTTATCAGGTATAAGCCCCATTTTAAGATAACCCTCTGTTTCATACACTTTTCCGTCGCCCATAAATTCACAGACACCGCACACACATATATCTGCCTGTGTTTTCTGCATCTTCCGGCACATAATCTCCAATGCCTTTCTGTCAAACTTATCATCTGCATCCCAGAAGACCACGTATTTCCCTTTTGCCTGTGAAAGCCCCCGGTTCCTTGCAGCTCCGGCATTTATGTTTGGCTGTTCCAAAAGCGTGATTCTCGAATCCCGGCTCATAAAGCTCCTGATAATCTCGCCGGAATCGTCGGCAGATCCATCATTAACGCAGATAATTTCTATTTCCTGCATACTCTGCCCCAAAACCGATTCTAACATCTGACTGATATAATTGCCCGCATTGTATACGGGTATAATTACTGAAACCTTTATTGCTTTGCTGTTTTTCATACTCTTTTTCTTCATTTGACTCACTTTCCTAAATGTGCTCTGCTGCCGCATAATATTGTTTTCATTTCTTTTATAAATCTATGATAATTGCTCCATCCGGTTTTTGCAACGCCATATGGCAATTTTACTTATAATGACGGCCAGCCCCGGATATGTAAAAAGGGAACTTCCCCTAATCAGCACCTGGCTGCGGGCAGCTCCCTCTTTTCCTGCAACTATTTGATTTTTATTGTAACGGTTTTCTTTTTATTGCTGCCATCCGTTGCCATGGCTGTTATTTTAACTTTTTTCCCTTTTCCAGCTTTTTTTGTCTTCACGGCTCCCTTTGAGGTCACTGCAGCGTATTGACGGTTGGAGCTTGTCCATTTTAACGCTTTATTGGCCTTTTTCCCCGTTGTCTTAACCGTTGCCTTTACTTTTATTGATTTTCCTGCCTTAACTGATTTTGCCGCTTTCAGCTTTATGCTTTTAACGGAGTTTTTCATTATCTTAATCTTATACGTCGCTTTCTTTCCGCTGCCGTCTGCCGCTGCTGCTGTGATTGTCACGGTTTTCCCGGCTCCTGCTTTCTTAACCGAAACCTTGCCTTTAGAATCTACTGCCGCGTATTTTTTGTTAGACGATGTCCATTTAACAGTTTTATTTGTAGCATCCGCAGGAGAAATCTTTGCCGTAAGCTGAATTGTTTTTCCCACTGCAATGCTCTTAGACATCCCGCTGACCGTAATCTCAGATATATTAACTTTAGCTGTGACAAGCGCCGCTTTTGTCCTCTCAATCTCCCGAATCGCCTCCTGGCACTGTGTTTCCGTTGCATCAGCATTTCCCAAAAGCGTCTTAGCCTTTGCAATTGCTGCGCTGAATGCCTTCCAACTGGTTGCAGTATAATCGGATCCGCGATAACCCTCTGTTCCATTGACAGCATCCCGCAGAGCGTCTTTTGTCGATTCAGCTGCAAGATTTTTCTTCAATATAAGCGCCGCTTTTGCCTTTCCTATTGCTTGGATTGCCGCCTGGCATTCTGTGTTTGTAGCATCCGGTTTCGTCAGCAACGGCTTAGCTGCATCAATTGCCGCCTTATATGAACCCCAGCTCTTTGCCGTGTAATCTGACTCCGGCAATGAATTCATTTCATTGATTGCCGACTGCAATGCCGCTTTGGTTTCTGCGGTTACGGTATCCTTCTTTATATCTATGTTAACGCGGGACCAAGGATCAGATAACGAAGGAGTATCCAACTCTATTACTTTCACAATCCATTGTATGCTTTTAGGATATGCAGAAACAGCCGGTATGGCCACATTAAATTTTCTCTCTGTGCTACTTCCTGTCGTCTGCACGGATTTTATAGGCCCCACTTCATTTTCCGCATTATTTTTCTCCTTATACCAAACCTGATAACAAAGCTTTTCAGGTAAGGAGGTTCCTGTTACCGTGATTGTCGCAGTGTCACCTTTCCAACTCGCTTCTGAAATAGAAGATGTAACTTTATCAATATGAGCCTTTGCCGGCTGGCTGCCGCCGGTTCTTTTCACGAAAACTTGCGTAACAGCCCCAGAATAGTCATATTTATTAACTTTTTCAATTCCCTTTTGGCCAAAATATACTTCTATAGGTGCCTCACATTCATAACCGCTCCCTTCTTCCGGATTAATGTAATATTCAAACATTTCTTCTCCTGTCATTTCATATGACGTTTTCCCATTCTTATCTGTAACGCTATCAAATTCATATGCTTCCCCTTCGCTGTTCTCAAGCACTAAAAGCAATCCTTCAATCGGTTTATCTTCCTCATCAAGAACCTGAACATACAAAGTATCTGATGCCGCCTTAACCTCACTCGCTCCCATCCCTGTAAAGTTCCCTAAAACCATTGCCAGGGCAATTGCGCCCGCCAATATCTTACTAGCATATTTCTTCATATTTTATCCTTTCATCTTCCTGTCACTTAATTTTAATTGTCACTGCCTTTTTCTTGCCGCTCCCATCGGTTGCCATGGCCGTTATCTTTACCTTTTTTCCTTTTCCGGCTTTTTTAGTCGAGACTTTCCCTTTGGAATTCACTGTTGCATATTTTTTATTGGATGTTGTCCATTTCAGTTTCTTATTCGCCTTTTTCCCTGTAGTCTTTACGGTTGCCTTGACCGTTATTTTCTTTCCGGCCTTAACAGCCTTCTTCGCTCTCAGGCTAATCTTTTTCACGGCATGTTTCGTAATCTTAATCTGATAAACTCCCTTTATCCCGCTTCCATCTTTTGCGGTGGCTGTGATCTTCACTGTCTTTCCGGCTCCTGCTTTTTTTGTAGTCACCTTTCCTTTAGAATCAACCGTCGCATATTTTTTGTTAGAACTTGTCCATGTAACAGCTTTGTTTTCTGCATTTGACGGTGCGATGCTGGCCGTGAGCTTAACTTTCTTTCCGGCGGCAATGGTTTTGGAAATCCCGCTTACTGATATCTTCTGGACTATGACTTTTTTTGCAGGATTATATACAAACACAACCGGATGCACCGACAAGCTGTTCATTGTAAAGCTCACTGTATTGTTCTTCTGGCTGAATGCAATTGGCCGCAGTTTTCCGGATTTGTCAATATAATAAAGATTATCTACCTTTTTTGTTATGTCGATTTTTTCTGTAATTCTAAAATTTCCTGTAGCAAGCTTTGATATCTCCCATCTGTGGGGGTTAACTGCCGATATGTCAAAAACGTCATAGTCCTTTCCACTCAGGCCCGTTACAAGGCTCTTGCTTAATTTCTTCTCAACCAGCAGAAAATCCTTAAAGTTGAAACCAGAAACGGTAGTATTCCCCGACAAACTTGTAATTGTCTTATCGTTTTTATGCGCGTCTTTTATATTGACAAGATATATTTCCTCCACCTGATGGCAGTCCGAATGGTCATAAAAATATCTCTCGCCAGGCAGCCCCTTTATACTGCGGTACTCCGATTTATCTTTCGCCGTGATAGGGTAAGCATCAATGCCGTACCTTGGGTCATCTACCACAATGATGTAATTGACATCTTCCAAAAGCTGCACGTCTACTCCCGGTATCCGTCCTCCGTTGCCGGTATTGGTCTCAATCGTCTCGACCTCACTCACGAATTTCAGTTTAACATTGTATAACTGACCTCCGTTTTTATCTTTATAGCGCACTTTCAAGTACAGCGGAACTCTGTCATCTGTCTTGGATTCGCCGCTGCCCCTTCTCGCAATTTCTATTTCAGAAAATACCGGATAATTATATGGCGCCTCAGCTCCTTCCTTGATATTATAAATCTTGCCGTTTTTCACCCATATATAGGCATTCTTGCTTAATACCTTCTTCTCATTCCCATCGTACCTCACCACTTTATAGTCACTATCCCGGGATGATATGATATAGGTATGATTATCAGTCAGATACAAGTCCGGAAGATAGCCGTTCCTGGCTTCAACTGTTCCTATTTCCTTTTGTGTCGTGCCGTTGTAAAGCTTGAATTTGATCGGTTCCGTATACAGTTCTGTCTTTCCGCCCGCCGTGCCATCCACGTTCACTTTAACAGGAAGGCCTTTTATCTTTACTGTCGGAACACCATACAGATCCTTTTGCTGATACGCCGGAATCGTGTGATATGTCGGCACTTTCGATGACTGCGGCGAAAGTTCCTCTGTCGCTGCCTCAGGCATCTCTGCTATCTGAGCGTCATCCAGTGTTTCTTCCACATTCACCTGTGCCTCATCCATGATTTCTGTCTCCTTCTCTGCCTGTACGTCACGAGACTCATCATCCAACACCGTTCCATTCATTTCTTCCGGCTGCTCGTTTGCTCTTGCCGCAACCGTAACTTTTACCTCCTCTTCCCCCCACTTATATTCGCCTGTTTCCGGGTCATATGGGTCTGTTGCTGCCACTCTGATACGATATACTGCATCTTCGCTCCCCGTATTTTCAGGGATATCTACAGAAAACTCTGACTTCATATGAATGTCATCAACATCCGCTGTGTTTATTTTCTCACCTACAGCCTCGTAAATCTCCTCTCTTACTTCCACTGTTTCCTCGTCTTCCTCCTGTGCCGGGTTCTCTTTTTCCAACACCCACCATATAGTGTCTCCCAGTTCTCCTCCGGCAACAGTTACTGTGACCTTTCCTGCCTTGCTCTCTAACTCTTCTGATGATATTCCGATCTCAAATATTCCAGCCCTTGCAGTTATTCCCGTCCCTGCAAAGCAGCCCGATATCAGAACAAACGCCAATATTATCGAAAGTGTCTGTTTCACACGCATCCTCATGTCTTACCTCCTCAATGAATGCTGTACAACGCTGCTAATTACTCACCCTGATTATACCCCCCCCCTACGTATCCGTCCAATCGATATAATGCATATATATTGTTCATTTATTGCCTTTTTCTATATTCTACACCACTTTACAACTATTATAAATAGCGCTCCTTTTGCTGAACAAGGTATTTTA
>CAJTQA010000052.1 GCA_910578455.1 uncultured Dorea sp.
TTTAGTATACCACGAAACGACTTGGCAAACCAGTAATATTTAACTATTTATCAATGATACAGTACACTAGGCTTTGTACGTGTTATCTTATATGTTTTATTTAATGTCCTTGCCATTTCCGGCATTTCCTCAATGACAAGCTCCGATTCTTCGCCGTCTCCCTCTTCTATAGTAAAGACCTGCTTTCCTCCCTGTTCCATATCGTAATTTACTTCACCGATACTTGTCACTTCTGTTTCTTCCGTTATTGCGTCCGGTACATTTTCTCCAATTTCCGCCGCGCTCACATTCATCCACTGCGTTCCTGCCATAATACCGCACAATACAAAAGCAACCATTGTTCTTCTCCAACTTCTTATATTTTTCATATGCTTTCCCTCATCTTTTGTAGATTTTTTGTTTTCATTTTTTCGGATATACTTCATTTTTTAAATATAACTCATGAGCTGCCATATTCCAGATGCAGAATAACATGCCAGTACATACACAAGTACGGAGGCTGCCACAAGCTGGCCGATTTTCGTCAACAGACCGATTCCAAGCAGTATTACAACTCCAAAAAGTATATATGACCAGATAAACTTTCTGCGACGCTCATCTGCAATCCATTTCTCTGAATCAATTACCCACCATGCATTAATAATCATATATACGATAAATTCCAGAACAGTAGATTTCAGTGTCGGCGCTGTAAAGATAAAGCCCCGGCTTTGCTCTATGCCGACCGCCAATATGACCAGAGTAAAGAGCAGCATAAAAATTCCATCCCGCTTTAAAGATTTTGCGCTTTTGTGAACACTCATCACTTCCACCTCCCCGTCCTGAAGGTCATATTCATAGGAGTATGTCGTTCCGTCTATTTACTCTTTCAGCAAACACTGCTCAACCCACACACCGCCACTGTTTCTTAGCTCTTATCCTATAATAAAACCGTTAAGAAACAGCAGCAGATTGTTTTAATATTTTCTTATTTCTGAATATCCTTACGATGATTCTTTTCTCTGCGATGGACGACCATCTTTCTGATCACATCGGCTATGACTGCAGCACTTCCCAACCAAAGCCAATAAATACAAAATTCATGATACGTATATATCCAATATACCATACTTGCCTTTCATTTCTTCCTTTTATCTCATGCAAAAATATCTGCTCATACAAGCAATCAATCTTTTTTGCGCTCCTGTAAAATCATCAATCCTACACAATACATAAAAGGTGCAAAGGCCAAAAACAATATAGAATTTATGCTTTCGAACATATGATAAAGCCAATTCATGACAACATATGTGTCAAAAGAGGGCATCATATCCACCGTTACATTAATAAATGAAATATCGTAATACATGTCCCCCAGCCCAACACTTTTCAGGACGAGACAAAGCGCGGCAAAATACACGACAAATCCCATCCAATATCTTTGGATGACTTTTTTGCTGCTTTCAAAAAGTATTTTCCACTCTTTTCTCAAAACGCAATTTATGATCAATATCATAAAAGGCAGCCATATTACTGCTGTCTGCATGATGTAAAATAAGAAAGAAAATTGATATCCCCTTCCATAAGTCATGATTTTTTTTACTTCATATATTGACTGCAGATATTTTATGCCAATTAAATAGAAAACACAAAACACCATTCCCCAAAAAGGGGGCTGCAATACTTTTTTTAACATTTCATTCACCATTCCTTTCAATCAAGGATAGTTGGGGACACTTTAATACAGAATTGATACTTCTTGCTGCTTTTAGGTGCCTTTATTATTGCAATGGAATCCGCCCTCAGTTTTCCTGCAACGGAATCTTCTGATTTATAATTAATTTTAACATTAAAATCAGATTTTACACTTTTACTATGGGGAGCGAGTGTCGGTGTCACATATTTACTTCCCCAGAAAATCTTTCCTGAGACAAAAGCTCCTGAGGCAATAGTCCAGTAACCCTTCAATCCGGTAATTTTATTGTTTGCTTTTTTCCCGTCACTCCATTTCATAGTTAAAACTCCGTTTGCCTTGATTATATATTTCTTATAACTGTCTGATTTTGTTTTAACCTTTGCAGTGGCTGCATAAGTGCTTACTCCAAGTCCTCTCTCGTAATTGGAATTTAATTTTTGTACTTCGACATCTGTTACTTCTAATTCCAACCCTGTTTTTTTGCCGTATTCATCAATAATTTCAGTCTCCAGGTTTTCTTCTATACTTTGGACATATTTTTCTATTTTTTCACTTTCTGTTTTGTCAATTATAGCATTTGATCTAATCCCCAAATTCTCAGTTGTACCAATTGCATCTTTATCCGCAGCAAGCACAACATTACAATTAATCATTGATATACACAGCAAACTAATAATTATTTTTTTAATCATTCTTTCCCTGCCTCACTTTTCCTTATATTGTATATAATCATTCTCTTTCACTGCCTTTTACCCTGCGGTACATGTGCCCTTTAGGTAACAATATCTCTCACCTCGTCTCTCCCGGCTTTGTGTAAAATCTGTGACCTGCTTTTATCTTATGCAAAAATACCTGCTCACACAAGCAATCAATCGTTGCCCCCAGGCAATCATTCCGAGCATTTCAAAAAGCAACGATTGATTTACTCCTGTTTTCGAATTATAATGGCATCAGCCATTTGTTTGGCCGGCATTTTTTAGTAAACTGCGAGGTGATATCATGCAAAAGATTTTAGTTATAGAGGATGACCTTGCCCTCAGCGCTGGGCTCTGTTTTGAATTGGATGCAAGCGGCTATTTTACGGTTGCGTCTTACAACTGCCAGAAAGCGCGCAAGCTGCTGCAAACCGAACATTTCGACCTGGCTATCCTGGATGTGAACCTGCCGGACGGGAACGGTTTTTCGCTCTGCCAGGAGATAAAGTGTAAGCTCCCCGGCCTTGCGGTCATCTTCCTGACTGCCAATGACTTAGAGCAGGACGAATTAAACGGCTTTGACCTTGGCGCGGATGACTACATTACAAAGCCTTTTAACATTCAGATTCTGAAACGCCGGGTGGAAGTCGCCCTGCGGCGGGGCGTTTCTGCCTCGGCGGCAGCGGCGGACAGTTACGATGACGGCTGCCTGCGGCTGGACTTTGGAAGCTTGACGGCTGTCCGAAGCGGCGAAAAGCTGACCATTACTCCCAACGAGTACAAGCTCCTTCGCCTTCTTACTGCCAATGCGGGAAATATCGTGACGCGCCGCACATTGCTTGAGCGGCTGTGGGATTGTGACGGAGACTTTATCGACGACCATACGCTGACCGTCACCATGAACCGGCTGCGGGCAAAAATCGAAGACCCCAGCCATTCCTATATCCGGACTGTCCGGGGAATGGGCTATATATGGACAGGTGAAAAGCTATGAAGGCAGCCGGAGCAAAACGCATCTCACTGAATCTTATATTACCCGTAATTTTATTCATGACGGCGTCGTTTCTCTTTCTCGCGGGAATGCTGTGGAACTACTTATCTCCTGCCGCCATCCGGCTCCTCCTTCTTACGTCAGGCATCCTGATCTTCCTGCCCGCATTCTTCATGGAACGGCGAAGGAAACGGCAGCAGGCGGACTTTGCCAATGAGATCTGCGCGTCTTTAGATGCCCTTATGGACGGGCGGGAGCCGGAAGACTATGCCCCCTATGAGGACTCGCAAATCTCAAAAGTACAGGGGCGGCTCCTAGGGTACTATGAACTCGTACAGGAAAGCAGACGGCAAAGCGAAGACGATAAGCAGAACATTCAGGAATTGGTCAGCGATATTTCCCATCAGGTAAAGACACCTGTCGCCAATCTTTTGATGTTCACGGATATTTTAAAACGCCATGAGCTGTCAGCAGAAAAAAGAGCGGAATTTCTCGCCACCATGGAGGCACAGGTGGAAAAGCTTGATTTCCTGATGCAGTCTCTTATCAAAATGTCGCGGCTGGAGGCAGGCACTTTCGCCCTCCACATGGAAACCGGCAGCCTGCATGAGACGATCGCCCAGGCAGTAAGCGGGGTCTGGACAAAGGCAACGCAGAAAAATATATCCATCGACGTACAATGCGACAGCCAAATGACCGTAAACCACGATGTAAAATGGACGGCAGAGGCACTTTTCAATCTGCTGGACAACGCGGTAAAATACACGCCGGAAGGCGGAAATATCCGCGTGAGCGTCCGGCCCTGGCAGTTTTTTACCCGGATAGACATATCAGATACCGGAATGGGCATTGCCGCCGGGCATTACCATGATGTGTTCAAGCGGTTCTACCGGGCGCAGGAGGCGGCAAACACAGAGGGCGTGGGGCTCGGCCTTTATCTGGCCAGGGGCATCATCACCCGGCAGAAAGGATATATCAGCGTAAAATCAGAGATTGGGAAAGGGACTACCTTTTCCGTATTTCTGCTGAATTAATTCCGGCAGCGCGGTCAGAAATACAATTGCAGGACGGCGGCTTAAACTGTGTGCAGAAAACCAATTTGTTAGTGTGAAACGAGGAAGGACTATATGGATATTGTGACGATACAGAACTTGAAAAAATATTTCGGGGAAGGCGCCGGACAGGTGAAAGCCCTGGACGGCATCACCCTTTCGATTGAGAAAGGCAAGTTTACCGCTATCGTCGGAGCCTCCGGTTCCGGGAAGACGACTTTGCTCAATTCCATCGGCGGACTGCATCGGCCGACGGAAGGAAAAATCGCCGTTGACGGAATCAATCTGGCAGAACTTTCCGAAGAACAGCTAACCGTCTTCAGGCGGAGAAAAATAGGATTTGTATTTCAGGACTACAATCTGGTTCCGGAGCTTACCATCAAAGAGAATATCTTATTTCCTCTTGCGCTGGATGATTCTGCGCCGGATAAAGTCTTCTTTCACAAGATCACGAAATTTCTCGGACTTGATGATAAATTGGACAGATTTCCCTATATGCTCTCAGGCGGCGGGCAGCAGTGCACCGCCATAGCCCGCGCCCTCATCACGAAACCGTCCATCATACTGGCGGACGAACCTACCGGGAGCTTTGACGCGAAGACAAGCCAGAATGTAGCCGGACTCCTGAGATCCATAACACAAGACTTTCACCAGACGCTCATCCTCATCACCCACAACCCGGAACTGGCTCAGCTTGCCGACCACGTAATCCGCCTTCAGGACGGATGTGTTGTAAGATAATTCCTTAGCCGCCGTCCTGGCAAAATCACAAAACTGTACCTTTCCTGTACCCTTACCGTAACTTTGCAGTGGTATCCTGTTATCGACGACAAGGAGGTAACGATGATGAAACTATCACTTAAAACACTGGCCGTCCGCAGCTTTGCCGCCGGCAAAGTCCGCAATATTGCAGCGGTGCTGGCAATCATGCTGACAGCCATACTGTTTACCACGGTAACAACAATCGGAAAAGGAACAAAGGATTCCCTGACGCTGACGCAGCAGATGATGAAAATGAGCAAATCCGACGGGGATTTCCGCTACATGACGCCCGAGCAGTTTCAAATGCTTGAGGACGCGGACTTTATCAGGGACTACGGTCTTCGGATGCCGGTTGCATACCTTTCCAATACCGGCAGACACAACATTGAATTCAGCGTACTCAACGACGTGCAGGCGGAACTGAACTTCTGCAGCCCAAGCCACGGCACCTCCCCAAAAGAGGCGGATGAGATTGCCGCCTCCGACCTTGCCCTTGCCGAGCTTGGCGTAGAACCACAAATAGGCGCAAAAGTACCCATCGAATTTTCTTTGCGCGGAAAGACATATACCTTTGAAATGGAAGTCTCCGGATGGTATGAGGCTGCCAACGACCAGGTCAGCGTCATGTGGGCGGGAATACCATTCCGGGAGGCGCATCCGGACATTTTCCGGTACACCTACCACAAAGACAGAGAGATAGCAGGAACATACTGGTCTGACTTTACAGCGGCAACCCGCCGCGGGCTGCAGGAAAAGATGAATGGCTGGGTGTTAAGCGCAGGCGGCGACCCGGAAGACGCAGACGCGGATAATTATGTGTGCGCCGCCGTGAACACCGTGACCAACGCGTCCGTTTCTCCGGAGACGATGGGGATGGGGGCTGTGATCGTGGTGCTGTTTATCCTGTGCGGGTATCTGCTCATCTACAATGTATTTGACATCGCCGTGATGCAGGAGATCCGGCGCTACGGGCTGTACCGCACCATCGGCATGAGCAGGAAACAGGTAAAGGAACTCATCAACCTCCAGGCGCTCTGGCTTTCGGGCATCGGCATCCCCTTGGGTCTGCTTATCGGTTTCTTTGTGGGAAAAGCTACCCTCCCCCTGGTGATGGACACCGTGTCCACGGAATATGATAATCTGGCGGTAGGCGTAGATCCCTCCCCTGTCATCTTCCTGGGGGCGGCAGTTCTGACGGCGCTTACTGTATTTATCTCCACAAGAAAGCCCATACGGATCGCTGCCGACACACCTCCCATCGAGGCCTACCGCTTTGTGGAAAAAAACGCCAGGAGAAAAAAGGCCCGGCGAAGGTCTTTGGATGCCCGCCTAACCCGGATGGCGTGGGCAAACCTCGGACGGAATAAAAGGCGTACTGCATTTATCATGCTGTCGCTGGCGCTCTGCATCATCCTGCTAAACAGCGTTGGGATAGCCGCCGCAAGCTATGATATCGAAAAACAGGTGGACTATATGATCCGCACAGACTTTGGGGTGGTAAACAAAGCCAGCACCAATATCATGGAAGGATTTACCCGCCATGAACAGGGCTTAAGCGCCCGGACGGTAGAGGATATCTCCCGTCGGCCAGGCGTATACGGCGGCTCCGTCATTTATAAAAACACTCTGGACGACATGGACGTAACCTATGACTTTGGAACTGACATCGAGGACTTCTGGACAGATGACAACACAGAAGGCGAAGAGATCTTATACGGCATATCTGGTGAGCTCAGCGCCCCTGTCGGGTCAGACAAACGGTTTCTCTGCAACGTATACGGCATGAGCGAGGCATCCGTATCCCGCATGGATATCCAGGAGGGGGAAACTGATGCAAAAAAACTCTACCGGATGATGCAAAAGGGTGAGGGAGTCTTGTCAGGCGTAACGATGGACCGCTCTACTATGCGTATCAATAAGGAGTATGATGTCACGGAAATCGGGGACACCGTTACCGTTTATAAAAACGGTACGGCATTCATGGAACTTCCCATTCTGGCAAAAGCAGCGCTGAACGGAGATGACGAAGAGATCGGCTATACGCCGAGCGGAGCCAGCAAAGTAGGGGGCGACGCGGCGTTTCTCTATCTCCCTTACGAAATCTACGAGAAAATCTACGATGAGCCTGTCGTATACAAATATTCCTTTAACGTAAAAGAGGAAAAACAGACGGATATGAAGGATTTTCTTGAAGACTATATCGGCACAAAAGATCCTTCCGTCAATTATCTTTCGGCGGAAAGCGCAAAGAAAAACGCGGTGGGAACCCGCACGATGATGGTCTTCGTCGGGAGCCTGATCGGAATGATCTTCGGCATCATCGGCGTTCTGAACTTAGGCAATACCATTATCACCACCATCATCACACGCCGGCACGAATTTGCCACCATGCAGAGCATCGGCATGACGGAAAAGCAGCTCTCCCGGATGATGACCTTTGAGGGAATCTATTACGCCGCTGGAGCCTGCGTGCTCGGAATCACGGCATCGGCGCTATTAGGCTTTACAGCCATACGCACTCTCACGGGAGCCATCTGGCTTTTCACCTTCCGCTTTACGCTGGTTCCGGCTCTTGTTACCTGTGTAGCATTGCTGGCCGCAGCGGCTGTGATACCGTCAATGGCGTTGCATCTGTTCAACAAAGGAAGTATCGTAGAGAAACTTCGTGTGGCAGATTAGTTTATTATACCAGGAGGAATGATTTATGGACAGCATCTTAAAAGCATCAGGCTTAAAAAAATATTACGGCAGCAAAGACAATATGGTCAGGGCATTGGACGGCGTGGACTTAGAGATTGAGCGCGGGAAGTTTACCGCCATTATCGGCACATCCGGCAGCGGGAAATCCACCCTGCTCCATATGCTCGGAGGCCTGGACACTCCTACGGAGGGCAGCATCCGAATCGGCAGCACGGAGCTTTCCGCCCTTAACGGCGAACAGGCGACCATCTTCCGGCGCAGGCAGATCGGGTTCGTCTTCCAGAACTATAATCTCGTGCCCGTCTTAACCGTATGGGAAAATATCGTGTTCCCCATATCACTGGACGCGCAGAAACCAGATAAGGAATTTATTATGCATGTAGTAAAGCTGTTAGGGCTTGAGGCAAAACTTGACAGCCTGCCGGGCAATCTCTCCGGCGGCCAGCAGCAGCGCGTGGCGATTGCCCGGGCGCTGGCCGGAAAGCCCTCCATCATCCTGGCGGATGAGCCCACCGGGAACTTAGACAGCAAGACCAGCGACGACGTGATTGGACTCCTTAAGATGACCAGCAGGGAATTTTCCCAGACAATCGTCATGATCACCCATAACCCGGAAATCGCGCAGATGGCAGACCGGATTGTAAGGATTGAGGATGGGAAGATTGTCGCCGGACAGCTTATATAAAAAACGGCGGCATAATATGAAAAGGGGGCTGCCTGGCAGCCCCCATATGGTCTTCTTACTTCAATCCCATTTTAATCAAATTCAAAATTAAATTTTTGCTCAAGCTCGTCTTCCAGAATCTCCAGGTAGTCTTCTACCGCCTCAATCTTCCTTTCCAGAGACCTGTACTGAGAACGGGTGATCTTCCCGTCGTCATACTTATCTTCCCAGACATCATCCAGTTTGCCTAATTTATCATCAATGGCATCTATCTTTCTTTCATAGGTAAGGTACTGAACCCGTCTCTCCCCATAAGTCGCCGCAAGCTGTATCTTGCCGATTTCAGCCCTCAGTGCCTGCGCCTCAGACTTATATTGATTGATTTTTTTCACTGCCGAATCTGTGCTTGTCTTTGACTTTTTAGACGCTTTTTTAACAGTGATCTTATACTTCTTTTTAATGGATGTGCCCTTGATCCGTACCGTAATCGTTGCTTTCCCGGGCTTCATCCCTTTTATCTTTGTGTCATCGTCTCTTTTTTCCAGAACCTTTGCCACAGATGGCTTGCTGCTGGTCCATATAATATTGCGGTCTCTTACCTTAGCTTTCTTTGGCGTGATGACGCTGTCCAGCTCTATCGTACGTCCTACAGTGACAGTCTTTTTCCCTTTGATGGCAATCTTTCTCGCCTTGACGGCAGCCATTGCCGGCATGGCCGATGTAACCATCATTGCAAATACCAATAATCCTGCAATCAGTTTCTTTTTCATCGCGATATTCCTCCTGCCTTTCTTTTACTTCCAACTAAAAATATCTCGGGCATCCTGATGCTGCAGACTGTTTCGCATCCTTTAACTCCGATTCACTTCACAATTATTATAGAATAAACTGTTAAAGTGTACATAAATCAAATTTAAACAATTTATAAATTCTTTACTTCACTCTGAATCTGTATCCCGCACCCCATACAGTCTCTATCAGTTTCAGATTCTCCTTGTCAGTTCCGATTTTTTCACGGATACGGTTTATATGCACTGCCACAGTCGCCGTGCCTCCTATCGCATCCATTCCCCATATCTTATCGAATAGGGCGTCCTTAGAAAACACAATATTGGGATTAGATGCAAGGAAATAAAGAAGTTCAAACTCCTTATTGGCCATCTCCACTTCCCTGTCACTGCAGAACACCTGTCTGGACAGAGGAAATATCTTAAGATTCGCAACCCGTATGCTTCCTGTTTCAAAATCGTTGCTCTTCGCCTCATTGCATCCGTTTTGACTTTTTAAATGCTCATGGATATTGATATGTGCTTTCACCCTTGCCACAAGCTCACCGGGACTAAAGGGCTTTACAATATAATCGTCTGCACCAAGCCCCAAACCCCGTATTTTATCGACATCATCCTTTTTAGCAGTTACCATGATAACTGCCACATCCTTTTCACGGCGTATTTCCCGGCAGATTGCAAATCCGCTGGTTCCCGGCAGCATCACATCAAGAATGATAAGATCATAATTATTCTCCAGCGCCAGCCTGAGGCCCTCCTGCCCATTCTGGCAAATTGTCACCTCAAAACGCTCTGCCTCCAGATAATCTCTCTCAATTTCAGCAATTAAAATATCATCTTCCACAATTAAAATTTTCTTCATGCCTGTTTATCTCCTTCCGCCAAAGGAAAGCCCATGATTATCCTGAGACCTTTTCCATCCGCACCGCTTTTTGCCAGGACAGTCGCCTTGTGTCCTTTCAGAATCTCTTTTACAATGGAAAGCCCCAGTCCGCTCCCGCTCCCGGGGTCGCTGCGCGCCTTATCCCCACGATAAAAGGAATCAAAAATCAGTTCTCTTTCTTCTGGCGGCACCCCCGGCCCGTCATCCTCCAGCTCCAGCACAGCTCTGCCATCCTTTCTGTAAAGTTCAGCTTTTAATGCGGTTTCATCCTTCTCTCTGTATTTTAATGTATTCTGAACCAAATTTCCAAGTATTCTCCTTATCTGGTTTTTGTCCCCCCTTATATAAAAATGTTCATCTGATGGACATTTCCAGTTAATGTTGATATGATTTTCTTGAAATTCAACTGAATATTCCTTAAAGTACTGCGAAAGGAATTCGCCAAATTCAATTCTCTCCATTAAAAAATGATATTCTCCCCTGTCAAACCCGGAAAACACCGACAAATTATCGATAAGAGTTTCCAAATCTGCTGCACGTATTCTCAGCGCATTATAATACCGCTGCCTTTTTTCCTCAGTATTTGCGATACCATCCCTTAGCCCCTCCACATACGCTTTAACTGAGGTGAGGGGTGTACGCAGGTCATGGGAAATTCCTGCCAGCATCTGCTTTCTTGTCTCCTCATATTTCTCACGCTCTTTTACAGAATTTTCCAGATACTCTGTCATCTCGTCAAATTCCTGGCATGCCTTTCCTAACTCATCCTTTTCCCGGCTGTTGATCCGATATTCCAGATTGCCATCCTGCACCTGTTTTACCGCCTCAGATAACTTTCCCAGAGAACTTCGCATCCCGCTGCTCAGCCATCTGGTCAGAATAAATATGCTAATAATAATTGTTACAGTCAAAACTACCATGAAAAGAACTATCAAAATAAAAAAATCTCTGATAATCTGCGATAAATGGCTGTTATCATACCACTCACAATAAGCCAGGACATCCATTGTTTTTCTTCCATCAGAATATGTCCGTTTTACAACAGAATTACCCCCGTCTGTCACAGCAAAATTTCGGATTGTCTTGTATTCTTTTCCGGCCAAAGTTTCTATTTCAGTTTCTAAACCTTCTGGAAGATTCGAAAAAATAACCTGATTACCACACCTGATCTGATAATAATATCTCAGTGTTTCCAGCTCTTTTATCAATCCCCCGAAAGCATTTGCGGCAGACTCATAATTGATATCTCTCTGAGCATCATCATCTTCTTTATCATCATCATCTTCTTCTTCATCATCTTCATCTTCTTCTTCATCTTCTTCTCTTTCGTCCCCTTCATACTGTAGAGGAGTATAGCTTAAAATCTGACTTTCATAAGAATACAGAATCGTCTGAACATTTATAATTCCATTGTCGTTCTCAAAAAGGCTTTTTAAACGATTAAGAGTACTGTCACCTTTGTAAAAAACAACAATAACACAAAGCAGAACTGACACTATAAGAGGAATCAATATCATTAGTATGCTGGCTATCGTCAATTTTTTCCCTAGATTCATTATAGAGCCAATCCTCCTTTTTATATTTTTTACACTTCAGCCTCCTTGCAGCACGCAATCGCCATAGACCCCGGCCCGATATGGCAGGAAACGCTCAAAGAAAGCGGGTCCATATGCACCTCATACCCCGGGAACCTTTCCATGATCTCCTTCTTCCACTCCTCAGCCTCCTCTGCCGAACAGGTATACGCCGCCTGGAGATGAACCTTCTTGCCTGCGAAACGGACGTTTATATCCTTTTCCATAGCATCCAGCATCTTCTTTTTCGCCGCTTTAAAGCCTCTTACCTTGGCGAAAGCGTCAAGCTTGTCTCCCTGGATCTGGAGCACCGGCTTGATGTTGAGCACTGTTCCCAGAGCCGCGCCCGCAGCCGTCACACGTCCGCCCTTCTTTAAATATTTCAGCGTATCCACCGTGATATAGATGCTGGCCTCCAGCTTTTCCGCCATCAAAACGTCCACGATTTCCTTGGCGCCCATCCCCCTCTTCGCCATCTCAAGAGCGTCAAGGACAGACTGCCGCTGGGTGATGGAGATCCTCTGGTTGTCCACCACATGCACCCTTCCCTCATAGTCCTGGGCCAGAGAAAGCGCCGTCTCACAGGAACTGCTCAGCCCGCTGGACATAGGGATATGGATGATCTCGTCATGCTCCTTCAGCACATCATCCCACAGCTCCATCACATCCGCAGGCGACGGCTGGGAAGTAGAGATGTCCGCATCCTCCAAAAGCCTCTGATAAAACTCCTCCTGGGTCAGAGTGATATCCTCAAAATACATATCCCCGTTAATAAAAAACGGCATCGGCAGCACGTAAATCCCCATCACCTTCGCCTGGCGCTGAGTAATCCCACTGTTGCTGTCCGTCATAATCGCTATTTTCCCCATTCATTCTACCTCACTTATCTTCTTTCATATTATATGCCCCGCATTTAACCACGCGGCTTTCTTCCTCCGGCAGCCCAGATCACAACTCGATGATGCCCGACACCGCGTCTCTTTTCGCTACCGTAATGGGTATGTCCTCGCCCCGGTAAGGGTTATCGCCAAGGCTTACCTCCAGCTTGACCGTCTCATAGGCAAGCTCGGCATAATTATTCTCCTTGCTCAGATGCCCAAGCATCACGCTCTTTAACCCGTCATGAAGTATATCACAAAGGAGCCGTCCTGACAACTCATTTGAAAGATGCCCCCGCTCTCCCATGACCCTACGCTTAAGGGGGTAGGGATAAGGCCCCACCTCCAGCATATGGATGTCATGGTTGGCCTCTAAGACTACCGCGTCCAGCGCCTTAAGGTTCTCCACCGTATACGCGTCGTAAGTTCCAAGGTCCGTCGCCACCGCAACCGCTTTCCCACCGTTCTCCACCCGGTAGCCGCAAGGCTCGTTGGCATCGTGGGAGATGGCAAAAGGGCGCACCGCAAGGCATCCGACCTTAAGCACCTTGTCAACCTCCACTTCCCGGAGGATTCCCTCCGGCAGTTTCCCAAGGGTGCTGCATTTTCTTATCCCTTCGATAGTGCCCCCCGTAGCGTACACCGGCGTCTTATACTTCCGGCAGAACACCCCGAGCCCCTGTATATGGTCGATATGTTCATGGGTCACGAAGATGGCGTCAACCTCCTCCCCCTTAACGTCAAGCTGCTTAAGCCCCTCTTCCACCCTCTTTTTACTGATTCCAGTGTCTACCAGGAGATGGCTTTCGCCATCTCCGATATAGATGCAGTTCCCGCTGCTCCCACTGGCTATGCTGCATAATCTCATCTATGTAACCTGCCCATCCTGCATTTTTCCGTCCGCAAGCCTTCCCGGCTCACATATTTTTCCGGTTTACAAATCTTTTATGGCGCAGTCAAGCTGCTCCGTCGTCTCGGCAAACACGCCGTTATTGTCGATCACCCTGTCGCAGTGCTTAAGGTAAATATCCTTAGACGGCTGCGAGGAGATAATGTCGGCAACCTTCTTCGCGTCGTACCCTCTGGAAAAAATAAGCCGTTTCTTCCTCGTCTCATCTTCCACGTAGATATACCACAGCTCGTCACAGAACTCGTCATAGCTGTCCTCGATCAAAAGGGCAGACTCCACGATAAACACATTGGTATGCTTGCGCTCCTCATAGGCGATCTTTTTTCGGATCTCATCCTTCACCGCCGGATGTACGATGGCGTTCATCGCCTCGAGCTCCTCGGGATCATTGAAGATAATCCCGGCCAGGCGGTCTCTGTCAAGCTCGCCCTTTTCGTTGAGGATCGACTCCCCGAAATGCTCCACGATGGCGTCAAAGCACTCGCCGCCTTTTTTCTGCATCTTTTTGGCAACCAAATCTGTCTGGCATATCGTCGCCCCGTACTTGTTGTTCAGATACTCAAGAACCTGCGTCTTCCCTGCGCCTACTCCTCCGGTAATTCCAATCACTTTCATGCTTTATCTCCTCCTGACATCTTCCGGTTCCATGTTTTCGTGTTCCCTTTCCCGTCACTTCGCCTCATACCAGTTCGTGCCTGTATGCATATCAATCTCAAGCGGCACCAGAAGGTTCGCCGCCTGCTCCATCTCTTCCTTAAGCATCCTCTGCACAGCCTCAATCTCCGGCTCCCACGCCTCTATAAGAAGTTCGTCGTGCACCTGCAAAACCAGCCTTGAGCGCATGCCTTCCACCTTAAGCCGCCTCTCCACTCCGATCATGGCAATCTTCATAATGTCTGCGGCCGTTCCCTGTATAGGCGAGTTCATGGCAACCCGCTCCCCGAAGGAGCGCTGCATGAAATTGCTGGAAGAAAGCTCCGGCACAGGCCTGCGCCTTCCGAACAATGTCACCGCGTATCCCTTCTCCTTCGCATCCTTCACCGCCCCGTCAAGGAAAGTCTTGATTCCCGGATAGGTATGGAAGTAATCTTCAATATACTGCGCCGCCTCCTTTTTGGAAATGCTGAGATCCCGGCTCAGCCCAAAGGAGCTGATTCCGTACACAATCCCAAAATTCACCGCCTTGGCGTTGCGCCTCTGCTCATCCGTCACTTCCTCAAAAGGCACGTGGAACACCTGAGAGGCCGTAATCCGGTGGATATCCGCCTCTTCCCGGTACGCCTCAATAAGCTTTTCATCCCCGGAGCAGTGGGCAAGCACCCTGAGCTCAATCTGGGAATAATCCGCATCCACGAACACATACCCTTCCTCCGGCACAAACACCTTCCGGATCAGCCTCCCAAGCTCCATCCGGATCGGTATGTTCTGGAGGTTCGGCTCTGTGCTGCTGATCCTCCCCGTGGCAGTGACCGTCTGGTTAAATTTCCCGTGGATCCTGCCGTCCGCCCCGATAAAATTGGCAAGGCCGTCGGCGTAAGTGGATTTTAACTTCGTAAGCTGCCGGTACTCTAATATCTTATCTATGATCGGGTAGTCCGGCGCAAGCTTTTCTAACACGTCCGCCGCCGTAGAATACCCCGTCTTCGTCTTCTTTCCGCCCTTGATCCCCATTTTATCAAAAAGGATGGCCCCGAGCTGCTTAGGTGAATTGATATTGAAAGCCTCTCCCGCGTCCTCGCAGATCTCCCTCTCAAGTTCCGAGATCCTGCCGACAAGCTGGTCGCCGTAAACCTTCAGAGCCTCCGCCTGCGCCTTGACCCCGTTTTCCTCCATCTCATAGAGGGTAAATACAAGCGGCATCTCAATCTCCGAAAACAGCTTATCCATCCCCGCCGCCGCAAGTTTCTCCGAAAGCCTCTCTGACGCGGCAAACGCCGTGTACGCCTCATAGCACGCCTTCACATCCTGCCCGGACTTTTCCTCTATCAAAATGTCAAGCTGCTCTCTTGCCACATCCGCAAAGGCATACCCGCTGCTTAGCGGATTCAGAAGATACGCCGCCACAAGGACGTCAAAGCAGGCGGCCCGGTTTTTAACCTCCAGATGCTTAAGGCATGCCTTCAAGTCAAACACAGAGAACCTCTTTGCACTGTCGGACACCGCCGATAAGTTCTCCAAAAGCCACTCTTTCTCAATGCCGTTCCCGCACCGGATGCAGTAGATGTCCTCCTTTGAAAAGCAGATGCCTGCTCCCCCAAGCTCCGCGCTCCCTGCAAACAGCGGCAGCACATTCTCCTCATCCTTAAAAATGACAGCTCCCACGCAGCCTTTCCCCTTTGCCCGGGAAAATACTTCCTCCGCCTCATTTTTATCTTCTATTACCTTAAAGAAATCTTCCACCGAATTAGAAGGCGCCGTCACCTCAAAGCGGCCCAGCAAATTCTTAAACTGCAGCCTCTGGAAATACCCGTAAGCCTCCTCTGTATAGATATTCCCTAGCCTTGCCTCCGAAAAATCATAGTCAAACCCAGCGCCGCATTCAATGGTGGCAAGCTCCTTGCTCATGACCGCCAGATTCCAGTGCTCCTTAAGCGCCTTGGACGCCCTGGGCGGTTTCACCTCATCCGCATGCTCATAAGCATTCTCAATACAATGGTACTCCGTGATGATCTTCGTCGCCGTCTTCTCGCCGATGCTCGGAACCCCCGGTATATTGTCGGAGGAATCCCCCATGAGCGCCTTCAGATCTATAAACTCCCGGGGCGTAACCTGATACTTTTCCTTCACGTCGGCGGCATAGTAATCTTCCACCTCTGTGCGGCCCTGCTTTGTCTTTGGAATCCGTATCTTCACATGCTCCGTGGCAAGCTGCAGCAGATCCCTGTCGCCGGAAATCACCGACACCTCCATGCCTGCCGCCTCTCCGCGCACCGAGAGCGTCCCTAACAAATCGTCCGCCTCAAGCCCCGCCTGCTCGATGGTCTTAATGCCCATCGCCGCCAGCACTTCTTTCATTACAGGAACCTGTTCCCTTAATTCCTCCGCCATAGGCTTTCTCGTGCCTTTGTACTCCTTGTACATCTCGTGGCGGAAGGTAGGGGCATGGACGTCAAAAGCAACCGTAAGGTACTCCGGACGCTCCTCCTCTAAAATCTTGAACATAATATTTAAAAAACCGTAGATGGCATTGGTATGGAGCCCCTCCGAATTCGTCAGGTCCGGCAGCCCGTAAAACGCCCGGTTGAGTATACTGTGCCCGTCAATCAAAACAATCTTTTCACCCATATATTCACTCCAAAAATAAAATCACTTATTACTATACACTAAAACAACATATTTTAAAAGGTATTGTCCAAAAAAATGTTGTAATTTAGAAAACATTGTGTTACAATGAGTAACGGTTTGAGGAAACAATTCTCAAGCGGATGTGGCGGAATGGCAGACGCACAAGACTCAAAATCTTGCGGGGGCGACCTCGTGTGGGTTCAAGTCCCACCATCCGCATTTAACTGCAATTTAAAACCATTGGAAACGCTCATGTTTCCAATGGTTTTTTCTTTACATATCTATTGGGAATATCGGACGCGGAATGTGCCTGAACGGCAATTCCTCAAGTCTCCCTGTGCTGATTCCCGGAGAGTCCACAGTTATAATGTGCTTTGTCATGTTTTTAAAATATGCCTTAAAGTGCTGCGCTGATTTGACTGCTACAATCTTGTATTCTTTCACATTGATCCCAAGAAGGGAAAAAAGCCCGTCATCCATAACCTGAAATCCGTTTGATGCGACCACAATATCCACATTGCCTACAGTAAGACGTACACATGTGCCAAAATTAACGGGCTGGTCATGGGTCATTGCACTGAGAAGATTGTATTTCCCATCACAGATTGATTTTACATATGCATTTTTCAGTTCTATCGGCTCCCCATGCATATCGTCAGTTTTTCCGCCGAGACGGATGTCAACTGTTGTTCCTGCTCCGGAAGCCACTGCCTGTTCTACCGCCTCTTTATCAATCACTGCACCACAGCAGGTCTTTCCAATATCTCTCTTTATCAGTTCCCTGAGCAGATATGTTCCGTCCCCCGGCGTACCCGCTCCGGGATTATCCGAAACTTCATTCATGACAACCATTTCTGCCTTTCCACAAAGAAACTGCTCTGCTTTATCAACGCCTTCCGTCACTGTCAGGCAATCTGAGATAAAATCCCTTTTTCTTTCAATGATATATCCTGCGATTTCTACTGCGATTTTTCTCGCAAGTTCCGGTTTATTATCAGTTGTTACTACCACTGCTGCCCCGCATTCCTCAATATCGCTGTAAGGAAATCCCTGAGCAAAAGAACAGTCCAGCACTCCTTCTATCTGTTCCGCCTGCATACATTTCTCTATTACAGATTTCATGGGTTCCTCATAAGTACAGCCTTTCGTGATAGGAATCAGCATCTCTATCCTCTCGACATGCATCGTCGGATGAACTTTGCCTTCAAGGATACCGTGCAGTATATCTGCTGCTTTTCTTCCCGTTTCATAAGTATCCGTGTGCGGATATAATTTGGAGGGTATTAGCACTGTAGCCAGTTCTGTCATTTTGTAGGTAATGTTCGCATGAGGGTCAAGCGTCATGACCAACGGTATATTCCGTCCATATCTGCTGCAAAGCTCCTCTAAAATGCTCCCCTCAACATCCGGCGTGCATTCAGAGACGCCCGCCCCATGAAGGGCAAGGCAAAACCCGTCAATCTGTTTCTCATTGTCAATTCCGTCAAAGAAATGCTTTTTCAGGCTTTCAAAGCATGCTGCAGATATAACTCCCGACGGCGAAGCAAAGGCACAAAAGCACGGAGAGATTTCTAACCCCCTGTCTTTTCCAGTTTCCATAATACCGGTAAGATAGTCTTTCATTCCGATTTCACAAAGTTTCCACACATCTTCCTTTTCATACCACATCAAAGTTCTACGGAAATTCTCTTCCTCCGTAAGAAATTTGGCAAAAGAGCTGCTTTCATGCATGATCTCTCCGACTACAATTCGATTCATAATGATTCCACCTTCCTTGATCCAAGTAATTTTAAAGGAATATATTTGCGGTAAGCACGGCAAAATAATTTCCGATAACATATCCAAAAAGTCCTACAAGCGTTGCCGGCGCAATCAGGCCGGCCCATCCCTTTCCGATTACATAGGCAGCAGCCGTTGTCGGCCCCCCAAGGCTTGCATTGGAAGCAGTCAGACACTCTTCAACATTCCATTTTAGGAATTTCCCGAGCAAAAGAACTCCTCCGATATTGATGACAGCCATCAGGATCTTAAAACCAAGCACTGCCGGAGCCAGAGAGATAATCTCGCTGATCCTCGCCCCGGCTCCGACCTGAACGAACCACATTGTAATCATGATCGTGCCAAGTTCTGTTGCGCCATGAATATTTTCAAACACTTTCGGCATGGCGGTAACCAATACAATAGTAAGCGTCGTCATGACAAGATAGATGCTTCCGAAAAATGTTTTTATGATCTCAGGAGCGCCGGATGCGTTTACAGCATTGCAGATCTGCTGGGTCACGGCGTTTACCGCAAATGTTATGGCAAGACATTTTGCGATATCCAAAAGAGAGATGCCCTGTCGTTTCCAAAACTTAGATGCCATCGTTTCACCATCATCAAGCTGAATATTAGCTTCCAGTGCGTCTATATGCTCATGGCGGTAATGTTTTCTGAAAAACGGCATGTTCGGAATCGCAATAATCGCAGCCGTCCAGATGATGATAATCAGGTTTCCGATAATGAGCGATGCATTCATAATGCTTTCATCTACATTAAACGCGCTCGCCATCGCCACAAGATTTACGCTCCCTCCGATATCGGCGCCGACTTCAACCGCCACATAACCGGCTGTCTGTTCCGCAAGAGCTGACCGGAATAAAAATCCGCAGATGATGCCTCCCAGAACGCTTGTCGCTCCGGCAGCAATAAAAATAATGAGGAGACGCCCGCTTTCTTTAATTATTTTACGCAGGTCGGACTGAAAAAGAAGAAGCGGGATTGCCAGCGGAAGAATATATCCTCCTAGCGCATCATACACAGGTGAACCAGTTGGCAGAACTCTCAGATTCACCAAAACCAGCGACCCGATCAAGGCTAAAAGTACGCTGGATATTTTTGCGCCCCATTTGAACCTTTGTTCCAGAAAAAATGCCAATGCGGCAATGCCGATCACGATCGCCCAGATTGTCCAGATATCATTTTCAGGTATTAATGTTGTCATATTCACAATCCTCCTTGATTTATTTGTTAGTATGATTATATAATGTGATAAATAGAAGTAAGTAATATAAAAAAAAGATATGCCAGCAGTTATTTATATGGCCGTTTATTTACAACTAGTGTACTGTATTATTGATAAATAGTTAAATATTACTGGTTTGCCAAGTCGTTTCGTGGTATACTAAA
>CAJTQA010000053.1 GCA_910578455.1 uncultured Dorea sp.
GACATGGCAGGAATTGACAAGGAGCACTTGAAATATGTGAAATATGATATAAAATGTAATATGGCAGTTTTTTGAAATGGAGATGGTTATAATATGGAAAGAATAAAGAAAAGGCATGGAGGGCAGATGGACATGCTGCACGGCTCCCTGGCAGACAAGATCGTGATGTTCGCCCTGCCTCTGGCGGCAAGCAGTATCTTACAACAGCTTTTTAATGCTGCGGATGTGGCGGTGGTGGGGAGGTTTGCAGGCAACCAGGCGCTGGCGGCAGTTGGGGGCAACAGTTCCGTCATCAACCTTCTGGTAAATCTGTTCGTGGGCTTTTCTGTCGGGGCAAATGTTGTGATCGCAAGGTATATCGGGGAGGGGAAAGAAGAAAAGATACAGAAGACGGTACATACGGTCATTGCGCTGGCGCTTATCTGCGGGGTGATATTGTCTGTTATCGGGAACGCAGCGGCAGCCCCGATCTTGTCTCTTATGAACACTCCGGAGGAAGTCCTTCCCTTGGCGACGGTATACTTAAAGATTTATTTTGGCGGGATGCCTTTCTTTATGCTGTATAATTTCGGCTCGGCAATCTTAAGGAGCGTCGGGGATACACAGAAACCGCTTTACTGCCTGATCGTTTCAGGAATCATCAACGTAGGGCTTAATCTGATCCTTGTCATTGTGTTCCATCTGGGAGTTGTGGGAGTGGCCATCGCCACCGTGACAGCGAACGGGGTAAGCGCGGCGATGGTCTTACTGTTTTTGGGCAGGAGCGCCGGGGCAATCCGCATGGATGTAAGAAAACTCGCGCTTGACAGGGAAGAAGCAGTGAAGATCGTAAAGATCGGCGCCCCCGCAGGGCTTCAGGGAATGGTATTTTCTTTTTCCAATGTCTGCATACAGTCTGCGATCAATGGTTTTGGAACAGATGCCATTGCAGGCTCCGCGGCTGCGCTGAACTACGAGTTCTTTACATTTTTCGTCACCAGCGCGTTCACCCAGGCTGCAGTCACATTTGCCAGCCAGAACTACGGCGCGGGCAGCTATGAGAGGTGCGTAAAGGTGTGGCGGATCAGCACGGCGCTGGCAATGTGCGGAACAGGGCTTTTGAGCTTTTGCTTTACGGCGGGGCACAGTTTCTTCTTGGGAATTTTTGCGGCGGATGCCGCAGCAGTGAGCTACGGGGCAGTCCGTATGTTCCACATCCAGATATTCAGCTTCCTGCCGCCTGTCTACGAGGTGACCGGCGGGGTGCTCCGGGGAATAGGATATTCTATGACTCCGGCAGTGCTCACTATGTTCGGTTCCTGCGCGGTAAGGATTATCTGGATCTACACAGTGTTCGCCTGGAGGCCTTCGCTTGAAGTATTGTTCTGGGTATATCCGTTTTCCTGGGTAATAACCATCATTTTAGTGGTGGGGGCATATTTTATTATCGGAAGAAAAGCGTTCAGAAAAATGAACGGCTGATTTTTTTATGCATATTTTCTCCAATTTTAGCAGATAATAGTAGCATATCTGAATCTGAACATGAAAACGGAGGAATTCATATGAAGGCGACAGGAATTGTACGAAGAATAGACGATCTGGGCAGGGTGGTCATCCCGAAGGAGATCCGCAGGACACTGAGGATCCGGGAGGGGGACCCGCTGGAGATTTTTACGGATCGGGAGGGCGAGATTATATTGAAAAAATATTCGCCGATCGGAGAGCTGTCTTCCTTTGCCAAACAATATGCGGAGAGCCTTTCCCAGACGATGGGGTGCCTGGTGTGTGTCTGCGATACGGACCAGATCGTGGCGGCTGCCGGAAACGGGAAAAAGGAGCTTCAGGACAAATATATAAGCAAACAGCTGGAAAGGATATTGGAAGACAGGAATTCGCTGGTTGCATCCGGGGAGGATAAAAAGTATGTTAAGATCATCACGAACCAGGAGGACGAATATGCCCATGAGGTAATCAGCCCGATACTGTGCGAGGGCGATGTGATCGGCGGAGTGATCCTTCTTGCAAAAGAGGCGAAAAAGAAATTCTCGGAGCTGGAAGAAAAGATGGCGGCATGCGCCGCAGGATTTCTTGGAAGGCAGATGGAACAGTAAGATTTTATAGAATAATCTTATCCCTTGAATCATACGTTGTATTAGATGAGGGAGGGATCAGATATATGGACAGAAGGATTCGGAAAAATCCGAAAGTTATGTGGGTGTTAAAGTCGCTGCTTGTTTCTTATGTCATTACAGGAGTGCTTCTGGTAGTGCTTGCTATGCTTTTATATAAGCTGGAGCTGAATGAGGGGATTGTGTCGGCTTCTATCGTGGGCATTTATGTGCTGTCGACCCTGGCAGGAGGATTCATTATCGGGAGGCTTGTGAGGGTGCGCCGGTTCCTCTGGGGGCTGGGGCTGGGAGTCGTCTACTTTTCCCTGCTGCTCCTCATAACTTTAGGAGTCTACAGAGGGCTTAACGGCGACGGCGCGAATCTCGTCACCACGCTGATTCTCTGCGCCGGGGGCGGAATGGGGGGCGGGATGCTGTCGTAGCCCATATCCTGCCGGTGCAAAGAAAAAAGGGATTGCAGAAATAATTCCGGGGTGATATAATGTTACGGATAAGTAGAAAGCCTGAGGGCAGCTTACGCAAAGCGGATAAGAAAAGTAGGAGGACAATATCATGAAACATGTAAAGACTTTGAATACACAGACACTGAACAACACTGTGAAAAAAGGCGGATGCGGCGAGTGCCAGACTTCCTGCCAGTCTGCATGCAAGACTTCCTGTACAGTGGGGAACCAGACCTGCGAGCAGAAGAAATAACCGTGAAGAAAATGTGATACTTGGGGGGACAGCGGTCTTTTAGCAGGTCGCTGTTTCTTGTCGTATAGGGATTTTACAGATTACAACCGAAAGGGGTAGCATTTTGATACATCAGTATAAGAACAATGGATATAATATCGTGCTGGACGTTTACAGCGGGGCGGTCCATGTGGTGGACGGGCTGTGCTATGACGTGATAGAATGCCTGAACGAGCAGAATGAGGAGCATACGCCAGAGACTCTGGGGGATGAAAAGACTTTCTGCATGCTAAAGGACAGGCTGGGCGGCAGATACATAGAGAGCGACTTAAAGGAAGCGCTGGAGGATGTGGCGGAGCTTGCCAGGGGCGGGCGCCTGTTCACAAAAGACTGCTACGAATGCCTGACTGAGGGCGTGAAGAACAGAAAAACCGTGGTAAAGGCTATGTGCCTGCATATTGCCCATGACTGCAACCTTGCCTGTAAATACTGCTTTGCCGAAGAGGGAGAGTATCATGGGAGGCGGGCGCTCATGACTTATGATGTGGGAAAGAAAGCGCTTGACTTTTTGATTGCAAATTCCGGGAACCGCAGAAACCTCGAGGTAGACTTTTTCGGCGGAGAGCCGCTTATGAACTGGCAGGTGGTAAAGGATCTGGTGGCTTACGGAAGAGAGCAGGAAAAGATCCATGACAAGCATTTTCGGTTTACGGTGACGACGAACGGAGTGCTGCTTGACGGTGAGATACAGGAATTCATAAACCAGGAGATGGATAACGTTGTGCTGAGCCTTGACGGGAGGCGGGAGGTCAATGACCGGATGCGGCCTTTCAGAAACGGGAAAGGCAGCTATGACCTGATTGTGCCGAAGTTTCAGGAACTTGCAGAAAGCCGGGGGCAGGAGCGGTATTACGTGCGCGGCACGTTTACCCGGGAGAACCTTGACTTTTCCAATGATATCCTGCATTTCGCGGATCTTGGGTTCAGGCAGATGTCCATTGAGCCGGTAGTGGGGAACGAGTCCGATCCTTATGCCATCCGCGGGGAGGATCTTCCGGTGATTATGGAGGAGTACGACAAGCTGGCGAAGATTATGATTGAGCGGGAAAAGTCAGGAAAAGGTTTTAATTTCTTTCATTTTATGATAGACTTAGAGGGTGGGCCGTGCGTGGCGAAGAGATTGTCCGGGTGCGGCTCGGGAACGGAGTACCTGGCGGTGACGCCCTGGGGGGATATCTATCCCTGCCACCAGTTCGTAGGCCAGGAGGAGTTCCTTATGGGCAATGTGGACGAAGGAGTTGTAAGGCCGGAGATTGCGGATGATTTCAGAAACTGCAATGTCTATACGAAAGAAAAGTGCAAAAATTGTTTTGCTAAGTTTTACTGCAGCGGCGGCTGCATGGCGAATGCGTACAACTTTCACGGTACGATACAGGATGCTTACGATATCGGATGCGAGATGCAGAGAAAGCGCGTAGAATGTGCGATTATGATGAAAGCGGCATTGGCTGAATAATTTTTGATGGAGAGGAAGAGAGACATGAAGAAAAGCAGAGGCGTACTAAGCCTTATATTGACGGTAGTCCTGATTGCATTTCTCGGGTTTACGACGGCTGTCGGAATCGGGAAGGGGCACTCGGGAGCAGCAGCAAATATCAAGCTGGGGCTTGACCTGGCAGGAGGCGTGAGCATTACTTATCAGGTAAAGGATGACAATCCGACGGAGAGCCAGATGAGCGATACCATTTACAAGCTTCAGCGGCGTGTGGAGCAGTACAGCACGGAGGCGACGGTATATCAGGAGGGTTCTGACAGGATCAACATCGAGATCCCGGGCGTGACGAATGCCAATGAGATTTTGGACGAGCTTGGAAAGCCGGGTTCCCTTGAGTTTAAGACAGAGGACGGCACCACGGTCATTACCGGCTCGGATGTGAGCACAGCGTCTGCAAAGTCAGGCCAGGACAAGATGGGAAACCAGGAGTATTCTGTTGAGCTGAACCTTAATAAAGAAGGTAAGGAGAAGTTTGCGGAGGCCACGGAGGCCAACGTCGGAAAGATTATCTCCATCATTTACGACGGGGAGACGATCAGCGACCCGACAGTAAATTCGGCGATTCCGGACGGTGTTGCCTACATTACAGGAAACTTTACATTTGAAGAGGCAGAGAACCTAGCGTCCACCATCCGTATCGGAGGGCTTCAGCTGGAGCTTGAAGAGCTGCGGTCCAACGTAGTGGGAGCACAGCTCGGGGAGCAGGCGGTCTCCACAAGCCTTAAGGCGGGCCTTATCGGCATCATCCTCGTATTTCTGTTTATGATACTGGCATATCTTTTGCCGGGTCTTGCGTCCTCGCTGGCGCTTATCATCTACACGGAGCTTGTGATGATCATCCTGAATGCGTTTGAGGTGACCCTTACGCTGCCGGGAATCGCGGGTATCATCCTGAGCATCGGCATGGCGGTTGACGCAAACGTTATTATATTTGCCCGCGTGAAGGAAGAGATGGAGCGGGGAAAGAGCGTGAGGAATTCTCTGAAGACCGGTTTCCAGAAAGCCATGTCGGCTATCGTGGACGGCAACGTTACGACGCTTATCGCGGCGGCGGTGCTCTGGCTCAGGGGCTCCGGTTCTGTGAAGGGCTTTGCACAGACGCTTGCCATTGGTATCATCGTGTCCATGTTTACGGCGCTGGTAGTCACAAGGCTGATTATTTTTGCGTTCTATGCAGTGGGCTTAAGGAGCGAAAAGCTCTATTACCGTCCCCGCAAGGAACTTAAATCTATAGATTTCCTGAGCAAAAAGGCAGTATGTTTTGGGATATCCATTGCTGTGATCGTGGCAGGATTTGCGTTTATGGGCGTAAACAGCGGAAGGGGCCAGGGAGCGTTTGAGTACAGCCTGGAGTTTGAGGGAGGTACTTCTACCACCGTTCCGTTTGAGAAAGACTATACGATTGACGAGATTGACAAGGAAATCGTACCGGTTGTGGAGAAAGTGACCGGGGATAACAACGTGCAGACCCAGAAAGTGGCGGGCAGCAAGCAGGTGATCATCAAGACGAGGACTTTGGAGCTTGACCAGCGCGAGGCGCTGAATAAGGCGCTGGCAGATGAATTCGGCGTAAAGGCGGAAGAGATCACGGCGGAAAACATCAGTTCCACAGTAAGCAATGAGATGAGGCAGGATGCGGTGATTGCCGTTATCATAGCTACGATCTGCATGCTCCTTTATATCTGGTTCCGGTTCAAAGACATCCGGTTTGCAACCAGCGCGGTTGCAGCGCTTCTCCATGACGTGCTCGTGGTGCTGGCGTTCTATGCGGCGGCGAGGGTGTCTGTCGGAAACACGTTTATTGCCTGTATGCTGACGATCGTAGGCTACTCGATTAATGCGACTATCGTTATCTTTGACCGCATCCGCGAGGAGATGCATTATATGACGAGGACGACGGATTTGAAGGATCTTGTAAATAAGAGCATTACCCAGACATTGACGAGAAGCATTTATACCTCTCTTACGACTTTTGTAATGGTTGCGGTGTTATTTGTCCTGGGAGTCAGCTCCATCAGGGAATTTGCGCTGCCGCTTATGGTCGGCATCATATGCGGCGGATATTCTTCCGTGTGCATCACCGGAGCGCTCTGGTATGTGATGAAGACGAGAGTAAAAGCGGCAAAGAAATAGATATAGCTTTGGCGGCGTGATGACAGCCATTGCCATGTGAGGTGGCGATGGCTGTCATTTGTTGTACGGACGGAGGAGAAGAGATGGAAAGATGGACGATTTTAAGGAAAGGCGCTGATTTTGAAAGGATTGGAAAAAAATTCCGTATCAGCCCAAGGCTGGCATGCCTGATCCGCAACCGGGATATTGTCGGAGACGAGGAGGTGAGGCAGTACCTTTACGGAACACTGGCAGACCTTTATGACGGAGGCCTCATGAAAGATATGGACAGGGCGGTGCGTATCCTGAAAGAGAAGATTCAGGGAAAGAAGAAGATACGGGTAATCGGGGATTATGACAGCGACGGCGTGAACTCTGCGTACATACTTTCAAGTGCCCTTAAAAGGCTGGGAGCGGATGCGGACACGGATATCCCTGACAGGATGAAGGACGGTTACGGTCTGAATGTCCGCCTGATTGAAAAGGCGCATGAGGACGGGATTGACACGATCCTTACCTGCGACAACGGGATTGCCGCAAAGGAAGAAATCCGTTACGGGAAAAGCCTTGGCATGACGGTTATCGTTACGGACCACCATGAAGTGCCTTTTGAGGAGGGAGATGAAGGGAAATGCTTTATCCTGCCGCCTGCGGACGCGGTGGTGGATCCGAAGCGGGAGGACTGCCCCTATCCGTTTAAAGGGCTGTGCGGCGCTGCGGTGGCGTACAAGCTGGCAGAAAAGGTGTATGAGAGTTTCGGGAGGGAAACAGGGGAGATAGAAGACCTTATTGAAAATGTTGCCATCGCCACAGTGACGGATGTGATGGAGATTGTGGGAGAAAACCGTATCTTTGTAAGGGAAGGCTTAAAAAGAATCCGGTTTACGGAAAATCCGGGACTCAGGGCGCTTCTTGCATGTACCGGAACTGAGGAGAAGGAGATTGGGTACTATCATGCGGGATTCGTGATCGGCCCGTGCCTCAATGCCGGGGGGAGGCTCGCCACTGCAAAACAGGCGCTGAGGCTCTTTGAGACGGAAGATAAGGAAGAGGCGCTCAGGCTGGCGGAAGGGCTTAAGGAGCTGAATGAAGAGCGCAAAGACATGACGGAAAAGGCGGTGGATGAAGGAACGGATATAATAGAAAGCACAGATGTGGGGAAAGATAAGGTTCTGCTCCTCTATCTTCAGGACTGCCATGAGAGCATTGCGGGAATCGTGGCGGGGAGGATCCGGGAGCGTTTCCACAAACCGGCCTTTGTCCTGACAGACGCGGTGCAGGAGGCGAAAGGCTCCGGGCGTTCCATTGAGGCGTACCATATGTACGAGGAGCTGAACCGATGCAGCGAATATCTCACAAAGTTCGGGGGGCACAAGCTTGCAGCGGGATTTTCCCTGAAAAAGGAATATATAGGATTGCTGCGGCAGAAACTAAATGAGAACTGTGTGCTGACAGAGGAAGAAATGGCAGAAAAAGTAGTGATTGACATGGAGATGCCTTTTTCATGCGTTACAGAGGAGCTGATCCGGGAGCTGGAGCTTTTAGAACCCTGCGGGAACGGCAATAAGAAACCGGTTTTTGCCAGGAGGAACGCGGCGATTCTGAGCGGCAGGGTGCTCGGAAAGAACGGAAACGTGCTGAGGCTGAGGATGGACGACACAACAGCATCGGTGGAGGCAGTCTATTTCGGAGATATCGGCGGGTTTACTGCCTGCCTGGAGGAAAAATACGGCAAAGGGGCATGGGAAGAGATGCTGCGGGGGCGAAAGAGGGATATGGAGCTGACGGTGACGTATTATCCGAAAATAAATGAATATCAGGGGAGGAGGAGCGTCCAGATTGTGATTACGCATTATAAATAGGGCGTAAAGGGCGCAATATTCGGTAATATTCCTATGCGGAATTGTTTGAAAATCGTGCCGGAAGATGCTATACTGTAATATGTGTAATTTTACAAAAGAAACGGAGAGATATTTATGAAACCTATAGAAGAATATGTAAGGAGCATTCCGGATTTCCCGGAGCCGGGAATTATTTTCAGAGACGTGACAAGTGTCCTGCAGGATGCAGAAGGCCTGCGCCTGTCTATTGACCTGATGCAGGAAAAGCTGAAAGGCGTGGATTTTGACGTTATCGTAGGGCCGGAGTCCAGAGGATTTATCTTCGGAGTGCCGATTGCTTACAATCTTCACAAGCCATTCGTGCCAATCCGAAAAAAAGGGAAACTCCCCTGTGAGACAGCGTCCATAGAGTACGCGCTTGAGTACGGCACAGCGGAGATTGAGATTCATAAAGATGCCGTCAAGGAAGGGCAGAGGGTCGTGATCATCGATGACCTGATGGCGACAGGCGGCACCAACGAGGCTATGGTAAAGCTGATTGAGGGGCTTGGGGGAAAGGTCGTAAAGTGCGTGTGCCTGATGGAGCTTGCCGGGCTTGAGGGAAGAAAGAGGCTTTCAGGGTATGACGTGGATTCCGTGATCATATACCCGGGGAAATAAAATGTTTGGGAGAGTTGTTATAGAAATTGACAGAGGAAGGAGGAGAGCCTATGCCTGATGAAAAGAACAGACAGGAATCAGCCCAGGGAACGTTGCGTCCGTCTTCGCTTATGGAAGACCTTGCGCTTGGTCTTGAAGTGGTGGACGGACATGCGATCAAATCGCCGAAAGACTACGAAGATCCGGATAAGCTCTATGACATGCTGATCGCATGCATCCGGAAGTATCATCCGTCTACGGATGTCAGCATGATATCCAAAGCGTACCATCTGGCAAAGAAGGCTCACGGGGAGCAGTTCCGCAAATCCGGAGAGCCTTATATCGTGCATCCTCTGTGGGTAGCCATCATCCTTGCGGAGCTTGAGATGGATAAAGAGACCATCGCTGCGGGAATGATGCATGATGTCATTGAAGATACAAAGATTGGCGAAGAGAAACTGAAAAAGGAATTTGGCGAGGACGTCCTCTTTCTTGTGGACGGCGTGACAAAGCTGGGGCAGCTGTCGTATTCTTCCGACAAGCTGGAGGTGCAGGCCGAGAGCCTGAGGAAGATGTTCCTTGCCATGGCCAAGGATATCCGTGTTATTATCATCAAGCTTGCCGACCGCCTGCACAATATGCGGACGCTTCAGTTTATGACGCCTGCAAAGCAGAAGGAAAAGGCGAAAGAGACGATGGACATCTATGCGCCCATCGCACAGCGTCTCGGGATTTCCAAGATAAAGACGGAGCTTGATGACCTGTCTTTAAAATATTCCCAGCCGGAGGTGTTCTTTGACCTGGTGGAGCAGATCAATGCAAGGAAGACGGAGCGGGAAGAGTTTGTGGACCAGATTGTAAAGGAAGTGTCCTGCCACATGAAGAATTCCAACATCAAGGCTGACGTGAGCGGCAGGGTAAAGCATTTCTTCAGCATTTACAAAAAGATGGTCAACCAGGATAAGACCGTGGATCAGATCTACGATCTGTTTGCGGTGCGGATTATCGTGGATTCCGTAAAAGACTGCTATGGGGCGCTGGGAGTCATCCATGAGCTTTACACTCCGATTCCGGGGCGCTTTAAAGATTATATCGCGATGCCAAAGCCGAATATGTACCAGTCGCTCCACACGACGCTGATGGGAACCGGGGGCCAGCCCTTTGAGATTCAGATACGCACGGTGGAGATGCACAAGACGGCGGAGTACGGTATCGCAGCCCATTGGAAATATAAGGAGTCCAATGACGGCAAGAAAAATATAAAGGTTCAGGAGGAAGAGAAGCTCAGCTGGCTGAGGCAGATTCTGGAGTGGCAGAGGGATATGTCGGATAACCGCGAGTTTTTAAATCTCCTGAAGGGGGATCTTGACCTTTTTGCGGAAGATGTCTACTGTTTCACGCCCCAGGGCGATGTGAAGAACCTGCCGAACGGTTCCACGCCCATCGACTTTGCCTATGCGATACACAGCGCGGTAGGCAATAAGATGGTGGGGGCAAGGGTAAATGGAAAGCTTGTGACCATCGATTACAAGATTCAGAACGGCGACAGGATTGAGATCCTTACCTCCCAGAACTCCAGGGGGCCAAGCCGCGACTGGCTCGGGATCGTCAAGAGCACCCAGGCAAAAAATAAGATTAACCAGTGGTTTAAAAAAGAGTTCAAGGAAGAGAATATCATCAGGGGCAAGGAGATGATTGCAGGCTACTGCAAGTCCAAAGCGCTTGTGCTTGCCGATATCCTTCAGCCCCGCTATATGGAGGTCGTCCAGAATAAGTACGGTTTCAGGGACTGGGATTCCGTGCTGGCGGCGATCGGACACGGGGGCCTTAAGGAAGGCCAGGTAGTGAACCGGCTGGCGGAAGAGTACGGGAAAGAGCATAAGCAGGAGATTACCAATGAGGTGGTTCTTGAGAAGGTGGCAGAGGCGGCAAAGAATAAAGTCCACATTGCCAAATCCAAGAGCGGCATAGTAGTCAAAGGCATCGACGATGTGGCCGTGCGTTTTTCCAGGTGCTGCAACCCGGTTCCCGGGGACGAGATCGTCGGGTTTGTCACAAGGGGAAGAGGGCTTTCCATCCACCGCACGGACTGTGTGAACATGATCCATCTGACAGAGGGCGAGCGCGCCAGGCTGATTGATGCCGAGTGGGAGGAGAGCGTCGCGGAGAAGAACGGCGGGCAGTATCTGGCAGAGATTAAGATGTATGTGTATGACAGGCAGGGACTTTTGATGGAGGTCAGCAGGATCCTTACAGAGAACGGGGTGGATGTAAAATCCATGAACGTCCGCACAAGTAAACAGGGTACGGCAACCATCGAGACAGGGTTTATCGTCCATGGCAGGTCGGAGCTTGAGAAAGTGGTCATGAAACTCCGGCAGTTAGAGGGCGTGATTGATATTGAAAGGGCGACAGGGTAAGAGACGGTATGAGAGTGGAAAGGTTTGTAACAGGGATTATCAGTACCAACTGTTATCTGGTAATCAATGAGGAGACAAAGCAGACGGTGATCATTGATCCGGCGGCATGTCCGAAAAAAATCCTTGGATTTATCGAAGAGGAAGGCCTTAAGATAGAGGCAATCCTCCTGACTCACGGGCATTTTGACCATATCATGGGTATTGACGCATTTTTAGAGCATTTTGATGTGCCGGTCTATGTGCACGAAGAAGATGAGCGGGTGATGAATGATCCGGCGCTGAATCAGTCGTCCACCTATACATCCGGCTATACTTTTTCGGGAGCGCAGTACCTTAGGGATAAGCAGACGCTTGAGCTTGCGGGATATGTTTTTGAGGTGATCCACACGCCGGGACATACGTGGGGCGGGTGCTGCTACTATGTGGCGTCGGAGAATGTGCTCTTCAGCGGAGATACGCTGTTTCAGGAGTCGGTGGGAAGGACAGATTTTGAGACAAGCAGCATGTCTGACCTGATGTATTCTGTCAGGGAAAAGCTGTTTAAGCTCCCGGATGAGACACATGTCTATCCGGGGCATATGGGGGAGACGCTGATCGGACATGAGAAGACGCACAATCCTTACGTTTAAGAGGGCATACAATGATGATTCGGGTTATATGCAGCAAAGAAACCTATATCTATAACGCATATCATATGACAAAGGCTTTTTACCCGTCTGCTGAGGTGGTATCGCAGATAGAGGAAAAAGCCTCTAATTATGTAGCAGTGATTTTTGGAGAAGAAAGTCGTATCCTTATATCCGGCAGGGAGATAGCCGAATCTTTTGGGAAAGAATGGCAGAGGGCGGCAGGTGTTTCGGATGGGAAGGCGGTGAAACACATGATAGACATCACCCTGTACCATCTCCTTGAGAAAAGGGCAGGGCGCGGCCTGGCATGGGGAATCCTGACGGGAGTGCGGCCTACTAAGCTTGCCATGGCAAAGCTCACGGAAGGCATGTGCAGGGAAGATTTTCTTTCCTGGTTCGGGAGGGAATATCTGGTGAGCGCTAAAAAAGCGGAGCTTGCATGGGAGATTGCCTGCCGGGAGAAAGGGATCCTTGACCGGCTTGACTTAAAGGACGGATATGGCCTTTATGCCGGGATCCCGTTCTGTCCGTCCGTCTGCTCTTACTGCTCTTTCAGCTCGGGCTCCCTTGCGGCTTGGAGCAACCGGGTAGAAGATTATATAGACGCCCTCTGCCTGGAATTAAAGTCTGTTGCGGAGAAATCCGCAGGAAAAAAGCTCAATGCCGTCTATATAGGCGGCGGTACTCCCACAACCTTGAGCGCTCCGCAGCTTGAAAAGCTTTTGACCTGCATTGAAAAGCATTTTTCCCGGGAGAATCTTTTGGAGTATACGGTGGAGGCAGGAAGGCCGGACAGCATAACGGAAGAAAAGCTGAAAGTGATCAGGAGCCATGGGATTACCAGGATTTCCATAAATCCCCAGACGATGCAGCAGAAGACTCTCGACGCTGTCGGGAGGCGGCACACCGTGGATGAAGTGAAGAAAGCTTTTTATACAGCAAGGGAGCTTGGGTTTGATAACATAAATATGGATCTGATCGCGGGGCTTCCGGGAGAGACGGCATCGGATATGGAAGATACACTGCGGCAGATCGAGGAGCTTGCCCCGGACAGCATGACCGTCCATTCGCTGGCGGTTAAGAGGGCGGCAAGGATGGGGAATAAAGAGACGGAAGAGTACCGGAAAGTAAAGGCGGAAAGGGAGAGCCAAAAAGCAGGGCGGATAGAGGAAATGATCCGGGCGGCGGGAGAATCGGCGCGCCGGATGGAACTTTCACCGTACTATCTGTACCGGCAGAAGGATATTGCCGGGAATTTTGAAAACGTGGGCTACGCAAAGGTTGACAAAGCCGGAATATACAATATACTTATTATGGAAGAAAAACAGTCCATCATTGCGGCGGGGGCGGGGGCATCCACGAAGATCCTCTTAAAGGAGCCGGTATGCGCGCCCGGCAGCAGAAAGAAAAAGATGACAGGCATTTACCGGCAGGAAAATGTAAAAGCGATTGACGCTTACATAGACCGGGTCGGGGAGATGATTGAGCGAAAAGGAGAATGGTTATGGCGTTAAAGAAGAAACCGGTAACGGGAATGAAGGATATGATGCCTGCTGAGATGGAAATACGCGATTATGTAATCCATCTTATCAAGGAAACTTATAAAACTTTTGGGTTCCAGTCTATGGAAACCCCCTGCGTGGAGCATATCGAAAACCTGTGCAGCAGGCAGGGAGGAGACAATGAGAAACTGATCTTTAAGATTTTAAAGCGCGGGGAAAAGCTTAAGCTCGACACGGCGAAGGAGGAGCAGGATCTGGTTGACGGAGGGCTTCGCTATGATCTTACCGTGCCTCTTGCCAGGTATTATGCTAACCATTCTAACGAGCTTCCGGCGCCCTTTAAGGCGATGCAGATCGGGAATGTGTGGAGGGCGGACCGCCCGCAGAAAGGCCGTTTCCGGCAGTTTGTACAGTGCGACATCGACATCCTTGGGGAGCCGGGATGCCTTGCGGAGATAGAGCTGATCCTTGCGACTACGGCGATGCTTGGGAAACTTGATTTTCAGAATTTTACTGTGAACATCAATGACCGCAATATACTGAAAGGGATGGCGGCATACTGCGGATTTGAGGAGAAGGACTATGACGAGGTGTTCATAAGCCTTGACAAGATGGATAAGATAGGGGCAGAAGGCGTTGCGGCAGAGCTTACAGGGCTTGGATATGAGAAAGAGAGCGTGGACGCTTATCTTAAGCTGTTTTCGGAAATCCGCCCGGATGTGTCGGGAATCCGCAATCTGAAGGAAAAGCTGGGAGAACATTTGAGCGTTTCGGCGGCGGACAGCATGGAGATGATCATTTCCAGCGTGGAGGCGGCAAAAGAATGTGACTTTCAGATAAAGTTCGACCCGACCCTTGTGAGAGGGCAGTCCTACTATACGGGAACAATCTTTGAGATTACCATGGATGATTTTGGCGGTTCTGTGGCAGGCGGCGGGAGATATGATAAGATGATCGGGAAGTTTACCGGGCAGGATACGCCGGCATGCGGGTTCTCCATCGGCTTTGAGCGCATCGTCATGCTGCTTTTGGAGAACGGGTACAAGGTGCCGGAGAAAGGTGAAAAGAAAGCGTACCTTCTGGAAAAAAATATGCCAAGGGAGGGAATCCTGAAAGTCCTGGAAGCTGCGAGAGCAGACAGAGAGGCCGGGAAACAGGTGCTTATCGTAAACATGAAGAAAAACAAAAAGTTCCAGAAGGAGCAGCTCCGGGCAGAGGGGTACGAAGAGATTACCGACTGCTTTGCCGACAGGATGGCGTAGCGCCAAAGGGAATAGTTTTGGGCTTTAATTAAGTAAGATAAAGGAGAAAAGTAAGATGGCAGAGTCAATGAAAGGGTTAAAGAGGACTCACAGATGCGCGGAGCTTTCTGAAGTGAACGCAGGAGAGACCGTAACGGTTATGGGGTGGGTTCAGAAGAACAGGAACAAGGGCGGCCTGGTATTTGTGGACGTGCGCGACCGCTCCGGGCTGATACAGGTGGTATTTGAAGAGGGAAAGACAGATGAGGCGCTTATAGAGAAAGCCGCAAAGCTTCGCTCGGAATATGTTGTGGCAGTCACAGGAACAGTCGAGAGGCGTTCCGGGGCGGTGAACCCGAACCTTGCCACGGGCGGGATCGAGATTGTTCCGCGGGAACTGAGAGTGCTGGCGGAGTCTGAGACGCCTCCTTTCCCGGTGGAGGAAAACTCGAAGACGAGGGAGGAAGTGCGCCTGAAATACAGGTATTTAGACCTGAGAAGGCCGGACATGCAGAGGAACCTCATGATGAGGAGCAAAGTTGCCACGCTGACCCGGCAATTCCTTGCAGATGAAGGATTTTTGGAGATAGAGACGCCGATCCTTATCGGCAGCACGCCGGAGGGTGCACGGGACTACCTTGTGCCGAGCCGTATCCACCAAGGAAGATTCTATGCCCTTCCCCAGTCGCCGCAGCTTTTTAAGCAGCTCCTGATGTGCGCCGGGTGCGACAGGTATTTTCAGATTGCGAAATGTTTCCGGGACGAGGATTTGAGAGCAGACCGCCAGCCGGAATTTACGCAGATCGATATGGAGCTTTCCTTTGTGGATGTGGATGACGTGATTGATGTAAACGAGCGGCTGCTTAAGAAAATGTTTGAAGAAGTGCTGGGAGTGTCCGTGCCGCTGCCGATACCAAGGATGACATGGCAGGAGGCGATGGACCGCTATGGTTCGGACAAGCCGGACATCCGTTTCGGGATGGAGCTTACGGATGTGACGGAGACGGTAAAGGACAGTGAATTTGCCGTATTTAAAGACGCGATTGAAAATGGGGGAACTGTCCGGGGCATCAACGCCAAAGGACAGGGCGGCATGCCAAGAAAGAAGATTGACAAGCTGGTAAGCTTTGCGAAAGATTACGGAGCAAAAGGGCTTGCCTATATTGCCATCGGGGAGGACGGCAGCAGGAAATCTTCTTTTGCAAAGTTCATGACAGAGGAAGAAATGACGGTGCTTATCGGCGCCATGGGAGGAGAAAACGGCGATCTGCTCCTCTTTGCGGCAGACAAGAACAAAACTGTCTGGGCAGTGCTTGGAGCGCTGCGCCTGGAGCTGGCATCCCAGATGGGTCTGCTTGAAAAGGATGACTATAGGTTCCTGTGGGTGACGGAGTTCCCGCTGCTTGAGTGGGATGAGGAGGAGCAGCGATTTACTGCCATGCACCATCCGTTTACTATGCCGATGGAAGAGGATCTTGAGTTTCTCGACAGCAATCCGGGAAAAGTGCGGGCGAAGGCTTACGATATCGTCCTCAACGGCAATGAGGTCGGCGGCGGGAGCGTGCGTATCTTTGACCCGGAAATCCAGAGCAAGATGTTTGAGGTGCTGGGATTTACGCCCGAACAGGCGCAGGAGCAGTTCGGGTTCCTCCTTACTGCATTCAAATATGGAGTGCCTCCCCACGCCGGGCTTGCCTACGGGCTTGACCGCCTGATAATGCTGATGGCAAAAGAAGACAGCATCCGGGATGTGATGGCATTCCCGAAAGTGAAGGATGCGTCAGACCTTATGACAGAGGCGCCGACGGCGGTGGACAGAAAACAGCTTGAGGAGCTGGGGCTTGAAATTGCGGAGGTGTGCCAGGAAAAAAGTGAAGGATAAGCACAAACGTATTTTGAAAAAGGGTTGACAAGAGCCTTCATTATTGTTATTATAAAAAAACAGAACGCACTCTGTTTTTGAGACTGATTTAAGAAAGAGGTGCATTATGCAGAGAGTTTTTTCACTTTTGGTAGACAATAATCCCGGCGTATTAAGCCGTATCTCCGGCCTGTTCAGCCGCCGGGGCTACAATGTGGACAGCATCACGTCAGGGGTGACGGCAGATCCCAGGTTCACAAGGATTACCATTGTGGCAAGCGGGGATGAGCTGATACTGTCACAGATTGAAAAGCAGGTAAGGAAACTTGAGGATGTGCGGGAGATTAAAGTGCTGATTCCGGAGCATTCTGTCCTCCGGGAGTTTGTGATGGTCAAGATCAGAGCCAATGCAGAGCAGCGGGCGGATGTGGCATCCGTAGCAGATATTTTTAGGGCGAAGATCGTGGATGTGGACAAGGAGTCGCTTATGATAGAGCTGACCGGGAACCAGTCCAAGGTCGATGCTTTCCTGAAACTGCTGGACGGGTATGAAGTCTTAGAGCTTGCAAGGACAGGGCTTACGGGTCTCTCCAGGGGAAGCCGGAACATTACATATTTTGATTGATCCGGGCAGGAGAGGACATTGGCATACTGCTGTATCGGCCGGAAGAGATGGCATTAAGCGGGAGGATTACATGAAATGCCCCGCTTAACGATAGAAACCTGCCGGATGAAATCTGACAGGATGTAAAACCAACATATTTTAAAATTCAGGAGGAATGTTAAGATGGCAGCAAGATTATTTCATCAGGAAGATTGTAATTTATCATTACTGGACGGAAAGACAATCGCAATTATCGGCTACGGCAGCCAGGGACATGCACATGCGCTGAACTTAAAAGAGTCTGGGTGCAATGTGATCATCGGTCTCTATGAGGGCAGCAGATCATGGGCAAAGGCTGAGGCACAGGGGCTTACCGTGTACACGGCGGCAGAGGCGGCTAAGAAGGCTGACATTATCATGATTCTTATTAACGATGAAAAACAGGCAGCGATGTACAAGAAAGATATCGAGCCGAATCTTGAGGAAGGCAATATGCTGATGTTCGCTCACGGCTTTGCTATCCACTTCGGACAGATTGTGCCGCCTGCAAATGTAGACGTAACCATGATTGCTCCAAAAGCTCCGGGCCACACCGTGAGGAGCGAGTACCAGGCAGGAAAGGGAACTCCGTGCCTTGTAGCGGTAGAGCAGGACTATACAGGAAAAGCTCTTGACAAGGCTCTGGCATATGCCCTTGGCATCGGCGGAGCAAGGGCAGGAGTCCTTGAGACGACTTTCAGGACCGAGACAGAGACAGACCTCTTCGGAGAGCAGGCAGTGCTTTGCGGCGGCGTATGCGCGCTGATGCAGGCAGGTTTCGAGACGCTGACAGAGGCAGGGTACGATGCGAGAAACGCATATTTCGAATGCGTGCATGAGATGAAACTTATCGTAGACCTCATCTATGAGTCCGGCTTTGCAGGAATGAGATATTCAATCTCTAATACCGCTGAGTACGGCGATTACATCACCGGGCCGAAGATTATCACAGAGGACACAAAAAAGGCGATGAAGAAGATTCTGGCAGACATCCAGGACGGTTCTTTCGCAAAAGAATTCCTTCTCGATATGTCACCGGCAGGCGGTCAGGCACACTTCCGCGCAATGAGGAAACTGGCGGCAGAGCATCCGGCGGAAAAAGTCGGAAAAGACGTAAGAAGCCTTTACAGCTGGAGCGATTCCGATAAGCTGATCAATAATTAACAGTGATTAACGGCCGAAAAGCCGGAAAATAAAAGAAGTCACAGCGAAACATGCATGCAGGTTTTGCTGCGGCTTCCTTTTTTAATTCAGGTTATCTATCAGCCCGACAAAATGCTCCATTGCAGGGCTGAGCCATTTATTCTTATTATATCCGCACACGGCGGAGATCCGGATATCTGAGAGGCCTGTTTTGATCTCTGCCAGCTCCCCGTTCTTTATCTCATCCCGGACAGCGAATGTTGGAAGGAAAGAGATTCCCACGTTGTTTTTTACTAAGTGAATGAAAAAGTCTTTTAATCCCCCATCTGAGATGGGGGAACAGGCAAAGCCGTAGCGGTGCGTGGAGTATAAAAACTCCTATGCTATAATGATATTGGTTTCGCAGGCCATATCAAAAGCATAGGAGGTATCCAAAATGGATAATCAAAGTATAACACACACAAGATGGAATTGCACCTATCATATTGTTTTTATACCGAAGTATAGAAGAAAGATAATGTATGGAGAAACCAAAAAAGATTTGGTTGCAATCATCAAGAAGCTGTGTGAGATGAAACAGGTGGATCTAATTGATGGGCGGGTATGCAAGGATCATATTCATATGTATGTTGCAATACCGCCGAAGATAAGCG
>CAJTQA010000054.1 GCA_910578455.1 uncultured Dorea sp.
AATGCTCCGGGTGCAGACATCTGCCTCTCCGAGCAGCCTTCCGCACATGCCTTCCTTCTCCATCACCGCAATGGCAAGGGCGCTTGCCCTGCACATCAGCTTATCGTTACGCCCATTTCCGATGGCGGCGCACTGATCTGCTCCCAGCCTCTCCACAATCTCCAGCTTTTCTTCCAGAGCCCCGTTAGTCGGAAATGTATGGATTTCCAGAGGCAAGCCTTCGCACATCTCTCTTGCCGTTCCGTGGGTATCTGCAGTCAGCACGTATATTTCCAGCTCCTCGGAAAGCTTGCAAAGGCGCGACTTCACCCCGTCAGGTATCACTCCATCTAATGCAATCGTTCCGTTATAGTCCAGCACAAGGTATTTAAGCTCCAGCGCCTTATAGTCCGGTATCTCTATTCTCATCTCTCTTTTCCTCCCATACTGTGATCGTCTATATCTTCATCCTTGTTTATTTATTCTTTGGCTCGAACAGCTCGTCATACAAAATTACGTTAAGCTCACCTCCCAGCAGGATGCTGTACATGCAGAAATACATCCACAGCATAATGAGCACAATTGTCGTAAGGCTACCATACATATCCGAAAACGCCGTAAAAATATCCAGATATACGGAAAATATCCACGAGACCGCCATTCCTCCAAGCGCCGCGAAGGCCGCGCCGGGAATCTGCCGCACGAGCCTGTCTCTCCTGTTGGGGAGAAATTTATAGATCAAAAGACAGAACACCATCAGCACCGCCGGCGATATTATGATTCTGGCTTCAATCAGCCAGTCTGCCACACCCGATATGAGCGGCGCATGTTCAAGAATAAACAGGTTCAGCGAATTTCCGAATACGGAAAGCACCAGAAGCAGCAGGATTACTACTATAAACATAATTGTATAAAGGGTTGCCCTAAGCCTGAGGAAGACATAATTCCTTGTTTCGGGGCATCCATAAATGCAGTTAAGCCCGTTCGTGATGGACAGCACTCCCTTTCCCGCCGACCACAGTGTGACGATAAGCGTGATCGGAATGATGCCCGTAGACTGGTTATACACCTGATTTACAATAGACGTTATCATGGAGTCCACAGATGATGGGAATACCTGGATTACCGCCGTCATGACATCCGCTTTCGTAACAGGAGTATATTGTACCAGCGTCAGGAGCAGCAGGATAATAGGGATCATGCAGAGCATCAAAAAATAGGCGGCCTGTGCAGCGTACGCCCCTAGGTGCGCCTCGGATACCGCCGAAGGTATTTCTGATATCTTCCCCACGATTCTCTTAAACTTTTCCATCATCCACCTCTGATATATTGTTACATTTTACCTGATATCCTGTGATTTGTCCATCAGAAGTTGCAAAGAACCGGCATGCCTTACGCATACCGGCCCCTCTTTTGTATTCTTTTAGTTTTTATTTCGTAAGCATCAGCATAATCTCATTGCTTCTCTGCACAAATGCCGTCATCTCTTCCGAAGTCAGCGGTTTGTGGGCAAGCATTGCAAGGTCGTAGAGCTGCTTGCAGATTGCAGATGTGCTTTCTCCCTCTTTGTGCTCTGCCACATACTGCACAAGCGGATGGTTTGCATTCAGGATTAGTGTTCCCTCATTTCCCATATCCATACCCATGCCCATTGCTCCCATTCCGTACATCTTCATCATTTCCTGCATACGGCGGCTCTGCTCGGACAGCGTGATCATAGATGCGACTTTATCATCTTTCAGTTTCTCAACTTTTACGTCCAGCTTATCTTTTGCCAGCTCTTTCCTGAAAAGCTCTGTCAGCTCGTCCGTGGTTTTCTGGAATGCCTCTTTTTCTTCCTCCGCAACCTCTTCTTTCGCATTTTCCGTCACATCCGCATCAATCCTCTGGAACTGGATGTCTTCATTGCGCTGCTCAAGCTGAGTGATAAACGGGGAGTCGATATTGTGGCTTAAGATTACCGCGTCCTGGCCCTGAGACTTGAACATATTGATATACTGGCTCTGCTGAATCTCATCCGTCACATAATATATCGTTGTCTTATCTTTTTTCTCTGCATCCCCGCCGTCTGCGCCTTCTGTCGTTTCTCCGGCTGCATCCGAAACATTTTCCTTTGTTTCATCCGCCGCTTTATCCCCATCCGCCAGATCTTTCTTGTTCTCCTCGATGCAGTCCTTAAGCGTCAGATATTTTCCGTCAATATTCTTAAACAGGATGGCATCTTTCATCTTATCGCAGAACTTTTCATCCTTCAGGCAGCCAAACTTAATAAACGGACTGATATCATCCCAGTATTTCTCGTAGTCCTCCCTCTTGGTCTTGCACATGCCAGAAAGCTTATCCGCAACTTTTTTGGAAATGTAATCCGCAATCTTATTTACAAATCCGTCGTTCTGCAGCGCGCTTCTTGACACGTTGAGCGGAAGATCCGGGCAGTCGATGACTCCCTTCAACACCATCAGGAATTCCGGAATGACCTCTTTGATATTATCTGCAATAAACACCTGATTATTATACAGCTTTATCATGCCCTCGATAGAATCGTACTCTGTATTGATCCTCGGGAAATATAAGATTCCCTTCAGATTGAACGGATAATCCATATTCAGATGGATCCAGAACAGCGGCTCCTTGTAGTCCAGAAATACTTTGCGGTAAAATTCCTGGTAATCCTCATCGGAGCACTCGTTTGGATGTTTCGTCCAGAGCGGATGGATGTCGCTTAAGGAGACCGGACGTTTTTCAATCTTCACCTTCTCTTTTGCAGGCGATACTTCCACCATCTCCTTGGAGCCGTCCTCATTTTCCTTCTCTTCCATCTTCGCTTCTTCGTGGATATGCTCCACTACCACATCCGTATCCTTAAGGTCCGCCTCGTCAATCGTTTCATACTCTTTCTCCGCATTCTCCTTGGAGAGGAAAATCTCTACAGGCATAAATGAGCAATATTTCTCAATCACTTCCCTGACGCGGTATTCATTGGCAAACTCCAGGCTGTCCTCATTCAGATGCAGCGTTATCTCGGTTCCGACCGTATCTTTTGACCCTTTGTCCATCTCATACTCCGTGCCGCCGTCGCTTGCCCAGTGTACCGGCTCTGCTCCCTCCTTATAGGAAAGGGTATCGATGTGAACCTCGTCGGCAACCATGAACGCAGAATAAAATCCCAGCCCGAAATGCCCGATCATATCGTCTTCCGTCGTCTTATCCTTATATTTTTCCAAAAATTCCGTAGCACCGGAAAAGGCAATCTGAGTAATGTACTCCTCCACCTCGTCAGCCGTCATGCCAAGGCCGTTGTCAATAAACTTTAACGTCTTCTCCTCCGGATTCACGGCAACCTGTATCTTCGCTTTGTAATCGTCCGGCAGCTGGTATTCTCCCATCACATCCAGTTTCTTCAGCTTTGTGATCGCGTCGCATCCGTTGGACACCATTTCTCTTACAAAAATATCATGGTCAGAATATACCCATTTTTTTATGATTGGGAAAATATTCTCACTGCTGATTGATAAGTTTCCTTTTTTAGCCATCTCTATCACTCCTACTTTCTTTCACAATTATAAAAGATATAATAATACCCGGCAAAATAAAAGTCAATAGAAAGTTAGCACTCTTTCGAAATGAGTGCTAACAAATTTGTAAAAAATATAAAATTTATATAAACAGGCGTTATTCCACGGAAATATCTTTGTAAAAAAGCGTGAGTATCTCTTTATAATCCTTCCCCTGCTTTGCCATCTCGTTCGCGCCTGTCTGGCTCATGCCGATTCCATGCCCAAACCCGCCTCCTTTTATCACGAATTTTCCGCCTTTCTTCTCTATCGTGAAAAATGCGCTGGGGAGCAAATCCCTCCCTTCCGTCTCGCTGCCGTCCTGCCTTTTGATCTTGTACTCGCTGCCGCCAAGTGCCTTTCGTATCTTGTTCTCCGTCTTTACCGTAACACTGCCCTGATCGCCAACAGCTTTCATCTCAAGCGCCACGTCTCCCGGCCCGCGTTTCGTAATCTCAATGCTCTCAAGCTTTCCTACATCCTTTCCTGTATTCAGCCCGATCAGATCCGACAGCACATCCACCGTCACAGATACTTTCCACCGATACCACGGGAGCTCCTTCTCATAGTCTCCGTCCTCTCCCTTTACCTCAGCCGCATGGAGGTAGCCGTTTGTTTCACTTGGTTTCGTTCCCCATGCCTCCATTGTTGTCGTTTTCCCGGAAGATGTGGAATAATAATATGTAGTCGCGATCTTCCCTTTATACATCACTGTCTGCCCTGCCGTCTCGGCTACTGCCCTTGAGGATGACTCAGCCTGTCCTGAATTATTGTACACCTGATAGTCTGTGCTGTCGTTTACGTGAGCCTCATATTCCGGATACCCGTACTCCTCCATCTGCCTGTATGCATAGCTCCTGGCACAGACGGCCTGAGCCTTGAGCGCCTCCAGTTCATAGGATGACGGCATCTCGCTCGGAACAACCCCGCACAAATAATCCTCAACCGGCAGTTCGTTGATTATAACGATTCCTTCCGCCGTGCTCCTAAGCTCGATCACCCCATCATAGGAGGGGGTGCCGTCTCCCCTATTTAAGCTCTTAATTGCAACCTTACCGTCCGCCGCCTTCACACGCACGGTTCCTTTCTTGAGCCATTTGTGGTCAGGTTTGAGTTTCAGCGTCTTGCCTTTTTTATACTGTTTTTCCCCGCCGTCATATGTAACTGTCATCCCTGTTTCCGAAAAAAGCTTTACTTCCGGATGGACGGTTCCCTTAAATCTATTCGTCATGACAAGCACACGGATATCAGGGTTTTTCGCCGCCTTCTCCCTGCTCTTTGCTTTTTCCTCTTCTTCTTTTTCCTCTTCTTCTTTTTCCTCTTCTTCTTTTTCCTCTTCCTTTTTCAGATTTCCTTCACTGGCATCCTGGATCACCTTGCCGGCTTCCCGGACATCATCCGTTCCACCTCTGATAGCAGAAGTAAGCCCGATCACCACAAAAAGCGCCGCCAGAAGTGCCATTCCGTAATATATCTGTTTCTCCCTGCTCTTTCTTCTCTTTCTGCCCTTAATGGTTCGTTTTTTACTCAAATCTCTGACACTCCTTATTAACATGTTTAAAAAGACAGCCATAATGGCTGTCTTTCATCTTTGGTATGCGCCCAGAATGCCGATTTCTGTATTTTGACTCCTAGCCACGGCTAGGTGGGTGTCCGCATTCGCTTTTTTGTCTTCCCCTGCGTATATGGAGGCCTGACATATTACGAAGATATAAGAGTCCCGTTTAAAGTTTTGTAGGTTCAAAATTACAGAAGTTGCCGAACATCCCAGGTAACTCGCTGAAGTTATTATAACCCATTTTTTCGAATTTTACAACCACAAAAAACGATTCTTGAAAGAGAAAAAATTTAAAGAATTTTTATTGATTTTATTACATTATAATGTATAATATGATAATGGAACTTAGCATGTCTGCTTTGCAGGATGAAATCATAAATCCTGCATATGGAGACAAATATTGAAGGAAGAAAGGATATAAGAAAATGGCAGAAATCAATTTAAGCAAGTATGGCATTACCGGAACCACAGAGATTGTTCGCAATCCTTCTTATGAAATGTTATTTGAAGAGGAAACAAAGCCTGGCCTGGAAGGTTTCGAAAAAGGACAAGTAAGTGAGCTTGGTGCAGTCAATGTAATGACTGGCATCTACACAGGCCGTTCACCAAAAGATAAGTTCATCGTAATGGACGATAATTCAAAGGACACCGTATGGTGGACTTCTGATGAGTACAAAAACGACAACCATCCTCTTTCCGAGGAATCATGGGCTGTCGTAAAGGATCTCGCTCTGAAAGAGCTTTCCGGCAAGAGACTTTTTGTTATAGACGCTTTCTGCGGCACAAATGCAGACACCCGTATGGCAATCCGTTTCATCATGGAAGTTGCATGGCAGGCTCACTTCGTTAAGAATATGTTCATCCAGCCGACAGAGGAAGAACTGGCAAACTTCGAGCCTGACTTTGTTGTGTACAATGCATCCAAGGCTAAAGTAGAAAATTATAAAGAGCTTGGCCTGAACTCTGAGACGGCAGCAGTATTCAATATCTCAAGCCGTGAGCAGGTTATCCTGAATACATGGTATGGCGGAGAGATGAAAAAAGGTATGTTCTCCATGATGAACTACTATCTGCCGCTCAAGGGCATCGCTTCTATGCACTGCTCCGCAAACACAGATATGAACGGCGAGAATACCGCTATCTTCTTCGGCCTTTCCGGAACAGGGAAAACTACCCTCTCCACAGACCCGAAACGTCTCCTTATCGGCGATGACGAGCATGGCTGGGATGACAACGGCGTATTCAACTTCGAGGGCGGATGCTACGCCAAAGTTATCAATCTTGACAAAGAATCCGAGCCGGATATCTACAATGCCATCAAGCGCAACGCTCTTCTTGAGAACGTAACGCTGGATGCCGACGGAAAGATTGATTTCAATGATAAGAGCGTGACAGAGAACACCCGTGTATCTTATCCGATCGACCATATTGAAAAAATCGTGCGTCCGGTATCGGCGGCACCGGCAGCTAAGGAAGTTATCTTCTTATCTGCTGACGCATTCGGCGTGCTTCCTCCGGTATCCATCCTCACCCCGGAGCAGACACAGTACTACTTCCTGTCAGGCTTTACAGCAAAGCTTGCAGGCACAGAGCGCGGCATCACAGAGCCGACACCGACTTTCTCTGCTTGTTTCGGACAGGCGTTCTTAGAGCTGCACCCGACAAAATACGGCGAAGAGCTTGTTAAGAGAATGGAAGCAAACGGCGCTAAGGCTTACCTTGTAAACACCGGATGGAACGGCACAGGCAAGCGTATCACCATCAAAGACACCCGCGGCATCATTGACGCAATCTTAAACGGCGATATCTTAAACGCTCCGACAAAGAAGATCCCGTACTTCAACTTTGAAGTTCCGACAGAGCTTCCGGGCGTTGATTCAGGCATCCTTGATCCGCGCGATACTTATGCTGACGCTGCCGAGTGGGAGGCTAAGGCAAAAGACCTTGCTCAGAGATTCGTTAAGAACTTTGCAAAATACGAGGGCAATGAAGCAGGCAAGGCATTAGTCGCTGCTGGTCCGCAGTTATAAGCAGATAATTTTTCAAAATTTAAGAAAAGCAAAAATCCGGTCGGATGCAGGATAATCCTGCTCCGCCGGATTTTTTATACATAGCCGTCATTTCATCTTATAAGCCAAAATATATCTTGTTTATTTTCTTAATACGCAGCGCAAAGAAAATCAATGAAACAAACACAAGGACAATCATCACCGCCAGCACTTCTGTCACTTCACGCACATAGGTATTGCAAAGATCGGCCGCACCGTAAGCCAGGACGACAATTCCCAGTACAAGCACAGGAACCTGCGCCGCACTGCAATATCCTTTCAGATCACTGCATTTTTTTGCATTTACATCTTTAGGCAGGAAAAGCGACTGCACAATCTCGCCTTTAAATCTGAGCATATAGAACCCATACAGGCAGTACAGGCCGCATCCCACGCCAATTATTCCAAATATTCCATCCAAGCCCGACATATTGTTTCACCTCATTTATATCCCCAGTATATTTTTTACCGTTTCTTTCATCTCTTCTGCGCCGCACTCCGTTCTGTGGATGACCTCCGCTTCCAGGATGTCTTTGATTGCCTGCGGCATCTCCGTCTTTGACACATCACGCAGCGTCTCAAGCAAAGCAAATTCATCCTTGTCTGCATATGATCCGTCAATTGCCGTCATTACGCTCTTTACGAACTTATACGGACTTGCAGTGGACGCGATAATGCACTTTTCTTCGTTGCCGCATGTCTGGCGGCACACATAAGAAGCCACTGCCGTATGCGTGTCTATCACATATCCAGTCTTTTCATATACCCGCTTGATTTCTTCCGCCGTCTGATTTTCTGTGGCATATCCGCCGGTAATATTTTTAAGTTTCCGATGCATATCATCGGATATCTCATATTTGCCGCACTGTTTGAGAGCGTCCATCAATCCAGCCGTCCTGTCTGAATCTTCTCCAGCAATGACATAGATGAGCCTTTCCAGATTGCTGGATATAAGGATATCCATAGACGGAGAGCTTGTCAGCACAAACTCTCTGTTTTTATCATAGACACCCGTCTTAAAAAAGTCAAACAGCACCTTGTTTTCATTGGACGCACATACCAGCCTGCCAATAGGAATTCCCATCTCTTTCGCATAAAAGGCAGCAAGGATATTGCCGAAATTCCCTGTGGGAACTACTACATTTACCTTCTCTCCCTCTTCTATCTCTCCGTTTTCCATAAGCATTCCGTAAGCATACACATAATAGGCCACCTGCGGAACAAGGCGTCCGATATTAATGGAATTGGCAGACGAGAACTGATAACCTTTCCCTGCCAGCTCCTCTGCCAGTTCCTTATCCTCGAACATTGCTTTCACTCCGCTCTGGGCATTGTCAAAATTGCCGCGTATTGCAACGACATCCACATTGCCGCCCTTCTGTGTCGTCATCTGAAGCTCCTGCACCTTGCTGACTCCGTCCTTTGGGTAAAACACTATGATCCTCGTTCCGGCAACATCGGCAAATCCAGCCATAGCCGCCTTTCCCGTATCTCCTGAAGTGGCGGTAAGGATTACAATGTCATTTTTCACTTCATTTTTTTTGGCCGATACTGTAAGAAGATGCGGCAAAATAGACAATGCCATATCCTTAAATGCAATAGTCGCACCGTGAAAAAGCTCCAGATAATATGTATTGTCCACTTTCGCAAGAGGCGCTATGCTCTCTGTGTCAAACTTTTCATCGTATGCTTTCGCTATGCATTCCTTAAGCTCTTCCTCCGTGAAGTCCGTCAGGAACTGTTTCATCACCGTATACGCCGTCTCCTGATAGCTCATTCCCTTAAGCCCACTCAGAGACACGCCAAGCGCAGGAACGGACTCCGGCACAAACAGCCCTCCGTCCGGGGATAGCCCGGTAAGGATGGCCTTTGACGCTGTCACTCTCAAGTCAGAATTTCTTGTGCTTTTATAATACAAATCCATAATCTTACCCTTCTTTTATTTCTTACTGTTCGTGTATTTCACAAGGCCGCCTGCCGCAATCAGCTTCTGCATGAATTCCGGGAACGGCTGCCCCTGAAATTCGGTTCCTTTTGTCTTATTGTAAATTTTTCCGCTATCGAAATCAACTTCCACCTGATCTCCTGCCTCGATTCCCTTTGCCGCCTCCGGGCACTCAATAATAGGCAGCCCTATATTGATCGCATTTCTATAGAAGATTCTCGCGAATGTCTCTGCGATCACACAGCTTACCCCCGCCGTCTTCAGGCAGAGCGGCGCGTGTTCCCTGGAAGATCCGCACCCAAAGTTCTTATTTGCCACAATGAGATCCCCCGGCTGTACCTTCTTTGCAAAATCCGGGTCGATATCCACCATCGCATGGCTGGCAAGTTCCTGGGCATCAAAGGAGTTCAGATACCTTGCCGGAATAATAACGTCAGTGTCTACATTGTCGCCATACTTAAATACATGTCCTAAAGCTTTCATTATCTGTCACCTGCCTTCTCTGGATTTGCGATACAGCCTGCAATCGCGCTTGCGGCCGCCACTTCCGGCGACGCAAGATAAATCAGGGAATCCACATGCCCCATTCTTCCCACAAAGTTCCGGTTTGTCGTTGACACACACCTCTCGCCTGCCGCCATGACACCCATATGGCCACCCATGCACGGCCCGCAGCTCGGTGTATTCACCGCACACCCGGCATCTATGAAAATATCAATAAGTCCTTCTGCGATACACTGCTTATAGATCTTCTGTGTCGCAGGAACAACCATGACGCGCACGTCCGGATGCACGGTACGCCCCTTCAAGATAGCCGCTGCTTTTCTCATGTCCGTAATCCTCCCGTTTGTACAGGAACCGATAACTACCTGATCTATCTTTACAGGCTCCATAGCTTCAATCTCGTCAATCGTCTTCGCGTTGCCCGGAAGATGCGGGAATGCCACCGTCGGCCGCACCTCGTCAAGATGAATTTCCACAACCTCGTCGTACTCCGCGTCCGTGTCCGCCTCATATATCTTATATTCTTTCTTCGTATGTTCTTTCAGATATTCTTCCGTAAGCCCATCCACCGGAAAGATTCCGTTTTTCGCCCCTGCCTCAATCGCCATGTTCGCCATAGTGAACCGGTCATCCATCGTAAGGTTCGCAATGCCATCCCCCGTAAATTCCATGGATTTATAAAGCGCGCCGTCAACACCAATCTTTCCTATGATATGAATGATGATGTCTTTGCCCGTCACATAAGGCCCCGGTTTCCCGCTCAGCACAAACTTCATGGCACTTGGAACCTTAAACCAGAGCTCCCCCGTCGCCATGCCGGTGGCAATATCCGTCGTGCCTACCCCTGTAGAAAATGCCCCCAGGGCGCCGTATGTACAAGTATGCGAATCTGCGCCGATAATGCACTCGCCTGCTGCCACGACTCCTGCCTCGGGCAGGATGGCATGCTCCACACCGGATTTGCCCTGCTCAAAATACCAGGACAGGCCTTGCTCCTTTGCAAATTCACGGATTGCTTTAGAATTTTCTGCGGATTTGATGTCTTTATTCGGAGTGAAATGATCCGGCACGAACACAACCTTATCCTTATCAAATACAGTATCTGACATCTCCTTCAAAATTGGCAGGGCCATCGGACCTGTAATATCGTTTGCCATGACCACGTCAAGTTTCGCTTCTATCAGCTGGCCCGCCGTCACGCTCTCAAGCCCTGCATGAGCTGCCAGAATCTTCTGCGTCATTGTCATTCCCATTGCGACAACCTCCCTTTGTTTCTTAATCTTTACGTGCTATTCTAACACAGGTAATCATCACGGCGCAAGAAAGAATCATCAATATCACAAGATGCATCAAGGAATTGTTATCTCCGGTCTTAACGATTTCCGGCCCTCCGGAGGGTTCCAGGATGTCAGATGGCTCCTCCGGACGCGACTTTTCTTCTACCGGAACATCCTCTTTCGGAATCTCTTCTTCCGGTTCCCCAAAGCTGATTGTCTGTTCTGCAGCCTCAAGATCTTTATGCTCCGCTACCAGCGTTCCCGGCTCTTCTGAATCATCCTTTTCTTCCAGCTCATATAATTCCTCATATATGACAATCTCCCTGTCTTTAAGCTCCGTTGCGTCAAACTGAAAGGCAATCTCTGCCGTGCCGTTTCGCACCTCCGGAACGAATACCTTTTCAGATGTAACCGGAACACCTTCTTCCCTTTCAACGGCTTCCCCTGTCTCCCTGTCCATAATGCATCCCACCAGCCTGTACGGCTGTTTCTTTTTCAGATTGTTATATGACACGGCATCAATGACCGTAACTTCCTTTTCCGGTGAGGAATAATGGGTTCCCGTCTTTTCATCTCTTGCGATTGTCTGGATTCCGATTCCGCTGTTTTCGATATTATTCAGCCGGATTACAGCTTTTTCCCGGCTGATTACAACCGTGTCTTTATACATGGTCTTGTCCGAATTATTCTCTCCCTTTATCTCTTCCAGCTCATAGGTGTCAAAGGGAAGCGCCCCGACTGCATTGTCAGCCGGCACCATCGTCTTGTCCGGCATGGTTCCAAACCAGATGCCGTCTCCGCTCTTCTCGCCATTTGTACGTTCCGTATGCCGGATAAACGATGATGAGGTGTCGTACTCTCCATTTTCGTCTGTAGTAAAAATATGCGATTCACCCGTTGTCTTTGATGTTAGCTTAAAAGAAACCCCTGCCATTGCTTTTTCATTTTCCGCGTCAATCTTGCGGAGGGATAAATCTCCCCGGGCTACCCGGTCATGCGCCTCATATCTGTTTCCTCCCGCAATCTCCCCGGCTCCGTTGCCATTCTGTGTGATCTGCGTTACATATATCCCGTCTCCTGCCGTTTCACCCGTTTTCACATTTTTCAGCAAAGCGCCCTCCAAAAGATATCCTTTCGGAGCTTTTGTCTCCTCGATGGAAATGGTTCCCAGAGGGAGCGCCGCCGCGCCATTTTCCATGAAATATCCGTCTCCCCCTGCTTTACAGCTGATGTCTCCCATGTCCGCACAGTAGGTCTTCTTCCCGCCTTCCTCCTTCTCTACCGTCTTTACAACCCATTTTCTCTTCGCTTCCGAAGGATAGGTTCCATAATCCGGCAAGTTCTCCTTTGTGAAAAACCCGTCGTAATAGCAGACCGTGAATTCTGCCCCTGCCAGCGACGCGGCTCCCTGCGGCGATGGCTGTCCGGATTCTTTATCAATTTTATGCAATGCAAGGTTTAAGGGCGCGAAGGACGGTTTTTCTTTCAGGGTCAATATTCTATCATCCCCGAATTTCACCTCTGCCGTATAGATTTCCTCGTCAAGCTCGTATCCAGGAGATGCTTTTATTTCCTTCACATAATACGTTCCGATCTCCAATGTCACTTTCTCCGCATTACCGTCTCTGTCAGTGGTCACCGTATGGATAAGCTCCGTGCATGCCGCGTCTGAATAGATGCCGTACTGCGCTCCTTCCAGGCTGTAGAGCTTGTTTCCCTTTACCAGTTCCGGCGATGCCGGTACCTTCTTTATTGCCACATCCCCTACTTTAAGGGTGGGAGCCATAAGCACCGCCACTTCCTGCATACCTGCAATGTCGATATTTTCCCATGCCGTGCCATGGCCTTCATAGGATGGGGCCTCCCCTTTGATCTTCTTTTCAAGCTCCGCAAAAAACGCCTTCTGCTCTTTTACCGACATATCAATTCCGCTGACATACTGCCTCCATCCTCCATCGCCAATATGGTCTCTCTGTATATACCACACCATGCACTGCGTCAGCATATATTTCTCCGAGGCATCATACCCTTCCATGTCAAAAATATGTTTTTGGGCCAGACATGCCATTACAAGCTCATCTCCCGGAAGGAACTTCTTAATGCTTACCTCTTTCGCCGCCCCGGCGTCCGATGTCTTTTCCATGTGAACGCAGTAGGCTATCTCTCCGTCAACCTTGTGCATCTTTGCTTTATATTTCATCTGATGCTCTCCGTTGTGGTACTGGTCATAATGCCCGACATCACTCTCTGTAATCTTATGGGATGCCGCCATTACCTCCGGGAAACCCAAAAAAGGCGTCAGATAAAACACCATAGCCGTCAGTACGGCTACCGCAGCTGCTTTCTTTATTAAGTTTTTCTTATTCATGCAAAATCTCCTTTTCTCTTAGTTAAAATACTATAAACGTGCAACAAAAAATAACAGCTGTCACATACCTCCTCCCTGTAATAGATTTCTCGTTTTTGAAATTTGGGATGACGCTCCCATTTGAGGAAAACCTCGTGATAGAAATGAAAAGATCATTCAAAAATAGAATTTCTCATGACGAGTGTATTTATCATAAATAGATATTCCGATTTTGTCAATAGTGTTCTGGAAAAAATTAATCTTCTCATCGCCATGAATAAGTGATATGATAGATAATAATAATTATTATCAAAAGAGGAACAATTTTATGACACTAAAGCAGGGAATAAATGACCATACATATCAGGTGGTTTCCATAAATATTGAGCTGAGGCTGGAACGCCGCCTGGAAGCCCTTGGGCTCACGGAAGGAACACTAATCACAATTCTAAATAATGACAGGAAAAACTCCCTCACTGCAAGGTTTCGAGGAACACGCTTTGCTTTCGGCCGGAGAATTGCTGACCACATCGAAGTAAGGGAGGTGCCGCAATCATGAACAGTACCATCAACGTAGGATTCATCGGCAATCCGAACTGCGGAAAGACAACTCTTTTCAACGCCTACACAGGAGCCAACCTGAAAGTGGCAAACTGGCCGGGCGTCACCGTAGAAAAAAAAGAAGGGCACACCACCTATGAAAATGAGACTTTCAAGCTTATCGACCTGCCGGGCATATACAGCCTCAGCTCATACACCATGGAAGAAACCGTTTCCAGGCAGTGTATCATGAGCGATGAGATAGACGTTATCGTCAATGTCGTGGACGCATCTTGCCTGGAGCGCAACCTTTATCTCACCCTGCAGCTCATTGAGCTTGGGAAGCCTGTCATCCTTGCCCTTAATATGATGGATGTAGTGGAAGAAAGAGGCATGGAGATTGATTTCCACCGCCTCCCCGAAATGCTTGGAATCCCTGCGGTTCCCGTATCCGCGCGGAAAAAAACAGGACTTTCCATCCTTATGCATACAGTCGCGCACCACAAGACTGAGCTCCGCCAAAGCCCTCTTATCCATCACCACCCGGGCAAGCACTCATTTCATGTCCACAATCACCATGATGAGTTCACCATGGTGTACGAAGATTACATCGAGGACAAGATTGACAGCGTCATAAAAGCGCTGGAAGAAAAATATCCAGAACTCCCGGTCAAGCGCTGGCATGCCATCAAATACCTGGAATTTGATACCGACGTTATGTCGCGCTATCCGCTAAGCATAGAAAATATTGCGGAACGCAGCTATGAAAAAGACATCATCAACCAAAAATATGATTTTCTGGAGGAGATTGTCTCGGAAGTCCTTGTAAACAAGTCTGAAAAGGCAGCGTCTACCGATAAGATTGACAGCTATCTTACCAGCCGCTACCTTGGCCTTCCCATCTTCCTCCTGATCATGGCATTTGTGTTTTTTCTCACTTTCACGGTGGGAGACTGGATGAAAGGATATTTTGAGATTTGCCTTGTGCATTTTACCGATTTTGCTGCTGGATGTCTTTCCTCCATACACGCAGACCCCATGCTCTCGTCTCTCATCCTTGACGGGATTATTGCCGGAGTGGGCGGAATCCTCACCTTTCTGCCCAATATTTTTATCCTGTTCCTTGCGCTGGCGGTATTGGAAGACAGCGGATATATGGCAAGAGTGGCTTTCATCATGGATGGCATCATGAGCCGCCTGGGGCTTTCCGGGAGGGCGTTCCTCCCCCTTCTTCTGGGATTTGGCTGCACGGTTCCCGCAATTATGGCATCACGCGCTTTAGAGAATCCAAAAGACCGTTTTAAGACCATCCTGATCACGCCGTTTATGTCCTGCAGCGCCAGGCTGCCGGTCTACGTACTGTTCTCCTCCATGTTTTTCGGGAAAAATGCAATGCTAGTATGTTATTCCCTCTATCTGTCAGGAATCATTATCGCCATTGCAACGGCATATGTCCTGTGCAAAATTGACGGCAGCAAAGCCGAGCATGCGCTGCTTATTGAACTGCCAGAGTACAAATCACCAAATGTCCATACCATCGCTATCTATGTCTGGGAAAAAGTAAAGGACTACTTAAGCAAAGCCGGAACGGTGATCTTTATCGCATCCGTCATCATGTGGGGCATCCTGAATTTCGGTCCTTCCGGGTATGTGACAGACATAAGCCAGAGTTTCGGCTCTCTCATCGGGAAAGTTGTCTCTCCGCTATTCGAGCCTGTCGGGCTCGGATACTGGCAGATCGTGGTCGCCCTTATCGCCGGCATCGCGGCAAAAGAAGTCGTAGTATCAAGCTGCAGCGTTCTTTTCGGCATTCAGAACATTACTTCGTCTTCCGGCATGTCCTCCATGGTATCTGCCTTAGGCGCCATTGGATTCGGCGCGGCCAACGCTTATGCCCTGATGGTCTTCTGCCTTCTGTACGTGCCATGTGCTGCTTCCATCGCCGTCATGAAACGGGAGCTTGGAAGTTCCGGAAAGACTGCCTTAATCATCCTGTATCAGCTGTCAGTCGCCTGGCTTATGAGCTTTATCGCTTACCACGCAGGGCTGCTTTTATCTTAAAGTCATTTTAAACTTCCAAAAAGGTGTGGGCAATCTGCCCACACCTTTCATATGCTTTCTTCTACCCATGTATCTTTCCGTTCAGATATTCGAACTCAATCGGATCGATCGGGTCGATCGGATTTTCTTCCTCACTCTTTATCTTGCGTTTCCTGCCTTTTAAAAGTGCTCCTCCTTTATTGTAAAACCAAAATGAATACGGCAGAATCTTTCTCGCTTTTCCTATCCGCTCCCTTGTTGTCCTGGTGTAGAGCGTTCCCCCTGTCTCAATCGGCACTTTCCTGCGAATCAGCGAGATCAGCTCTGTCTCGCACGTCACAAACTCCGGTAAAATGGTATATCCCTTTCCCACGCAGTCCAGTTTATGGGAATCGCTGCCGCCGATTCCCGGTTTCTTATACCTTTCTGCCAGTTTCAAGGCTCCCTCATTAGAATCCTCAGGCTCGCAGGCATTAAATGTCTCTACAAAGTCAAAACGCTTAACAGTCTCCGGGGCAACATAGTACCTTTTCGTCTGTGCAAAACTCATATACTTTTCCCCGCACGGATGCGCCGGACCCAAAATCCCTCCGTGCCGATGCACAAAATCAATAAGGGCAGATACAGACATCCCCCTGAGTTCCAGAAGACGCATCTTCACTCCCTCCGGCATGATGCACAGAATATGCCCTGCATCCCGGGTATCATACTCAATTCCTTTTAAAACCACAAAATCTTCATGAACCTTCCCCTTCATCGTATACTTCCAGTGCCTGTATCCTTTATAGGTATCATGATCTGTAATAAGCATGCCGTCAAATCCATGCTCTTTTAATTTTTTAATATACTCGTCAAGACTGACTTTGCTGTCAATCGACCCTTCCTTCACATGGCAGTGCATATCAAGTTTCATCAGCAGACCTCCTTATTCATCCAAATCATCATCATCATCGTCATCATCCAAAAGCAGCCTTGCCTTTTCAACCTCAGATTCCATAGAATCTCTTCCCTTTGTTTTTCGGGAATGAATCTTCTCCTTCTTCCCCGCCTTCCTTGAATGCAGGAAAAACTGCACGAACATGCCGGCGGCCGCTAAGACTGCCGCGATGCCAAGCCCCGCAAGCCGGTTATCCGAAAGCCCCGCAAGAGATGCAATATTCATCCCCGCAGAGATGCCTCCTGACACGGAAGTTATGATGATCGTTCCCGGCTCCACGAACACCGCCGCTAATATGCCCAGAATCAGCGCCGCACCTGCCGCTATCATGAGCTGTGTGTTCGACCCTGTGCCTGTTAATGCAAGGACAGCCGATCCCGCAAAGGATGCAGTCATAAAAAACACTCCTATCCTGTACAGGAAAAATGCCAGAGCTGCCAAAACCAGCGCTAAGGCAAAGATTATAATAATACCCGTAAAACCGGAAATTCCGGCGGCACTGTTAATCCCTATCCCTACACCGGCACCTACTGCAAATCCCATAAAAGCCGAAATTATCTTTATCAGCTTAAGCCCTAATACACAGAGCAGAAGACCGATTGCAATGGCTGCCGCCGCTGTTCCTCCATTTAGTTTCCCTGCAAAGAATATCGCGGCCGGACCGTCTGCACCCCCTATTATTGATGTGTCTGGTAACTTATCCAATACGTTATTCATACTTCCTTCTCCTTCGTCTAAAAGTTCCCCTATTTCATATTATATCACATTTAACAGGAAAACAACAAAAAAATAAGGAACTCTTTTCATTGAAAGAGTTCCTTACGCTTTCCCTGATTAAAATGCAACTGAGCCTGTCTCCGTTTTATTGATGACATAATAAACTGCCGACTCTTCCGGCTTTATGTACAGGTCTACAGACTTGATGTCTCCAACTTTCCCGCCGGACTTCGTCCATGCTTTTTTCACGCTTGCAATAATATCTTTTTCCTCTACCTGACGTCCGGAATACTCGACAACTGTCTTTACTTTCATCTCTTTCTTAGCTGCCGGGGACTTCACAGCCTTTTTTGCCGCCGGTTTCTTCTCCGCAGCCGCTTTCTTCTCAGTAGCCGCTTTTTTCTCAGTAGTTACTTTATCATCCGCAGTAACAGCCGCTGCTGCCGGTTTTACTGCCGATGTTTTCTCCGGTTCGGTCTTCACCGCTGTATTCTTTACAGTTTCAGTTTTTTTAGCTACCTTTTTTGTGGCCATAACAAATCCTCCTAGTTTAACAAACACTCTTTGTCCTCGTGGACATTATACCACATCCTGAAAAAAATGCAATTATCTGGAAAAATCCCATTATTATGC
>CAJTQA010000055.1 GCA_910578455.1 uncultured Dorea sp.
TTGTAATAGGAACGGTAAAAGCCCGCATAATACTTGCTGCCCACATGATAGATGCTCTCTATCTCATAGCCCTTCTTCACATTGATCTTTGAGATATACTTTCCGTCCCAGTCATAGACCGTGATGATATTATATTTCTGCTTTGAAGTCTTCGGGCTCTGCGCCACCATGATGTAATCATCCGTAGCGTCTATGCCCTGCATCACGTAATTGTACTTTTTGCTGGCTTTTACGTACTGCACCGGGTCAAGGTTGGAATCCAGGATCACGAAATTATAGTTGTGGCTCAAAAGTACCGCATACTGTTTCCTTCCTTTGCTGTAGGCGATCCCGCTAAACGCCGTCGCGCCTGCCGCGTCCGCAAGGCTGCCTCCCGGCAGTTTCTTCGGTATCTGCACATGCTTGCTCTCCGTCACCGTAAGGGTATTGGGGTTCACGGACGTAAGCCTCTTTGGATCCGCCCCCGTACTGTGGACGATCACAAGCCTCTTTCTGTTTGCGTCATAAGTCATGTCGTTTCCGTGAGCTACGTCCAGCGCCCCTGACACCATCACAACTTTAAGGCTTGACCTTTTCACCTTTACAACCTTGCATTTTCCTGCTTTGCGGTTGTTCAGAAGGTAATATGCGTATGTTCCATCCGTGCAGGAGCCCTGCAGCGTGTCATACTGGTACATCTTCTGGCCTGCCCATGCCCGGATCTCGAAAGTCTTCTTTTTCTTTTTCAGCAGCGTGGCTTTCGTCGTCCTTGTAGACTTCACGGTTTTTGCCGCCGACCAGTCGGAGTAATAGGTGGTCTTCCCTACGACCTTGTAAGCACGGATCCTTGCATGGTAGCTCTTTTTCTTCTGCAGTTTCTTCACTGTATAGCTTGTCGTCTTCCCGCTTTTCACCGTAGCTTTCTTCGCCCCCACAAACATCCCGTTCTGGGCATACTGTATCTGGTATCCCGTGGCAGAAGAATTCCGGCTCCATGTGAGCTTATACTGCGTGGAAGATTTTCTTTTCCAGCTCTTAACAGACGGCGCAGAGACTCGCACATAACTCTTCTCCGCCGAATAGGCGCTGAAAGAAGATCCTTTGTATGCCCTCACAGAATATATGTAAGTCTTGCCGTTTCCGGCCGACGCATCTCTCCATCCCACCTCGCCGGGCTGGGTAAGCACTGCCACATTCTTCCAGGCGCTCCCTGACGCCTCCTTGCGGTACACATAGTATCCGCCTGCCCCGGCAGGCCTGTTCCACCTGAGCTGGTTGCCGGTGGACGCATGGCTTACGCTGAGAGACGGAGCCACAAGGTAAATGCGCTTGCGAGACCCTCCTGTAAGGCCCGGATTCCCTGCGCTGTCGTATGCGCGCACCCGGTAATAATAGGAGCCTCCCGGCGTCACCTGCCTGTCTGTATATGTAACGTCTCCCTCGCTCTTAGATGTTTTTACAGTGTTCCAGGGAGCTGCCCCGGTAGTGCTGCGCTCAAGCCTGTATCCGCTGGCTCCCCCGATCTTTTCCCATGCAAGGCTGATGCCGCCCGACACATTTTCAATCTTTGTAAGGGCAGGGCCGGGCAGCATGCTCCTGCTTTCAAGCGCGTTTACTTCATCCCCGCCCAAGGTATCCGCCTCAAGGACATGCACCACAGCCTCGGCCTCGGCCCGGGCATACTCTTTTGTCTCTGGCGCAGTAATCTTGATCACTGCATCCCCGGCTCCGACAGCCTTCACCCTCGCCTCTCCGGGCTCTGCCTTATCGATAACCGCAACTTCCGGATTCATGGATTCGTACTGGAGCACATCCTCTTTTAGGCCTTCCTCCTCTTCGGCTGCCTTTTCTCCCTCCGGTATATCCTTCCCTTCCGGAATCTCTTCTTCCGGAATCTCTTCTTCCGGATCACTTTCTTCCGGATTTTTCTCTTCCGGAGCCTTTTCGTCCCCGGAAGTCTTTCCTTCCTCCGAAGTCTCCTCTTCCTCCGGGCTTTCCCCGTCTTCCCGAGCCTCCTCCTTAAGGCTTTCCTCTCTCAGGAACTCCTCCTCGTCCATAAGCTCTGCGTTAAGGGAAAAGATATCGCCGCAGATATAAGTATACTCTTCCTCTACCTTTATGATCCTTATCTCTTTTTCCGGCTGCTCCTTCTTGTATTCTTCCCCGCTCTCTCCCTGAGTGTCATCTTCCTTTTCCTGTGTTCCGTCCTCTTCCGACGGCGCTGCGCTCCCCTCCGCAGAGGCAGATTCCCCGCCTTTGTCTGAGACCGCGCCCGGATTTTCCGCATCGTCCTGGGCAAATGCCGTTCCAGACGAAAGCGCAAGTATCAGGAAAAGTGCCAGCGCTCTCTTTATAACATTCCTTTTATTCAAACTCATCCTCAAATTCATCCCCTTCCGAGAAATAGTCATCTTCTTCCGGGAGTTCAAAACCGCCCTCAAAATAATCTTCCTGCTTTATCTCCTCATACTTCTTCGGCAGGCTGCTCATGTCAGGACACGACTTCCCTGTCATAATCTTCTTTGTGACAACCACCTTTGTGACTGCCGCCGACTCTTCCGCTGCCTCGTCTTCAAATTCCTCTCCCGACGCTTCCGCGCTTTCTGTTTCCTTCGGCTGCTCTATAGCCTTCAGTTCCTTTTCCAGCTCCTTCTTTGCCTCCTCCGGGGACATGCCTTCTTCAACATTCTGATGAACCATGTCTACTTTCCAGTATTCATTGTTGAAAGCCTCTATGCCTTTTTTCGCCGCATCGTCCTGCGCCCCTTTGTAGTTCATGGCAGAACGGCTCTTTAATACGGCACTGTCCTCCGGCCTTACCCATATCGTCAGCGCGCACTCAATCGTCTGCGGCTCCTCTTCCTTGTTGCTGGCAGCCACATACGCGTCCAGAATCTCCGAAAATCCAGGCACTGCCTTTACTTCTTCTTCGCTCCATTCATTATCTTCCAGAACGCTCTCCCTTGTAACCGCCTCGCTCTCCTCGCCGGACTCCTGCGTCACGGTCGCCGTTGCCTTTATCTTTACAGTCTCTTCCCCGTTCAGCTCATCTTCGCCTTCATTGCTGTATTTAATATTGTCATAGCCCTTTTCCTCTGTGTAAAACGGGTCGAACTCTCCCAGCCAATACTCATATTCGCTCTGCTCATCGGCATCCAGGTTTTCTTTATAATATTTCCATTCCCTGCCCGTCAGCTCATCATTGACATAGACCCCATACCCGCCTTTCTCTTTCACATTGAAACAGCTGTAAAGAGGCTCTTCCCCGTCTTCACCCTCTGCCGTCCTCTCTATGATCCCTTTCTTCTCGTCAAGGATGCATGTATAGTGCTCCTCGTCCTCCATCCCATCCTCATAGGATGTGACGCTCTTCGTCTCTGCCGCCTTCTTCGTCTCTTTTCTCAAGTTTTCCATTGCCGCCGCAAATATCTTTTCCGGGTCGCTCTCAGGCGAAACTTTCTGTCCGGAGGCAGGTTTCTGTGTGCACCCCGCCATAGACGCCGCCAATGTAACTGCCAAAAATGCCATCCCTAATCTGTTTTTCATGATATTCCTCCTTACGTTGTATAAATACTGCCCTACGCTTTAGGTTATCACATCCTCGGTTTTTCCACAATAAGGAATATTATAATGACGAAAAGTTAAGAATACATTAAGATTATAACAGTAAAGCTCTCGCTTTACTGTTACGGAATCTGCCCATTCCAAATCGCCTTCGGCGAAAGACAGATTCCTTTCTGGCTCAATTTACACATTCCCACGGACTTTGCAGCAAGTGCAAAGTCCTGAACTGAACTAACGCTTAAGATTGCTCTTCTTTTAATCTTCCTGTAGAAAACCCGCCCTAAACGTGGTAGAATTAGTACCGGCTACAACAGAAAGAAGGAAGGTACCCTATTATGATAAAAGATATACTAAAACACAGCCGCCCGCTGGCAATAAAGAAAGGATTCTCTATCCTCATCATCCTGTTCGGCATGCTCTTTGTCCTGCTCAACAGGGGGCTCTACTACAGCGACCACATATCCTCCGTCCGGCTAAAAGCAGAAAACCCGGAGGACGAGACTTTGATCCGTTTCCTTGGAAACAGGACATATGAGCAGGAATTTTCCGGCTGGAACGGAGCGCTCAGAAAAGTGACTATCCGTTTTTTCAACCAGGGGAAGGAAGAGTCAAGCGGCTCTGTCACCGTCAGTATCCTCAGCTCTGACGGCACTGTGCTGCAGAGTGCGGAAAAGCCCCTTACTGAGGTGATCAACAGCGTTAGGACAAGCTTCGCCTTTAAAGAGCCGGAGACTCTTTCTGCAAAGGAAACATATATCCTTCAGGTCACTGTGCGCGATGCCAAAAATCCCCAGGGATTCGGAATCTATACCCACAATAACAAAGGCGATCTCTTCGGCGCCCTCACAGAAGACGGGGAGCCTTCGCAAGGACGGCTCAGAGCCACTTTTGTCTACCACTATTACAATGCGGCAGCTATGAGGAGCATGTATGTCCTCCTTTTCCTGGCGCTCTTCTTTGTGCTTTTCCCTTTCGCCAAGGTGGATTCTCTGGCAGAAAAACACCTGAAAAGACAGATTGACACGCAGATTCTCATATCAAGGCTGCTCTTTTTTGCAACGCCTTTCTTCTGTGTTTTCCTGGGAGACCGTTTCAATGGCTACCACTTGTCGGAGATGATACGGCGGCTGTTCTCCTGGCAGTGTATCTTTAACCTTTTTATCTACGCCGTGTTCTGCCTTGCCGCCTACGCGGCCGTCAACCGGACGCAGTACGCCGGCATGATCGTCCTTGGCATTGTATTTCTTGCGGATATCGCAAACTATTACGTGTGGGTCTTCAGGGGCTGTCCTATTCTGGCCGCGGACCTTCTGTCCGCCGCCACTGCCGTCAATGTTGCCAACAATTTCTCCTACACGCTGGATCTCACCGGAGTATGGGGCGTTGTGTACATTGTTGCCTTCATGGCTATGTTTTTAAGCCTGAAAGGCTATAAAGGGCTGCAAAAAAAGCGCCGCTTTGCCGCGGCTGCGGCCGCGCTCGCCTCATGTGCCGGTTTTTACGCCCTGTTTTTCCAGAGCAGCTTTCCGGCGAAACATGTAGAGCAGCACATGTGGAACCCTCAGGGAACCTACGCCAAAAACGGGAACGCCCTGTCTTTCCTCCTGTCCTATTCCTCCACCAGAGTAGAGAAACCGGACGGGTACTCTGTAAAAGCTGTGAAAGAGATTACAGAAAAATATCCTTCTGACAGCATTTCTTCCAAAGGAAACAAACAAGCAGCAGACCGGCCAAACATCATCACCATTATGAATGAGGCTTTCGCAGACCTGAACTACAACGGCGCCTTAAGCCTCTCCGAAGATTACCTTCCTTTCGTTCACGGGCTTAAGGAAAACACAGTCAAAGGCCAGCTTTTCGTATCCATTGAGGGAGCCAACACCGCGAACTCAGAGTTTGAGTTCCTGACCGGGGATACGATGAACTTCCTCCCCTACCGGTGCATCCCTTATAATGAATACCTCGACTCCGTCACTCCATCCATGGCGCATACGCTGAAGGCCCAGGGATACGCCGGGGTCAATGCGTACCACCCCTTTGAAGGTTCCGGGTGGAGCCGTACCACCGCCTATCCCTCTCTTGGATTCAACGGTTTCTACGACCGGGAATACTACCGGGCTAACGGCAACAGCCAGCTTGTGAGAAATTACATCTCCGACGAGGCGGACTTCCGGCAGATCATCGAAGACTATGAGGCATCAAAAAAAGAGTCCGCAGACCCCTTCTATCTCTTTAACGTGACCATGCAGAACCATGGGGCATACACTGGAAAACGAGGGCTTGTAGACGCGAAGATTACCATAAAGGATGAAGCGCTCTACAACTTCGAGGCAGAGCAGTATGTGAACCTCGCAAAGATGAGCGACGACGCATTTAAAATGCTGACGGAATATTTCCAGAACGTTGACGAGCCGACAATCATCGTCATGTTCGGGGATCACCAGCCTCCTATCTCCAACAGTTTCTACAGCACCCAGTTCGGAAAGGATGTAGAAGACCTACCGGTGGACAAAAAAGCGGACTGGTACTCCACCCCTTATATCATCTGGGCCAATTACGACATCGAGGAGAAGACCGTAGACATGAGCGCAAACTACCTGTCTTCCTACGTTATGAATATCGCCGGGAGCAGGCTGACCGGATACAACAAGTTCCTCTTAGAGCTCCAGGAGGAGCTGCCTGTCATCTCCGCCGTATGCTACAAGGACAAAGAGGGAAATGTCTATGCCAACAATGAAAAATCAAAGTACAGCGAGCTTTTACGCTCCTATCAGATCCTTCAGTACAATCAGCTCTTTGATAAAGAGAACCGCCAGGATGATTTCTTCTTCCTGACAGACTGAACGCAAAGGGGCTGCCGCATAAATGCGGCAGCCCAAATCCATACCCCAGTATTCAATTTTCAAATATCAGACATACTGCTTTGACCATACAAGAAATCTCTCTCTTGTCTCGTTCAGCTTGTACCTGCTGATGGGGATAATGCTCACCTCGTCATTCAGCACAAAGTCTGTCCTTGTAAATTCCCTGACAGCCATGAAGTTCACAATGAAGCTGTTGTGACAACGTACAAAAATAATTGGATTCAGCTTTTTCTCTAACTCGGACAATTTTTCTGAGATGTCTATCATTTCCTTTTTGCAGTGTATCCGGGTTGTCCGCCCATTTCTTTCGATGTACAAGATTTCTTCTTCTCTGATAATGAGTTCTTTCCCTTTTGCATGTATATGAACAAAGCCCCTGCGCCGCCTCGCGGTTTCAGAGTGAAGCCTCGAAAAAATACTTACGAGACTCTGCCCTAAATCCTCCCTTTTTACAAACTGTGAATGCCTCGCCTCATATACTTCTGTAGCATAGCTTGTATACCCCGTAAGGAATACGATTGCCACCCGCGGAGCGAAGATATTTATCTTCCTTGCAAGATCGATCCCGTCGCCGTTCTCCTGAATGCTGATGCCAAGAAAGGCCACGTCCAGATCCTGATGTTCCTCCACGTACTTCAAAAGTTTTGTTTCCTCAAAGATCATCTCAATCTGAAAAGACATATGGTTCCTGTGAGCATACTGTTCCAATATCTTCCTAGTTCTCTCGCCGCTTCCTTTCTCATCAAAAACTACGATTTGAAACATATTATTCTCCTCATTTCTAATTGTCTTACCCTTATTTTATAGATATCACATCAAAAAATCAATCTCAACAGTCTATTTTGCATAACTATCATAGTTAGTGCTATATCTGGCAACATACTCAAAATAGAGTAAAGAGACCCAAAAATATTCTTTCGGATCTCCTGATTTTTATACTCTCGTCTTCGTTCCCGTTCCGTCTCTTTTTGCAATTTTAAGCCGACTAAGCGCCACTTCTTTCTCTCCGTGCATCGCCTTTGCGTCAGCACCCTCCTCAAGCAGATACGCATGGGCCAGCTCGTCTTTTTTCTTTAATTTCATGCCCCTGACACCGACGGCTCCCTTTTTCTTCTCCGGCACTTCCTCTGCAGGGAAACGCAGGAAATACCCTTCCTTTGACTGCAGTACGATATGCTGATTGTCCGTGACCACATCCACCGCCGCGATCTCGTCGCCCTCCTGCAGTTTCGTAGCCGCTATAGTCCGTTTCGCGACCTGGAACTCCGCGCCTTCCACCTTCTTGACCATCCCCTGCTTTGTCACGAAAAGCAGTTTTGCAAATCTAAGCTGCTCAGAATCGCATATATATGCAATCTGTTCTTTCGTGCTGTCGTAATTGCTTATGTTATCAATCGGGAGCCCTTTGTCCCGGAATTTCCCGAAGGGAATGTCCATTGCCTTTATCTGGTGCATCTTGCCGTCATTGGTAAAGATGCAGAGCTTCCCGGTGTTCATGCAGCTTAAAATATACTTGTTCTCCGCATCGGCCGCCTCCCTGTTCCGCTCGTAAGTAGCCGTGTCCACTGTCTTGGCATACCCAAAGCGATCCATCAGGAAAACGACTTCCTGCTCTTCGATTTTTTTCTCCTCGTAGACTGCTTCCTCCGCATTTTCCACCAAAGTCCTGCGGACCCTGCCGTACTCCTTCTTAATGCGCTCTAAGTCCGCTATGATCACGTCCGCCATAGAATCATAATTGTTCAGCACATCCTCGTATTTCGCAATATTGGCAAGAGTCTCTTCATGTTCTTTAAGAAGCGCCTCTATCTCAAGCCCGATGAGCTTATAGAGCCGCATATCCAGGATCGCCTGAGCCTGCCTGTCCGTAAACCTCAGCATCGCAGCCATCTTCTTTGAGATGCCGGACTTGAACTTGATGTTCTCCGTCTTCCCGCCGGTAAGGCATGCTTTCGCGTCCTTTACCGACTGGCTGCCCCTGAGGATTTCAATGATCAGGTCAATGACATCGCAGGCCTTAATAAGCCCTTCCTGGATCTCTTTTTTGTCCTGCTCCTTTTTCAGCAGCGTCTGGTACTTTCTTGTGGCAAGCTCAAACTGGAAATCCACATGATGCTCGATGATCTTCTTAAGCCCCATCGTCTCCGGCCTTCCGTTTGCCACCGCCAGCATGTTGACCCCAAACGTATCCTCAAGCCTGGTCTTCTTGTAGAGCATGTTCGTGAGGTTTTCCGCATCCGCGCCCTTTTTCAGCTCAATGACGATCCGTATGCCTTCCTTGGAAGACATATTGGATATGTCCACAATATCCGAAGTCTTCTTTGTCTCCACCAGAGAACAGACATCGTTCAGGAATTTTCCGATCCCTGCCCCTATCATTGTATACGGAATCTCGGAGATGACAAGGCGTTTCTTCCCGCCTTTCATCTCTTCCACCTCAACCTTTCCCCTGACTTTGATCTTCCCCGTTCCGCTCTCGTATATTCCGGGAAGGTCATCCTTATTCACCACGATTCCGCCTGTGGGGAAATCCGGCCCCTTTACATACTTCATAAGCTGTTTTGTGCTGATCTCGTCATTTTTCATGTACGCCTTTACCGCGTCGATGACCTCACAGAGGTTATGGGTGGGGATGCTGGTCGCCATGCCCACTGCAATCCCTTCCGCGCCGTTTACAAGGAGGTTGGGAATCCGCACCGGAAGCACTTCCGGCTCCTTTTCCGTCTCATCAAAATTCGGCAGGAAATTGATAATATCCTTATCAAGATCCGCAAGATATGCATCCTGGGTAATCTTTGCCAGGCGGGCCTCCGTATAACGCATGGCGGCCGCGCCGTCTCCCTCTATAGAGCCGAAATTTCCATGGCCGTCCACCAGTACCATCCCTTTTTTAAACTCCTGCGCCATGACCACAAGCGCCTCATAAATGGAGCTGTCGCCGTGGGGATGGTACTTGCCCATCGTATCGCCCACGATACGGGCGCACTTCCGGTAAGGCTTGTCAAAACGTATGCCAAGCTCGTGCATATCGTAGAGGGTGCGCCGCTGCACCGGTTTCAGCCCGTCGCGCACGTCCGGGAGCGCCCTTGCGATGATAACGCTCATGGCATAATCTATATATGATTTTTTCATTACATCCGAATACTCGGTTCTGATAATCTGTGAATCCTGCATCCTTTTATCCCCCACTTACACGTCAAGCTCCGCCTCTGTGGCATTCTCATAGATAAACGCCCGCCTCGGCGGAACTTCCGTACCCATCAGCATCTCCGTGACGCCCGATGCCATCCTCGCATCCTCAATCTCTACAAGCTTCAGCATCCTTGTCTCCGGGTTCAGGGTCGTCTCCCAGAGCTGCTCCGCGTCCATCTCCCCGAGCCCTTTATATCTCTGCAGGGTAAAGGGGCCGTCATGCGACGCCCTGTACTTTTCCAGCGCCTTGTCGTCATAAAGGTACTCTTCCTCGCCCTTTTTCGGCATCGCTTTATAGAGGGGCGGCATGGCGATATATACATGCCCCTCATAGATAAGCTGGGGCATAAAACGGTAGAAGAGCGTCAGAAGGAGCGTTGAGATATGGGCCCCGTCCACGTCCGCATCCGCCATGATGATAATCTTGTCATAGCGGAGCTTTGCGATATCAAAATCATTGCCGTAGCCTTCCGAGAATCCGCACCCAAAGGCATTGATCATCGTCTTGATCTCCGCGTTTGCAAGCACCTTGTCAATACTTGCCTTCTCCACATTTAAAATCTTGCCCCTGATGGGGAGTATAGCCTGATACATCCGATCCCTGGCAGTCTTGGCGGAGCCCCCCGCCGAGTCTCCCTCCACTATAAAGATCTCGCACTTTTTCGCATCCCTGCTCTCGCAGTTTGCAAGCTTTCCGTTACTGTCAAAGGAATACTTCTGTTTCGTGAGCAGGTTCGTCTTCGCCTTCTCCTCGGTCTTGCGGATCTTCGCCGCCTTCTCCGCACAGCCGATGACTTTCTTAAGGTTCTCAAGGTTGCGGTCGAAATACCGCACAATCTCCTCCCCTGTAACCTTCCCCACTGCCTTGGCGGCATCCGGGTTGTCAAGTTTCGTCTTCGTCTGTCCCTCGAACCTCGGGTCCGGGTGCTTGATGGAGATAATCGCCGTCATGCCGTTGCGGATGTCCGCTCCTGTAAAATTCGCATCCTTTTCCTTCAGCACGCCAAGCTCCCTGGCATACTGGTTGATGGCTGCCGTAAAGGTCGTCTTAAATCCGGTCAGATGGGTGCCGCCCTCTCCATTGTATATGTTGTTGCAGAAACCAAGGACATTTTCATGGAACTCGTTGACATACTGGAAGGCAGCCTCAACCTCAATGCCCTCGGACTCTCCTTTAAAATACACCGGATCATGCACCGCCTCTTTCTTTGCGTTCAGGTCTTTAATAAACCCGAGGATCCCATCCGGTTCATGGTATACGACCCGCTCTGCCTCGCTCCCCCTCAAGTCCTCAAAGATAATGGTAAGCTCCGGATTCAGGTACGTAGTTTCATGCATCCTGCTCTTCACTTCATCCGCCCGGAACTTAGTCTTTTCAAAGATCGTGTCATCCGGCAGGAAATTAATCTTCGTTCCGGTCTTTTTCGTCTTCCCGATGACAGGGAGCAGCCCGTCCTCAAGCTCTATCACCGGTATCCCGCGCTCGTACCTGTCATGGTGGATGGCTCCGCCCCGGCTCACCTGCACATCCATATAGACAGACAGCGCGTTTACCACCGAGGAGCCGACCCCATGAAGCCCGCCGCTCGTCTTATATGCGGAATCATCAAATTTCCCCCCTGCATGAAGGGTCGTATACACAACCCGCTCCGCCGATACGCCTTTCGCGTGAAGGTCAACCGGAACGCCTCTCCCGTTGTCTGAAACCGTGGCTGATCCGTCCTTTTCAAGCGTCACCCGTATCTCGCTGCAAAAGCCTGCCAGATGCTCGTCCACCGCATTATCCACGATCTCATAGATCAGATGGTTAAGCCCCTTTGTGGAGACGCTGCCTATATACATGCCCGGACGTTTCCTGACCGCCTCCAGGCCTTCCAGCACCGCAATACTGCCCGCATCATATGTATTCTTCTTCGCCATTTCTTACAAACCCTTTCACATGCTCATCGTTATCCATACTTGCTTAATACTAGCACAAAGAATGGTATTAAGCAAATATTTTTTCTCCTTTTTATACACTATGTTGTATGTTTCAGACTGCTATTTATTGATACATTCATTCAGCACTTTCGCAAGCGCTTCCATAGCATTTCTCATCTCCCCCACCGTGTTGGTCTGTGCCCCTGCTTCGATCAGAAGGGATTTTGGCTTTAAATGAAGATTATAGCGGTAGCTTTTCAGATATATGTGCCTCGTAAATCCGGGGTACAGTTTTGCCGCCGCGATCTGCATCTGCAGAGAAAATGCCAGATTGTCTTCTATGTACGGGTTGTGGAGATACGCAATGTCGCCGTTTGCCTTCGTCCGGCTCATTCCGTTGAAAAACATGATCTGTGCCGTCTCCTTCCCGTCAATCTCCGTCACAAGATGGGTGGAGCTCCCCACCCCATCTCTGTGGAGGTCGATTACCACCTCAATGCCCGGATTATCCTTCAGGATCTTTTTTACTTCCTTCTCTGCCAGCTGATACGCCTTGCTGCGGTCCATCTCCCCATCGATAAGGTCATAGACCCCTTCGTGGTGCAGCGTCTCAATGCCGTACTTCTCATTCAGAAGCTGTGCGAGATATGCGCCCATCCCCATGATAGTCGTGCTGGAATCGCCCTTTTTTGAATCCTTAAAATCCTCCTGGGAATGTGTGTGGTAGATAAGCACCTTCGGGCCTTTTGTCTTTTTGTCCAGTTTCAGATCCTTCGCCAGAAGTTTTTCCGCATTCAGGTCCTTTGCGCTTACTGATGTTGTTCCGTCAACCGTATAGAAATTGCTGACAAGATACTCAAAATCTGAAAGCTTTTCTTTTGAAATATCAACTTTTTTCGCCATCGTTTCAGGCGGCTTGCTTTTGCTTTCGTCTTTCTTCCCGTTATCAACCAATTTCCCGTCTTCGTCCACGGCATTCTCGTCATTTGCCTGCTGCTCGAGGATCATCTCATATGTCTCGTTATCTTCTACCTCCATATCTAAAGGAGCATTCTCCGAGACATAGGAGCCAAGAGGGAGGAGCCGCGCGGCGCACTCTGCCACCCACTGCTCCGGCAGCGGCCCTCCGCCCTGTGACGTATAGGATAACCCTGAAAGATACGTCTTCTCCGCATAGTGGAGAAAAAAGCTGTTAAAGTACACCGTCATCTCATCCGATACGCCGAGGTTCAGATGGAATCCCGCATATAATATGAAGACACACAAAACAATAATAAATAAAATCTGGCTGATTCGCTTTCCCTGATACACTTCCTACGCCCCTGACAATTTCTGTTTTATTCTTATGACACTTCCAATCCTTAGTATCATATGTCGCACCTCTAGCGATTATGTGCATGTCCTCCTGAAAACAGCATATTCAGCGATTCGGAAATTGTAAAGCTTATGCGTTTCACCGTCTCGTCGATATCTTTTGGGGTCACGAACAGGCCGTTTAAGTGCGGAGAGATCAGCTCCTTGATCAGCTCATATTTTTCCGCCGCATTGTACCCCTGCATGACAACGCCTACCCCTTTCAGCGTCTCGGAAGTCTCCAGGGCCTCAATCAGGTTTTCCATCGTATCATTGACAATGGTAGCCGCATCCACAACCGTGGGAACTCCGATTGCAATGACGGGAACGCCTACTGTGTCCTCGGTAATGGCATTGCGGTGGTTCCCCACCCCGGAACCCGGATTTATACCCGTGTCCGCAATCTGGATGGTGCTGTTTAGCCTCCTGGAACTTCTGGCTGCCAGGGCGTCAATGGCAATCAGCAGATCTGGTTTCGTCTCCTCCACCACGCCTTTCAGTATCTCCACCGTCTCCATTCCGGTCTGCCCCATAACTCCCGGAACGATAGCGCTCACCAGCCGCGCCTGATCCTCCCCCATGGCGTATTTTCCATATTCCTTCACGATATGCCTCGTTATATTTAAGTTGTCCACCACATAAGGACCCAGGGCATCCGGCGTCACCTTCCGGTTCCCCAGCCCTACCACCAATACAGAGTAATCCTTCTTTTCAAGGTGGGCAAATTGTTTCAGGTGCTTCAAAAGTTCTTCCGATATCTCCTCATGGTAACCCTCATCCGGAACCGTCATGTTGGGTGCCTCCATGGTAATGTACGTTCCCACCGGTTTCCCCATCGTCTTCGCGCCGTTTTCCGTCTCAATCTTCACTGTTGTCGTCCTGATCTCTTTCTCATCGTCATAGCTCTCATCCAGGACGACCCCCGGCACTTCCACGTTATCCGATTCAAATCTCTCTTTCTGCTCCAATGCAAGGTCAGTCCTGATACTATACTTTTCAAGCATAACTTCGCCCCCTTGATTTACTTTTACCGAGTAGTTTTTACAAAGTTTTCAAAAATATGTATTGACAGAACAAAGAACCTGGAATAAAATAAATTCGTATGTTTCGTTAGAACGTCCGTGTCCGGATCTAACGAACGGATCATCGATCACAAAGTCGAAATATTTATATCGGAGGTGGACAAATTGGCTAACATTAAATCTGCAAAGAAAAGAATCTTAGTAAACGAAACAAAGGCTGCAAGAAATAAAGCAATCAAGTCAAAAGTAAAAACTTGCATCAAAAAAGTAGAGACAGCTGTCGCTAATAAAGACGCAGAGGCTGCTCAGGCAGCGCTCAGAGTCGCTATAGCTGAGATCAATAAGGCAGGAACGAAGGGCGTGTACCACAAGAACACATGCTCCAGAAAGATTTCCCGTCTGGCTAAGGCTGTCAATGGGGTTGCTTAATTAAAATAGAAGAAACATAAAAAATGATAATGCAAAAAACGACCATACCGTCAGTGGTCGTTTTTTTCGTCTATAGGGGATATCTTTCTTTCTGATAGTTTGCATTATGAGAAGTTCGCGGACGGGACGGTGAAATGTATTGAGGATGAAATACCTTTTGAGGTGCCGGAGGGGTGGGCGTGGAGTCGTCTATTGTCTTTAACTGTAAAAATAGGAGCAGGCAGCACACCCACTGGCGGTAGTTCCGCTTATAACAATATGGGTATAAAATTTATTCGTTCTCAAAACGTATATAACGATGGACTTGACTTAGCGAATGTTGCTTATATTTCAGAAGAATTAAATCAAAAAAAATCTGGAAGTATAGTAAAACCAAAAGATATTCTTTTAAATATTACTGGAGGTTCCATTGGTCGATGTGCTTTGATTCCAGACGATTTTGATATTGCAAATGTGAATCAACATGTGATTATTATTAGATTATTAGATTCACTGTTAAGGTATTTTGTTCACAAAGTAATCATATCACCATATATTCAAAACCAAATCTTTTCTAGGCAAGTGGGTTCTGGCAGGGGAGGACTTAGTGCTGAAACCTTATCCACTTTTTTAATACCGATACCGCCTCACAAAGAGCAACTGCTTATGCATAAAAAATTAAATGATTATCTTTTTCATATACGAAAACTATCTAAAGAAAAGGAAGGTCTTGTAACTCTGCTTGAGGCAACAAAAGTAAAAGTTTTGAATCGTGCAATCCGCGGCAAACTTGTTTTGCAAAACCCGGATGACGAACCAGCCTCCGTTCTGTTAGAGCATATCAGGGATAAAAAGGAACACCTTATAAAAGAAGGCAAAATCAAACGTGATAAGAAGGAATCCACCATATTCAAAAGTGAGGATAACTCCTATTATGAGAAGTTTGCTGACGGTACAATAAAATGTATTGATGAGGAAATACCATTTGAAATTCCTGATACGTGGGAATGGACACGTTTAAAAAATTGTTGTAGTAAAGAAATTAAACGAGGCAAATCTCCTAAGTATGTAGAGAAAAGCAAGACACTTGTATTTGCTCAAAAATGCAATACAAAATATAACGGTATTGATATAAAATTAGCACTATGTCTTGACGAAAATATGCTAAATAAATACCCTGTTGATGAATATATGTGTAACGGTGATATCGTAATTAATTCTACGGGAACAGGCACACTTGGACGCGTAGGATATTACCAATTGAGTGACAATTTAGAGGGATATCCTATAGTACCTGATTCGCATATTACTATAATACGTGCATGTGATAATATTCACACATTTTATTTATATTTATTTATGAAAGCTAACCAAGGAAATCTTGAAAAAAAAGGGGAAGGTTCTACAAATCAAAAGGAATTAAAACCTCTCACATTAAAAGAAATATTGGTTCCGATACCACCATACGCTGAGCAAAAAAGAATAATAAAATTAATTGATTCTATATTTTTTAAAATAACTGCTATAGAAAAAAAACTCAGTTGAGGTTTTTTCTATATTGTCAAATAATCCTATCATATATTTATGCTATATTGAATAAGAGCTATCCAGATAAACTCAAGAAACAATATTGTCTTATGTAGGAAGACAAGTAATGTTTTCGATTTATAATCTTTAAATGACAAGGAATTTCGCATATTATGGAGGTAAAAAATGACATTTAAAGATTATTTACAAAGAGCAAACTTATCAGAACGAACCATTTCTGCCTATATATGGACAATCAATTATTACAATCAAAACTATGATTCTATATCAAAAGAAAATTTACTGGCGTATAAAGGATATCTAATAGAATATTTCAAACCGAAAACTGTCAATCTCAGGATACAGGCCGTCAACAAATATCTGGATTTTCTACAACTGCAAAATTTACGTCTATCGTATGTTAAAATTCAGCAAAAAAATTTTTTGGAAAATGTAATTAGTAATGCGGACTACAAATTTCTAAAGAGAAAATTAAAAAAAGATGGTAATATGCAATGGTATTTTGTTGTCTGGTATTTAGCAGCTACAGGAGCAAGAGTAAGTGAGTTAATCAAAATCAAGGTTGAACATGTTAATTTAGGATATTTTGATTTATATAGCAAAGGCGGAAAACTTCGTAGATTATACATTCCTAAAAAACTCCGAGATGAAACGCAAGAATGGCTTTCTATGAAAGAGCGTACTTAGTGTCTGCTTTTTAAGTCTGTAAACCATTGATTTTACTGACTTTTCAGCGTA
>CAJTQA010000056.1 GCA_910578455.1 uncultured Dorea sp.
CGACTACAATTATAGGTGATACTTGAGGAGCGGGAAATCCGCAGGAATATTTGGCGCTTACTGTGGCACAGGTTCTTACAGAAAACAGGAACTGATCATGCAGGGGCATGACCTGTCAGGAAAGGAACGGTTCCACCCGGAAACCCGGAAAACTCCCCTCTGAAAGAAGGCGCAATTATATACCCACTTGGGGAAGTGGTGCATTGCGCCCTGCCGGGAGTTTCTTGCGGACAGCAGATGATTTCCGTAGATTTCCAATCTGCTCCAATCATTACAGGTGAAGCTGCCCTTCCCCTACGCTGGCTTTTCCAGCTGCCCCTTTGTGGACTTGCCGCACGGAATCTTCTTGCGCTGCCAGCTATTTTAAGTTTGGCAAGTTTTGAAAGCCTGACCGAAAATCTTTTCGCCATGCTTGAAATGTGGTATATTCAAAAATATTTGAAATAACCTATTGCCCCTCATGGAACGTCATGGGTTAGAGTGGATATATCAAGAACAGGGAACCGATAGTAATGAGGACAGTAAAAGAAGTATCAAATTTAACAGGTATCAGCGTGCACACGCTCCACTATTATGATGAAATCGGGCTGTTAAAGCCGACTGGCAAAAGTGAAGCGGGATACCGGCTTTATGACGATAAAGCACTGGAAATATTACAAATGGCTGGATACAAAGCCGTATTTACTGGCAAAGGGTACTCCATTGTTGGAGAACGGCTACAAAGGCGTATTTGATAGTCTGTCAAAAGAAAAACAGTCAGAACTTATCGTAAGAAAAGCCAATTTTGCTAAAGCGGCGGGGATATATTTGTAATTCTATTTTTGCAGGAAAATAAAACAACAGTTAGTGGACAATCAAAGGTTAAAAAGGCTCTGTATGATGCAGTTTTGTGATTTGCTCATGGTTTGGGGTTGCCTGAGAAGTATATATTAGTTTTATACCCTTGCTGTAGTCTGCTTTCTATTTCTATTGTTCCGTGGTGCGCTTCAATAATCTGTCGTACTAAAAGAAGTCCTAAGCCATGACGGAGATCTAAGCGGTCATCGGTACTCTCCATGTAATGTGGTTTGCTTTCCAGTTCTTCTGATTTTTCAGCAGAAATACCAATGCCATTATCCTGAACGGTTAAAAGAAGTTTGCTTTCTGCTATCTGCAACGACAAAATAATTGTGCAGCCTTTGGGATTGCTGTGAATGCTGTTTTGAACCAGATTATTGACGGCTCGTGTAATCAGTTTTGTATCGCATTCTATCATGCTGTTTTCAGAGTCAGGAGAAATATTTACCTCTAAAGAATAGAAATCCGGCAGACCACTATTTATCAGGTCTATAGCATAGGAACGTAACAGTTTTGAAAGACGGATATTTTCTTTCCGCAGAGGCTGCATTTCATATTCAAGCTTTGATACGAGATTCAAATCCTGCACTAAATCTTTTATTTTGATACTTTGCCGGGATATAACAGCCGCCTGTTCCTTAATCCGGCTACTGGTATTTTCGTCATTAACGATTCGGTCCGCATATCCCATAATCATGGATAACGGCGTGCGGATGTCATGGGATACACCACTGATCCAATTTGCCCGCGCAGTATTCTGGCGGCTGATGATATTAGATGCTTTATTGATGCTGTCAGCTATTTCTGATAGTTCGCCGCTTACAGAAAGATTTATGCTTTTCCCTTCTGACAAGGTGGCAATCGAGGAAATAATTGGTTCTGTATTTTTGCTGATTTGTGCTTTGGAACGTGAATAGGCAAGGAACAGAACCAGCAGGTCGAATACAAGGATGCCAAGAAAAAAGAAGGGGATTTTACGAACCGTGTCAATAGGATAATAATTGCTGGTAATTTTCATATAGCTGTTTTTGGGATAACCAATCACTAATAAGCCATTTGCATCACTCCGTACAAATACGGGGTAGTCATTCAAATATCCCTTGGAGAATATTGCAATATCCTGAATCGAATATTCAGTTGGAATTTCCGCTGGCAGATTAACAGTCCAATTGCAGGAGCCTTCCATATTCAGATACATTGCCCATAAAGAGTTGGTTATTATCATTCTTTCCGCTTCATTCGTTATGCCATTGGAAGATGAAGCTACTGCCACCTGTTTTAGCATATTCTGCGGAGAGATACTTCCAAAGTTTTTTGATACTGCATTGTAAAATGTAAAAAAAAATGCAGCTATGTTCAATATAACGAGAGCCAGAATAAGTCCAATAAAAGACAGTAAGTGCTTTGAGATATATTTGCTAAATACTTTCATGGTTTCACTTCCTTGCATTTAATTTATAACCAAGTCCTTTAACGGTTATGAGTGATACAGGCTTTGAAGGATCAGTTTCAATTTTTTCCCGTATACGCCGGATATGGGCATTCAGGCTATTTTCATATCCAAAAGGATTATCGCCCCATAATGTTTCGCATAAGGTATCAATGCTTACGATTCTTCCCTCACTGCGGGATAATGTTTCTAACAGCGCATGTTCTTTGGCAGTCAGGGCAACTATAATTCCATTTTTATTGACTTCGGCACGACTGAAATCTATCGTGCAGCCTTCCAGCTCTAATAATGGGGAATCTGCTTTATAGCATCGGCGTAAAACTGCATGGACACGCAATAATAGTTCCTGCGGCAAAAAAGGTTTTACCACATAATCATCTGCCCCAAGTCCTAAGCCGGCAAGTTTATCAGCCGCCTCATCTTTTGCTGTCAGAAATATAACTGGAATATTCGTAAATGCCCGTAATTTCTTCATAAGAGAAAATCCGTTCCCGTCCGGCAGCATGACATCAAGGATTGCAAGGTCGGGTTTTTCCTGCCTGGCAAAGATAAGTCCGGTCTGGACAGTTCCTGCATCAATGATATTTGAGAAACCGTCATCTGATAGGATGTCAATTACTAATTTACGCAGTTCTGGCTCATCATCAACCAACAGGATTTTTTTTGTATGCAAAAATGATAGTTCCATTTGTATAATCCACCTTTCAAAAATCTATCAATAACAGCAGTAATATTATAGCATAGCGGAACGGCTTTCGGAATCCTATGGCAAAAAAGTAAGGTAAAAGTAAGGATACGAGAAAGTTAATGTCAGATTGGGGATGTAAACTAAAGAAAAAAGAAAGGAGAGTTTTTTATGGACTATATTATCACTACGGAGCAGTTGACAAAGAAACATAAAAATTTTATTTCGGTCAATAAGGTTTCCATGCACATTCAGAAAGGCAGTATCTACGGTTTCCTTGGCCCTAATGGAGCGGGAAAATCTACTACAATGAAAATGTTGTTAGGGCTCACATCGCCTACAGGCGGAAGATTCACGGTTGACGGAGGTCATTTTCCGGATGACCGGATCAGCATTTTAAAGAAAGTGGGTTCATTTATCGAATCCCCGTCTTTTTACGCAAATCTGACAGGCCGGGAAAACCTTGATATTATCCGCAGAATTTTGAGGCTGCCGGAAAGTGCGGTGAATGATGCATTGGAGTTAGTCGGTTTGTCAGAGTTTGGCAGCCGGCTTGCCAAAAAATATTCGTTGGGCATGAAACAGCGTCTAGGGCTTGCGGGAGCTTTGCTTGGGCGTCCGCCAATCCTGATTTTAGACGAACCTACAAATGGTCTTGACCCTTCCGGTATTCATGAAATCCGTAATCTGATAAAGTCATTGCCGAGCCTTTATGATTGCACCGTCCTAATATCTTCTCATATGCTGTCGGAAATAGAATTGATGGCAGATGACATCGGCATTCTTAATCATGGCCGGCTGCTGTTCGAGGGAAGTCTTGATGAACTTAGGCAGAATGCAGTACAGGCAGGTTTCGCAGCGAATAATAAGATTAGTTCCGCTAATTTGGAAGATATGTTCCTCTCCATGATTGATAAGGATAATGCAGCCAGAAAGCAGAGGGCCAGGTTATGAAAACACTTATCATTGAACTTCGGAAAGAAAAAAGGACTGGTGTTATTCCGTTGTTGTTATTAGTTGGTATCTTGGGAGCAGCCTATGCGTTTGTCAATTTTATTGTACGCAAGGATACATTACTGAACCTTCCGTTAGCTCCGATGGACGTTCTTTTAACACAGCTTTACGGAATGATTATGGTTTTGAACATGTTTGGCATTGTTGTGGCCGCCTGTATGGTTTATAACATGGAATTTAAAGGAACTGCAATCAAAAAGATGTATATGTTGCCGATTAGTGTTCCTAAAATGTATTTGTGCAAGTTTTTTATTCTAACAGTGTTGCTTTTGACAGCGATTGTGTTACAGAATTTAGCTTTGTTAAAAATTGGTATCAGCGACTTGCCGAAAGGTACTTTTGAAATGGACACTTTGCTTATATTTACAGCATATTCCTTTATTACTTCTATGCCGACATTATCTTTTATGGTTTTGGTTTCCTCTCGCTCCCCAAATATGTGGATGCCACTTGGAATTGGAGTTGCCGGATTTTTAAGCGGAATGGCCTTGGCAGGTTCAAATGTCAGTTTGCTATTAGTTCACCCATTTGTTGTAATGTTAAAGCCTGCTGTTGCTATGAGCGCACAGCCAGACAATGGAATAGCTATTATATCTATGGCAGAAACATTTTTGCTTTTAGGAATAGGCTTATGGATGGCGAAACATTTACGTTATGAATAGGAGGGATTTTTTTGAATTTTTTTGATTTATTAAAGATTGAATTTAAAAAGGTAAAGCGGTCGAAAATCGTTCCTTTGATATTTATTGCGCCTTTGTTAGTAGTAATATCGGGGGTTGCCAATTTAAGCAGGTATTTTTCCCCAGAATATACAAATGCGTGGTCTGCCATGTTTATCCAGAGCGCATTAGTCTACGCCTATTATCTATTGCCATTTTCTATGATTGTTGTATGTGTAATGATTGCAGGGCGTGAAACGCAGCATAATGGCATTCTGAAGATGCTGGCATTGCCAGTTAGCCGTTATGCCTTATCTCTGGCAAAATTTGGGATTTTGATGTTTTACCTGTTTATGGAAATGGTTGTTTTCTTCATTGTGTTTTTGATTACAGGTATCATTGCTACTCACATGGCAGGGATTACAGATGCCTTACCAGTATTTTATCTTGTAAAGTGGTGTGTAGGGTTATTCCTTACTATGTTGCCATGTATAGCGGCTATGTGGGCGATTACAGTATTGTTTGAAAAAGCATTGCTTTCCGTAGGGCTTAATCTGTTTCTTGTTATTCCTGGCGTTTTAATAGCCAATACACCGCTTTGGATTGCGTATCCTTACTGTTACAGTGGTTATCTGGTATCTTGTTCGCTGCATGATTTTACGGCAGAAGGCACAGGCACAGCATTTTCAGTATTTCCGTTCTTGCCATGTGCAATAGTGGTTTTTATATTAGCTCTTTTTTTGGCTGTTAAAAGATTTGGGAAGAAAGAAATGAGGTAACTATGGAAAAGATAAAATTACAAAATATAAGTATTGCAGTCCTTATTATCAGTGTGCTGCCCTTTGCAACGCTGATTCCCGTATTTCTGCAAATTGTATTGCCTGATGGATTGCGTACAGTTTGGGGCGGTATCAATATTGCCTGTGTCATCATGGGGCTGTGTCTGTCTATCATCTGTGTTAAAAACTTGTTCGCAATCTTGAACTAAAACAAGAAAGAATTCTTTCTTTGCACGGAGAGTGCCGGGATAAGAGCGAAAATATATCGGACTAATCCATTCTTAAGAGTGGCAGTTCCCTCTGGGCGCATTGGAAGGGAGGAATGGCTTATGCAGGAAAATGCCGGAGCGGCAGGGAAAACATTGGGATCAGAAAATTTCCATCGCTAAATCCATGCTGGAAAAAGGCATCATCGATAGGGAAGTATTAGCCATAATTGATACAAAACTGCTGGAAAAATACCGCCCAATTTCGGGTACATTACTGGCTGGAAAACCGTTGACTTAATGCGGTTTTAGCGTTATAGTAGCGGAAGGAGTGATCTTATGGCGAAGATAATCAGGATAGAGCCGAAAATCCCGGCTCTGAAAGAGCGGGCGAAAGTCGCAGCTTACGCTCGCGTGTCCATGGAAATGGACTGCATTGTGGCTATGTGCCAGAACGGCAGATATTCAGAAACAATATTGGAATTTGTTGAAAGATAGCAAATGGAATATTAAAGCAATGCCAAAGCATTCTATCTTAGAAGTTATAGTAGAAATTCAAATAGATTTTAATGCCAAAGAAAAAATGACATCAAATATCATAAATAATGCTGTATCTTCTGCATTGGAAATTGCTTACAGACTTTAGGTTGTTAACTTCCGGTTTATCGGGGAGTTGAACGGAATAATAAATACGGAATTTATGGAGAAAACGGATTATGTGGACATGTCCAAAATGCGGGAGAGAATTTGAAAGAACAAATCAGGGCCATTACTGTGGGGAAGCACCTAAAACAGTGTTAGAATATATAGATTCACAACCTATGGAAAAACATGCACACTTAACAGAGATGATGATTATATTACAGAACAGTGTTCCGGGTGTAAATGAACGTATCTTATGGAGTATGCCGTATTATGAGAAAGAAGGAAAAGCCATCTCATTTTCTGCTTGTAAAAAGCACGTCAGTTTTTATGCAGGGAGTGAAGCTATTGAAAAGTTTGCGTTGGAACTAAACGGATTTGCCGCTAAGAAAAATGCAGTATATTTTCCTTATGATAGGGCATTACCAGCAAAGTTGATTGAAAATATTGCAAAGTGGTGTTTAAGCTGATTTGATAAGTTGGGGTTTATGGAGACAGCAGATATGAATGATAAATGGATAAGCTTTGCAATCCGTATTCAAAGTATTGCACAGGCAGGCCTTCAATACGGAAAAGATAAGTATGATAGAGAACGGTACGAAGAATTAAGAAAGATTTCTGCTGAAATGATTTCTGCCAAAACAGACATTTCGATTGATAAGGTTTATGACTTGTTCTGCAATGAAAATGGTTATCAGACACCAAAAGTCGATACAAGAGCTGCTATATTTATTGACGGTAAAATACTCCTTGTTCATGAAAATAACGGTACTTGGTCATTGCCGGGCGGTTGGTGTGATGTAGATCAGTCTGTTGCAACGAATACAGTGAAGGAGGTAAAAGAAGAAACGGGCTTTACTGTATCGGCAGAAAAACTGATTGCCGTTCAGGATTGGAGAAAGCATAATGTAACAAACTATGCATACGGTGTAGTCAAGATTTTTGTTATGTGCAAATATGATGGCGGAAAATTTGAAGAAAACATAGAAACGACCGAAATTGCGTTTTTCGATGAAAATTCAATACCTGAAAATCTTGCAGTGGAGAAATGTACCAGGGAACAGATATTGATGTGTTTCAAATCATTTAACCATCCTGATTCTCCAACACTATTTGATTAATCTGTTATCCGATCAAATGGAATCTGGACACTAAATATTACGGCAGGACCATGCAGATGCAGTATGACAAGGCGACGCTGCACTCTGGGAATGTATACCAGATTTTTGCGTATGTGAAAAATCAAGATGCATCCGGCAACGGAAAAGTTTCGGGCATGCTGCTGTATGCAAAGACAGATGGGCAAATCACGCCAGATTACAGCTATATGATGAGCGGAAATAAGATCAGCGCGAACATAATGCTGAGCTGATGCAAGCATTATGTCCGGGGAAGATGAGGTCTATGGGCTGCTGCTATCCAGGTAATCTCTTCCCCAGTCACACATAGTATTTAAAATTGGAAACAGCGTATTTCCAAAGTCTGTAAGGGTATATTCCGTTTTGGGAGGAACGACGGGATATACCTTTCTGTTTATCAGCCCGTCTTTTTCGAGTTCTCTTAGCTGCTGTGCCAGCATTTTATCAGTTGCTTTTGGAATCAGCCTGTGCAATTCGCTGTACCGCAGGGTTTTTCCCATGAGATGCCAAAGGATGACGGATTTATATTTTCCTCCGATCAGGTCAATGGTTGCCTCTACGGGGCAGGTATAGCTGTTTTTGCAATTTACGCTCATGGATATTCTCCTTACTTACTTTTTGGATAGTATATACCTGAAAAGTGCATTCTTGCCTTTGCGGCGGCTTGCGGTATAATTATAGTACAGAGTAATCTGGAAATCAAGTTTCATAACAGGAGGAGAACTTATGGATTTTTTGGAAATTGCGAAATCACGTTATTCTGTCCGTGATTACAAAAGTAAAAAGGTGGAGCCGGAAAAGCTTGAAAAGATTTTGCAGGCGGCCCATGCAGCGCCTACGGCGGCGAACCTTCAGCCAGTCCGCCTGATTGTCGTGCAGGAGGACGAGGGGCTGGGTAAGGTCGGGAAGGCGGCAAATATTTATGGGGCGCCGCTGGCGATTATCGTCTGCTCTGAGCATGACAGGGCGTGGACGCGCCCGTTTGACGGGAAGAAGACTACTGATATAGATGCGTCGATTCTTACGGATCACATGATGCTGGAAGCGACGGAGCTGGGATTGGGATCTGTCTGGATATGCTACTTTAAGCCTGACATTATCAGGGAGGAATTCAAACTTCCGGATACGCTAGAGCCGATCAACATTCTGGCAATAGGGTATGGGGATGGAAGTCCTGCCGACCCGGAGCGCCATGGGGTGCAGCGCATTTCTCTGGATGAGCTTGTATCCTATGAAAAGCTGTCGGTTTAACCCGGCAGCTTTCATGTTAAAGAAAAGTTCTTAAGACGAAATGTCATGATTGAATTACCTGTCCGTATATGTTACGATTTCAGTCACAGACAAGGAGGATGAACCTATGACCTTATATTTGACAAGCAGCCCCACCGGCTCTTACCGGGAGGCAAAGCAGCCGTCCTACAAAGGATTTAACCCGGAGAACCGCCTGGTGGATAATCTTAAGGCAGACTGGAAGGAACAGTCAAGATGTTTGCTCATCTGCGCCAATCCGGACGCATATATGCAGAATAATGAGATGCGGTTCTTTTTTGAGAAGACGGTGAGGGAGACGGGGCTTTCGGTCTCGGCGTTTGATGTGTGCGACAGTCGCAACGGTGAGGAGACAGTGAAAAATCTCCGGGCTTATGACGTGCTTATCCTGGGGGGAGGCCATGTGCCAACTCAGAACCGTTTTTTTCAAAGAATCGGGCTTATCCAGGCGATTAAGGGATTTGACGGGATTGTGATGGGCATCAGCGCGGGAACTATGAACTGCGCGGGAACGGTATACGCCCAGCCGGAGATGCCGGGGGAGAGCACCAGCAAGGTTTACCGGAGGTTTTTGGAGGGGCTTGGGCTGACCCGTTGCAATGTGCTGCCGCACTACCAGGCGGTGAAGGGAGACGTGTTGGACGGAAAGCGGCTGATGGAAGACATTACGTATCCGGACAGTTTCGGGCGGAAATTCTACGCGCTGCCTGACGGGAGCTATATTTTACAGAAGGACGGGGCGGTGACAGTTTTCGGGGAGGCGTACCTTGTGGCGGAGGGGGAGATCGGGAAAATCTGCTCTGCGGGAGAGAGCCTTATTCTCCACAAGAGGAGGCAGAGGTATCAGGGAACCCATCCGAGGAGGTTTGAGGAGAAATATAAAGAGCATGAGCCGGAGAAATACGCGGATACGATAGAAAAGGTAATCAGCAAGGGAAGTACCCCGGCGGGGATGCACATTTCCATCTGCGTGGAGGAGATTCTTGAGGTTCTTAACATTCGGCCGGGGGAGAGGGGGATTGACCTGACCTTAGGGTACGGCGGGCATACCCGCAGGATGCTGGAGCAGCTTAAGGGGCAGGGGCATATATGGGGGCTGGATGTAGACCCCATTGAGCTCAGGAAGACGAAGGAGCGGCTTAATGGCCTTGGGTACGGTGAGGATGTGCTGACGGTGATTCAGGAGAACTTTTCGGAGATTGCCCGTATCGGGAAGGAATACGGACCCTTTGATTTTGTGCTGGCGGATCTCGGCGTGTCTTCCATGCAGATTGACAACCCTGAGCGGGGATTTTCTTATAAGACGGAGGGGCCGCTGGACCTGCGGCTGAATCCTGAGCAGGGCGTGACTGCGGCGGAACGGCTTTTGGAGCTTAGTGAGGAAGAGATTGCGGGGATGCTTGCGGAAAATGCAGACGAGCCTTACGCCCGGGAAATCGCGGGAGAGCTTGCGGGGCGAATCAGGCGGGGCAGGAAACCGGAGACTACAGCGCAGCTCAGGGAGGCTGTTGAGGCCGCGCTTGCGTTTCTGCCAGAGGACAAGCAGAAAAAGGACGTGGTGAAAAAGACGTGCCAGCGTGTCTTTCAGGCAATCCGCATCGATGTGAACAGTGAGTTTGAAGTGCTGGATGCTATGCTGGCGGGATTGCCGGAGGCGATGGCGCCCGGAGGGAGGGCGGCAATCCTTACCTTCCATTCCGGGGAGGACAGGCTGGTGAAAAAGGCATTTAAGCGATTTTACAATGAAGGAATCTTCTGCGATATCGCAAAGGACGTCATCCGGCCGTCGGCGGAGGAATGCAGAAGAAACGGCAGGGCGGGGTGCGCGAAACTCCGCTGGGCTGTAAAGGCAGAAATGTAAAGGGAAGAAAAGGAAGATATTTTACAAGACACGCGTCGGCCTTTCCTGTAAAATAACAGTGATGGCGATTGCCTGCTGAGGGCAGTTTGGGAAGAAGGGAAAGGGCAATTTTGACAGGAGGAGCTGGCATGAAAAAGGAAATGAGGACGGCGGTGTACGATGAAGAGCTGGGGGTAGAGGCTTATCGTTTTAAAGGGATCATGCAGCCGTTTCCCGCTCATTTTCACCGGTATTATGTTATCGGCCTTGTGGAGGGCGGGGATCGTATGCTTTCCTGTAAGAACAGGGAGCATGTCTTGGAAAGGGGAGACGTAATACTGTTCAATCCTGGGGATAGCCATGCCTGCGTGCAGAACGGCGGGGGCGCGTTTGACTACCGGGGAATCAATATCGGAGAGCAGGTCATGTTTGGCCTGGCACAGGAAGTTACCGGGAGGCGGATGCTGCCAGGGTTTTCGAAAAATGTTGTCCGGGACGGGGAAACCGCCTGCCAGGTGCGTGTGCTCCATGAGATGATTATGGAAGAAACCGGAGGATTTGGACGGGAGGAAACTTTATTGTTTCTCATCTTGAGGCTTGTCCAGATGTTCGGACAGCCCTTTGAGAGCTGTGTTTCGCCGTGTAGGCAGGAGATTGCGAGGGCGTGTGAATATATGGAACAGAATTTCCCGGAGCGGATTTGCCTGGATGATATCTGCCGCTATGCAGGGCTTGGAAAATCTGCGCTGCTGAGGGCTTTTACAAAGGAAAAGGGCGTCACTCCCTACCGTTATCTTGAGGCCGTCCGTATCGGTGCGGCTAAGAAGATGCTGGCAAAGGGGAGTTCTCCTGCGGAGACGGCTATGCAGACAGGGTTTTCGGACCAGAGCCATTTTACCAATTATTTCAGTCAGTTTATCGGGCTTGCTCCGGGGAGTTACCGGAAAATATTTGCCGAAAAAGATGGATGCAGAGGAGGCTGGTCTCATGAAGGATAAGAGCTTTGCCGGGAATCTGGCGGCGTTATTTACAATTGTCATATGGGGAACTACATTTATATCTACAAAGGTGCTGCTGATTGACTTTCAGCCGGTGGAGATTTTGTTTTTTCGGTTTGTTCTGGGATTTCTGGCGTTAGTTCTTGTGTGCCCCCAACGCCTTAAGGGGGTGAGCCGCGGGCAGGAGGCGGTCTTTGCGCTGGCGGGGCTGTGCGGAGTCAGTCTGTATTTTCTGCTGGAAAATATCGCCCTCACTTTTACCATGGCGTCAAATGTGGGGGTTATCATATCGGTGGCGCCCTTTTTTACAGCGATGCTGTCCCGGGGATTGGGGCGCGGCAAATCTTATAAGGATGCCGGGGAAAAGCTTGGCGCCGGATTTTTTGCCGGGTTTGCGGTGGCCATGGCGGGCATTGCCATGATCAGCTTTAACGGCTCTGAGCTTTCCCTGAATCCTGCGGGGGATATACTGGCAGTGCTGGCGGCGATTGTGTGGGCGTGCTATTCTTTGCTCACGAAAAAAATCGGGAGCTTTGGCTATCCGGTCATCCTCACTACGCGGAGGACGTTTTTCTATGGACTTCTCTTTATGGCGCCGGCTCTTTGTTTCTTTGATTTCGAGCCGGATCTGGGGCGGTTTGCGGACAGGATGAACCTGCTTAATATCCTCTATCTGGGGCTGGGTGCCTCTGCGCTTTGCTTTGTGACATGGAATGTGGCAGTGAAGGTGCTGGGGGCGGTAAAGACCAGCGTGTATATTTATATGGTTCCGGTGATAACGGTAGTGACATCCGCGGCGGTGCTGCATGAGCGGGTGACGGCTGTCTCGGCGGCGGGAACGGTGCTTGCGGTGGCGGGCCTGTTTATCTCGGAGCGTGACGGGAGAGGCCGGGAGGAGAAGGGGTAATATCTGGTATAGAAAAGAATCCTGCTTTCAGATAGTTCTTGACAGGACGACAGGCGCCGATATAAAATGAAAGTAATCACTTGCATGAGGGTAAGGGGGTTTTAGGATGGATGATACCAGCCAGAAGATTATCGATGCGGCGATGGCTTTAATCCGCGACAAAGGCTATGTCGCAACGACGACAAAGGATATTGCCAGGGAGGCGGGGGTCAATGAGTGTACGCTGTTTCGCAAGTTTAAGACGAAAAAGGATATCATCTTAAGCGGCGTGGAGCAGGAGCGGTGGCGGGGAGATGTTACGCCGGAGATATTCGGGGATGTAAAGTGGGAGCTTACTTCGGACCTTGAGATGTTTATGGGAAAATACATGGAAAAGATGACGCCGGATTTTGTCAGGCTGTCCATCGGACTTCGCGCCCCTCAGATTTACGAGGAGACGGCGCCGCTGATCATGAAAGTTCCGGAGGCTTTTTTGTCCTCGCTGACGAAATACTTTCAGGAAATGGAACGGAGAGGGAAACTGCCGCAGATGGATTTTGAATGTCTGGCGCTCAACTTTTTTTCGGGTACGTTTGGATATACGTTTCTGAGCGCGTCCTTTGATAAGGCGCTGTCTGCGGTGGGCAGGGAGCGGTATATCCGGCAGTCGGTTGCGGTGTTTGTCCGGGGTATAAAAGAAACTGGGATATTACAGGAAGAGAAATTATAAAGTTTACGGCACGATTGGATGTACAGGAAGTACATCTGATGACAGCGCCGTAAAAAAATGATGTTAATGCGTGCAAGTACATGCATACATAAAGGAGGATGTAAGGATATGCAGGTTACGGGAGCAGAAGTTTTTGTGAAAGCATTGTTGTGTGAAAAGGTGGATACGCTGTTTGCTTATCCGGGAGGGCAGGTGATTGATCTGTTTAACGCGCTGTATGGCGTGGAGGGAATCGATGTCATCCTTCCCCGCCACGAACAGGGGCTTATCCATGCTGCGGACGGGTACGCCCGCTCTACCGGGAAGGTGGGTGTATGCCTTGTGACAAGCGGGCCGGGGGCGACGAACCTTGTGACGGGGATTGCCACTGCCAATTACGACTGTGTGCCCCTTGTCTGTTTTACCGGGCAGGTTCCGACGCGCCTGATCGGTAATCGGGCGTTCCAGGAAGTGGATACCCTCAGCATAGTAAAAAGCGTCACCAAATATGCGGTTACGGTGAGAAGGCGGGAGGAGCTTGCCGGAACCATCAGAAAAGCATTTTGCATCGCCAGGTCGGGGAGGCCGGGAGTTGTGGTGGTGGATCTGCCGAAGGATATCCAGCAGGCTGCGGGGAGTGACGCGTATCCGGGGGAGCTGGGGGATGGTCTGGATGCCGGGCGTGAAGAAGGATTGGCGGTGGAAGGAAGAGACGGAAAAGGATACGGTGTAGGGAGCTGCGGCCATGGGATTTCCGGGGAGAGGGTGAAGGCACTGCTGGATTGCCTGAGTAGGGCAGAGCGCCCGCTTTTCCTGGCCGGGGGAGGAGTGCGGGCCGCCCGCGCCGGGAAGGAGATGACTGCGCTGGCGGAAAAGACGGGGATTCCGGTTGTCACGACGATTATGGGAATGGGGGCGCTGCCCACGGATCATCCGCTGTATGTGGGGAACTTGGGAGTTCACGGGAGGTATGCCGCGAATATGGCGGTGAGTGGGTGTGACGTGCTGTTTTCCATCGGGGTGCGTTTCAGCGACCGGATTACCGGGAAAGCGGAAGAATTTGCAAAGAATGCTGTCATTATCCATGTAGATATCGAGCCGGAATCTGCCTCAAGAGATGTGAAAGCAGATATTACGGTGAAAGCGGATGCGAAAGAGGCAATTGTGGGGCTGCTTGAGAGGGCGGAGGAATTAGAGTGTGCCGGATGGCGGCGTGAGATTCGGGAGTGGGGGAGAAAACGGCCGCTGGCATCAGGGCAGTGGGGGGAGAGCGGGGTGACGCCTCTTGCGGTTATGGGGAAAATAAATGCGCTGTTTTCCGATGCAGTCATCACGACGGATGTAGGGCAGAACCAGCTTTGGGCGACACAGTTTTTGGAGCTGACGCAAGGAAAGCAGATGCTTACTTCCGGCGGCCTTGGAACGATGGGGTACGGCTTTCCGGCGGCCATTGGGGCAAAGCTTGGAAATCCCGGGAAGGATGTGATTGCAATCTGCGGCGACGGCGGCATCCAGATGACGGCATATGAGCTTGCGACAGCGGTAACTCTTGAGCTGCCGGTCATTGTCTGTATTTTGAATAACGGGTATCTTGGGAATGTGCGCCAGTGGCAGGAGATGTTCTATGACAGGCGCTATTTTTGCACTTGCCTGAGGCGTCGGAGGAGCTGCCCGGACATGTGCAGCATGCCGGACGGGAACTGCCCGGAGTATACGCCGGATTTTGTGAGGCTGGCTGAGAGCTATGGGGCGCGGGGGATTCGCGTCCGGGAGTGGGGGGAGATTGAGGGGGCGTTTATGGAGGCGAAGTGTGAGCGGAAAGTTCCGGTGGTTATTGAGTTTATAATCGGGCGGGAGGAGAACGTTCTGCCGATTGTGCCGCCGGGGAAAGGGATTGGGGAGATGGTATTTGACATGTAATGAATATGTTTCTTCCAAAATACCTTTTGCCTCCAACATCATAAAATTAAGATAAGTTATTGACAGTACGCATTATACGCATTATGATAGAGTAAAAAAAGGAGAGATGCCATGGACGAAAAAGGAGGTATGTAATGAGGTTTAGAGAAATTGAGAGAATAATATTAAAAAACGGATGGTACCCTCAGTGAACAAAGGAATACACGCCCTGAACCATGATATTTGGGTGATTTTCTGCGTTGTCCTCAATCGGCGTACGTCCAGTACGCCTCAATCGTCCGCCTTGAAAATCGCCCAAATATCTATGGTCAGGGTCGTAGAGTCGGAAAGAAACCAATTTTTGTTCCTGCAAGGCACTTGACTGACGCGTACTGGACGTACGCGGAAGGAAAGCAACGCAGCAGGAGCAAAAATTGGTTCTTCTCCGACCGTGTGTTCCTTTGTTTACTGAGGGTATCAAGTAAAGCAAAAAGGTTCACATCATCAATACAGGCACCCGACCAAACCGGGAAAAGTTACAATCCCAGAACATGGAGGGGACCTGAATCCTGATACAGTGAAATCAATCATGAAACAAGCAGGTCTTTAATTCCTGTTTGCTTAATTTTTATAAGTAGAGGTGAATATTATGAAATTAATTTATCCGGCTATATTTAAGCCATTTACAGATCAAAGCGGCGGATACGTGGTAGAATTTCCAGATTTACCCGGTTGTGTAACAGAGGGAAAAAACTTGGAACAGGCTATTGAGATGGGGATTGACGCAGCCAGTGGCTGGATATTGGGAGAACTTGAAGACGGGGAGTTAATCCCCAAGGCATCTGATTATACTGAAATAGCTGCTGAAGATGGGTGCATGGTAAATATGCTATTATTAGATATTGATTCCTATGAAGAAAAATATGGCGAAAAAGCTGTAAGAAAAAACCTTACAATTCCCGCATGGCTAAATACTTTTGCTGAAAAAAATAATATCAATTTCTCTAAAGTTTTACAAGATACCTTATTCTCTATGGCACAGGCAAAAAGCAAATAACTGTCTCTTCATTTGACACGCCGGTGTGATCTATGCTAATCTTTTATCCAGGGAACATACTCTCAGTGAACAGTAATCTGTGTTCCCTGGATTTTAATTCTTTAGGTTAGAATCGATGATGGGGTAAACGAAAAAGCAGTTTTGGCATTCCAGTGAACTGCCCCTTCGTTTACACCATTTTCGATTTGACCTAATTGAACAAAGTAAGCGTCCGGGTAGCCACTACCTATGGACTTTCAATCTTTTGTTCTTACCCATAATTATACAGGATTTTCTGTGCAGAAGCTATAGAAATCAAATGATTCCAGATAAATGGGCATGACAACAAAACCTCAAATTTTGAGGTTTCAGAAA
>CAJTQA010000057.1 GCA_910578455.1 uncultured Dorea sp.
CCGTTCAGGATATAAAGACACTTTATCGCATCGCCCTTTTCCGGGCAGTTTATCCAACAGATGTATTTCGGGAAAAATGGCATTTGTATGTACTTTTAGAGGAGGAATTTGTGTATGGCAAACAAGTTACAGCAGTATTTTCCAATACTTATTTTTATCTTTTCGTGCCTCTTGACATCTTTCAGGAAATCCAGCACAATAAAAATATAAAAATCGAAGGCAGATTAGAGGCGTGGCTTACATTTTTGTGTATGGATGAGCCGGAGGCAATCATTGCCGTCATTGAAAAGTATCCGGACTTCAGAGCCATGTATGAGCAGATTTACGACATCTGCAAAAACATTGAAGAGGTGATGGGAGGCGCTTGCCCGGATTGCAGAACTTGAGGGGAAATCCTGAAAAATGTTGATTTTGGAAAGCAGAGTGATATAATTTTAAAGAATACTGCCGCTGTGTGCGGCCAGAGGAGGAAGAGACAATGTATATCAGTGAGATCGTGACAACACCGCCGGAGAATGTAAGCGAGAGGGTTCCCCTTGAGCAGGAAGTATATAAGGTGTTTAAAAAGCTTGGGATTCCTTTTGAGCGGGTGGACAACGACCCGGCGGCATCTATGGAGGAGTGCGCGGATATCGGGAAGGTGCTTGGGGCGCCGGTACGCAAGGACGTGTTTTTGTGCAACCAGAAGAAAACGACGTTTTTCCTGCTGGTGATGCCGGAGGACAAGGCATTTGACACGTCGTCTTTCAGCAAGAAACTGGGGGTTTCCCGGATGTCCTTTGCGTCTCCGGAGCATATGATGGAGTATCTCGGGACAAAGCCGGGGTCGGCGAGCGTTGTAGGATTATTGAACGATGAAGATGATTATGTGCAGCTTATTCTTGATAAGGAAGTGGCGGAGGCGGAGTATTTTGTGTGCAATACAGGGATCAATACGACGCATCTGAAGTTTAAGACCCAGGACCTGATCAAGAAATTCCTTCCCTATGCCCATCACCGCCCGCGGATTGTGGATCTGTAAACCCAGGGGCGTCGGCCGGGGCGGATTTTAAGCATCATGGGATAAGAGGCTGGCAGATGACTAGGAGGTGCTTTTATGGAGAGGCTGTCGGAGAAGGAGTTTAAGAGCATAGTGGCGGGAAGGAAGGCCGGGGAGAGGCTTGCATTTACCGAGAAGGAAATCTGGAACATGGATCTGAGCGGGATGGAGCTTGACCACATGGATTTTACACTAAGCTCTTTCCAGAATACGGTGCTGGACGGAGTGAATTTTGAGGGCAGCTCTGTGGAAAATGCGTTGTTTGACGGATGCTCCATGCGGGGCTCGAGCTTTAAAAACGCGAAGATGACGACGGCATCTTTCCGTTACTGCGATATGAGGAAATGCAGCATCGAGGGGGCGGATCTTTACGGGGCGGTGCTGGAGTTTGCCAATCTTGAGGGAATATTATCCGATGAGAATACGCGGTGGTTCAGGCTCCACTGCCCGGAGGAGGGGGCGTTTCTTGGCTACAAGAAATGTGTCAATGACCGGATGGTGCAGCTCCTTATTCCGGCGGATGCTAAGCGGACTTCCGCAACCCTGCCATCCTGCCGTTGCAGCAGGGCGAAGGTGCTTACGATTAAAAGCTTTGACTTTACCGAGAATTTTGACGAGGCATGGTCTTTGGTGGATGAGAATTTTGTCTATAAAAAAGGCGAATGGGTGGAAGTGAAGGATTTTAACGAGAACCGCTGGCAGGATTCCACCACGGGGATTCATTTCTGGATGACCAGGGCGGAGGCCGAGGCGTACTAGCCGGGGCTTAAAACTTTAAAGATAAAGCGCTTGATGCATTTGGGTGCGGACGCGCGGAAGAGAGAAATATATGAAGGGATGTAATACTGATGAATACAGCAAATGATTTAAGGCAGCTGCTTTTTGATATTGACAGAAAGGGGTATCCTGCCTACAAGGGAACGAAGGGGAGCTACCGTTTTGGGAAATATGTCCTGTACATTGACCATGTGCAGGGAGATCCTTTCGCGGCTCCTTCAAAGCTTCATGTGGAGGTTTCGGGGAAGACTGCCGGGTTTCCGGAGCAGCTTTATGATAAGAAACATAAGCGGATTGCCCTGCAGGATCATCTGACCAGGCTTTTTGAGGAACAGGCGAGGAAATATTCTTTTCAGGCGAAAGGCTCCGGGAAGAGCGGGATCCTATCGGTGACGAGATGCGGGCAGGAGGTGTTAGAGCGCAGCGCGTGCGCCCTTAATCCGGCAAACGGCGATATCATCGTCCGGTTTGAGGCGGGATTTCCTGCAAATGGAAGGACGATCAATGCAAGGGAGCTGATAAAGATTCTCTTTGATTTCCTGCCGGAGTGCGTGGAGAAGTCTTTGCTCTACCAGAATATCAACAGCGCCAAAGCCCAGCGGGTGATGGAGCTTTCAGAGGATCAGGAGTTTATAAGAAAGGAGCTTTCCAAGCGGGAGCTGGTAGCTTTTGTGGCGGACGGCTCCGTCCTGCCGAGAGAATCCGGCATCTCCCAGCGGCCCATGAAGGGCGCGGTGGCCTTTGCCTCGCCGGAGTCCATGCGGGTGACCATGAACCTTCCCTATAAAGGGGAGATATCCGGCATGGGCATCCGTAAGGGGATTACGTTGATCGTGGGCGGAGGGTACCACGGGAAATCGACTCTTCTTAAAGCGCTGGAAATGTGCGTGTATCCTCATATTGCCGGGGATGGGAGAGAGTATATCGTGACGGACGCTGCGGCGGTGAAAATCCGGGCGGAGGACGGAAGGAGCATTAAGCATACGGATATTTCCATGTTCATCAATGACCTGCCAAATAAAAAGGACACAAAGGCATTCTATACGGAGGATGCCAGCGGCAGCACATCCCAGGCGGCAAATGTGGTGGAGGCGATGGAGGCGGGCGCAAGCGCCTTTTTCATCGACGAAGATACAAGCGCGACGAATTTCATGGTGCGCGATGAGCTGATGCAGCGGGTGATCCACCGGGATATGGAGCCCATTACGCCGTTTATTGAGCGGATGGGAGCCATCTATGAGCGGTTTGGCATCTCTACGGTGCTGGTTGCGGGAAGTTCCGGCGCGTATTTCCAGGTGGCGGACAAGATCGTGCAGATGGACCGCTATGTGCCGCGGGATATCACGGAGGCGGCGAAGGAGGCTGCGGCAGAGTATCCCGGGCTTTCCTACCCTCAGGACGGTACACCTGCGCCGGAGTATGTGAGAAAGCCGAAGAAGAATCCGGGCGTGTTCCACAAAGGAAGGATCAAGATTAAGACCATGGGAAGAGACGGCGTGCAGCTTGGCCATGACACGGTAGACCTGCGATATGTGGAGCAGCTTGCGGACAGCGAGCACCTTACCTGTCTTGGATATATCCTAAAGCTGATGGAAGAGGACGGATTTGACGGGAAAAAGACTGTGCAGGAGCAGATCGGCTCCCTGCTTGCCCAGATTGAGAAGAAGGGCTTTGCGGCAATTGTGGGAAAAGAAGTGAGGAACCAGGGGGATATCCCGGGGAATCTGGCCATGCCAAGAAGAGAAGAGATATTCGCCTGCATGAACCGGTATCGGGGCCTGAAATTATAGAATTGGATTTCAAAGTATGAAAGATGAGATTATATTCCGCCCGATTGCGCGGATAAGGACAGATTTTCCGGAGAAATTCGGAATACCCAGGCAGAGCGGGCTTGCGGACACAAGAGGGAAGATCGTCTTTGAGGAAAGGTATCGGAGCCCGGAGGCAGTGCGGGGGATTGAGCAGTTTTCCCATCTCTGGCTGCTGTGGGAGTTTTCGGAGGCGGTGCGGGAGAATTTCAGCCCGACGGTACGCCCGCCGAGGCTCGGCGGAAATGAGCGGGTGGGAGTGTTTGCCACCCGCTCTCCTTTCAGACCCAACCCCATCGGGCTTTCCTGCGTCAGGCTTTGCCGGGTGGAGATAAGCGAAGAGGATGGGCCGGTACTTTATGTGGCGGGTGCGGACCTGATGGACAAAACGCCTGTTTTTGACATCAAGCCTTACCTTCCATATGTGGACGCTCACCCGGAGGCGGAGGAGGGGTTTGCCGCAGAGCGGAAAAATTACCGGCTGGAGGTGTCCTTTTCGGACAAATGCCGGGAGGAGTTTTCGGCAGATGAGCTTTCGGTGTTAAAAGAGGTTCTCTCCCAGGACCCCAGGCCCTCCTACCAGAATGACCCGGAGCGGGCGTACGGGATGTCGTATGCCGGGAGAGAGGTGAAGTTCAGGGTGGAGGACGGAACCGTGTTTGTCTCCGGGGCTGCTGCTATAGGCGGGAGTGAAGGCCGTGAATAACAACGATTTTGAAATTACCTATTTACATCTGCCCTGCACAGGGTTATAATAATCATCAGCAGATGATGTTACTGCAATCTCTATTCAATGTGAAAACTGAATATGAAAGTCTTTGTGGCAGGGTGCAAGTCCCTACCGATGGTATAGTCCATGACCCGCTTTGGCGGCTGATCCGGTGACATGTCTTTGACGGCGTGAATTCCGGAACCGACGGTTACAGTCCGGATGAGAAAAGACATTTTCTGCATTTACGTGCCCGGGACATATTATTGTCGCGGGTTATTTTTGTACAGGGGAGGCCGTCTTTTGCAGGCGGGTTTCCAAAAAAGAAAGGAGATTTCAGTATGAACCAGTTCAATGAAACAAATGTGGCAGCCAAGACAGCAGCTAAGGCGGCAGGGAAAAAGACAGTGCAGACAGCCGGGGATATCCATATGAAGGTGAAAACCATCGCTTTTGTGGGACTGATGGGGGCGGTGAGCGCAGTGCTTATGCTGTTCCGTTTTCCGATTCCGTTTATGCCCCCGTTTATGTCTTTTGACTTGTCGGGGCTTATGGAGATGATGGGAGGATTTATGTTCGGGCCTTTTGCGGCGGTGTGCATTATCATCGTAAAGATCCTCCTGCAGCTTGTGATCCAGGGGTCTTTCTCCCTGGGAACGGGGGAGCTGCAGAACTTTATCTTAAGTTCCAGCTATGTATTGCCGGCTCTGTTTATCTACCACCGGAATAAGACGAAGAAGACGGCGGCAGTGGGCATGGCAGTCAGCACAGTAATCGTGTCGGTAGTGGCGGTTATAACGAACCTGTATCTGATCATTCCCTTCTATGCGAATCTGTCGGGAATGACCATGAGCGATTTCGTGGCGATGTGTACGGCGGTCAATCCGGCGATGAAGAATGTGACTACCATGGCGGTTTTTGGCATTCTGCCTTTTAACCTGATCAAATTCGGCGTGACTTCCGTTGTTACATTTATCGTATACAAGAGGTTGAGCAAGCTGATCAAGGGGATTATCAGCCGGTAAGACGGCGGATGCAAACATAATTAATTATAAGAGAGGAAATGGAACATGAAATTTGTATTGGATAAGGACATTACTTATGAGCAGGCGGTAGAGCGGATGTTTAACATGCTCGGAAACAGCCAGATCATGGCGCTTGCCTCCAGCAAGGATGATTACGTGATGGTGCGTAATGTGAGCTGCCTTTTTTACGGCGGCAAGATCTGGTTTAAGACGGACAAAAACTTCCGGAAGACAAAACAGCTCTTGGAAAACCCCAACGTTGCCCTCTGCTGGAGCGGCATCCAGGTGGAGGGAACCGCGGAGAATAAAGGGCTTGTCATCGAGGAGCCGGGGCAGGTGTTTGCGAAAGGGTACGAGAAATACCTGTGGCAGAGCTACAACAAGTACAGCCATGAGGATACGGAGATTCTGATCGAGGTGTCTCCGAAGTATGTGGAAGTGTGGGATACAAGCGACGAGGGCTACGCGTTCCAGCTCTTTATTGATTTTGAGAAGAAAAGCGTGGAAGTAAAGCAGTACGATAAGAAATAGCGCGTCGGGGAGGAGACTTTGTGAAACTTGACAGAATGATCGGCATCCTGTCGGTTCTCCTACAGAAGGAGAAGGTGACGGCGCCTTATCTGGCGGAAAAGTTCGAGGTGTCCCGCCGCACAATAAACCGGGACATCGACGCCCTCTGTATGGCGGGAATCCCGCTGGTGACGGAGCCGGGGGCAAACGGCGGCGTTTCTATCATGGACGGCTACAAGATTGACCGGACACTCCTTAGCACGTCGGATATGCAGGCGATCCTTGCGGGGCTTAGGAGCCTGGACAGCGTAAGCGGGACAAAGCGCTATGCCCAGCTTATGGAAAAGCTGTCGGCGGGGGCATCGAACCTGCTGGCAGGGGATACCCACATTTTGATCGACCTTTCCTCCTGGTACAAGGATTTGCTCTCGCCGAAGATTGAGCTGATTCACGGGGCGATCCTTTCCGGGCATAAAGTTTCCTTTTCTTACTTTTCCCCGAAGGGGGATTCAGAGCGCACCGTCGAGCCTTACGACCTGCTCTTTCAGTGGGCCGGCTGGTATTTGTGGGGATGGTGCGAGATGCGGAAGGATTTCCGGCTGTTTAAGCTTGGGCGGATGACGGACCTTTCTGTGGGCGGCGGGTTTGAAAAGCGGGTCGTACCTTTCCCGGACCTCTCTGCGGCCAGGTTGTTTCCCTGCAAATATCAGGTAAAAGCCAGGGTGGCGCCGGAGTACAAATGGCGGCTTGTGGAGGACTACGGGCCGGACAGCTTTTCTGCGGAGCCGGACGGGTCGCTGCTGTTTTCCGGCGGGTTTGCGGATAAGGTGAGCGTGATTACCTGGATTATATCTTTCGGAGCCGGGGCGGAGCTTTTGGAGCCGGAAGAGCTGAGGGCGGATGTCCGGGCATTTGCGGAAGGAATACGGCGGAAATATGAAAAAGATTTTGCTGATAATTAAAACCATGACACACAGTTGTCGTGGTTTTTGTGTTATATTAAAGGAACTTCAATGAAATATAAAAATTCAAGGAGAAGGAGAGGGAGAGCATGGCGTTTGACTATAAAAAAGAGTACAGGGAATTTTACCTGCCGAAGAAGAGACCGGAGCTCATTACGGTGCCGCCCATGAATTTTGCGGCGGTTCGCGGAAAAGGAGACCCCAATGAGGAGGACGGCGCGTACAAGCAGGCTGTCGGCCTGCTCTACGGAGCGGCGTATACCATTAAAATGAGCAAGCATTTAGAACACCGGATAGAAGGGTATTTTGACTTTGTGGTGCCGCCTTTAGAGGGGCTTTGGTGGCAGAGAGGCGTAAGAGGCGTTGACTATTCCCACAAGGAGGAGTTTGAGTGGATTTCGATGATCCGTCTGCCGGAGTTTGTGACGGAGGAGGAGTTTCTCTGGGCGAAGGGGGAGGCTGCGGCGAAGAAGAAGGCAGACTTTTCCGGGGTGGAATTTTTCACTTACGAGGAGGGCTTATGCGTGCAGTGCATGCATGTGGGGCCTTATGACGACGAGCCGGCGACGGTGGGGGCTATGGATGCATTTGCCGGGGAGCAGGGATATGTGGCGGATATGAGCGATATGGGCGGACTAAATGGGAGCCGCTTTCATCATGAGATTTATCTGAGCGATGTGAGGAAGTGCAGGCCGGAAAACTTAAAGACCGTGATCCGGCATCCGGTAAGGAGGGCATAGGCAGATGAGGTATACAAAAAAACAGCTTGAGGAGCTTATCGGAACGGACTTCTGCCGGATGTACCGGCAGTTTAATGATTATGTGCTGGATCACTATAATGTGTCCCAGATATGGGATAAGGGAGGGAGAGACTGGGAGAGCTGCGTGCGCTACAGCCGGAGCGGGAAGACGCTGTGCACCGTTTTTTTCCGGGAGGAAAAGGTTGGCGTGCTGATCATATTCGGGAAGAAAGAGCGGGAGAGGTTTGAGGAGACGGCGGACAGGTTTTGCGCCGCAGTGCGGGAGAACTATGACAGTTCTAAGACGTATCATGACGGGAAATGGATGATGTTTGACCTGGACGCGCCGGGCATGCTCTCGGAGCTGGAGCTGCTTTTAGCGGTGAAGAAGGCGCCCAACAGAAAGACTACCATGTGCGGCTATTGCTGTGACATGTGCAAGGCATTTGCGGGAAATGTGAAGAAAAATGACCAGCGCGCCATTCTGTCGGAGTATTGGAAGAAATATTACGGCCTGAACATTCCCGCGGAAAAGATGCAGTGCGACGGATGCCGGTGCAAAAAGGACGATGCCCGCAGGATAGACGGAGCGTGTCCGGTACGTGCCTGCGTCCTGGAAAGGAAACTTCATGACTGTTCGGCCTGCGAGGGCTATCCCTGCCAGGCCTTCCTGTCAAGAAAGGGGCTTTCCCTTGAGGAGGCAGATGGGGCCTGTGGGCTGGATCTGCAGGATTATTATGAATACCTCGGTGCATTTGACAACAAATCCAGGCTCGACCGTAGAAAGAAAAGAGAATCATGACATACAGCTGTCGTGGTTGCCGTGTTAGGATCAGGATAACAAAAGAAAGGATGGATTGACTTATGAATTATGAAATTGTGACATTGAAAGAAAAAATTGCTGTCGGCATCTCTGCCAGGACGAACAACACTTCCCCTGACGCGGGAGCAGTCATCGGCGGGCTGTGGAACCGTTTTTACAACGAGGGCGTCTATGAGTCCATCCCCGGCAAGGAGGGCGGGAAGGCTCTGGGAATCTACACGGATTACGCCGGGGATGAAAAGGCGGACTATACGGTGGTAGTTGCCTGTGAGACGGCCGGGGAGCCGGAGGAGGGCGGGTACACATGCCTTCGGATTCCTGCCGGGAGGTATGCGAAATTCGTCGTCCGCGGGGATATGGTGCAGGCGGTAAGCGCGGCATGGCAGGAAATCTGGCAGATGGATCTTAAACGGACGTTTCAGTGTGATTTTGAGGAGTATCAGGACGACTGCATGGAAGAGGCGGAGATCCATATCTATGTGGGGATAGTTTCGGAGGATGAAAACCGGGATGGAAAGGCAGACTGAGAGGTGCAGGTGCTGGAAAGAATAGGAAGTTATGCATTACATAAAAGCAAAAGGAATATTGTCCGCGAAGAACGGGATGAACCTGTACCGGGGATGCTCCCACGGGTGCATCTACTGCGACTCCAGGAGCAGGTGCTATCATATGGAGCATGCCTTTGAGGACATTGAGGTAAAGGAAAATGCGCTGGAGCTTTTAGAGGGCGCATTGAGGCGGAGGCGGAAAAAGTGCATGATCGGCACAGGCTCCATGACAGACCCGTACATCCCGCTGGAGGAGGAGCTTTGCCGGACGAGGGGCGCGCTGGAGCTTATCTGGCGGTACGGGTTCGGCGCGACGGTCATCACCAAGTCCGCCAGAATCCTGCGGGATATTGAGCTGCTGCAAAAAATTAATGAAAGGGCGAAGTGCGTGGTTCAGATGACCCTCACCACCTGTGACGAGACGCTGTGCAGAAAGATAGAGCCAAACGTCAGCACGACGGCGGAGCGGCTTAAGGCGCTGAAGGAGTTTCGGGATGCGGGGATTCCTACGGTGGTGTGGCTCACCCCAATCCTTCCCTTCATCAACGACACCCGGGAGAATATTTCCGGCATCCTTGATATGTGCATCGAGGCACAAGTCTATGGGATTATCTGCTTTGGCATGGGGGTTACCCTCCGGGATGGCAGCCGGGAATATTTTTACCGGCAGCTTGACCGCCTGTTCCCGGGGATGAAAGAAAGGTACATCCGATCTTACGGCAGCCGGTATGAACTGCCAAGCCCGCAAAATGCCGGGCTTATGGAGCTGTTCCTGGACACATGCGGCCGCAGCGGGATTGTCTGCGGAAATGACCGGATCTTCCGGTATCTGTCGGAATTTCCGGAGGCAGACGGGCAGTACCGTCTGCCGTTTTGAGATTTTTGTGCGATATGTATAAAATTATGGAAAAATAAAGATATTATTTTTTATTGTGAACCAGGCGCCATATGGTGTATAATGAGGCGAATTAAGGAAACGATGATGACTGTACTGACATTAAGGAGATAGATTATGGCGTTGGAAGATTACAATAAAGCGTACAGGATGGGCAAAAGAGAGTACCAGCACCGGATGATGAAGGGGCAGCTCCCTACGCTGCAGGTTTTAGACGAGATATTGCCGCCAAAAGGGTTTTACTCGGAGGTTCCGCTGGGGCTTGTGCAGATTCCGGTGAACCAGATCGTGGGAACGAAGACGGGGGGCAGGAGCAATGCCTTTGCGGCCAATTTTATGCCGATCTTAAAGGTAGGAACGGAATTTTCCCAGAAGTGGGTGACGCTGTGCAAGAGCCATGAAGACGAGGGCATCAGAGAGCCGATCAAGGCTTACGAGTATATGAACCAGTTCTACGTCCTGGAGGGGAATAAGCGGGTCAGCGTGCTGAAATATTTTGACGTTGTGTCCATCCCCGGCACTGTGATCCGGATTGTGCCGAAGAGGACGGGGGAGAAGGAAAATAATATCTACTATGAATTTATGGAATTTTATGAGCTGTCCAAGGTGAACTACGTCTGGTTTTCAGAGGAAGGCTCCTTTGTGGAGCTGCAAAAGGAAGTGGGGAAAGACCCGGACGAGGTGTGGAGCGATGACGATAAGCTGACTTTCAGTTCCATATATACCCGTTTCCTGACGGAGTTTAAGGCAAATGGCGGGGATGAGCTTAACTGCACGCCGGGGGATGCCTTCCTTGCGTTTATCAAAGTCCATGATTATGAGGATCTGGAGGAGATGACGACCAGCGAGCTTAAAGGATTGGTGAAAAAGAGCTGGGAGGAGTTCGAGCTTTTGCAGGAAGAGGAAGAGATTGACCTGAAGATGGACCCTACTTTCAAGGAGAAGACGATCTTTGACAAGCTCCTGCCTGCAAGCGTGACGAAATTGAAGGCGGCGTTCATCTACGAAAAATCGCCGATGACTTCCGCCTGGACATATGCACACGAGCTGGGAAGGCTCCAGCTTGAACAGAGATTCCCGAAAGAGGTTACGACGGTCTGCTATGAAAATGTGACGGTGGATACGGTTGAGGATGTGCTTGAGGAGGCGGTGGAAGAAGGGTGCAACTTAATCTTTACCACGACCCCTGCTTTTGCCCAGGCCAGCGTCAAGGCAGCCATTGCCCACCCGAAGATCCGGATACTGAACTGCTCGCTCAATACTTCCCACCGCTATATCCGCACGTACTACTCCCGGATGCACGAGGCGAAGTTCCTCATGGGGGCGATCGCGGGAGCCATGGCAAGAAACGATAAGCTGGCGTATATCGCGGATTACCCGATTTTCGGCACAATCGCCAACATCAATGCATTTGCCCTTGGGGCGAAGATGATTAATCCACGGGCGACGGTTTACCTGGACTGGAGCGCCAAAAAGGACAATGACGCTCTCTGGAACTTTAAGAACAGCGACGCGTCCATCATATCCGGCAAGGACATGGTGATACCGGAAGATGCGTCAAGGTATTTCGGCATCTTTGAGATGAATGACGGATACCCGAAAAGCCTTGCCATGCCTGTATGGCAGTGGGGGAATTTCTATGAGAAACTGATCCGTACCATTATGGAAGGCACGTGGAAATATGACGACGACCCGTCCACCACTAAGGCGATCAATTACTGGTGGGGGATGTCGGCGGACGTTGTGGGGGTCATCTGCTCTCAAAACCTCCCTATCGGCACGAAACGGCTGGTGGAGCTTTTGAAAAATACCATCAGCAGGGGAGAATTCAATCCGTTTTCAGGGATTCTCTACTCTCAGGAAGGAATCGTGCAGGCGCATCCTTACAGAACCCTTTCACCGGAGGCCATTATGGAGATGGACTGGCTGGCAGAAAATGTCATCGGCTCCATCCCGAAAGAGACGGAATTAAAAGAACACACAAAGGCCGTTGTAGGGCAGCAGGGCTTAGATAAGGCGAAAGGATAGCGGGATATATGAAGATACTTGCGATTGCGGACGAGGAGTCAGCCTACCTGTGGGATCATTTTGAGAAGGAAAAGCTTAAGGGGATCGACCTGATCATCTCCTGCGGGGATTTAGACCCGAGGTATCTGTCCTTTTTAGCTACCTTCACCTCAGCGCCGGTGCTCTACGTCCACGGCAATCATGATGAAAAATACAGAGAGATGCCGCCGGAGGGGTGCATCTGCATCGATGATGCGATCTATGTCCATGACGGGGTTCGCATCCTGGGGCTTGGCGGCTCCATGAGATACCGGAACGGGGAGCATCAGTACACGGAGTGGGATATGAAACGGAGGGTGGGAAAGCTTGCGTTCAAGCTTTTTCGGCACAGGGGCTTTGACATCCTTGTGACCCACGCCCCGGCTTATGAGCTAAATGATGCGAGAGACCTTCCCCATCAGGGGTTCAAGGTGTTCCTTGCGCTGCTGGAAAAATATAAGCCCCGGTTTTTCCTCCACGGGCATGTACATATGTCTTACGGGAGAAACCATAAGCGGTATGACAGGTATCAGGAGACGCATGTGATCAATGCGTTTGAGCGGTGCGTGTTTGAATATGAGGACGAAAACCTGCGGGAGCATCTCAGATGATGCGCCGCAGTTTTTTTTGTGTGAGGGAGTGGGGCGGCAGGCTAATAATTCAACTCTCCTTATAATGTTATTGTAGTATGAACAATTGCATATTTTTTCACATCTTCTTCCGAGTTTTCATCCGCACTGTGTTTTTCCATATCCTTGGCGTCCACCACATAGATGCGGAGTGTTCCCGATATATCTGAACGGCTTATTTTATCAAATGCAGTTGTGGCTCCGGCAATACCGCTGCCCGCAACAGGTAGATCAGACTTGTCGCTAAAGCACTGCACGAGATAATCAATGCTGTCCCGTTTCAGATAGATATCCGGGTATGAAGTATAGATTGTCACCAGGAGCGGCGAGACTACAATCCGGTCAATACTGTGGCCGCGTTTAGCAACTTTGGGGGTTATGGTCTTTATATCCTTGCAGTTGACGGTTACGGGCACGCTGAAATTCCAGACACCCGGAATCAGGCGGTCATATTTTTCAGCGGAATCACTCTGCAGCTTTAAGGAAGGAATCGTGATTTCCAGGGTGAATTCCTCCGGGAAAGATTCTTTTTCATCCATATAATAGGCTGCTCCGGCGAAGGTGTGGTCGTCTGCAAATGTTCCCACCATACTTTCACCGTAACCGGTAGTTTCAAGTTTGCGCGTAAGTTTACCGCTCTTAATTGTCAGGCTGATATTCTCCGTCAGCAATTGCCGTTTATTATATTTTCCTTTCTCGTAAGAGGAAAACGGCTTTTTGCTTTCAACGCTGTAGCTGATAAACAGATTTTCCCCGTCACAGTAAATTTCTGATAGATTTATCTTTACACCGTTATCTTCCGAGGCAGTCAGGACATTCGATGCATATTCTCCATATTCCCCCGGAACCGTCACGTATTCGTTTATATATTCAAAAATAGAATTGAAAAAAGGAATTTCTCTTGCCCATACTGGTTGGACAACGGTTATCCCGCCTAAGAAAAGGAACGCGGCTATGGCAAATGAAACGGCATATTTCATCGTCCTTGCATGGACAGCTTTTTTTGCGGCTGCGCGGCAGACTGCCTGCTCTGTGATGTCATCTAACGAAGATGGAACTGTTATCTCTGACAAAACATTTTTAATATTCAAAATAATCCTCCTTTAAAATTTTTCTAAGATGCTCTTTTGCTCTTCTGAGTATGGTTTTTACGCTGTTTTCAGGTGTTTTTAAAATCAGTGCAATTTCCGCGATGGGTTTGTCATAAAAATATTTTAGCACGATGGCATCCCGCTCTTTTCTTTTCAGCTTTTTCAAAGCACAGTATAAATCAATCTTTTCATCCAGAGTGATGCCCTGTGACGATGACTGGCCAACTTGTTCTTCATATGGCTCAAAGCATGATTTTTTCTTTATGAACTTCAGGGCGTTGTTTATGACAATTTTGTTCATCCATGTGACGAAATATTCTGGTCTGCGAAGGCTGCGTATTTTTACAAAACCTTGATAGATGCTCTCCTGAACAACGTCCAAGGCATCCTGCTCATTTTTCAGATACAAAAATGCAACTTTATAAAAGTATGTGTTATACATTAACGCCAGGTGGTTGTAACTTTCTGGATCTCCATGAATTGCTTTTTGTACGATCGAGTACTCTTCGTATATCATAATGACTTCCTTTCACTTATTAGATACTTATACTGGGAAAGAAGTTTCATAAAAAATATTTTTTTCAATCAGTGAGGCATGTCTGATTGTAACATAGGATTTGTAATTGACACAGGGAATAAAACTAATTACAATAGAGAAAAATGACGTGTGGGAATAAAGCAGGGGGAAGGAAGACCGTATGTATCTATCCAATATATATATTGAAAATTTTAAGGGGATAAAAAAGGCTGCTATTGATTTTGACAGAGCGGTAAATCTTATCATAGGAGATAACGGAACGGGAAAGACATCGGTTCTGGAGGCGATTGCAGTGGCCCTTGGAGGATTTTTGTCGGGAATTGACGGTGTGAATACGATTCATTTTTCAAAAGATGAGATACGGCGTGAAAACCAGCTTACCGGAACGGGCTCTAATAATATCGTTTATAAAACGCCGGTCTGCGTGAGCGCCCGTCTGGAATTGGATATTGGGGATAAAGATAATGGGGGTGTACATTCTTTTAAATTTTCCAGGCAAAAAAAGAGCATCACGAGCTCGCGATCAACGGTGGAGCCCAGGGATATCTGCAAAGCAGCGCAGTTTATGGCTGATAATCCAGGTTCGGTACTGCCTGTCATCAGTTATCAGAGCTTTTCACGGGTCTCTAACCAGAAAAGAGATAAATGGTTAAATCCATTTTTAAGTGATTACTCAAGAGTAGTAGGGTATGTAGATTGTCTGGAAGAGGCGGCCAATGACAAGATGCTGACAAATTGGTGCAGAAAGATGGAGCAGATTTCCTGGCAGCAGGAAAAACCAATTCTTGAGTATGAAGTAGTTAAAAGGGCAGTTTCGGATTTTATGAAATTTATGCAGGATGGAGAGGGTGTCACAGTTTCATATGATAAACGGACGGAAGAGCTGGTATATTCTGACGGGGAGGAGACTTTGCCGATACGCTTATTGAGTTCTGGATTCCGCAATCTTTTAGGGATGGTTTTTGACATTGCGTACAGAATGGCAGTTCTGAATCCTGATCTGCTGGACGACATTACGGAAAAGACGCCGGGTGTTGTATTAATTGATGAGATAGATATGCACCTTCATCCGAACTGGCAGTGGAGAGTAGTGGAGGCGTTAAAACATACATTTCCGAAGGTACAGTTTATTGCAACTACACATTCGCCGATTATCATTGCCTCCTGTAAAGAAGAGAAACTGATTGCCCTCCGGCTGGAGGACGTGTTTCTTGACAAACCGTCCGAGTAAGACGTTTGCCGCAGCCGGAGAGTTTGAAAAATCATTCTGTCCGGTGGACAGAAGAGTTGATGGAAGAGATAAAGAAACAAGGCGCTTATGCGAAAGTTGATGACAGTTTCAAAAATAAGTACAGGCAGGATGATGTCAAAGAAACGCTGGAAGAAATGTATAAGGGCCATTGCTGCTATTGCGAGTCGATTGTCGGTACAAGTTCTTATGGAAGAATAGAGCATTTAAAGCCGAAATCACTGCCTGCGTTTTATCAGTGTGGATCTATGTCAATACTTTGGACAAAAAAAGTTGAAAGATTATGCTACTTTTTTGAGTTCCTCATCCTCCTTTTGCTGTGGTGTCAGATAACCGATAGAGCTATGGATCCGTTTACGGTTATACCATGCTTCTATGTATTTAAAGATTGCTCTGCGAGCTTCCTCTAAATCCTGATAAGTATGAAGATATATTTCTTCCTTTTTAAGTACGGAATGGAAAGATTCGATACAGGCATTATCGTATGGATTCCCCTTACGACTAAATGAGTGCAGGATTCCTTTACTGTCCAGGCAATCTTCAAATGCCTGACTCGTATATTGACTTCCAAGATCACTATGAAGGATGATCCCTC
>CAJTQA010000058.1 GCA_910578455.1 uncultured Dorea sp.
TTCTTACCAAAAAGGAGCCATTTTTAACCAAAGACACAAACTATTTTACACTACCCGCATCCTCTTCCCCTATGACCAATGTGCCTTATTTTAAAAAATAAAATCACTTGCGAAAATGCCCCATCATAACAGGCATCCATTCTTTACTCCTCTCTGCGAGGGAGTAGCTCCCTTTATTCAGACACCAGTCGTACACCAGCGCTCGCTCGCACATGGAATAATACTGTACGATGTCGCTGACCGGTTTCTCAGCGCATATCTCTCCCTTTTTCTGCCCTTCTTCCACAATCTTTGTCACAAGTTTATAATAATGGCGGTTCTGGTCTAAAAGGTGCCTCTGCCCCGCCGCCACAAGCTGCGTCGAATACAGGGAGGACAAAAGGTCGATGCTTATCTTCTCCTCCATCATGCTGTGTGCCTTGTAGTTAATATAGATCAGCTTGCCAAAGCTGTCCATGCCCTCCTCCATCTCACGGTCAAGCTCTTCATAATACTCGTCAAGGACAAGGGAAAGCGTATTGAGCAGTTCATCCTTCGTGCTGAAATAATAGTAAAATGAGCCTTTAGAAGTCTCCGACAGTTCAATGATCTCGTCAACTGTAGTTCCGTTATACCCTTTCTCGTAAAACAGCTGCCATGCGGCAGACACGATCCTGCTCTTCACACTTTTCTTTTCTGTTCCGTTTCCCAATCCATTTTCCATAACTTTTCTCCATCATCTGATCTTAAAGCTGGTTTCTTCCTCTACAGGAATATCTTTCGAATCGATCCAGCTTATGTCGATAAACATGCTGCGGTTAAGGCCTTCCATCAGCTTGAAGATCATAGGCTCACGACCCTGGACCTCCATAAGCACTGTGCCGTCGTATTCATTTCTCACCCATCCCGAAAGCCCGATGGACTGCGCTAAGTGTCTCGCCGTATAGCGGAAACCCACTCCCTGTACACGCCCGTGAAAGACGATTCTCTTTCGTATCTCAGACATATCTTCACATCCTATGCTCATTTCATTCATTGTACATGAAAATAAGGGGAAATGCAATTCTCAAAGAATGTTTAATTATGCGGAAAAACAGCCGGCTCTGTTTTAAGATGTCCTCTCCAGCTCCTCAATCCGTTTCAGCGCCTTTTCATACGCCTGCCTTGTTTCTTCCAACTCCTGTTCTTTTCTTTCCGCCTTCTGCCTTTCCTCTTCCGCCTTCTGCCTTTCCTCTTCCGCCTTCTGCTTTTCCTCTTCCGCCTTCTGCTTTTCCTCTTCCGCCTTCTGCTTTTCCTCTTCCGCCTTCTGCTTTTCCTCCTCCACCTTACGTTTTACCTGGTTCAGCTCCTCCTGCATCTCGTCAATCATCAACTGCACCGTATTCCGGTCCAGCTCACGCAGCTCCTTTGAAAACATACCCATCACCTCTTCTATATTCCGGCAGATCTCATAAATCTGCCCGTACATGGCTTTGAAGTCTGAATATTTTTCTATGATGGAAATGACCGCCTCCGGCTCATCCATACTCAGAAACGCCAGCCATGCCTCCAGCCGATTCTCTATCCTGATATGTTTATTTTGCTGGATTTCCCGGAAGATGTCAAGTGGCACGAACAGATATTTCTGGAGGAGGTTTATCTCTATCCCGGTATTGGATTTCTGTTCAAAATAGTGGAGATATGTATCTGGAAACTGATGGAATGCCGATGTACTCTGCTCAAATAAGACGATTGTGTAGACTTCCTTGATATCTTTATAGACAAATTTCTTCTTCCGTTTGCTGCGGACTCTCTTATACTGCCGGAGCAGCAAGTCGGCGGAATAACACGCGCTCCGCTCGCCCGGGAATTTATACCCGATCTTCTGGATTTCAAGGTTCGCGATGCTGCCGTCCTTTAGCTGCACTACGATATCCATAATGACCAGCGATGTCTCATCCGCAATCCTTGTACTGTCTCCCGGCAGCACTTCAATGATGTGCACCTCCTGCCCAAGCAGGAGCGATAGCAGCTCATCAATCCGCTCCGGCACCGTCTCCGGGTTCAGGATCTCCTTGCTGATAAAATCATACATGGGCTTTACGCCGCGAACCCCGGTGCAGAAATCCAAGAACTCCTGCCGGTGATTTTCACCCCATTGTTCAAACATTGATTTCAAATGCCTGTCTGCCTCAATCTGTTCCATAATAGATTCCCTTGTCTGAATCATTGGAAAATACTCCTGTAATTTGTTTGCCATACGCAAAATCCTCCTTGTAAATCTACCCATAGGGCTTAATCTGTAAACAGTTGCTTTGGATAACTGCCCCGAACGCGGAGCGATAAGATAATACGGCTTTTCAGCCTGAAATGATTTGGAGAACAGCTAAAAATGCTGTCCTGATTTTTACTATCATAGCACAATGGCATAAAAAAGCAAGATGATTTTTAAAAATATTTACAAAATTCTCCCTCAAGTTATCATAGTCTCTCTTTCATAAACAGTGACCACACCCGCCCGGCAATTATCCTCTGCCCATCCCCGTCAGGATGCAGCCCATCCGCCTGAAGATGTTCCTCCATGCCGGCCTCCCTAATGTCTGCCGCCTGATACCCATACACTTCCTGATATTCCATAATAATATCATTGACGCGTCCAATCTGCTGTTCAATATACAAATTCAGCATCCTGAAACCCTCTTTCTCCCCCACAGGATTATAAAGGGTAGTCACTATCACCCGGCAGCTTTTCTTCCGGTTCTTCTGGATGCTATCCATCATTCTCTTCCAATCCTCTTCAAACTCCTCCCATCTCCATCCTTTCATAATCTCTGCTGCCTTCGCCGCTAATTCCGGGTTCTCAGCCATCCTTTTCTGAAATGCCGAAAAAAAAGTTTCCATATCCTGCACTTTCGCATCTTCCCCGAAAATCTCTTTGTACAGTTCCCGGCATCTTTTCAAAATATCATTAGCTCCTGCCGTAACGGTAACCAAATCTGCGTTTTTAATCTCTTCCTGCACCTTTACATCTGAAAGGTATCTTTCGCACAGCCCATCCGCCGTAATCCCATTCTTAGTATACTCTGAAAAAGAGACGGAATCTCCCTTCACTTCTCTCAGTTCCTCCGTCAATATCCGGGGATATCCTTCCATATCTTGCTCCTCCGAGACAGAATATCCGTTAGGTATGCTGTCTCCCAGCGCAACATAATGAAAAGATGCCTCATCCATGCCCACATCTCTCCTGCCGCCCCGCATGAAAGCCGCCGCAGCCCCTATGCATAAAATCAATGCTATAATTAACATCCCGAAAATTCTGCCCCTCATCTTCGCTTTCATCTCTGGCTCCTACCTCTCCGATTAAAAAAGGAACCGCTTAAGCTATCTTCATAAGCATTACAGCAGTTCCTTTTACATACTCTCTTATGTATAATTTCCCTTACAATATCTCATTCTTCTTTGCAAGAATGGCCTCCACTGCCGCGCATGCCGGACAGTCGCAGTACTTAGCTCCGCCTGCTTTGATCTCCTCTCCGTGAGCCGCCACTTCTTTTGCCTTCTCTTCGCCAAAGACTTTCGCTCCCGCCTCTGAGCCTGCAAATGCAATCAGCGTATCGATTGGCATGATATCCTCCTCAAGCTCTGCAATCAGGGCTTTCGTCTCTTCTGCCTCCTTGTCCGTACCTACAGCCGCCAGCCAGCCCTTAGCCGCCTCCTTCGTCTCCGGGCTGCAAGTCGGAGCATTGACCAGTTCATTCACTTTTTCGATAACATAGTCTTTTACATTCTGGTTCATCCTATTCATCCTTTCTTTATTTATATTCAGAGCGATAGAAATATTCACGCAAATACCAATAAATATCCCATCCCCTGTTAAAGACATCATATTCGCCTGCCATCATTATAACAATTACACATAAAAAAGACAATCTATTTTAATTTCCCTTATTCGCAAAGTCTATATTGCCGGAACCATTTCCAATCCTGCCTGATTATCGCTTAATAAAAACCTCGATTCTCCGAGAACAGCCAGAACATTTTCATAAAAAAAGAACCCTGACCGGAAACCAGGATATTAAAATCCTGATTCCGGCAGAGTTCTTCTTACTTTCAAACAAAATTATCAAATTTTATTCAAATGACTGCTCTGTCCTCTCAATAATCTCATCCTGCAGCGGCTTATCCAGATTGCGGAAGAAGTCGCTGTACCCGGCAACACGCACGATAAGATCCTTATATTCCTCCGGGTTCTTCTGCGCGTCTATAAGCGTCTGCCTGTCGATGACATTGAACTGGATATGATGTCCGTCCATAGAGAAGTAGGAGCGGATCAGGCTCGCCATATTGTCAAGCCCCTTCTCGCCTGCTACTACGTTTGGCGTAAACTTCTGGTTCAGCAGCGTTCCCGCCGTCGCCAGATGATCCATCTTGGAGCAGGACTTGATGACCGCCGTCGGCCCGTTTCTGTCTGCGGACTTCTCCGGAGAGATTCCCTCGGATACCGGCTTGTGCGCTTTTCTTCCGTTAGGCGTCGCAAGGATCACATCCCCAAAGTATACATGGCAGGTAGTCGGCAGCATATCCACGCCGTACTTTCCGCCTTTCATGTTCGGGCGGCCTGTAATCTCGCTCCGGTAAAGCTCGAATACTTCCTGCATGATATCATCTGCGTAATCATCATCGTTGCCGTACTTCGGCGTCTTGTCATGAACCATGCGGTAGATGGCATCGTACCCTTCATAGTCATGCTCCATCGCCTCAATCAGCTCTTCCATAGTGAAGTTCTGGTTGTCGAATACATTGTATTTTACAGCCGCAAGGCAGTCGGTAACAGTGCCGATGCCCACGCCCTGGATATAGTTGGTGTTGTATCTTGCGCCGCCTGCATTGTAATCTTTCGCATTGGAAATGCAGTCGTTAGTTACGACGGAAAGACACGGCGCCGGCATCTCCTGCGCGTAGAGCTGCTCAATGACATTGTTGCCGCGGATCTTGATATTTACAATATGCTCAAGCTGCTTTTTGAACGCATCCCAAAGCTCATCATAAGTCTTGAAATCCTTCGCATATCCAAGTTCAAGCCCGATCTGTTTCCCGGAATACTGGTCAAATCCGTTGAATAATGTAAGCTGGAATACTTTCGGGATATTCAAATACCCGGTGAGGATATATGCCTCGCTGCCCCACGCTCCCGTCTCCACACATCCGGAAGAGCCGCCGCGCCTTGCGTCCTCAAGCTTTTTCCCCGCGTTGATAAGCTCCATGATCTGCGCCTCCGTATTGTAGAACGCAGGCTGCCCCCAGCCTTCCCTGGAGACTTCGCAGGCTCTCTTAAGGAACTTGGCCGGAGTCTTCTTGCTGATGGTCACGTTGGAATTCGGCTGGACCAGTTTCATCTCGTCCATGCAGTCAAGGATTAAGTAGCTTACGTTATTGACGCCGTTGCGTCCGTCCGGGGTCACGCCGCCGGTATTGATATTTGCAAAATCCGTGTAGGTCGCGCTCTCTTTTAAGGTAATGCCTACCTTCACCGGAGCCGGCTGATTGTAGAATTTCACCCACAGGCACTCAAGCAGCTCTAACGCCCTCTCATCATCCAGAATCCCAGCCTCTACGTCTCTCTCGTAATACGGGTTCAAGTGCTGGTCAAGCCTTCCTGGACTGAACGCATCCCAGGGATTTAACTCTGTAGTAACCGCAAGGTGGGTAAACCAGTATAGCTGGATCGCCTGCCAGTAAGTCTCGGGCTTATGTGCCGGAACCACCTCAAGGTTTGCCGCAATCTGAAGGAGCTCTTCCTTTCTCGTCTCGTCCGTCTCTTTCTCTGCCATCTCAAGAGCCAGCTTGTGATAACGCTCGCCGAGAATGATCACTGCGTCGCAGGCGATATCCATAGCCTTTAACTCTTCGCATTTATTCACCGCGTCCGAGTCATTGATGTAATCCAGCGCGTCCATTGTCTTCTGAATCTTCTCTTTGTAATCTAAATATCCTGTAGTAAACACCTGCTCGCCGCCGCATGTATGTCCCGGACCCCTCTGCTCCATGAACTCGGTAAACATACCCGCGCTGTAGCACTCATGCCACTCCGGCGTCATCCGCGCAAGTATCTTCTCCCGCATGCTCCGCCCTGTCCAGTATGGGATAATCTCCTCAGCCTGAAGTTTCCGGTCTTCTTCTGTCGTCTTAAAGGACACAAGCTCACGCTCGCTCATGACTACCATGTCCTCCACGCTGTGGCAGCAAAGCTCAGGGAATGTAGGCGACGCCTGAGGGTCTTTTCCCTTCTCGCCGATGATCAGCTCGCCGTCCCCAAGATACAGTGTCTTCCTGGAAAAATACTCTTTCAGGACCATCGCCCGCATAACCGGAATTGAGTATTTCCCGTCATTTGCCTTGTAAAAATCCGTCTCGATCTTTGCCCTCTCAAGGTCAATGTGAACAGGCGTTGTCACACTGAGCTCTCTGAGCTTTTGAATTCTTTCGTTCATCCCACGCAGTTTCGCCATCTCTTTACCCTCCTATTTTGGTGTTCTGGAATCCGGCCTCGATAAAGAGCTGCCTTAACTCTTCCATCTCAGCCTTATCCGGTGCATGTAGATTTTTACCCATATATTCCATATCCAGCTTCCGATATTTGCCGCTGCCTGTATCATGGTAAGGCAGCAGATTTATCTGAGGCGGATGAATATCATGCTCTTTCAGAAACGCTATCGTCTCCTTCATATTTTCCGCATTCCCATTCACTTCCTTCACCGTCGGAATCCGGATGTAGATCCTCGCCCCGTCTGCTGACAGGCGGGCAAGATTTTCCAGGATCAGCTTATTGTCCACTCCCATATACTGCTTATGTATCTCCGGGTCCATCACCTTCACGTCATAGAGAAATGTGTCCGCATACGGCAGGATTGCCCGGAACTTTTCATATGGCACATATCCGCATGTATCGATGGTAAGGTTGATGTCCTGGCGCTTAAGCCCCTTTGCAACCGCCAGGATATAGTCTGTGTCCATGGCCATCACTTCCCCGCCGGAAAGGGTCACCCCGCCGCCGGATTCCTCATAAAACATCTGATCCTTTAAAAGCTCTTTTATAAGCTCCTTCACTGTATATTCACGGCCGACAATCTCCCTTAAGCCCGCCGGGCAGAAGTTCTCACACCTCCCGCACAGCGTGCAGAGCGACTTATCAAGCACCGGCTTTTTATCCTTCATGGAAAGCGCATGGCTTTGGCAGGCTTTCACGCAAGCTCCGCAGCCTGTGCATTTCTCCGCGTCAAACTGCATCTCCCTTTCGTACTCCTGGGTCTCCGGATTGTGGCACCACTCGCATCTTAACGGACATCCCTTAAAAAATACAGAAGTGCGGATTCCGTCGCCGTCATGAATTGAAAACTTTTGTATGTTTGTTATATTTTTCATTCTCTTTACCTCTCAGGCCAGCATGGCCTGCCCCAGTGAACAGACAGTCTGTCTCCGCCTTAGACCATAGTCTATACTATAGTCTATAATATGATATAAATATACCACTTCGCTATAATTTTGTCAATATCCCGCGTCTCACATAACTCAAGTTCCCAAGCTTTAAACAACAAAAAATACACCTTCAAAACCGCTCCTGACATTTTGCAGCGGCCTTGAAAGCGTATTTCCCCATCATATCTGTATTCTTTACCCGAAATTCTTCTTAATCAGCATACAGTATTCTTCATAAGGTTTCATCAAACTCAGGCTTTCGCCGAGAGAATCCCTGACTCCCTTATAATACCAGCCGATAGTGTCCTTATCCTTCATGCGGAACCTGTTCCACAGCTCGTCTCCCAGAACCGGATAATCCCTGTCGATATCCCGCATATTAGACAGCTTGTCCGCAAGGCATATCAGTTTCACCTCGTAGGGCGCCCGTCTGATATGCTCAATGGTCGCCCGTTTCCTTTCCATCCAGGTCTTAGACTTATCCTCGCTTTCCTGCGCCACCATATTGGCCACCCGTTCCGAGAATTCCTGCGCCAGCAGTGTCCTTGACACTCCCCCGCAGTCCTCTATCGTATCGTGCAGCACAGCCGCGCTTATGATCTCTGCATCCTGCGTCATCCCCGACACGATATCGCCCACCTCTATGGGATGTACGATATACGGCCGTTTCGTCCCCTTTCGAAACTGTCCTTCGTGCGCCCTCGTTGCAAATTCAATTGCCTTATTGATCATATTAAGCTCCTCTTTTGACATTCCAAATCCACACTTCTTTTCTACCGATTCCAATTCTTATGCCTACATCTTACAAGTCTTTCGTATCTTCTTTACTCCCTTTCAATACCTTCTCTCAGTCTTGCTTTCTCCTTTCTGTGAAACAGATCGAAGATACACGGAACAACAAACAGCGTAAGAACAGTTCCGTATATCAGGCCCCCGATTGTTACAACGGCCATGGGCTGGACCATATCCGAACCCATCCCGACTCCTACTGCCATTGTACACAATCCGAGAATCGTAGTCAATGCTGTCATGACAATTGGACGCATTCTTGTTCTACCGGCCTCGATAAGCGCCGCTTTCTTCGGCTTTCCTTCCCCGATGAGCTGATTCGTGTAATCGATAAACACGATTCCGTTATTAACGATGATTCCCGACAGCATGACAAATCCTACCATGGCAATGACGCTGACCGGCATATCCGCGATCCAGAGCGCCAACAGCCCTCCGGTAAATGCAAGGGGTACCGTAAACATGATGATGAACGGCGAGCGCAGCGACTGGAACTGGGCTACCATAATCAAGTACATAAACAAGAGCGCAAGCGCAAGCATCTTGAAAAGCTCAACCATCGCCTCATTGATCGTCTCGTCCTCGCCGGTCATCTCCACCTCGTAGCCTTCCGGAACGTCATAGGACTTGAGCGCGTCCTTTACACGGTTGCTGACAAGGCCGATATTGTCTCCGTCCTCAATCTCCGCCGTAACGGACATATATCTTGTCTGCCCTTTCCGGTTGATGGACTGCAGCCCGGATGAATCCACGAAATCCACAACTTTAGACAGCTTTACCTTCTTCGTCGTGCCGTCCTGTTTCGTGACGGTGATTTTCATCTTCCGGATGTCCTCCCTTGTCAGGTCTTCATTCTCATCCTCTTTTACAAACACGTCATAATCCTGCGTGTCCGTTCCAAGGGTCATTGCCGAGGAGGGCTCGGCAAGCTTTGCATAGAGCTCTTGGTATACCTGCGCCACCGTAAGGCCTTCCTTGGTGGCTCTGTCTTTATTCACTACGATACGCAGCTCATTTGTATTATCCTCTGTTCCGTCGGATACATTCTGGGTTCCTTTCGTATCCTCCACAATCTTTTTCACATCCCGGGCAATCTCCTGCAGCCTGTCTAAATCCCTTCCTTTCACCTCGACATTGATGCCCGCGCTGCCAAGGGCGCTCATATCCATGTTGGACATGATGACCGTCAGCTCGCCGTTTACATCTTTTGTCTCTTTTTCAATCTTTTTCTTAAGCTGTGCGTTGGAAAGAGACGGATTTTCCTTTGTAATGGCATAGAAAGAGATGACATTTGTCTCCACCTGGGTTCCCAGCATATCCGAAGACGATACAAGGGCCCCCACGTCCTCGATGTCCTCAAAGCCGCACAGAATGTCCATCACCTTGTCCGCCTCTTTCGCCGTGTCCTCAAGGCTTGTTCCGTCCTCCGTCTCAAGGGTCATGCTGATCTGCGTGCTTTCCATCTGGGGCATGAACTCTGTGCCGTTAGACGCTGCCAGAAAGACACTTCCCACAAACAGGCCCAGCGCGCCAAGAAGAACCAGAACCTTCACTCGCAATGCCCCTGCCAGAAGTTTGCCGTACGCACGTTTCAGCATTTTAAATATCCGGCTCTCTTTCTGCTCCGTCTTTCTCAGAAGTCCTGCCGACATCATCGGAACAACAGTAAGTGCCACCAGGAGGCTTGCAAGGAGCGAGTATGCAATCGTAAGCCCCATGTCTACAAAAAGCTGCCTCGTAATTCCCTCCGTGAACACGATTGGAAGGAATACGCATATCGTCGTAAGGGTGGACGCCATGATTGCTCCGCTTACCTGTTGCGCCCCTTTCATGGCAGCCGCTTTCGCGGACGCTCCCTCTTCATTTCTCATCCGGTAAATGTTCTCGATGACCACGATGGAGTTATCCACAAGCATGCCGACGCCCAGGGCAAGGCCTGACAGGGAGATGATATTGAGCGTGATCCCTGAAAAATACATAGCCACCAGAGCCGTCATGATGCTGATCGGAATCGAGCATGCGATAACAAAGGTAGAGCGCAGGCTCTTCAAAAACAGCAGCAGGATGATGATCGCCAGCACCGCACCATAGAGGAGGTTCTGCAGAACAGAGTTCACGATCATATCGATGTAAACGCCCTGATCCATCAGAACGACCGTATTTATCCCATTATTCTCACTGTGTATCTGTTCAAACCGCTCCAGGACACGCCCGCTTACGTCTCCTGTCGAATACCCGGTCTGTTTCTGCACGCTCAGCACGATTCCCGGCTTTCCGTTTATTTTAGCGTAAGTCTCGTCAGCATCATTGACAAGCTCCACAACCGCCACGTCGGACAGTTTCACCGGGTCGATATCTTCCATATCTAAAAGGGTAAAGTTTTTAAGCTCGTCAAGGCTTTTGAACTTATCTCCCACACGCACAAGGTAATCAATGCCGTCCTCCTCCACATAGCCCGCCGGCATGCTGAAGTTCTGTGCCTGGAGCATGGTCTTCACCGTATCCGCAGAGAGGATGTCTTCCACCTTCACGCTCTTTTCCGTCTCTTTTTCTGCGGATTTAAGCTGCTCCTCCTGCATCTTGAGCGCCGATTCTCCCGCGGCAAGCTGCGCCGCTCCTTCCCCGATGCCGACAGCCGCCTCTAACTGCGCGGACGCAAGCTTGCCCCTCGCCTGCGCCAGTGACAGCGCGCCGTCATTCACCTGCTTTGAGATCTTTTCAAGCTGGTCTTTTCCGCCAGCAAGCTGGGCCTGTGCGGCAGTGAGCTGCTTTTCCTGTTCATCTAACTGCTTGATCGTCTCTGTCAGCGTCTTATATGTACTGTCATAATCTTTAAGCGCCTCTTCCATCTGGGCGAGCTGCTGGGCAACTTTCTCTTTCTCCTCCTGTTCTTCCGGAGTGCCTTCGGGCATAGCATCATACTTTGCCTTCAATGCATCGTAAGCGTTTTTCGCCTGGGTCAGGCTTTCAAGCTGGGCCTGAGCCTGGGCTTTCCCGGCGCTGACCAGCGCAAGGCTTTGGTCTAACTGGGTCTCCTGCACATTCAGCTCTGCCCTCTTCTCCGAAAGCTCAAGCTGGGCCTGCTTAAGCTCCTCGCTTTTTACAGATACCTGAGATTCCGCTTTCTCCATCCCTGCCGCCGCTTTTTTCTTTCCCGACTCCAGCGCGCTCTTTCCGCTCTTTACCTGCTTTTTGGCTTTATTCAGAGCGTTCTTTGCATCGTCAAGCTGTTTTTTCATCTCAGCCTTGATGTCCTCGCCGATCTCGTCAATCTTGTCATCATTCAGGGTAATCTCTACCGTCTCTTCTATATTCCCCACCGCAGATACGGACGCAACGCCCTCCACGCTCTCAATCTCCGGTATCACCTCGTCCTCAATGGTCTTGCTGACCTTCGTGCCGCTCTCTGCGTCCGCGCTGACAGCCGCCACGAGAACCGGCATCATATCCGGGTTCAGCTTGATGATCATGGGGTTCGTCACTTCATCCGGCCAGAATCCCTTAATCTGGTCAAGGCTCTCCCGCATCTCTATCGTGGCGGAATCCATATTGGCCGTCTGCTCAAACTCCAGCATGACCGTGGAGGCATTTTCACTGGACATAGACATGATGTTTTTAATATTGCTGACGGTGGCCATAGTCTGTTCCACCGGTTTTGTCACCACTTCCTCAATCTGCTCCGGGCTGGCTCCCGGATATGTAGTCATAACAATGGCATAGGGAAGATTCATGCTGGGGAGCAGGTCAACCGTCATCTTCGTAAACGATACGACTCCGAGGACAATGATAAGAACTATGCCCACCACTACGGTATATGGTTTTTTTACGCTGAATTTTGAAAGCATCGGGAAACTCCTTTTATATATTTTTTCTGGAAATTAATATGTAAATAATAGCACTTGAGACTTTAAAAGACAATGATTGTAATATATAATATTTTTGAAAAAAATCAATTTAATCTGACATTTATGTAAAATTAATAGTTTGTTTATATATTATGGAAGGATGTTTTTAATGAGTCGCGAGAATTTTGAGAAGGATGATTTTAGGAAATATGTACTGGTTACAGGGGCATCCCGGGGAATTGGGCGGAGTACGGCCCTTCTTTTTGCGGAAAACGGGTATCATGTTTTTTTGAATTGCTGCCGGTCAGCCGGGAAAATTGAAGAAGTGAAAAAGGAAATTGATTCTGCAGGGCGTGGCTCTTGCGAAATTATCATGGGAGATGTGGGAAATCCCCGTGACGTGAACAATATTTTCGAAAAAATAGGCAGAACGTGCGGTCGGCTTCATGTGCTGGTAAATAATGCGGGAATTTCGCATATAGGGCTTTTGAGTGATATGAGCGACAGCCAGTGGGATGCGGTGCTGCGTACAAACCTTTCTTCTGTCTTTTACTGCTGCCGCGCTGCCATACCGGGAATGGTAGCAAAAAAGCAGGGCAGGATCATTAATGTATCTTCCATGTGGGGGGTGTCGGGCGCATCCTGCGAGGCGGCTTACTCTGCCTCCAAAGCAGGAGTGTGCGGGCTTACCCGGGCATTGGCAAAAGAGCTGGCTCCCAGCAACATCCAGGTCAACGCGATTGCCTGCGGCGTGATCGACACCGACATGAACAGCCAGCTTAACAAAGAAGAGCGTGACGCTCTGGCCTATGAGATCCCGATGGGGCGCTTTGGCTCTCCTGACGAGATCGCGACGGTTATATGGGATATGGCAAACGCGCCGGAATATATGACCGGGCAGATAATCGGGGTGGACGGGGGGTATCTGTAGATACAGGGGGGATGCATCTGCAGCCTCCCCATAGACAACGCTGTACTTGTGTAATCCGCACTAATCTCTCAGGCATCCAATGGGCACTATATAGATGCCGTCCTCCCTCCTGTACGCGTAATTTCCTGTTCCTGTCAGAACCATTAAAAAGGATGGGGCTTTCATCTTTTTCGTATCAATCTTATTTTTTAATTCCATAAGCGTCTCTGCACCATGGGCGATCGCCTCGTCTCCTCCAAGCTTTATCTCCGCAAGGCCATATGAGCCGTTTCTAAGATGTATGACCGCATCACATTCCAGCCCTGATTTATCCCGGTAGTGATACACTTCTCCTCCCAACATATCCGCAAATACCCTCAAATCCCGTACACACATAGTCTCAAACATCAGGCCAAACGTCTCCAGATCGTTGATCAGATCATTCGGCCCAAGCCCCAGAGCCGCCACTCCGATAGACGGGTCGATATAGTACCTTGTATCGGATGTCCGTATAGCGGTCTTCGACCTCAGGTTCGGATTCCATGCAGGCATATCTTCTATAACAAATATTTTTTTCAATGCGTCGATATAGGATAAAACTGTATCTTCATCCAGCGTCTCCAGGTCGTTTGCCAGCATATCTGACTTTATGGCCGCATTTGATGCCTGCGCTCCCTGATTCCTCGCATAAGAACGCATAAGCTTTTTTACCCTCTCCGGATTCCTCTTCACGCCGTCCACCCGGGAAATATCTGTCTTGACAATCGCATCATAGTAATCATATGCCTGTTCTAATGCGATATCTTCATCAAGGAACGTTGCCCTTGGCCACCCTCCCCTGCACACTAAAAATGCCAGTTTCATTATATCCAGGTCATTGACCGCCGCAATCTGCTCCGGCTCTTTAAAAAGCTGGGATAAACGTATTGACCCATTCGATTCCCCCGATTCAAACAGACTCATCGGGCGCATCAATACCCATGCAAATCTCCCTGTGCCTGTATGCTGGATAAGCTGTGTATCCGCCGGAACAGCTGACCCTGTCAAAATAAACTGGCCTTCCTCTCCTCTGTGGTCAACCTCAAACCTGACAGCATCCCACAGCTTAGGCGCTACCTGCCACTCGTCAATCAGCCTCGGAACCGCCCCCTTAAGCAGCAGTGATGGGCTGATATCCGCCAACTGCATATTCTGTTTCAGATTGTCCGGTTCCGACATATATAGCACGCTTTCGGAAAGCTGCTCAGAAGTAGTCGTCTTCCCGCACCATTTCGGCCCTTCAACCAGCACCGCGCCTTTGCCCTTCAGCTTTTTCTCTATAAGCATGTCTGCAATCCGTTTTTTGTATTTTTTCATGCTCCTCACACCTCTCTTTAACATAATTTTATACCAGCTATTATGATCCGTCAATTTATTTTCGGTTATTTGGCGGTATTTTATTCGGTTATTTGGCATAAATTTATTCGGTTATTTGGCGCTGTTTCATTCGGTTATTTGGCATCTGTTTATTCGGTTATCCGGCGAAAAAAAGATAAGGAACTTCTTCATCACTCCAGATCGTTCCTTATCTTCTTATTTTTTCTTAAGTTAGTCGTTCTTATTCAGCCATTCTTTCATCAGCTCTACATACCTGTCGTTGTCCTCTACAAAGCACATATGGCGGCATGTCCTGAAAAGCTCCCACTCGGAGTTCGGGATTCTGTCGTACATATATTTTGCAATGTACGGCGTACACAGATCATTCCCTCCGTTGATTACGAGCGTCGGCTCCTTAATGTCCTTAAGCTGCTCTGTCACGTCGTACTCCTTGAGCGTTCCCATCGGGGTATACTCATTCGGGCCCCATCCTACAACGTAAGCCTCGCCGCCCTTCTTAACCGGACGCCTTAAGCACTCCGGCGATCCTTCCGTAACTGCGCCTGCCGCATGGCGGAGCATATACTCTGCCTCTGCCGCCTGGTATACCGGGTCACTGTAGTCATTGGTAGACGTTGCCTTCTCGATCGCATCCTGCATCTCCTGCGGAAGTTCCTTGATCATACGGTGCTGCTCGATTCCCCACATCCAGGACGCCGGGAGCGTACTGGAAAGAATCAGGCTCTTAAGCCCTTCCGGCTTATGGTTGCACACATAGTCAAGCAGCAGCATGCCGCCCCAGGACTGTCCTAACAGGTGCATCTCATCCAGCCCAAGATGCTCTCTAAGTGCAACCAGCTCATTAATCCATGTCGTCGCATTCCACAGGTCCGGACGGTTCTCCACATAAGATTCCCCGCATCCGATCTGATCGTACATCACAATCTGGCGTCCGTCTTCCTCTGCCAGCCTGTCCAGCACCTCAAAATAATTGTGCGTGGAGCCCGGGCCTCCATGCAGCAGCACTAACGGTTTCTTATTACCGGTATTTTCCCCCACGATGCGGTAATATGTCTTGTACTCTAAGTACGGCATAAAGCCTTCTCTGATTTCCATTGGCGAAAACCTCCCTTATGTTTTTGTCTAGCCATGAGCAAAACTCCACACATTCAGTATTTATGCGGATTTGCGAGGCATGG
>CAJTQA010000059.1:0-211 GCA_910578455.1 uncultured Dorea sp.
ATAGACTATAAATTAGAAGACGGCAGGCACCGTTCATCTAAGATGTGGTACTGCCGCCTCTTTGCCATCATGATGTGCCAACATCTTGATGCCTGGACTTTGCCAAAGTCCTCCCGCCTAAAAGATCTCTTTGACAGAGCCGCTTAATTGAATAAGCAATACCATTATAACCCATCATTGACGCATAGTCTATTAAAGTGCGCCATTTTTC
>CAJTQA010000059.1:235-15491 GCA_910578455.1 uncultured Dorea sp.
CATTCTTGATAATATCTACTTGTCAAGGTTCATCCGGCCGGTGTATCTTGGTCGGCAGGCTCAAGATTCCGAGAGCCTATCTCCAGTTCCCTGTCTCATCTACTCTTTCGGATCATATCTCTTTACCTGCAAAGAATCCACAATAATTCCCCGCAATCTCTCATATGAGTATTCCGGGTGGAAATATGCAATCTGAACGACCGCATTCCCTACAGACGAGCATTCCATATCGCATGCGACTACCGGCATCTTTATCCTGTCTGCACACCGCTGGTTGATTGCCGCATTTTTAGAGCCTCCGCCCACGATATATACTTCTCTATATGTCTCTTTCGTACATTCCTTTACTGTACTCAGCGTTTCCGCATAGCTGTCTCCCAGCGACGCGTACGTTGATGCCAGTATCTCGGGCCAGCAATATCCGCCTTTTGCCGTTTCCTCTTCCTGCGAAGGGCTGATCATAGCGCAGATTTGCCGCACCATTACCTCGGGATTGAACAGCCTCCCGTCATTAACGTCAAAGGTACGTATCTCTCCCGTATAATCATCGGCCAGCGCCGTAAAGTCATTCCAGCTTATTTTACTTCCTGTTTCGTTTTCATACTCTGCCTTTAACCTCTGAACGATGAACATGCCCGCCGAATTCCGCAGGAGCGTTGTCCTTCCGAATGCCCCCGTCTCATTTGTAAGCCTCGCATCCAATACTTTCTCATTCACAACCGGCTCAGGGCACTGCGCGCCGATCAGCGCCCACGTTCCCGAACTGACAAAAAGATACTTCTCTTCTCCGGACGGAATCGCCATCACCGCACACGCAGTATCATGGGAAGGCACGCAGACAAACGGGATATCATACGCAATCCCAATCTCATCCAGTATTTCCCTCTTAATGTTGCCGATAAGCCTTCCGTGCCTGCCGATTTCCGAGAACAGCTCCGGGCTTACCCCCGCATATTCACATTGTTCCTGGCTGATAGCCATAGTCCGCACATCAAGCATCTGCGTCGTCGATAATTCGCTGGGCTCGTTCATTTCCTTCCCCGTGAACATGTATACAAAAATATCCGGGACAAGAAATATCTTTTTAGCGCGCTCCATTACCGACGGCATATGTTCCTGCATTCCTCGCAGCATATATATGCTGTTAATCTTGTCGCAGAGGATTCCCGTGCGGTAGAACATATCCCTTTTTATCTTCTCTGGCAGACGGCTCAGCTGTTCTTCTCCGATGGTATTGCGATAGCAAAGCGCCTTCTCCAGAAAATCATCATCATCTGACAATTGAAAGTCAACGCCCCATGTGCAGATTCCGGCAGAGTCAATCTTATCCGCCTTTTCGGCCGCCATTGAAAGCCCCTTCTTTAATATCCCGAAGATCCGCGGCATATCCCAGTAATAATATCCGCCGCTCACTGTCATCTCATTGGGCTCCTGCAATATCAGCTCGCTTACCACTTTCTTACCGTCAAACCGGCATAATATGGTGCGGATGCTGCTGTTTCCGCAGTCAAACGCAACCAGGTTCAAACTATTATCCATCTTCCACTCTCCTATTCATATCTGCGCGTACGCACAATTACCGCCAGGAGCAGAATCACGCCATAGAGCGCAATAACAATATAAGAATTCACCCTGAGAATGTTGAGTCCTGTCGCCATGCACTGGAACAGCAGAACCGCCCACAAGATGCCCGACACTTTTCCTTTTCCTCCGTTCGGATCAACGCCGCCCAGCACCGCGATCAGAATCGTCCGCATCAGATAGTTAGCCGCAGCTCCGGCAGACGCCGAATTCAGGCGCGATGCCATAATGATAGCTGCAACTCCTACATAAACTCCTGACAGCATGTGGGTCTTGATCAGAAGAGCCGTCTCATTGATTCCTGAATACTGCGTTGCAATCTGATTAGAGCCGTACATCTGCAGCCTCATTCCAAAAGATGTCATCTGCATTATCACGACCAATATCGCAGCCGCTATGGCAAAGAGTATAAACTGCATCGGAATCCCCAGGATGCTGCCATTTCCGATAAACCGGAAAGACTCCGGGTAGCCGGACAGCGTTCCGCCCTTTGTAATCCCAAGACTGATCCCGGTCAGCACCATCTGCATTCCAAGCGTTACCAGCATTGCCGGAATCTTAAACTTCGCGACGATGACTCCATTCAGAAAGCCGACAGCCGTACATGTGCCAATGCAGATTACGATAGCTATAAGCATTGCCGGTATATTTTCCTCCCCTCTCTCAATATGGGAGGTTATGTACATGGACATCAGTATAGAGGCCAGGTTCGCAGACGCGATAATTGAGAGGTCGATCCCGCCTACCAGCATGGGCAGCATCATAGACAATGTGAACAGGCCGATCTCCGGTATCTGCCTTGCAATAGACGCAAACGAGTCTACAGACAGGAATGCCGGTTTCATAATGCTGAAAAATACAATGCAGATTACGGTCAGGATAATGAGCATTCCGCTGTCATGGTTCAGTTTTGCGCGGATACTTGAATTTCCCTTTCTCATTCTGCCGCACCCCCTTTTCGCTCTTCTCTCTTAGATGCCAGGACCCTCCAGCCGGTAACGCAAAAACTAATCAGGATGACCGCGCCGATTACCAGGTCTTCCCAATAACTGGATACGCCCACAAGTATCATGCCGTTGCTCAGCAGCGCAACCAGCAGAATGCCAAGAAATGTTCCGGACACCGAGCCTTTTCCTCCTGACAATGCTACTCCGCCCAAAACGACCATCGCCAGCACATCCATCTCATTTCCATAGAGCGCCTCAATCGATGCCTGCTGCGACAGGTAACACTTGATCAGTGCGCCGATCCCGGCCGTTGCCCCCGCGAATCCATATACGAAGAGGTGCACCTGGAGCACGCTGACTCCGCATCGCCTGGCGGCCTCTGCATTGCCGCCGACAGCATACACCTTACGCCCCATCTTCGTCTTCTTCAGGATGTACCAGGCCGCAGCCAGCACCGCCAGCAGCGTTCCGACGGATACCGCAAACAGCGACACCTTCGTTTTCTGGGCGAACCATGCCGGAAACCCGTGCAGCCTGACGCCGCTTGTCAGACGCATCATCAATCCGTAAATGATGTTCATAGTGGCGATTGTAATGATCAGCGTCGGCACCCTCAGCCTGTTGACCAGCACCGCATTGATGAACCCCAGCAAAGCTCCGACAATAGCAGAGATCAGATAAACCGCTATAAAATTGCCGCCCATGTTCAGCATGAATAATGCCGCCAGATACTGGGCCACTGCCCCGACCGCCATAAAAGATATGTCAATGCCGCCGGATATGATCACGAACAGGCACCCCACGGCAATGACGCCATATGCGGAATAACTCGTCAGCAGATCCACAATATTGTTGGGCTTGATCGATTTGCCTCCTGTGATCGCAGCAAGCACGGCTGCCAAGATAACGACCACGCATAAAAGCATGAACTCATAACTTTTGATATATTTACTTTTTGCCGATTTATTAGTCACTTAGCACCTCCTGGCTGAATTCGCTTTCTGTAATGGCGCTGCAATCCAGCTCTTTTACAATTTTGCCTTTGTGCATGACAAGCGCCCTTGGACAGTTGTAGTAAATCTCTGCCGCCTCATCCGAGATCATGATGATGCTCATTCCCTGCCTGGAAAGTTCCCGGATCAGTTCATAGATGGTATTTTTGGCCGCAATGTCAATTCCATTCGTCGGCTGGTCCAGTATCAGCACTTCCGGTTCGGTTGACAGCCACTTGGAGATGACGATCTTCTGCTGATTGCCGCCCGACATTGCAGATGCATTGATCTCCGGCGATGCGCTCTTAATGCGGAGCTCATCAATCCATCTCTGCGTGATCGCCCTGCACTCCTTCTTATCTATCATCCCGAGCTTATTCTTAAGTTTCTGAATAATCGATATAATCGTATTATTTTCTACGCTTTGATTCAGAACAAGCCCCTGGAGCAGCCGGTCTTCTGGAACATATGCAATCCTGCTTGCAATTGCCTCCCGGTTGTTTCTGAAGTTCACTTCCCTGCCATGCAGCAAAATCTTCCCTGATTCCGGCGGGTTCATGCCAAAAATCGAACTTGCAAGTTCTGTCCTCCCGGCGCCCAGAAGGCCTATGATCCCCAGGATTTCTCCCTTTTTCACAGAGAACGACACATCCCTGTACTGTCTTCCGCAGGACAGATTCTCTATCCTCAGGACCTCTTCGTCGCCATGTTCTACAAAATCCTGCTGATAAGTAATCTGCTGGCCGCTTATCAGGTGTGCCAGATTCGTTTCGTCCACGTCCTTATTCTCGAAAGTTGATATCATCTGCCCGTCCCGCATAACAGTAATGCGCTCTGCAATCTCAATAATCTCGTCCAGCTTGTGGCTGACGAACATTATCGTCATGCCTTTTTCCTGCAGGCTCTTAATGATCGAGAAAAGCACATTGACCTCTTTTCTTGTCAGCGAAGACGTTGGCTCATCCATAATCAGTATCTTTGCATTGGTCGCCAGTGCTCTGGCAATGGCAACAAGCTGCCGGTCAGCAATCGACAGCTCCTCCGCAAGACTTTCCAGATTAAGCTCAATATGCATCCTGTCGATTACTTCTTCCGCCTTCTGATAAATCTGCGTCCAGCTGACCCCTTTGACACTCTTGTCCACATGCCGGTCAAATGCTATGTTCTCTGCTACCGTCAAGTTCGGAAAGAGGCTTAGATCCTGATAGATGACCCGGACGCCGTTGTTCATCGCCTGCCTTGCGGAGCCTCCGCCGCTCTTCCTGCCGTCCAGGATTACTTCGCTGCCTTCATCAACATCAATTACACCGGATATGACTTTGATCATTGTCGACTTGCCGCAGCCATTCTGCCCGATCAGGCAATGAATCTCCCCACGGTTTAAATCAAAGTCAATATCTTTCAGAGCATGAACACCGCCGTAATGTTTATTCACATGTTTTAATTCAATGATCTTTTCTTCCATGTCCATCCCTCTCACTATCGTTCAATCGTTTTTTCCAAAAAGGAGCGGACGCGCCACTCCGCAACCACTCCTCTTTATACAGCCACATACGCCTCGCTAATTCTAGAAACCGAATTCTTTCCAGTTGTCCGCTGTAATCGTAATCGGATTGTCAATCCAAAGAGTTGTATCCTCAATCGCGACATCACCCATGTCAGGAATCGAGAATGAGCTGTCAATCTTGTTCCCCTTCAGCAATTCCTCGGCAATATAGCAGGACGCGTAACCGGAATCCGCCGGGTTCCACAGGTATCCCGTCGTGATCGCTCCGCTCTCAAGATGCGCGGCGCCCTCACTTGGAATTATATTGCCGACAACCGTCGCCTTGCCGATCATGTCTTCCTCTGTCAATGCCTCCGCAGCGCCAATCGGCCCCTGGCTGCCAAAGCAGATAAAGCAGTTCAGATCGCTGTAGGTCTTCAGAAGGTCCAAGGTTGTCTCACGGGCCAGCGCGGAATCTTCCCCGCAGGCAATTCTGTCAGTACATAACTTCATGTCCGGATATTTCTCCGCAAGATATTCCTCTACATGATCCGCCCACGCATTATGAAGCGGCACTGTCAGGCTGCCTACGTACAGGGCGTATTCTCCGGAACCGCCGCAGGCTTTTGCCGCGTCTTCTGCAATCAGCTCTGCGAATGCGTCATTGATGATCATCTCCACATCGTAGTCTGCGCCAACCTGGCCCGGAGACTCTGTCGTCACCACTACAATGCCCTTATCCTTCGCAGACTGGAGCACGCTTTCCAATACAGTCGCATCGTTCGGAACAACGCAGATTGCGTCAACGCCAGAGTTGATCAAGTCCTCAATGATATTTACCTGCTCCGCGGCATCCGCTGTGGAAGGCCCGGTCACGTATGCATTCACGTCATGTTCTTCTGCAAATTTCTCCACGCCTTTTTCGAACACGCTAAAATAGTCGATGCCTACAACCTTAACAACGACCGCGATCTCATACTTACCATCCGATTTCCCTGATTCTTTCTTGCCGGCATCCCCTTCGTCTCCAGAACCTCCAGAACTGCTGCATGCTGCCAGGCCCACTACCATGAGCAAAGTAATGAGCAATGATAATGCTTTTTTCATACTTCTCCTCCTTTTCTTTTATTGTATGTTATGTTTTGTTACTTGTTGTTATATTATCACATATTATATCATATTTCAACATATTTTAACACTTTGTGATAATTTTTGTTAAACTCCTCTCATATCTGCATTTGGCCATGACAAATAATCCGGCAAGAAAAACATATCACAAAAGGCGGCGCAGAAATTCTGGCAGATTATGGAATTTTGCTCTCCATATCTAGTCTTAAGGATAGTCATAAACAGGGAGGCATGTGACCTAACAAGTCACATGCCTCCCTGTAATTATCCCTATAAGTAGGTTCAGTTAGCTTTTATATTAATCAGCTCTGCAATCTCCTCAACTGAATCCAAAAGCACTTGGAATTCCAATCCCTCTGCATAACTGTTCTCCGCCGCATAATTCCGCCACAGGCTGTAAAGCGCATTTTCCTCACGCATATCCCGCATGATATCCTTCCAATCTTTCAACATATTCATAGAGCCTCTTTTGACCGCGGTATGTTCGATTGCCATTTTTAAAATATCCGGCCTGACTTTGTCCTTACGCTCACAATAGAGAATATGTAAATCATAAAATCCCTGGCTCTCGTATTTCCTATATTCCTGCGAATAATAGTTTCATACTTCTCAGCCAGCACCGTTTCGATGGTATAAGCCATAACCTTAACTGTTTTATCCTCCAACATAAAAGGATAATTATATTGAACAGCCGCTGGCGTAATTTTATCTCCAGTCGTAACATCTACTTTCATAGGGCTATTAATCTTCCCATACTTTGCCGCTATGTGGATACGGAAATTATTATAAGCATCCTCTTCACGAATTGGCTCTATGCGCTGATATTCAAAGGTTATCCCATCGTTTATATCAATCGCAAGAATCTCCTTGAAGATTTTGACGATTTCCTCTTCCTCCAGCTGTATCCCTCTTACCGTTGTATCCATGTCCATTGTGGTTCTGGCTCCAACCCCAATCATCGAGGAAATCAGCAGGCCTCCTTTCAGGATAAAATTCTGTGCGTAGGGCGACACGGCAAGCCTCTCCAAAATGCGCTCAAACATAAACATATGCTGCACATCCAAAGCCCTCAGATGATTCTTTGCTGCGAAATTTCGGATTGCTCCCTTTAGCTGTTCCGGTGTTTTCATTACAACACCTCCATATAAGTCCTTATTTTCTCTTCAATTCCGAAGACTTTTCCGTACTTTATCAATTTACGGACATCCGGACGGCATTTGAAATAATCCTTGATTGCCTGAACATACAGCTGCTTTTCGATTCGATTTCTGTCTTTGATCAGATCGCAAAGGCAGCGTTCTTTGTCGTACAGCCGAATAACCGCTCCCTGCGGAGACTGCGTTTCCGTAATTCCGAGATCATAAAAGCTCTTCATAACATAATGAGCCTTTATTTTTTGATTATCTCGAAGTAATCTTGCAATATTTTCTCCCTGTGGAACTGAGATATCGAATGTATGCGGGATAATGTCTGTCAAGCCCCAAATATAAAGAGCTGTGCCATATGAAAAAACAAGGCTGGAACACTGAACCTGCAGCAATGCAAATTCATCAATGTCGGCATTTAACGGAACGAAAATGCCTTTTCGAACCCGTTCCAACAAACCGCTTTCAACATATTTTTTTATGACACCGCGGCCGATTCCAGCCGTTTCAATCTGTGAAGTCCTTACAAAGCCGTTGCTTTTGGCAGCTATCGACTCAATCTTATTATAAATCTCATCCATTGACACTGCCTCCTTGCATCGCGTTACATACTCTCTTTATATTTTACTCAATTAACGAGTGAATGTAAACATCTTTTTAATATTAGCATATCCGAATTCACAGAAAAAATACAATTATTCTTAATACAGCTCTTTCACCGCCGGATATATCTTCTTAAACTTCTGATACTTCTCCTCATATTTCGCGACCAGCTCATCCTCCGGCTCTACTGTATCCACCACTTTCACAAGTTTCTCCGCGATCGTCTCCACATCCGGGTACTCGCCGCACCCCACCGCCGCCAGCATGGCTCCTCCAAGGGCAGGGCCTTCCTCGCTCTCGATGACGTCCACCTTAAGATTCATAATATTGGCGATCATTTTCTTCCACAGGGGGCTTTTCGCTCCGCCGCCGCAGATTTTTGTCCGCTCTATGCGAATCCCAAGGCTTTTTGCCACCTCCAGGGAATCCCTGAGCGCGAAAGCCACGCCTTCCAAAACCGCCTGGGTCATATCCTCCCTCGTGGTATCCATGGACATGCCGATAAACATCGCTCTCGCGTCCGGATTGTTGTGAGGCGAACGCTCGCCCATGAGATAGGGCAGGTAAAAGACGTTGTTCTCGCCAAGTCTCGTAATCTGCGCCTGTTCCGCAGCAAAGTCCTTCGTCTTTAATATGTCCTCATTCCACCATTTATTGCAGGATGCCGCGCTGAGCATGCAGCCCATCAGATGATAGTTCCCGTCCGCGTGGGCAAAAGAATGGAGCGCGTTATTTTCATCCACCCCGAAACTCTTGCTGGAGATAAAGACCGTTCCCGATGTTCCGAGGGAAATATTGCACATGCCTTCGCCCACTGTTCCGGTTCCCACTGCCGCCGCCGCATTGTCGCCTGCTCCGGCAATGACCTTTACCTGCCCGCTAAGCCCCAGCTCCTCTGCAATCTCGGGCCTTAATGTGCCCACCGCCTGAAAGCTCTCATAAAGTTTCGGGAGCTGCTTTTCAGAAATGCCGCAGATATCAAGCATTTCTTTTGACCAGCACCGGTTTTTCACATCCAGAAGGAGCATCCCCGACGCATCCGACACATCTGTGCAGAACACCCCTGAAAGCTTATACGCCAGAAAATCCTTTGGCAGCATGATCTTACGGATTTTCGCAAAATTTTCCGGCTCATGCTTTTTCATCCAGAGAATCTTCGGCGCGGTAAAGCCCGCAAAGGCGATATTCGCCGTATGCTCCGAAAGCTTATCTTTTCCAATCACTTCATTCAGATAATCCGTCTCTTCCCCGGTTCTTCCGTCGTTCCACAAAATCGCCGGACGGATTACCCTGTCTTCGCCGTCAAGCGCCACCAGCCCATGCATCTGTCCGCCAAAGCTGATTCCCGCCACCTTACTTTTCTCACACTCTGCAGTTAGCTCCTTTATCCCTTCCACAGTCTTCAAAAACCAGTCCTCCGGGTTTTGCTCTGACCAGCCCGGATGAGGAAAGTATAACGGATACTCCTTTGACACGATCTTTCGTATCTCCCCCTTTTCATCCATCAGGAGAAGTTTCACCGCAGAGGTTCCCAAATCTACTCCAATATATAACATCCGTTTTCTCCTACATAATATTTTGCATATACCTTTCGCAGCATGTACCTATCGGGCTATCCCCACGGATTTTCCGTCGGATACCTCACGCCTGCCGGCTGGTTATACCCAATCTCCTCCACCGGAACCCCGATATACTTGAACACCTCAAAAAGAGCCTTTCCAAAATGGCCGAAAGCCACTGCCCCGTGATGGGGATATCCGCCCTCGATCAGCACATGGCGGTAGAACCTTCCCATCTGAGGGATCGCGAACACGCCCACCGAGCCAAAGGACCTTGTAGCCACCGGCAATACCTCGCCGTGGGCGATATAAGCCCGGAGAATATTATCCGCCGTACTCTGCAGACGGTAGAAAGTAATGTCGCCCGGCACAATGTCTCCCTCAAGTGTTCCCTGGGTCACTTCCTCCGGCAAGGTGCGCGCCATGATCATCTGGTACTTCATCTCGCAGAAAGAAAGCTTTTTCGACGCCGTATTGCCGCAGTGGAATCCCATAAACGTATCCTTGTGGGTGTAATCGTATTTGCCTTTGATTTCACTCTCGTACATATCCTTCGGCACAGTGTTGTTGATATCAAGGAGCGTTACCGCGTCCTGGCTTACCACAGTTCCGATGAACTCACTGAGCGCCCCGTAAATATCCACCTCGCAGGAAACCGGGATGCCCTGGGCCGTCAGGCGGCTGTTCACATAGCAGGGCACGAACCCGAACTGGGTCTGGAACGCCGGCCAGCACTTTCCGGCGATTGCCACATATTTGCGGTACCCCCTGTGCTCCTCGATCCAGTCCTTAAGAGTCAGCTCATACTGGGCAAGTTTCATAAGGATCTCCGGTTTCTTGTTGCCTGCCCCAAGCTCCTCTTCCATCTCTTTCACGACCGAAGGAATCCTCTCATCTCCCGCATGCCTGTGAAATGCCTCAAAAAGGTCAAGCTCTGAGTTTTCCTCAATCTCCACGCCGATATTGTAAAGCTGCTTAATAGGCGCGTTGCATGCGAGGAAATTAAGCGGCCTTGGGCCAAAGCTGATGATCTTTAAATTGTTAAGCCCTTCAACCGCCCTTGCAACAGGCACAAACTCGTGAATCATATCCGCGCACTCGTTGGCATCTCCCACCGGATACTCCGGAATGTACGCCTTAATGTTCCTGAGCTTTAAGTTATAGCTTGCATTCAGCATGCCGCAGTAAGCGTCGCCTCTTCCCTGCACCAGATTGTCTCCTGTTTCCTCCGCCGCCGCGATGAACATCTTCGGCCCGTCGAAATGCTTTGCAAGCAGCGTCTCCGAAATCTCCGGCCCGAAGTTCCCAAGATACACTACAAGGGCGTTGCATCCTGCCTTCTTCACATCCTCCAGCGCCTGCACCATATGAATCTCGCTCTCCACGATGCAGACCGGGCACTCATAAATCCCCTCCGCGCCGTACTTATCCGTATAAGCTTTCATCAGATTCTTCCTGCGGTTCACAGACAGGCTTTCCGGGAAACAGTCACGGCTTACCGCCACCACTCCAATTTTTACCTCCGGCATGTTATTCATACTAAAAATCCTCCTTGTATATAAAATTTATCATGTATTATCTGCACAAAACTCTTGCCGCCCTCAAAAGGCAAGTCCTTCTATTGCTCCAATGAGATATTCTCCCCCTTAAGCCCGCAGAACGCGCCCCCAATCTTTGCATCCTCATGGGCGATGAGCCATTTGTTTTTCGCTGTCATAAGCTTTTCCTCTCCCTCTGACACCACAGAAAAATCAAGCTCATGGTTCGTTCCCTCCGGCAGCACGATGACGCAGCGGAAACCTTCCTCCGATGCCTGGCAGGGCGCATAGTGCAGCGTAGTGGCGTAAAGCTCCACCGCCGTTTTTGCCGGAACGAAAAATCCTTCCACCTTGGCCGTGTCATAAGTGTAATCTTCCTGAATGTCCTGCTGCCTCCCAAGAAGAAGAATCAGGTCGCTGGCGGCAATGTCCACCTCCGATGAGCGGTGGTACTCCAGCGCATTCAGCTTAAGGTTATGCCCATTGCAATACCCTACCTGAATAGGAAGTCCCCCGTAAGCGCTCTTTTTCAACCTTTCCGACACAGTTGCCTCCTCCATGGCTTTAACTCCCGGCACATAGACCACCTCGTCTTCCGGGAGAGGCGTATCTTTCATCACCTCCAAAAGCTCAGAAAAATCATACCCTTCAAGAACCTTTCCATATGCTGAAAATGCATCATCCGTAACTTTTTTAATCTCCATATCCGTCCTCCTTCATATATGGCGCTGCCCCTAAAACTGATATATCTATCATACCAATTTCAGAGGCGGATTGCGTTCAAAAATTTATGAAGTTTATGGTAATTTTTTGACATGTTTTATATTTCCAGCTATTCCTTAATCTCATCAATATCTGTCAGATTCACACCTAAAGAATTTAAGCATACCATATGCAAAAATCAAAATCTATGATTACTTAAGGCAGTCTTTACTCCATGCACCTTACCATCACCCTCAGCAGATTGCAGGTGCAAAACTGCAGATCCCCCAGCGTGATAATCTCCCCGCTTTTCACCCCGTTTACGATATCCTCCACATTCTCCTGACACCCCGGCATCTGCAAGTCATTCCCCGCCTTAATACACCATTCGCTTGAGGACCAGGGATATTTATCCGAGGTAAGCCCCATGTAGCCGGTGTCCTGACTGGTGCACCAGTCTGTCATCACCACGCCGTCAAATCCCCACTCATCCCTGGCTACAGTCTGCAGCAGGCCATAGTGGTTGGCCGTGTGGATTCCGTTGATCAGGTTGTAGGATGTCATGATAGAGTAAGGGCGAGATTCCTTTACTGCAATCTCAAACCCTTTCAGGTAGATTTCCCGCAGAGCCCTCTCGCTTATGTGGGCGTTGGTAAACATCCGGTTGTCCTCCTGATTGTTGGCGGCAAAATGCTTAAGGGTCGTTCCCTGGCCGCCGAGGCTCTGCACCCCTCTCGTGGCTGCCGCGGCACATTTCCCTGAAAGCAGCGGGTCTTCGGAGTAATATTCAAAATTCCTTCCGCACAGTGGGTTCCGGTGAATGTTCATGCCCGGGGCAAGCCATAGATGGACGTGGTACTGTCTCATCTCCCTCCCCACAATCTCCCCCATCCTCTCAAGCAGCTCCACATCCCAGGACTGAGCCAGGGTGGTTGCAATAGGAATAGCCGTGCAGTACTGGTAGTAATCCTCCGCCGTCTCCGGCGTGCTTTCCGGAAAGGGCATGCGATCCATGCCGAACACCTCGCCCCCCGGCAGCACCTCACCTTCCTCCGTCGCCTTAAAGTGCGGCTGGAGCCTCAAGCCTGCCGGACCATCCGCCAGAATCAGCGGGAATATTCCCCGTTCCCCTAAAAGAACGGAGCTTGTCTGCCCTGCGGCGCCCGGAACCAGAGTGGCCGCATTTCCCACAACCTGAGTTCCGTTGTCGGTGCGCCTTTCGATGCCCACGCAAAGCTCTGCCATCTCCTCTGCCGTAAGCTGCGCCGCCAGATCTTTTACGTCAGCATTTCCTTCCTTTACATCTTTTAAGGTCAGAATCTTTTGCGGATATTTATCTTCAAGAACCGGGCGCTGCAAGCTGCCTGTTTTCTGTCCGGAAAGACTTTCAGTCAGGCAGTTTGTAAGCTGTCTTGTGACGGTTTTTTCCTCAACGGTCACCGTTCCCGCCGTACTTGTGGAAGATGAGTCCGCCCCAAAACGGATCATGTACTCTCCCGGCTCCAGCACCCACGCCGCATCTTTCGTGCTGTAGGACGCCATATCTGAAAGCATAAATTCCACCGTCAGCCGCTGCGTCTCTCCGGGCTTTAAAAGCCTGGTCTTTGCAAATGCCGCAAGCTCCTGATAAGGCTTTGAAAGTTCACCCTCCGGAGCAGTATAATAGACCTGCACAACCTCTCTTCCCGCATATTCTTTTCCTATATTGGTCACAGCGGTTTCCAGAGTGATCCTTTTATCCTCCCCCGCATTTTCCACAGAAAAGACTTCCGCCTTTATCTCAAACTGGGTATAGCTCTTCCCATATCCAAAGCAGTAGGCCGGCTCTATCCTATGAACATTAAAATAGCGGTAACCCACAAAAATGTCCTCTGTGTAATACTCGTCGTCCACATTCCCGTTATTGTGGCTGAAAGTCCTGGAGGACGGATAATCATAATAATCCTTTGCCCACGTATCCGTAAGCTTTCCGCAAGGGCACGTCTTTCCCGTCAGCACGTCGCCCGCCACAAGACCTCCGATATTCCCAAGCTGCCCCATAAGGACAACCGCGTTAATCCCTTTCATCTCTCGGATAGGGGCAGTGTCAATCACTCCGCCCACATTGAGGAGCAGTATCGTCTTCTCATAATTTTCCGCCAGGAACTTAAGGTTTTGAATTTCCCGGTCTGTCAAAAGATAATCGCCCTTCCTGCATTCTCTGTCTTTCCCCTCGCCGGAATTGCGCGAAAGCACATAGATGGCTGTCTGTGCATCTTCCTTTCTTTCAATCAGCGGAACCTCCGGAGCCTCGAAAGGACGCTCAAAGAGAACCATATGCACCGGCACGCCCCGCTCATCCATCTCCCGCTCCACGCTCTCCATATATTCTTTCTCCGCCTTAGAAACCTCGGCATCAAAGCGATCCAGCCACTCTCCGCCCAGAACATCAAACCCGGCGGCCGCAAGCCCCTGCTCAACATTAATGTTCTCCCTCGTGTTCACATCCCCGGAGCCGGTGCCTCCCTTTACCGTGTGCCTTGCTCCGTTTCCATAGAGGGCGGCTTTGCGCTCATCGTCTTTAAGGGGGAGCGCCCCGTCATTTTCTAAAATCACCGCGCACTCCCCGGCAAGCCGTCTTACCTCCCTCTGGTTCTCCCGCTCAAGCGACGTAACCTCATCCGTTGTTAATGCAAAAAATCCACTCATGGCAATCCATTCCTTTCACATGTTCTCTTTCCGGAATCCGCTGGGAAGGATTCCGTATTTTTCCTTAAACAGCTTTGAAAACGACCTGCTGTTGGCAAATCCGTTGTTTACAGCGATATCTCCGATCGGCATGTCCGTATTTGCCAGATCCCTATACGCATGTGCAAGCCGCAGGCTGTCCAGATAACTCTTATAGTTAATTCCTGTATATTTGCAGAACATCCGCGAAAAATACGCAGGCGAATAGCCAAAAGCCGCGGCCACCCCCGCAAGCGGCAGCTCCGCCGCATAATTTTCCTTTATATAAGCAGTTATGGCAGAAAGCCGGTCAAGCTTTTTATACTGCCAGACAACCTTTTCGTCCACATCTGCCATGCGGTATTTGGTGACGAGAAGATAAAGCAGAAGGTAGAACTCACCCATAACTTTAAATTCATATCCGCACTCTTTTTTCGTATAAATTTCATAAATTTCCCTTACAAGCCTCATGACCTCCCCATCTTTAAGCAGGCTGCTGTTGGAAAAATAGATGAACTTTTCATCGGTATAATATCTCTCAAAAGTTGACAGCGGAATCTGCAGCACAACCGTCCGGTTTTTCTCCGGCGCATGGACGGAATGAACTTCATTGGAGTTCACCAGCATACACTCGCCCGGCTTTAAAGCACAGCGCATGTCATTGATGTAGAAATCCAATCCGCCCTCAAAAAGCGCAAACAGCTCCACTGACCGATGCCAGTGCTTTTCCCTGACATAATGCCCGTCCTTCCCCTCAAAAAGGAACAGCTTAAAAGGGATATCATCATTTGGCATAATAAGCTCGTGGGAATATTCCATAATAATCTCCATTCCGCCGCCTTTCAGTTGGCGGCACAAATAGTAATGAA
>CAJTQA010000060.1 GCA_910578455.1 uncultured Dorea sp.
CCATGCCTCGCAAATCCGCATAAATACTGAATGTGTGAAGTTTTGCTCATGGCTACGTTTATATATGGAGGGAGGTGAGCATGTGGAGGATTTTGAGGCGATATACCGCAGGCATCTGATGGAGGTATACCGGTATCTCTTAAAGATTTCGGGCAGTCCTGATGTGGCGGAGGAGCTGACGCAGCAGACTTTTGCCATAGCGTTTGAAAAGCTGGGACGTTTTCAGGAGAGAGGGAAGACGATTGTATGGCTGTGCCAGATTGCAAAGCTTGAGTATTATGCGTGGTGCCGGAAGAACAGAGTCAGGACGGAGAGGCTTGACGAGGAGCTGCCTTCCGGGGAGAAAGTGCCGTTAGAGCAGATGATAAGGAAAGAGGACGGCGAGAATGCGAAACGTATCCTTCACGGCTTGCCGGAGCCTTACCGGGAGGTGTTTTTATTGCGTGTGATGGGCGAGATGTCCTTTAAGAATATCGGGAAAATATTTGGAAAGAGCGAGTCCTGGGGACGGGTGACATTTTTTCGCGCCAGGAAGATGATTGCGGAGCGTATGGGAGGTGACGGTTGTGAAGACATGTGAGATTGTGCGGGATCTGCTGCCCCTTTATATTGACGGCGTATGCCTTGAGGGCAGCAGGGAGCTTGTGGAGGAGCATTTAAAAGAATGCGAGGCGTGCAGAAGGGAGTACCAGATGATGAAACTTCCGGCCCTGGAGGAAGAGAGTAAGGAAGATTTTGCGGCGGTGGAGGAGCAGCTTTTAAAAGAAGGGAAGGAGCAGATCGAGACCGGGGTCCGGAGGAGGATTATGGACAGGCTTTTGTGGGCGGATGTGTTTTTTAACATTTTCTTCTTATGCCTTGGGATGAAAGTAAAGAACCTGTTTTTAAATGCCACAGAGCTGCCCTGGTACGGGAAGTTCATGTCTTATGATGAGCTGAATATGCAGGAGGATTTTCAAACTTTCCTCCAGTTTACGTCTATTATCATGGGATGTTTTTTGTTCCTTATCTGCGATTTGGCCATCTGGGCGCTTAAAAAGCGCAAGGGAGAGAACTTCCGGATGTTTTCGGATTATACTTTGACGCTGTCGCTTTTCCTGAAATCACTGTACGCGGTGATTATGGCGATGGTTGGATTTTTTTATCTATACAATGAGCTGGCGGGGTTATGCGGATGAAAAAGAAGAGAGAGATGGACGTGATCCAGAGACGTTTTTCTGTGGCAATGTACCTTTTTGTGTTTGCAGCGTTTTTTTATCCGTGGATGATGGTTGGCGGGAGACGCTATTCTCTGTTTTCCTTTGCGGCGCTGTGGCGGCGGGAGGGAACTGAGGGAGTGCTTGAGCTTGCGGGGGTTCCCTTTGACGAGGCTTACGGCGGGGGATTTCAGGTGTTCCTTACATTGTTTCTTGTGTACGGGATTTTGAGCGTCTTCTATGTTGCGGCGGTGCTTTTGCGGAAAAAATGGAATATTAATTACGGGGTGCTTTTCGTGTGCGTTGTGATCATGTTTGCCTGCCGGGAAGAATACATGTGCACGCCAGGGAAAATCTGTGAGAATGAGCTGGAGGCTGATCTGTTCCCGGCAGTGTTTTTAATGGGAAGTTTCTTTGAGTGCGTGGGGCGAAAGATGATGGAAATCTGGGATGAGTCTTTGAGGGAGATGTATGCCTACAGGCAGAAGGAGCGGCGGGAAAAGGCGGAGCGGAAACGCCGCCTTGCTTTTCCGGGGAAGTATTCGAAACTTTTCTACGAGGCGGTCTGCAAAAATTTCCGCAGGAATCTCAAGGACTACGCCATGCTGTTTTTCTGCAATGCCCTTGTCTTTCTGGTGGCGTTCGCAGGATTTGGGCTGCAGCAGGTGATAAGGGAGGGGGATGTGTCCTTGCAGGTGGGGTATCCGGTGGGGGCGGGGAAGATTCTTCTCGGCAGCCTGTTAGAGCTTGGGGCGGTGGGGCTTTTTATGCTTGTCCTTCTGCTTTTATATTATCTGAAACGCAGGATTCCGGAGTACGGGGTATTTTCCACCCTGGGCATCCGCAGGAGTACGATGTATTTTTGCATGGGAACGGAGATTGTTTTGGGAGGAGGACTCTCAATCCTTGCAGGCGGTGTCTGCGGAGGCTTGGCTGTAGAGATCTTGGAAAGAAGGCTTGGTAGAGGCGCCGGGAACTGGTTCTCGCCGTGGATTATCTTAGCGTCGGTGGGAGTGATCGCGCTTTTTTATGTCGCCACTTTTTTTGTGACCCATGACTTGTTTGTCGGACTTCGCATGGGGAGCTCTGCGGATCTGAGTGCAGTGGGGGAGAAGATGCCGAAAAGGTTCCACATTTTTTTCATTGTGGGAGGGTTCCTGTTTTCGGCGGGCGCGCTGCGGGAGTATTCGTACAATGCGAATTATGAGTACATAGACCTTGTGATCGCGGCGTTCTTAGGGGTATATCTGGCGCTGCGCCATGGGATTGCGAAGTTTATAAAGGTGCAGAAAAAAAACGGGAGGTATCTAAGCAGGATATTCCGGCAGCATTCTTTCAGCCATAAGCCAAAGAGCGCCGCGTGGTACATGCTTGGGCTGTGCGTGTTGCAGTCTTGCATCGTGGGGCTTTTCTCGGTGCAGTTTTTTTCTGTCTTTCTTGTGGGAGACGGGGAGGGCCTAAGCCCTTACGGACTGGTGTGCCTTGCCGATGAGAGCGGGGAGGATGCCGCGCTTATCAGGGAACTTTCTGAGGCAGAAGGGGCAGAGGTAAGCGCCTACCCTATGGTGAGGGTCATCGGAAACCGGGGCGAGCAGCCGGGGCGGTTTGACACGGCGAAGATATACAGCCAGAATATCGGCATATCGGAATCGGCTTACCATGAATTAAAGCGAAAGCAGAACCCCGGATATGAGAAGAAAGAGCTGGGGTTTGACGAGAACGGGGCGGGGATTTACATCGTGCACCAGCAGGATAAAAGCACAAAGGCAAGGCCCATTGATTACTGGGTCGGGGAATATTATGTAGGATCGGTGTATTCCTACAGCGCCGGGTTTGACGAGTGGGGGGATAATGAGCTGGCAAAGCCTTTCCGGACTGCGGGGGAGGAGACTTCTGCCCTGATTGGTATTATGTGCCAGGGGGAGCGGGAGAATATCGTAGTGTTTTCCGATGCTTATTTTGAGAAGGCCAGGGAGGCGGTAATGAAATTAGATTACCCGGGGCCTACAAAGCTTGTGCTGGCAAATGCCGGCGAGGCGGGGTTTAAAGGAGCTGAGGCAGGGCTTAAAGCCTTTAAGGAACGCCACCGGAAGGATGAAGAGTACGATGCCAGGGTGAAAAGCTATTATCTGGGAGAAGATGCCCAGAGAAGGTTTCACGCGGAGCTTAATATGAAAAGAGTGATGGCAGAGTTTCTAATCCCCTTGTTTTTCCTTGCCTGCATACTGCTGGTGAAGATCAAGCTTATGACGGAGCGGCGCGCAAATGAGCGGCGTGAAGAGTTTCTAAGCTGCATGGGGATGCGAAAAAAGGAGCGGCGCAGGATCTTGCGCTCAGAGATGGGGGTCTACTGTGCCGTCACGGCGCTTATCTCGGCCGCAGTGGGCGCGGGCCTGATCTGGGGAGCCTTCAGCGCCCGGTTTTACGAGGCGGCAGACAGAATATTCATGCTGAAACGGATCATCCCCTTTGCCATCTGCGAGTACGCGGAACTTGTCCTTATAATCGCGTTCCTGACAGAGCGGGAGATAAGAAGAATCGAGAGGGTTGTATAGAATCATGAAAATATGCCGGTACGGCTGTATTTAGCCAAATACGATGCGGCCGGTATGCGAAAGGAGAGGGCAGATGCGGGTTTTAGAAGTGCGGAGGCTGATACGCAATTACCGGAAGTCAGCGGTGAAAAGTTCGGAGGAGGACGTCAAGGTATTAAAAGGCATAAGCTTTAAGGTGGACAAGGGGGAGTTTGTGGGAATCATGGGGAAGTCGGGCTGCGGGAAGACGACGCTCCTTAAGGTGCTTGGGATGATTGACAAGCAGACGGACGGAACGATTAAGTTCATGGGGAAGGACACGAAAGGGCTCTACGGGGATCAGCTTGCGGATATAAGGAGGAAACAGATCGGATTTATCTTTCAGGATTTTTATCTGATGGACAGCCTGTCTGTGGAGGAAAATATCATGCTGCCTATGATCCTGGGGAAAGAAAAGCCTGCCGTCATGAAGAAACGCGCCAGAAACTTTGCGGAGAAGTTCGGCATCGGAAAGCTTTTAAATAAAAATCCTTACGAGCTTTCGGGCGGGGAAAAGCAGAGGGTGGCAATCTGCCGCGCCCTCATTAACAATCCGGACTTAATCCTGGCGGACGAGCCTACGGGGAATCTTGACTCAAAGTCCGGGCAGACGGTAATCCGCGCACTGAACCGGATTAACCAGAAGTATAAAAAGACGATTGTCATGGTTACCCACGACCCTCAGATGGCAAGCCACTGTACGAGAATCATCCTGCTGAAAGACGGGAAGATACTGGATGTACTGAAACGGGAGGGGGAGAAGGAAGAGTTTTATCAGGAAGTTTTGGGGCGCATGGCGGATTTGTAATGGTGGGATTATTATGAGATACAGAATTATTTTTAAAGATTTTAAGAGCAATATGAAGAACAACATCCTCTTCTTTCTTGCCAACAGTGTGGGCGTGGCGGAGTTTTTTGTGTTCTGGGGGATGTATTCGGTGATGGCGCAGATCTTAAAGGGCGGGGTAGATGGGGAGAGCAGTGCCTATGACATCGCGCTTTCCGTCGGGGCGGTGACCATTTTCAGTACGGCGCTGATGGTGTACTCCATGACGAAGTATATCCGCGTCCGGATTCACAGCTACAGCCTGTTTGTCATTATCGGCATGAAGAAACGGGTGATGTACGCGATGATGGCGTTTGAATATCTGGTTGGATGGCTTGTCTCGTCAGGCTTGGGGCTTTTGGCGGGAACGGCGCTGCTTAAAGGTGTTTTATACGGGTGGCACTTTGCGTTCCCGGAATATGTGGGCGCGGCAAAAGTGAATGTTTCCGTGTACCAGATGACCTTTCGGGTGAGCCTTGGGATCATGGCGGCGGTGCTGTTTATTCTTCTTGTGTGGACGGATAACCGGGAGCTTGGCAGCCTGATGGCGGGGGAGGAGACGAAGGAGAAAAGACCCCGCAGTATGTGCTGGCTTGTGATGGTGTTTGCAGGAATCTTGCTGCTCCTGGTGGGGCGCTTTCAGTATTCCGGGTCGGTGGTGAGGGGATGGCCTTTTGTCTATGCCCACATGGAATGGATTGGGGGAGCTTTTCTGATCCTGATGTTCGGCGGCGGGATTGTGCTGGAAATGCTGCATGGGCGGGAGAATTTTTATATGAGCCATATACTGAAACTGAACCGCCTGTACAGTAAGTATCAGAGCAATTCTTTAGTGCTGCTGATGCTTTTGGCAGTCCATTTCCTGGCTCTTAGCTACTGCGTGGCGGGGATGGCGGAGATGTTTCCTATGGGGGATTATGAGAGGCATTATCCTTATGACGCGGTGTGGATGGCGCAGGAGAGGGAGGAAGACAGGGCGTTTTGTGATGGGCTGGCGGAAAAATACGGCGGAGAGGCAAAGGAGATGCCGATGATACGTGTGACGAATTATTTCAATGCGGAGCACATCGGAATCTCGGCATCTGCTTATAAGGAGCTGACAAAGAGGGATGCACGCCTTGAGGGGCGGGAGGTCATATGTGCCGTGAGCGAGTGCAAAAGCCTGCCGGGGAAACCGGTTTCTTCCGGCATGTACGAGGAGCTGAATGAGTGGATGGTGCCGGGGAGGCTGACGAAAGAGCTGAATGAGCAGATCAATGATCCTAACAGCGTTTTGCTGGAGATGGATAAGGAGAATCTGTTTGAGATTAAGGAGGTGCATACCCAGAATTGGTTCGGGGAGTACGGAATCATGGATTACTGTGAGGACGTGATCGTGTTTTCGGACGCGTATTTTGAGGAGCAGCGAGGGAGGCTGTTAAACAATCCGGAGGAGGCTACGGTGCTTGCGATGTTTGCCTTTCCGGAGGAGAATAAGCGGAAAGCTTTAGGGGAGCTTAGGAGCTATGTAAAAAAGCATGGGGTGAAGGACTCCGAGTGGACCAGCTCGCGGCAAAGGAGCCTTTATATCACGGAGGAGACGGTTGAGGAGCTTGAAAAGGCAGATTTGTTCAAGCTTACGAATAAGCTGTTTATTATGGCGACGTTGTTTTTAAGCGGGATGTTTGCCCTGATGATAAAGACTTTGTCGGAGATTCCCTACTATGAAAGGCGGTATGAATTTTTAGAGTGCATGGGAATCCGAAAGAAAATGAGGAAAAAGACGCTCAGCGCGGAGATACAGAGCACCCCTGCCATCGCGGTGACGGCGGCTTTTGCGCTGTCGGCCCCGTATCTTTGGATGCATATCCTCAGGGAAGATGCGAGGGGAGTCGTGCTGGGAGGGAAGGTGTGGCTTTACTGGGCGGTGATCGCGGGGGCGTACGTGGCGGCGGAATATGGGGTGCAGAAAGTGTTTGTGGGGTATGCGGGGAGGAGGATTGAGAGAAAATGCTGAAAAAAATAATCATTAAAAACTTTCGGTCGAATATAAAAACTATCTTGTATTTTTTGTCAGTGAAACGATGGCGATGGCGTTATTCTTCTCGCTTTTTGCCCTGCGTGAGTGCCTGCTTTCCGGAATCAGGGATGAGATGGTTTCGTATCTTCTGGACTATACCCACAGGGCATCCCATAATACAGGTTCCTGCGGAACAGGCGGACTTTGTCCGTCAAGGTATGAGTTTAAGATTGCAGGAGCGGTCATGCTTATCATCACGACGCTCCTTATGTTTTTCTCCATGAAATATTATATGAAATCCAGGGTAAAAGACTACAGCATGTTTATGACTTTCGGAATGAGGAGGAGGCTTTTATACCTGATGGTGCTGTCGGAGTACGGCATCGGGTGGCTGTGTTCTGTATGCATGGGGCTGCTTTTGGGGAAGGGGCTTGTCATCGGGTGCCAGGAAATACTGAAAAGTGTTGATGTCACTTATGAAATCTCCCATTCGGTACATGCGAAAACGTATGGATTTACGTTGGCGGCGAGCCTGGCTGTGATGGCGGTGGCTTATTATGGCGGCAGCGGGGGCGGCGCTGTATGCGTATGCTTTCCGCCAGTATTACCGGACGGACGCGGGTGTGCTGTATGCCGTCATACAGTGGATGGTGTCGGGATTTCTGATTTTGGGGTTTGGCGGGAGCTTTCTGCTGGATGCGGTGAAAAGAAGGCAGGGCTTTTACTATAGGCGCATCTTGCAGATCAATCAGCTCTATCACCGTTATAACAGCAATATGCTTTTTATCTCCATGGTATTTGCAGTGCATTTTCTGATCATGGGTTACTTGGCGTGTTCTGTTATCGAAAATCTGCCTTTGGAGAAGGATCGGAGCACGTACCCTTACGATTATGTATGGCTCGGGCAGGAAAAGGATGAAGGATATGCGAAAGAATTTACAGAGAGGGCGGCAGGGAAATGTTCGTCCTACCCGATCATCCGGCTTGCGGCGTTTGCCGGCAGCGAGCATGTGGGGATATCCGAGAGCACTTTTGAGGAGATGACCGGCCGTTCTGTGAGGCTTAAAGATGATGAAATGTACCTGTTTATCGAGCAGACGGCGGATGATGGGGAGGAGATTGCAGACAGGCGCGACTATGAACTGATCTTTCAGGGAGTGCATACGGGAAAATATCGGGATATGCTGTATAATGTGGCGGCAGGTTCCGGGGAGTTTAACGAGCAGTACAGCCGGTACCGGATAAAAAAGATTGAAAGGGAAACGATATGGGGCAGCATTTCCGCGGACAACTATTCAAACCTGAATTGAATAAGAATATTGATTGAATGAAAAAAATCATTGTGCTATACTTTTTCTAAAGATATCGTTGCAATATTAAGGAAACTTATTGTTTAAATGCTGTAAAGATTAAGGGGGGGGGCCAGAGGTGATGTTGAAGAAAGGAGCCGGGTTAAATAAAAAACAGGTATGTGATGTGACCATGGCGGTATTGATGCAGATTTTAGTCTTTTTTCCGTGGATACAGTCACAGGACGGCAGGATAAATATATGGATATACCTGATCAGGGATTTCAGGGTAAAAAGCCATATGAAGGCATATATACATACATTTTTGGGGAATTCAAAGGAACTGTCCGGAGAGCCATATTTAATACCTGCCATGTTTTGGTTTATAGCGGTTGTGATCGTAATGATGCAGCTTTTGAGCCTGCTCTATGCGTATGCCTCTGTTAAAGAACATTTTGTAGTCAGAGGCTTTGGATATATGAGGACGGAACTGCTGGTAGTGGTTATTCTGGCAGTTGGACTTATGACTGATCTGGGCTATGGTGCCTATGCACAGACAGAGCAGGGCGAACTGGTTTCCGTGTTTCCGGGGCAGATCCTTGGCTTTTACAGCCTGTTCGTTGTGCTTGCCGGGGTTTGGATATTGGCAGGGAAGATGTTTGAAACATGGGATGAGACGGCGCGTATCGTAAAGCAGGAGAGGGAGCAGAAAGAGCTGTACCGGAAAGAGCGGAAAAAAAGATTATATTTCCCAGGCAGATATTCCAAGCTGTACTATGCTATTTTGTGGAAGGATTTAAAGAGACGTTATAAAGACGCTTTCTTTTTATGTTTTTCGGTTTTTCTGTCAACGCTTTTTTTGTATACAGGCATTGGGATCAGAAATATATTCAGTGCAAGCTACAGTGAGTCGGCATCTGGCGTGCTGGGTCTTGGACTTCTGGAGATCATGAGTGACTTCCTTCTGGTGTCGGTAGTGGTGTCTGTGTTCCTTGTTACAATCATCCTTTCTGTTTATCGGAGAAAAAGGGTGGGTAATACAGGGATTTTCCATATCCTGGGAGTCAGGAGCCATGACTTTTTTGTGGTGTGGATTGCGGAGATGTCTGGTTGCTTTGCAGTGTCTGTGAGCATCGGGCTGGTGGCGGGAGGCGTGTTCCTCCGGCTGTTATGTATGCTGATAAAGAAGATATATCCGTCTGTCGGGGAGATGGGGGCTGCCGGGATGAGTGCGTACATGGGAACTGTAGGGGGGATGCTTATCATTTTCCTTTTTGCATTCGGGTTCTCCCATGACATGCAGGCTGCCCAGAGGTCGATGGATGTCAGGGGAGCAATGGTGCAGGGTGAAGAGCTGCCGGGGAAATTCAAATATTGGTGGCTGGGAATCGGATGCGTGATTGCGGCATGCAGCATATTGTGCTATACACAGCGCCGCGCGGCGGAGGGAATCACGTTTTTAAGTATATTTATTCTGGCTTTGCTGATCATCATATACAATTTCTGGGGAGCGCGGCTGGAGGAAGGCAAGAAAAGATTGGGCGACTATCTCCGCACGCTGCCGCAGATGCATATGCTGCGCCACCGCTTTGGCACTTCGGCGCGTTATGTAGGTATCTTGGTGATGATACATATATATTTTCTGTTTTTTTTTGCGATGAAGGTGACTTCCGGCATTATTGCCACAGAGCCGGAAGACTTATATCCGTATGATTATGTATTGCTGGCAAACAGCAAGGATGCAGAGCTGGCAGACGAATTCCGCAGCCAGTGCGAGGGCGAGGTGACGGCTTACCCGATGGTGCGGGCAACTACAATTGACAATACGGAAAGGCTTGACCCTCCGAGAAAAATCATAGAGCAGCAGGGGCAGAATATCGGTATTTCAGAGACAACATATCGGGAACTGAAAAGGCTTGCCGGACAGGAGGCCGAAAAGGATCTGGGGCTTGATGCAGAAGGGGAGAACATCCATATCGTGTACCAGCAGGATCAGGCGAGCAGGGCAAAGCCGCTGGACTGGTATATGCTGACGACGCGCCCGTATCTGCATGTCGGTCAGCCGCTGACTGATTATGATGTGGATAATTATGAGAAATATTACCCGAAGAAAAAAATCGCCGGGGAGGAAGTGACAAGCCTTATCGGCTGTTTTAAGCAGGGGAAATATGAAAACCTGGTAGTTTTTTCCGATGCTTATTTTGAAAAGGTCAAAGATAACTGGAAGACGACAGACCGTTATACCGGGGAGCCGGCAGAGGAAGGCAATGCGGGCTTAAAGGATAACATCTATGAAGGGCCGACGCAGCTGTTGCTCATAAATGTACCGGAGGAATATGCGGGGAAGGCAGATGAGATCGTAAAGCGTTTCCGCGAGGCGCATGCATATGACGAATCGCTGGACCCGCTGGTAGACAGCGCTTATTCTAGGAGGGAGGCTGTTGGAAAACGGCAGATGGAGCATGCATTTGAGGTAATCGTGAATGGATTTATCTGCATCATGCTTTTGATCGTGAGCATATTGCTGCTGTACATGAAAGTCGAAATTGAATTCCCGGAAATGAAAGTCAGGTATCAGTTTATGGAGCGCATCGGCATGCGCCAGAAGGAAAGGATCAGGGCGGAGAAAAAGGAAATAGACAGGTTTGTGAAGATTCCTCTTGGAATCGCGGCCCCGGTCAGCCTGGTATTTACATTGATCGTTTTCCGGCTGAGATATTTTGACAGACAGGATGTGCTTTTGTATGGAATGTACGGAGGGGGCATATGCCTGCTTTATGCGCTTGTACAGATAGCCGTTATGAAATATTTGCAGTTCAAGACGGTAAGGAAGGTGGAAATGGGATACGGAAAGTAAAGGGAGGATTTTGCAATAAAATGTAGGATTGAAAGCGGAAAACCATTGTGATATACTTTTTCCAAGGATTCCTCTGCAATAAACGGAGGAAAGCATATGAGAAAAAAGAAACGGTTACCCTCAGTGAACAAAGGAACACACGCCCTTTGTTCACTGAGGGTACAGGAACTTACAATCAAAGATAACTTTATGTTCGGCGCGGTGATGGTATACGAAGGATTGAGGATGAGACAGATATGGGGATTCTTAAGGCATGGCTTGAGGCGGCAAGAGAGGCGGAATCTATGGATGATTTTATTGGGAAGATGCGGCAGTAATGGCGCATGTTTCATCTGCCGTGTATTTTGTCGGCGCAAATCTATATTTTCAATGGCGGACATTGGAATTTAGGTGCAGTTTTTTGGTTGGTTTTGCAGATTAGTTTCTCTGGTGTACACTGAGGAAAAAAGAAAATGTAATACATGCCGTAAATTGGCAAAAAAATATTGACGTGAGCTGAAAATGTGATATAATCTTATGTAGTGCAAAAATATACCCGAACAGTCGTATAATGCACAATATAGGACTGGAGGGGAGGTTAGGTGTGAGACTATGTCAAATGTAATCGTTAAAGAAAACGAGACGTTAGACAGCGCTTTACGCAGATTCAAAAGAAACTGTGCGAAGGCTGGCATTCAGCAGGAGATTCGTAAAAGAGAACATTACGAGAAACCAAGTGTGAGACGTAAAAAGAAATCTGAGGCTGCTAGAAAACGTAAGTATAACTAATATGTGCAATGAATGGGGTGTCTTGTGAGGACACCCTGTTTTGGCTTATATTGTAAAAAGGGTATTGACAGATGTGAAAAAGGAGGTTATAGTTAGAATCGTTGAGGGCAAGGGTGCCGTACTTTATGAGTGCGACATCTTTTTTTGTTCCTTAAATGCTATACAAAAACAAATCAGGAAAGAGAGGGATTTGCAATGAGATTAAAAGATACGGGGCTTACTGCACAGGAATTGAAAGACATGGCAGACAGGTACATGGTAGAGACTTATGAGCGGTACGATTTCATCGCGGAGAGGGCGGAAGGGATGTACATATACGATGAGGAAGGCAACGCGTATCTTGACTTTTACGGCGGCGTTGCGGTGAACAGCCCGGGCAACCGGAATGAACGGGTGGTGGCAGCGATTAAAGATCAGCTTGAGGATATCGTGCATACGTTTAATTATCCGTATACGGTTCCGCAGGCGCTGCTTGCGAAGAAAATCTGCGATACTATCGGAATGGATAAGATCTTCTACCAGAATTCCGGAACGGAGGCCAATGAGTGCATGATTAAGATGGCGAGGAAATACGGCACAGATAACTTCGGGCCGGAGCGTTATCACATCATTACCGCTAAAAATGGCTTTCACGGAAGGACTTACGGCGCAATGGCGGCGACTGGACAGCCGGATACAGCGATTCAGAAAGGTTTCGGCTCCATGCTCCCCGGATTTTCCTATGCAGAATATAACAATCTTGCGGACTTTGCCGCAAAGGTGACGGAAAATACTGTCGCCATTATGATAGAACCGGTGCAGGGAGAGGGAGGCGTGCACCCTGCGGATCAGGAATTTGTGGAGGGCTTAAGAAAGCTTTGTGACGAATATGGGATGCTCCTGCTCTTTGATGAAGTACAGACAGGGTGGGGGCGCACGGGTGCGCCGATGGCGTATATGGGCTACGGGGTAAAGCCGGACGCGGTGTCCATGGCGAAGGCGATGGGCGGCGGCATGCCAATAGGCGCCTGCTGCGCGGTGGAGAAAGTGGCGAAAGCGTTTACCGCCGGAACCCACGGTTCGACTTACGGCGGCCATGCTCTTGCCTGTGCGGCGGCTTATGCGTCGGTATCGGAGATTCTCGACAGGAACTTAAGTGAAAATGCATATGTAATGGGCGAGTACATGAAAAAGCAGCTTGCAAGGCTCCCCCACGTGACAGAGACGAGAGGGCGCGGGCTTTTGGTCGGATGCGAGTACGATATCCCCATCGCCGAAGAGGTAAAGCACGGCTGTCTTGACCGGCTGGTGCTGATCACTGCCATCGGAGACAGGGTAAACCGCATGATACCGCCGCTTATTGTAACGAAAAAGCAGATTGACAAGCTGGTCCGCATTATGAGGGCGGCCATCGCGGACGCGGCGGAGAAGTATTATGCTATGGATCTGGCGGGTTAGTTGTGCATTATCTGCTGCAGCTCTTGATAGAGCCGCCCCAGGGGAAGCCCTACTACGTTGTTGTAATCTCCCTTGATCTCTTTTACATGGATGGCGAAATCTCCCTGTATTCCGTATGCGCCGGCTTTGTCCAGAGGGTCGCCGGATTCCACGTAGACGCGCAGATCGTCCTTGTGGACAGGGTAGAAGGTCACGTCTGTCTTTTCGTAAAATGTATTTACGGTAGTTTCCCCGTGATATTCTGTAATGAGGGAAACGCCGGTGTAGACTTGGTGGGTGCGGTCGGAGAGCATGGAGAGCATGTCGTAGGCCTCGGATCTATCGGCAGGTTTCCCCAGAATCTCGCCCCGGTAGACGACGATGGTGTCCGCGCCGATGACAGTAAGGCCCTCAGAGCTTTTTCCGGATGTGCGGGAATCAGTCCTGGAAGGCCTAAATGCCCGGAATACCGCATGGGCTTTCTGGGCGGCCAGCTCCATAACGATATCGGAAGGTACGGTTTTTGTGATTTTTTCTTCTATAGAAGATGGGATGATTTCGAAAGAGATGCCTGTCTTTTTAAGGAGTTCCTCTCTGCGGGGGGAGGCAGAGGCTAAGATATATCTCATAGTGAATATAGTCCTTTCGTGTATTTGGAGATTAGTATATTGAAAAAGAGCGGGCCTGTCAATTGCGGGATGGCAGTTTTTCTGTTAAAATTTTTTCTTGCCTTGCGGTCCGCGCCGTGTTATAATGCAGAGACATCAGAGGGAGGCGAATCTGCCGAACTTCTTATCCGTTCAGGATATAAAGACACTTTATCGCATCGCCCTTTTCCGGGCAGTTTATCCGGGAGTTTGACAGTTGAATAATCCAAAAAGTACTCGCAGGTCGCATAAAATCTGCTTTTTTTGTGTCAAATATTTTGTTTTTATGTATGTTATTTTATGGTATTTTGTGGTATAATAAGGGATAGGAGGGATGATATATGAATCTTCACATAACAAAATCTAAAAATGCGGAGTCTTTTTATATCTGCAAATCTTATGTAAAAGCAACGGGAGGCACTACTTCTACAATTGTACGCAAGCTGGGTACTTTAGAACAGCTTCTTCCAGAACATGGTCCTACAAGAGATGATGTTGTTGCATGGGCAAAAAATGAGGCGAAAATAGAAACTGAAAAGTATAAAAAGGAAAA
>CAJTQA010000061.1 GCA_910578455.1 uncultured Dorea sp.
ATCGAACAAGCTGGGCTGGGGATTTTCCTCCGGGCTCACGTTTAATTTTTCGTCTGCCATTCATTACCTCCTTTTTTAATTTCGTGAATGTTGCACAAATCTTGCGCTAAAAGTTTGTTACTATTTTTTCGCCTCCCTCCCGGCTATCCACGCAAAAAAGCCGCCCGTTTTTTCATGTCGGACGGCTTTCTGCGTAATGTGATAGCTCAAATAATATTTTTTTGTGGTTGCTGGCTCCGAAAAGCCTTGATATTACAGTGTTCCTATTAAAACTCATTCATATGCTTGCTCCGAAACTTATCATTTAGCAAATACGGAAAGGAAGGGAAAAGAATGGATTGGGAACTGGAAATCAAGGACAGCGGCTATCTGCCCGAAAAAGGGAAGCCGACAGAGGAAACCGTCTGCAACAAAATCGGCGGCACATACTATGAAGTGTCTGCCTCCTGCGGCGGCTCAGAACGGCTCTGCGACAAGATGATACGGCTCATAAAATCGGAAACCGTCAAACCGCCTAATGACAAACAGGGATATCGCGTGTGTGGCATTGTGAGAGGAAGGGGGCAGATATTATGACAAAAGAAAGCTTTACAAAGTGGGTACACAATTTTGGGATGGGTTCCAGCGCAATCTTACTGATACTAATGAGCTCTTTCCCGATTGTAATAAGTATGGTTTACGGTGTATGGCCTGACTTCAAGATGATTATTCCGGGTATTATCACATTGACGCTTATACTTGCGCCATGGTGGCCTGCAGAATATTTTGGATATATGACAACAATGGGACCGGGAGCGCTGTATATGTCATATACAACCGGAAATGTAACGAATCTTCGTATGCCCGCCACAGTAGGAACAATGAATGCCCTGGAACTTGAGCCAAATACAGACGAGTGCCATACGATGGCAATCATAGCCTGCGGCGCGTCGAATATAACGACGATCGTACTTTTGTGTCTGGGAATGTTGTTTTCCGTTCCATTAAAGCCCATTCTACAGAATGAATCCCTGCAGCCCGCATTTAATTTTGCTATACCGGCACTTTTTGGAGGGCTTGTTGCACAGAGTATTATAAAAAGCAAAAAACAGATAGGCCTGTATCTGATACCTTTGGCTGTCTGTCTGGCATTCTGCTATCTTACAAAAGTGGAGGCGGCTTATTATATGTTGGTCACGGTTGCGCTCGGTGCACTGGTATTTTATCTGTTTGATTACAAGATACAGAATAAAAATAAGGAGTAAAATGAAATGGGGCTGTCGGGAAATAGATAGTCCATAGCAGGGAGCGATGTGATTCATACGAGTTACATCGCTCCTGAATATTTTTCACAAAAAAGAAAAAAAGCAATAGATGCACAGAGAAAATAGTGATGGATTCCAGTATAATATATGTTATACTGATTTTATGATGCAAGAGGAAATAGATATTAGCGTCAAAGTCATCGAAGAAAGGGTGGAGATGAGATTATGGACAAAGTAAGATTGGGAAGAACAGGGATTACAGTCAATAAGAACGGATTCGGGGCATTGCCGATTCAGAGAGCCGGAAAAGAGGAGGCGGCCAGGATACTCAGAAAAGCGTATGATAACGGAATCCGCCTGTTTGACACGGCGAGGGCATATTCTGACAGCGAGGAAAAGATTCATTACGCTCTTTCAGACGTGAGGGAGGACATTTTCATAACAACAAAGACAATGGCGGAAACTGCGGAGGGTTTCTGGAAGGATCTGGAAGTCTCGCTGGAGAAACTGGGAACGGATTACATAGACGTATACCAGTTTCACAATCCGCCGTTCTGCCCGAAACCAGGCGGCGAAGACGGATTATATGATGCTGCGCTTGAGGCGAAAAGACAGGGGAAGATTCGCCATATCGGAATTACCAACCACCGTCTGGCAGTGGCTCGTGAGGCGGTTGAAAGCGGGTTATATGATACGTTACAGTTTCCTTTCAGCTATCTGAGCTCGGAGAGTGAGAAAGAGCTGGCGGAGCAGTGCAGGGAAAAGGATATGGGGTTCCTGGCGATGAAGGCGCTGGCAGGAGGGCTTATCAACCATTCGGAGATGGCTTACGCATTTATGAATGAATATGACAACGTGCTGCCTATCTGGGGAATCCAGCGGGAGAGCGAGCTTGACGAATTCCTTTCCTATCAGGAGAACCCGCCGAAGATGGAAGGCGGCATAGCAGAAAGGATAGCGGAGGATATCAAAGAGTTTAAGGGTGACTTCTGCAGGGGATGCGGATACTGCATGCCATGTCCGGCGGGAATAGAGATCAATAATTGTGCCAGGATGTCTCTTCTTATCCGCAGGGCGGTAACAGCCAATTTCTTGAATAAGGAGACTCAGGAGAAGATGAAAAAAATAGAAGGCTGCCTGGAATGTGGGAAATGCAGGTCAAAATGTCCATATGGCCTTGACACGCCGGAGCTTTTGAAAAAGAACTATAAAGACTACAAGGAGATTCTGGCTGGGAAAAGCCTGTGATGCGCTGAGGAGGGAAAAGCATGGGACATCTGACGACAAAGGACGCATATAAAAATCTGGAAGACAGGATCAACTGGTTTACGCAGGGCGCGCCTGCGTCCGATACATTATATAAGATTCTTCAGGTTCTATACACAGAAAAAGAGGCAAAATGGGTTGCGCTTCTGCCGGTTCGCCCTTTTACGCTGAAAAAGGCTGCAAGGATCTGGGGAACAACAGAGGCAAAAGCGGAGAAACTATTAGACCGCCTCTGCGAGAAAGCTCTTTTGGTGGATTCTGATTACCGTGGGGAGAGGCAGTTTGTGATGCCGCCCCCGATGGCAGGATTTATCGAATTTGCCTTGATGCGAACAAGGGGAGACATAGACCAGAAATATCTGAGTGAGCTTTATTATCAATATATGAACGTGGAGGAGGATTTTGTAAAAGATTTATTCTTTGCCACAGAGACACGCCTTGGACGGGTATATGTCCAGGAGCCTGTCCTTACCAACGACAAAACGAACCACATCCTTGACTATGAACGGGCGACCCATATTGTGGAGGAAGCGAAGTACATTGGCCTTGGAACCTGCTATTGCAGGCATAAGATGTATCATGCGGGGCATCCGTGTGAGATAAACGCGCCGTGGGATGTGTGCCTGACATTTGATAATGTAGCTCGCTCCCTGGCAGAGCATGGGGATTATGCAAGGCTCATTTCCAAGGAGGAGGCGAAAGAAGTCTTAGAGCGTTCCTATGAGAGCAATCTGGTGCAGATCGGTGAAAATGTCAGGGAACATCCGGCGTTTATTTGTAATTGCTGCGGATGCTGCTGCGAAGCTTTGCAGGCTGCGAGGAGATTCAGCCCCATGCAGCCCGTCGCCACCACTAACTATATGCCGAAGGTATCCGCCAAAACATGCATCGGATGCGGAAAATGCGCGAAAGTCTGCCCCATACTGGCAATTTCCATGAAAGAAGGCCGCCCCGTGATTGACGGGGAAATCTGCCTTGGATGCGGCGTATGTGCAAGAAACTGCCCGACAAAAGCAATTTCCCTGGAGCGAAGGCCGATACAGGTCATTACGCCGGTGAACAGCACCCACCGGTTTGTATTGCAGGCAATCGAAAAAGGAACGCTGCAAAATCTGATATTTGACAATCAGGCATTTGCGAACCACCGCGCAATGGCGGCGGTGTTCGGAACGATACTAAAGCTGCCGCCGCTTAAGCAGGCGCTGGCAAGCAAGCAGTTCAAGTCGGTATATCTGGACAGGCTACTGTCAAAGTATCAGAAAGAGGAGTGAAAATCCCGTAGGCTTTTGAATCTTCGAATACCATGCATTCTTCCGGGTCTGGCGTTGCCCTGGAGACAGAATTTCCATCAACAACAGCGTCGAAGTACCGGGAGAGTCCTATTTTTTCTAAAATAAGGGGGCGTTTTTGCTGGAGGAGCCGATTGCTGTGCGGATGCCCGTCCGCTGGGTGATATGGCGGTTCGTTATGCTGGCCACCACGCTCCTGTCATGAAGGTCTATGGTGGTACAGATGTAGCGCATATCCCCATTTTTTAGGAACAGATATGTGAAATCTGTGCACCATTTCTGGTTCGGCTTGTCCAAATTGATTCTTATCTGACCGTGCGTTTTTTTGTTCACTGAGGGTAGCCACTCCCGTTACAACTTTAGTATGGCACTTCAATTCTTACATAGCGCGCGGTAAAAATAAACCCTTGAGGACATTTACATGAAATATCTCTCAAGGGTTTTTGCATGTCAGGGTTAATCGAGGAATTTTTTGAGCACTGATATAAAGATATCCATATCAAGCGGTTTTGCAATATGTCCGTTCATGCCGCTTTTAATGGCAGCCTCTTTATCTTCCTCCAGCGCATTGGCAGTCATGGCAATGATTGGAAGGTCTTTAACGTCTTTTCTTGAGAGGCTGCGGATTGCCCTGGTAGCCTCGTAACCGTTCATAATCGGCATCTGCACATCCATGAGGATGGCATCGTAATAATTTTCTTCCGCTTTTTCCATCATGGACACAGCGTCCGTTCCGTCCGGAGCGCTTTCTACCAGAAAGCCGGATTCCGTTAGGATAACATCTGCAATTTCCCGGTTCAGCTCGATGTCCTCAACAAGGAGGATGCGTTTTCCGCTGAAGTCGGCCAAAGTCCATGCCGCCGTTTCCTCTTCTTTTTCAATCAGGTTGTTGGCAGCGAGAAGAGCAGACTTTAAGTCAGACATAAAGAGCGGTTTTGCACAGAAAGCAGTTACGCCTGCATCTTTTGCCTCTTCTTCAATATCTGACCAGTCGTATGCGGTCAGTATGATAATCGGCGCGTCATTCCCCACGACACTGCGGATTTTCCGCGCGGTTTCCAGGCCGCTCATTTCAGGCATCTGCCAGTCAACAATATAGGTGTGATAGGAGTCGCCTTCCTCGGATGCCATCTTTGCACGGTATACGGCCTCCCTGCCGGATGTGGTCCATTCGGCGCGCATGCCGATTTGTTTCAGCATCTTGCTTACGCTGCCGCAGACATTGAAGTCGTCGTCAATAACCATTGCCCTCAGGCCATGCAGCTCTTCGAGCTGTTTTGCGTTTTTCTCTATATCCTGCAGCTTGAGGGTAAGCTCTACCGTAAAGGTGCTTCCCTTGCCAAGTTCACTGTCAACGGTAATGACACCGTTCATCATCTCGACAATATTTTTTGTGATGGCCATGCCAAGCCCTGTTCCTTGGATGCCTGACTGGGTTGCGGTAACTTCACGCTCAAATGGCTCAAAGACATGCTCGGCAAATTCTTTTGACATGCCGATTCCGCTGTCTTTAACAATGAAAATATAATCTCCGTACCCATGGCGGAATGTGGTTTTCTGCATGATTCGGAAAGAGATGGTTCCGCCTGCGGGAGTATATTTTACCGCATTGCTCAGGAGATTGATAAATACCTGGTTAATTTTTAAAGCGTCTGCGATAACATCTTCGTTAGCTACCTCAAAAGTGTCAATGAACAGTTCAAGCTGCTTTGCCTTTACCTGAGGCTGGATGATATTTACAAGGTTATGCATAAGTTCTGATATATTGCATTCCTGCTCTTTTATCTGAACTTTTCCGCTTTCGATTCTGCTCATGTCGAGAATGTCATTGATCAGGCTGAGCAGATGGTTGCTTGAGGAGAGAACCTTTTGCAGGCAGTCTTTTACCTGATCCCGGTTGTCAATGTGGCTGACCGCGATAGTGGCAAATCCGATGATGGCATTCATCGGGGTGCGGATATCGTGGGACATGTTGGAAAGGAATGTGGTTTTTGCGCGGTTTGCATGCTGCGCCTGCATAAGCGCATCCTGAAGAGCCTGGGTCTGCGCTCTCTGCTTTTTGACTTGCTCCGTTATTTCTTTTGACACGACCATGACTATAATGTCATTCGTGTCATTATCCTGCGTCATGATAAATGACTGGCGGATGCACATCTGCTCATCAGATCCTGCATGAGCCCAATAATCAACAACCGTTTCCGCATTGCCCTGTTCAAAACGTTCTTTCAGGTAAGCGATATTTACCATGGATGAATACTCTTCAGCGGATTCTTCCAGAATGTATTTTTTCCATCGCTCAAGGCATTCAGAGGCTTTGCAGGGCGCTTTGAGACCTACTTCTTCGAGCAGAGATATGCGCCGGCCATCTATGATGCGGAAAATGTCGTGTTCTATAAGATCCCTTGTCAGGTTGAACTCAAAGGTGCAGAAAGAGTTGGAGGTAATTGCTATGCGGTACTGCCGCTCTTTTCGGTTGGCAAGAGCCATTTCCGCATGGATGCGAAGCTCGTTCTCTTTAATTTCTGTAATATTCTGACGGGTGAATAATACTTTTGAGGCTTTGCCGTCCTTTCTTTCCAGGCAGATGATGTTCATATGTTCCCATTCGGAGCAGCCGTTTCGCGATATGTTGCATTCATAGCGGACATCATTCTGGGAGGACAGGGCTTCTATAATAGCGTTTTGCTCCATGAAACGTGCAAGATCCTGACGGTCTTTTTCATTCAGCATGATAGAGCTTAGGTGTCTTGCCAGTTCGCTGTAATCTCCGTGAACAGGGATCTTGTCATCTTCCGGCTTTGTTTCGGCAAGATACTGGTAAGTTCCGGTCTCAAAATCAGCCAGGGCGAACCGTGAGAACAGGGTATTCATGCCGCTTATGATATAGGACATTTCCCTGTTGTCATGTTCGAGCGTCTTCTTTTCGCGCCTGGACTGGATAAGGAGGGCGATGATGTATGCGGCAAAAAGGAGGAGAAGCATGATTTCAAGGCGTATCCCCACGGCATTTTCATCCCGGATCATACTTTGGGTTACGCTTTTGGGAAATGCCTGCACTAGCACATAATTATTTTCCGGAAGATGCATGACGCATATATTATCGGTCTGGCTTTCGGGAGTACAGACAAAAGCAGCCTCTCCGCCGTTTTTGAATATGCTGTTTGCCTTAGCTGCTGTATCCCGGTCAATTATATCAGAGTCTGTTAAAGTATCGATCAGGCTTTTTTCATAGGGTTTGCCATCAGAGCTTGCAATTACCGTGCCGTCCGGCATACATAAAAATACATCGGCTTTTTCGCCGAAATAAGTTGTGGTGAGCATGCTCTGAAGATATTCTTCTGCCAGATATGCACCTCTGAGCACTCCTATTATGTTTCCTTCATAATGAACGGGGGCATAAAAACATGCCATCGTCTCGCTGTGGAAACTGGGGTTTGAGATGATGGAAATACCGCTGTTGCCCTTCATGCCTTCGGAAAAGAAATCACGCTTTGATACATCTGCAACCTGACCGTTAGAGGTAAAGTCTGTTCCGTCTGAAGCGGCAAATGTAAAAATATCGAACATGGAATTTTTTTCTATCTTTTTAAGCATCTGTTCAGAAACTTGCGGTTTTGTTATGCTTTCTTCTATAAAATATGTACACGTATCAATCAGGTTTAAGGCATCGTTCAGTTCTTCATCTATCTGCAGAGCCATCAGCCTGGCGGAATCTTTGGCATAATTCTTGTTCCGCTCAATCATGCGTGCGGTATTCTGGCCAGTATACCATCGAAATAAGATGATGATGGCGGTTAAAAAGAGAATGATATAAATAATTCTCTGTAATGATTTTTTCTTTTTCATAGTCTTATCCTCCGCTGATATTATACAATAAAAAGGTTTTGAATACAAGGAGAGAAAGGGGTTATGACTGTATCGGAATACGAAATTTTATGAAATTTTAATTCCATTTTTCTGCCGTATCATTTATAATTTAATGCGTATGAAGCAATACTATCAATGAAATGGAGGTTTTGAACCATGAAAAAATATGTATGTGAGCCATGTGGGTATGTATATGACCCGGAGGTAGGCGATCCTGATGGCGGTATCGCACCGGGAACTGCATTTGAAGATATCCCGGATGATTGGGTATGCCCGGTTTGCGGAATGGGAAAAGACGTATTTGCAGAAGAATAGGCATAGCCTATTCTTCTCTTTTTCTTGGCCTGGGTTTTCGGATGCGCCGTATTTTTAAGATGTGCCGGAACAGGACTGGCAAAAATTCATACAAAAGCAGAAGGCGGTCCAGAGTAAAGCAAAATGGGCTGGTAATCTGCAGATAGAAAAACAACAGCACCCTGTTTTTGAACAGTATCCATCTGTGATATCCGCTGCGCCGGAGGAAAGGCTGGTCTGTGCGGGGAACTGAAAATGTAAATGCGGCAGATGTGTCATTGGCATAGATGTCAGATGGGAGGTAACCGGCCTTTTCAAGCCCGGTTATAAAAGCACGGCACATTTCCGGGTCAGGGAATGTGATGGTAACTTTCATTTCCAGATTTTCAGGCGCGGCGTACTGTCCGACATGGAAGGACGTCAGCCACCAGTGCTTGCGGCATAGGTAGCAGGTCCGCAGCCCGTTCTTAAAAAGCATTACGGAGAATACAGGCCTCTGTTCTTTCGGCACGTCAAGAAAGAGAGCATTTCTGCGCTGTGACTCAGGAACGATCCCCTCTGCCCTGTAGATTCCGATTTCGCAGCCGGCGGTGATGCCGTACTGCCCTTTCCACAGTTCGACCATCCAGGTTGCGCCGCCGTAATCAAAATAGATTGGCTCGCAGTCAAAGATCATATGGAAAAGAGGTGCGGTGCGGTCGTACAGGCCGCAATAACCGCAGTCTTTCTGCCATGCGTCAATCTTTGAGGTGAAAAGATCCTGGGAAAGGATGTATTCGAATCCCAGAGGAAAGGAGACCTGGTTTATGCGTTCAAGCTTTTCCGAGACGGACATGGCCTTGATCTTGCGGACGGCATACAGCTTGCGAATATAAAGATACAGAAAAGAAATAAGAAAAAGTAAAAGCAATAATGCGAAAATATTCCATCGGTTCATGGTTAAAATCCTTTTCGTTAAAATGATTATGTTAATGTAGTTTATGCTGGATAAAAAGAGCTGTGAAAAAGGAGGAAGGCTAGTAATGATGCTAGAACAAAAGACAGTAGAGTTCCTTGAGGCGTTATCCTCAGGAGCCCCGGTTCCCGGCGGCGGCGGGGCATCGGCGGCGGTAGGGGCATTTTCCTGCGCTCTTGGGATGATGGTGACAAATCTGACAGCAGGCAAAAAAAAGTATGCAGATGTTGAGGATGAGATCATAAAAATCCGCAGTCAATTGGATATACTGAAAAAAGAATTGGTGTCACTTGTGGACAAGGATGCGGAGGCCTTTGCGCCGCTTGCAAAAGCTTACTCAATGCCCAAAGGCACAAGAGAAGAGCTGGAAGAAAAGGAAAAGGTCATGGAGGCTGCGCTGTATGATGCCAGTATCGTTCCGCTGGAGATTATGGAGAAGGTGCTTCTCGTATTGGGGCATCTGCGTGTATTGGAGGAAAAGGGGAGCAGTCTTGCAGTCAGTGACGTGGGAGCAGCGGTGCTTTTCGGAAGAGCGGCACTGGAAGGGGCGTCGCTCAATGTCTATATCAATACGAAAATGATGAAAGACAGTGAAAAGGCAGAATGCCTTAACAGCAAGGCAGACAGCATGATTATGCAGGCGCGCAGGCTTGAGGAGGAAATTTATGCAGGCGTGCTGGAGAAGATTCGGTAGGAGGCAGGATATGGGTGTTTTAATGAAAGGAATTGACGTTGCAAATGTGATGAAAGAAAAGCTGATTTGTGAGGCTGAGATGTTAAAGGAGGATGGCATCTCTCCCTGCCTTGCCATTGTGAGGGTGGGAGAGCGCCCGGATGACCTGTCCTATGAGCGGGGGGCAAGAAAACGGATGGCGATGGTAGGCATAGACTGTAAGGTTACGGAGCTTCCCGGAGATATCGGACAAGAGGAGTTTGAGGAGATGTTCCAGAAAGTGAACGATGACCCGAAGGTACATGGCGTCCTTTTGCTCCGCCCGCTGCCTGTCCAGCTTGACGAGGAGCCTGTAAAGAGGATGATTCATCCGGAAAAGGATGTGGACTGCATGAGCCCCGTCAATGCGGCGAAGATATTTGCCGGAGATAAGACAGGGTACGGCCCCTGCACGGCAGAGGCAGTCATGGAGATGCTTAAATTCTACGGCGTTGGGCTTAAAGGCAGGAATGTGACAGTGGTGGGAAGAAGCATGGTAGTGGGGAAACCGTTGTCCATGATGCTTTTGAATGAGCATGCTACAGTGACTGTCTGCCATACGAGGACGGTAAATTTGCCTCAGGTCTGCCGAAATGCGGATATTTTGATTGCGGCTGCCGGAAAGGCGAAGATGATCACGGCAGACATGGTAGGAGACGGAGCCGTAGTGGCAGATGTTGGGATCAATGTGGACGAGGACGGGAATCTGTGCGGTGATGTGGACTTTGCGGCGGCGGAAGAGAAAGCGTCTTATATAAGCCCGGTACCTCGTGGGGTTGGGAGCATCACTACATCTGTGTTGGCAGGACATGTGTTACGTGCGGCCGGCGCAGCAGGCAGCAGGACGAAAATCGGAATTGGGAGATAAAAAAGAAATAGTGAAATAAATAAGCAACCACAGCACAGGGCATGTGGTTGCTTGTATATTCATAGATATGCCTAAATTACATCATACCGTTTCACATAGTGCGGATCCCCGTCAGGAGCGACGATCTCTTTTACCTTGGTAAGCTTTGCATTCCGGTCGATGACTAGATTTTCCGCATGGATTCCGGAGCCGATGGACACGTCGGAGAGTATCACGCAGTTCTTGACTACGGCCCCCTCCTTGATGGTGCAGCCTCGTCCGATGACACAGTTATCAACAGTGCCTTCAATAAGGCATCCGTTAGATACAACAGAATTCTTTGCAGTGCCATCCTCTGAATAGTGGGTCGGGCTTGAATCATTGGTTCTTGTATAAATCGGCCAGTTCGGGTCAAACAGAGAGTTGGCGGCATTGTAATCTGTCAGCTCTATGTTAGCATTGTAATAGCCCTTAAAATCCGTAATAGCCGCGAAGTAACCGCGGTGGGAAACGCCGCGCACGTCTAAAGTACCGTGTTCGCCGCATTCGCTGCTGATAATATCGGAAAGGGTGTAAAGAGAGGAAGTCTTTTTAGCCTTTTTGATGAGGTCGATGAAAAGCTCTTTCTTCATTACATATGTATCCATGAAAATGTTGCGGTTCTTTGCGTTGCCGCGGTTCTTTTCAATCGTGAGGACCCCTTTCTGCTTATTGAGGTTCAGGATGTCGCAGTTTACATATGCGTCCTTTGCATTGTCAACAGAATGGTACAACAGAGTAACGTCTGCTCCGGACTCAATATGTGTGTTAAGGAGAGCGTTAAAATCCTGGGTATATACCATGTAGCTTGGAGCCACGATAACATATGGCTCTTTAGCATGTGCAATGCTCTCCAGATTTTCCATATATGCCGCAATGTCGTTGTTATACATATCGTGGTCGATCATGCTGTCGGCAAACAGCATATGCAGCTTGCCGCGCTTGGAGTTGATGTTGTAATGGCGGCCGGAGCCGAGGTGTTCAATCAGCGAGCGGGGTTTTGCATTTAAGTATACCTGGATGTGATCCATTCCGCTGTTGCTCATATTGGAGATCGGGAAGTCTACGACGCGGTATCTTCCAAGGAATGAAAACGCTGCGACCGGACGGTAATTATGAAGTCCCTCTACCCAGATATGATTTCCGGCAAAATTTACAATTCCTAATGCATCACACATATTACTCTACCCCCTTTACACGTTTTGCCACAAGCTCAATGTGTTCGCTGCCTGCGCTTCCGACTTTGGCGCCTTTGCCGATCTTGATGTCATTCGCTACGAGGGCGCGCGTTACAACGGCACCTTCGTCCACTTCAACGCCCGGCATGAGCACGCTGTCAATAATCTTGGCGCCTTTGCCGACTTTTGCTCCGGTAAACAGGACAGAATTTTTCACTTCGCCGTCCACAACGCAGCCCTGAGTAATGAACGCACGCCTGATATCGGCATTCGGCCCAAGATACTGCGGCAATGTGGTGGAATCTTCTGTATAGATCTTCCAGGTTGGATCGCTTAAGTCAAGGTCATTGTTAGAATCCAGAAGATCCATATTTGCTTCCCAGAGGGAATCAATCGTTCCCACATCTTTCCAGTAGCCTTTGAATTTGTAAGCCACAAGCTTGCGGTTGTCAGCGAGAAGCGAAGGGATGATGTCCTTGCCAAAATCATGGCTTGATTCAGCATTTTTCATATCCGCGATCAGCATCTTGCGAAGAATCTTCCAGCTGAATATGTAAATGCCCATAGAGGCAAGATTGCTCTTCGGATGCTCCGGCTTTTCCTCAAATTCTATGATATTTCCATTTTCGTCCGTATTCATGATGCCGAAACGGCTTGCCTCTTTTTTCGGCACTTCAATAACGGCGATAGTAGCGTCTGCGCCGCATTCATTGTGATGGGCGAGCATTTTCGCATAGTTCATCTTATAGATGTGGTCCCCCGAAAGAACAAGAAGATAATCCGGTGAGTAAGAGTCAATAAAGTCAATGTTCTGGGAAATGGCATCTGCTGTACCGCGGTAAACATCCAGGTTGGCATCTGCTTTTTCCCGGGGAGGCAGTACGAATACGCCGCTGTCCCTGGCATCAAGCCCCCAGCGGCCGCCCGCTGCGACGTAACTGTTGAGTAAAACAGATTCGTATTGTGTAAGAACGCCTACAACATCAATACCGCTGTTGGCGCAGTTACTGAGCGGAAAATCTACAATGCGGTATTTTCCGCCATATGAAACAGCTGGTTTTGCAACTTTATTAGTCAAATCATGAAGGCGGCTGCCGCGGCCACCGGCCAAAATCATGGCTAACATATTGTTTTGTTTCATAGTGAGTCCTCTCTTTCATAGTGTTGATTTATATTATACAACTAATTCCGTATACTTTCCATATTTATGTACAAAAAAACTAAAATGTTTGTAAAAATGTCATGTAATAATTACAAAAAATAATGCTTATATTGATAAAAATTCAACAATATTGATTTATTTTGTTATAATTAAATATTTTATGGTGATTTTGGAGGTTTCCCTATCAAACATTTATGTAGTATAATAATTAATAAGAAGTAAAGTTTGCCGATACGACAGAAGGAGGGAATGCTATGACAACACATAAGATTATTACAATTGGCCGCCAATTCGGAAGCGGAGGGCATGAGATTGGAAATCTGCTGGCAACACGCCTCGATATACCGCTTTATGATAACAATCTGGTACGCATGGTTGCGAAAAAGCTTGACATACGTGAAGAGACGGCTCAGGCGGTGGATGAGACGATGATTAACAATTTTTTGTCGGGATATATTCTTGCCCCTATGGAGGAATCTTCCAAACTGCCGGATGCTGATGTAATCCAACCGCTTAACGAGCAGGTTCATGAGATGCAGACGGAGATTATCCGTAAATTTGCAGACAGAGGTTCCTGCGTGATCGTGGGAAGGTGTGCCGACTATGTGCTTAAAGACTATAATTGCATAAACGTGTTCATATGTGCAGACAGGCAGGAGCGGATTAACCGGATTGCAAAAAGGTATGGCATGTCAGAGCGCAAGGCGGCGGATAAGATCAGAAAGATTGACCGTGAGCGCAAATACTATTATGAGTCCCATACAGGGCGGGAATGGGGGAGTACAGACACCTACCCGATAGTCCTGAACGCCAGCAGGCTAGGCATTGAAAAGACGGTAGATGTGCTGGAGATGATTTACAAAGCGTAATAGTCACAAAAAAGAAAATACCAAAACAGCGGAGTTATTGTATATTTTTGCAGTCATGCCGGTGACGGAGGTTAAATGCATCGGCAATTTCATCGGTTTTTGGGCGCAGAAACAGTGTTTT
>CAJTQA010000062.1:0-243 GCA_910578455.1 uncultured Dorea sp.
TTGGTGGCATTGATTGTGTCGGCTAAATCCTTGCTGTCGGCGGTGTGGCATTTCCATTGTTTCCTGTTCCGCTTGTCAACTTTCTGCTGACCTGTCTTTTTGTCAATCACTGGTATCTTCTCGCCGTTTTCGTCAAGGTCATACACCTTTTTCTGTTTCGCTCCCCATTCCCCTTTTTCAGTGAGAGGGCGCATGGTGAGTAAAACATGGATATGGAGATTGCGCTGTCCTTTATCATTCTCG
>CAJTQA010000062.1:284-13464 GCA_910578455.1 uncultured Dorea sp.
TTCCTCTGAACGTAATCCCTCACAACTTCCTCCGCAAGTTCATAACTCCATTCGTTGGGGAGTGACGCTTTCAACATTCTCGCAAGCTGTGATTTCTGTCCTTTCTCTGCCAGTTCAACAGCGTTCCATAAGGTGGCTCGGTCTGCATATTCTTTGGGCGCATTGGGTGGGAGAGTGATTTCACTGTGGACTAAATCTTCATGGTATTTCGGGCGGTAGGTCTGCCCGTCAAACTCGCTGACAAGAATGCTCCTGCTGATGTATGATGCTTTCTCGACTGCCGACTGCCCCTTGCTCCGCCTGACAATGGAAAAACGTGTGCTTGCCTGTTTCGTAACATTAGCCATGCGCAACACCTACATTCTGCCGACAGGGTATAGGGGCGCACTCATAGACTTTGTGGGCAGATAAAGGCTGTTCTTTAGCCTTTATCTGAACGCAAAGTTCACTAAAGGGTAGCAAGCGCAGCTTGCGAAGGGGAATTGTCGTTTCCCCTTTTGGCTGCCGCAAGGCAGACAACGCCCTCCGCAGGAGTCCATGCAAGTGAAACTTGCCCCTCGGAGAGCGCACATACCACCTCTGGTGGTATATCTGTGCGCACCCCGTAAACGGGGTGAATACGTTACCTCGGCTTTCCTGTGTTCTCGCCTTTGTCATTCCGTACTGCCCTCGCTTTCGTTTTCGGCATTGGTGAGCGTGGATTGTGGGGGAGTGGTTTCTCGGCTTTCCGCTTTGATTTTGGATATAATCTGCTGACACTCCCTTGTCTGTAAGGCAACCGACAAGATACGGTTTAACTCGCCCTCGTCATAGCGGTAGCAGTCGGGGAAATACTTCACGACAATGCCGCCCATGATGTACTTGTGGTGGTTCTCGGCTTTGCGTTTCTTCTCGTTCTGCTTTTTCTTTTCATTGGCTACACGCTGTTTCGCCTGTTCCAGTGCCTGCAATGCCTTTTCTAAATTCCTGCTTGCGTCATTTTTGCTTTCAATCATTTCCGATACCTCGTTCTTTCTAAAATAAATTGCCTGCAATTTATTTTTGTTGTGCTTGGTGGTTGCTGAAAATAAAAAAGGTAGCGGATTGTCTGTTAAGATAATCGCTACCTAAAGGTAAACAATATTCAATTTTTATATCAATTTCTGTTTTGAATTTTCCTGAAAAATGAAAAGCTATCTTTATTTGCTGGGCAAGATAATCGTATCTGTTTCTGTATCATCATCATGCGCAATGGTCACATCCAGCTTTTCGTAATTGTCACAAAACGCCAAATCATAGATGTGCGAATTTTCCGAAAGGTCATATGTTTTGATGACGTTCCCGTCATATGTATGGATTTCCGACCAGAATGAATACACTGCGGTAGTTATATCATCGCTGTGCCATATCAAATTGTTTCCTATGATATCCTCATCAAAGGACTCACTTTCCGTATCGAAAATACAATAAACGCCATTCTTCGGTCCAACATGGCACTCAATAACGATTTTTTGCCCTACAGGAATTGCAGATAAAATACTGTTTATTGATTGATTTCGAGATAAAACATCGTAATCAGAAGTCCCATAATGGAATACAGTACCCTCAAAAGAAAAACTTTCCTGTTCTGAAGTTTGCAGGCTGTCGATTTGTGCGTTCGGAAATGTTTCCTCCTGCAAATTCTTCCCCTGTCCGCACGAAGAAAACAATAAAACACACATGAGCAATACTACTGGAATTAAAATTTTCTTTTTCATACCAAATACCTCCACAAATGCCAGTTTATTGAATTAATCAATGCTGATATTTTACCACAACCACACACACAATTCCATTAAATTTTCTTTAATTTCCCTTTGCCTTATTATTAGCAATCATCATCTGCCTTGCCCGTTCCCTCTGCTCTGTGCTGACCGCCCTCGGCTTGCGGTAGCTGATGTGTGATTTCGGAAAGGAATAGGTTTTAGATACTTTGTCCTGCTCCGTTAATTTGTATATGTCGGGGAAGTTGGCAACAAGCGTGTCAAGTTTGCGCATAACTGCCTTATCCCCTGTGTAGAGGGTGGCAGTCTGTTCTCCTGCATTGTAATTGACAATCGTTTCCTGCTCATATCGTGAAAGTTTCATAGTGCCATATCCCCCTTTCCCTTGTTGTGGGTTCTGTGCTGTTTTCCCTCGGCAACTGTCGGCTGTTTTGCCTGTTCCTTTGCTTTGGCTAACCTTGTCCTTATGGAATGGTCACGCTCGGTCAGTTTCCGTCTTTTGGTGGTGGCGGTCAGTTCCGCACACGTTTTTTCTGACAGGGCATTTAATTTCTTTAATGTGTCGCTTACTATCTGCTTTGTATCACTGTCCTTTACCTGCGGAAGAATAGCGGATAAACTGGCGCACGTTTCCGCTTTGCTCTGCTCTCCAAACTGATAGATTAGATTGATTTCATCAGCATTAAAAGGTATCTGAAAATTTGCGCCCTCACATAAACGCTCCACGCCCACGCACTTAGGGAGATTTCTTGTCAGTTCGTAATTATCCCTTGCTGTGATTGTTCCATGATTGTCGGTCTGCCTTACCTCGACTTCACACTGGCTTTTCTGCTCCAACACAAGCCACTGGTATTTGTCGCTTTCTTTAGTGAATACGGTCTGATGCGCATTGGAATGTGTCTTGCTACGGATATATTTGTCTGTGGTGCTGTAATAGTCTAAAATCTGCTGTTCCTGCTTTTTATTCATGGTCTTTGCCCTCCTGTGATATGATTGATTGGTTTCGGTGCTGATATATGATTTTCTTACGGTAATTGTCGGGAGATTGGATTGCGGAATATTGTTGTTGGGTATTTCTCCACTTGTGGGAATATGGGTTATTTCTTACGGTAATTACCGCATGAAAAAAAGCTATAACCGTTACTGTCATAGCCTTTTAAGGATTGAGGAAGTCCCTTTCTTATTTGTATTTGTTTTGTCACCCCTCCGCACTATCCAACATCCGTGGCCTCCACCAGTTCTGTGACGTCCGGGCGTTCCATCAGGCTCTTTAAGATCTCAAACTGCTTTTTTGTCGCCGGAGATACTGAAAAGCGCCAGGGTTCCGGCAGGATCGGGAGATCCTCACGCGCCCATCTGGAATAACGGGGGTCATAGCTGTCGGCGGTGGAAAGCTCCACCAGATGCCCGACGCACCAGCTTACCAGATAGCCGTTTCCCTCCAAGTAGCCGTCCCTGCGTCCGGTCACGCCGATGCTTTTGGCTATTGCCTGTGCGACGCTTGGTTTTTCCGTTATGATAAGGGTATAAGTTGGCAAGATACATTCCTCCTGTCTGATAAGGCCGGCGCAGGAGATACACTGCGCCGGCAGTCTGTTACTGACGTTTCCGTTTCATGCGGTAAAGGGAGAAGCTGCACGCCGCAGCACCTGAGAAACAGAGTGCGGACAGCCCCATCGGGAAAAGAGGCAGCGTTTCCCCAGTCTTTGGTATGATGTCCTGGGGGTTGGTATGCTCCATATCCCGCTCACTGGTAATCTCCACCTCCGTCGTCATGCCTGCCGTGACAGAAAAGCGGATCCGGGCAGTTTCCCCGAAAAAACCTGCCGGAGATTTCCGCTCCCGCAGGTAATAATCGCCTTCCGGCAGAGTAAGCGTTCCCCTGCCGTTTTTTACCGTCACTTCCCCGGCCTTCTTTCCGTCGCTGTTATAGACGGACAGCACCTGCCCGGAAAGCTTTTCCCCCGTCCCGGCGGCAGAATTAACGACTTGCAGGGTTCCGGTCTTTTTATCTGCCGTATCCCGGCTTTCCCCGCTGCCTGTCCAGGTCGATGAGGATCCGGCGGCAGACGATGTGTCTGAGAATGGAACAGACGAAAGGGCAGAAAACAGGCTGTCGAACGGGGACGTCTGTTCGTCTGGTTCCTTATCGCTGTTTTCTTTCTGTTCTTCTTTTTCTTCCTCCTTTACGTTTTTCACGTTTTTTTCCGTCGTTTTTCCGGAACGGACACGGAATCCGATCTTTTCTTCATCCAGCCGGTAGCCTTCCGGGGCTTCCAGTTCCAGGAGATAATAACTGCCCGGTTTCAGTTCGATCTCCGCCACACCTTTCTGATCAGTAGTAACTTCCCCCATGCAGTTGTCTGTGTCTGTTTCATAAATACCGAAAATGGCGTCTTTCAATCGTTCTCCGCTTTCAGAATCCCGTTTGGTGATCCGCAGTGCGCCCGGTTCTTTGCTGTCCTCTGTTTCTTCTCCCTTGCGGTTTGTGACTGTCAGTTCCTTCACCTCCCCTTCTTGCAGGGAGACATGGATGACATTGGAAGAAAGCAGGTATCCTTCTGGAGCCATGGTTTCTTTCATGGTATAGCTGCCGGCAGGAAGCTCCATGCCTGCCGTTCCGTCTTTCCCAGTCATCAGTTCCCCGGCTTTTCTGCCGCTTTCTTCCTCATAAACGGAGAACACGGCTCCGGATAGCAGCCGGTCATTCTGGTCAGCATCCGTTTTGGTGATTTTCAGCACTGCCGGTTCCGGCGCTGGCAGGGGCTTGTTGGCGACCGTAAGGTCTTTCGTTTCTCCGCCCGCCACAGTGAACGCATATTTTTCTGCGGACAGTTCATATCCTTCCGGCGCGCACTGTTCCAGCAGGTAATAATCCCCCGGTGCGATGGCTGCCTGCCCCGTTCCTCCGCTTCCTGTTAGCAGTTCTCCGGCTTCCGTGCCGTCTGCCGCATGGTACACTTTAAAAAAAGCTCCAGGCAGGGGAGCGCCTGTGTCTGTGTCCGTTTTCAGCACCCGGATCCAGCTGGTTTCCTCCGGTGTGCCCGGATCGGCCTGTGATTCCCCCGGCTCCCTCAGGTCATTGCCGGATACGGTTTCTGCCGTATCTGCGGTCGGTATTTCCTCTGCCGCAAGCGCCGCCATGGGCGTGGTCATGAGGATAAAAAAGCACAGGGAAATAAGAAATGCTGTGATTCGTTTTGACATAGTGGTGTGTTTCCTCCTTTCATTCTTCCAGCCGCATTGCCCGGACGATCAGCCGGTGCGTCGCTATCCTGACTGGGGTGCAGGTATATAGGGTTAATTGCGCCCCGCCGTCAGTTGGCAGGGCAAATACGGCAGGATCGTCCGGATCCGCTGTCAGAATCTCGCTTACTGAAAATGGGATGGATTCGCCGTCTGCCGTGGTAAACAGAATCTCATCCCCGGCTTCCAGTTCCTCCAGGCGGTTGAAATGCAGTCCAAAGGTATAGCTACGGTGTCCCGCAATCACGGCGTTCCCTTCGTCTCCAATTATATCTGTCTGTCGTACCCATCCTTCCGAGATCTTCAGCTGTTCTTCGGTGACTCCTGCCGTGACCGGAAGTTCCGCGTCTATTTTGGGAATTGAGAGGATCCCTATCTCCGCGCCTTCTTCCGGTTTTCTCTTCCTTTCTGCCGGGGAGTTTTCTGTTTCCAGTTCCGACAGGCTTTCCCCGTTTTTCTCCCCCAAAGTTTCTCCCGGAGCCTCCGTTTCCGCAGGTGGTTCCGTTTCAGGTTCGGTGCGTGGAGAAGCCTCTGTTTCCTGAACTTCCCCAGCAAGCCGCACGATCATTGCTTCCTGTTCCTGTTTTTCCCGGCGGCGTTCCCACGAAGGGAACAGCGCCAGCATAGTCCCGGCAAGGACGGCAGACAGGAGCGCAGCGGCTAAAAGAGCTTTTTTATGTGTCTGTTTCATAGTTCCTCCTTTTTTTTCTGGTATCAGACAGCAGATCTTTGATACAGAAGCCAATGCAGGGGCGGGCGCGCCCATAAGGGCATCCCCTGCATTTGTCAGATAGGGCAGGGGCAGGGCTGCTTCCCCGCGCCAGGCTGACAGACGGCTTCCCTGCCATCATGTATTCATACGGGGAATCCGTAAACTGTGCCATACTGTTATTCCTCCTGTTCCGGCCCGCCATCCATGTCATCATCCGGGTAATCATCATAAAAAGCCGCGTCCATATCCGGCTCTGTCACTTCCATGCCGGCCTGGGCCTGCATTTCAGCATCCTCATTGATTTCCGGTTCGTCCTCATCCAGCAGGTCGTCCAGATCCTCTGCATCGTCCAGGTCGTGCTTCGGCTTATAGATTTTTAAGTAGTACCCGGCTCCACCAAATGCCAGGATAGCAAGCAGGATAAAGATCATGATTCCTGCGCTGCCGCTTTTTTCCGGTTTTTCCGGTTCTTCCTCCTTTTCGTCTTTCGTTTCTTCCGGTTCGCCGGTGCAGGCTTTTAAGTCATTCTTGCAGACCGGGCAGGCGGTATCTACCTTTCCGGCCTCACACTGTTTCACACAGGAGCAGACCTCCACCACAGGCATGGCGCTCTCCCCGACGCTTCCTTCTTTGCTCTTTTCCGCCAGGTCTGCCAGGTCGTTCTCCGTAACCGCATTTAAGAAATATACATTGTCGGAATCCCGCTGGCGGTCGATCACAAGATAGAAGATATTTTCCTCCGGCGTAACAAAGGTAAAAAATTCCTTTCCTTCTTCATCGGTGGCATTGTCAAGAACAGAAGCCTGCCCATTCGGGGTAATCGGTTTCTGTTCCGGTTCCGGCTCTGGAGCCTGGTAATGGGGGTTTGTCACCGTAACAGTCTCTGACTGATTCCCGGCAAAATCAATCGCATAAACTTCCACGGTTTCCTGTCCGTCCGGAGCGAAGTCCTCAAAATCCAAGTCAAGTGCGCCGTCCACACGGTAGTTGACCCGTTTCCCAGCAACATAGATGGCCTCCACGCCGGAATCATCATCGGTTGCCTCAATATGCAGCATACCATCTGCGGCTTCTGCACTGACCCTTGGCGGGGTAGCGTCGGCCCCGCCTGCCGCAAATGCCGTCACAGGAGTAAAAAATGCGCCTATGCCCAGCACAAGCGCGGATAATGCGTATCGAATATTAGTTTTCATTTGGTCTTATTTCCTCCTCTTTTACAGGGTTGTCCTGGGGTACTTCTTTCATGGACTGGATCAGCCCCAGGATCGTTTTCAGTTCTTCCGGCGAGGCGGTAATTCCTCGCACAGCCTGGATAATCTCCAGGTTTTCATGCTCCGTGATCTGCCGTTCGATGTCCTTTGCTCGTGCCTGCCATTCCACGGCTTTCTGTCTTGCCTTTTCAAGATCCGCCCTCAGACGTTCGATCTTCATTTCCTGCTCCTTTCTGCTTCCTGCGCCAGTTAGGGACAAAATCATTAAAATCCGGTACGGCGCGGAAGAACCATTTATTGTTTACCCACTGCTGAAGCCGGCGTGTGACGGAAGGGGCGGTGGATTTTTCATACACCATCACATAAGGGTCGTATCCCATGTCACGGAGAGTATAGATGCGGTACAGATCCTGCTCATGGGTGCTGCCGTAATTGGTAAGGACATAGACCCGACGCTTCCGGCAATCTTTTACAGAAGTCCATTCCGAAAACTGCCGGAAATACGGCGTCAAATCGTCCTCTGGGTTATCCCAGGCAAAATGCAGCATTTTTGTCCTTACCTGGTTTAAAGCCGCTGCCTTCTTCGGGGTCATGAGCCGTATGTCGAGCCCCTGGGTGAAATCCACCATCGCCCTGCTGTCCGCAAGCTGCCCTAAGAGCCGTTCCCAATCCGGGCAGGCCAGCAGATTTGCATCCAGAAGTTTGATTTCCTTTTCTCCCATCCAGAACTCGGAGAGATCTGCCACCGCCACCGTCTGTCTTCCTTCTTTTTCTCCTACAATGCAGAAGCCGCAGCCCCGCGGACAGCCGCGCGACAGAAAGCCGTAGGCAGTTCCGGCAAACTGCGGGTATATCCCGTAATCCGGGCAGGTATGTTCTACATCGTTGGGCAGGCGGTTGGAAAGCCCATATCCTGTGCCGCCCCGGATAATCTGGTCAGCACGGATCCGTCCAGCAAAGTCTTTGGAATAGCTGTCCGTAAAGACGCGGCTCATGTAAACAAGGTCATACCGCCTACGTCCGTCATGCCATTCCACGGTGTCGCCCCGCGCCTTGTGATAAGCGGAAAGCTTCATCAGGCACAGGTTTGGCCATCGGTGGCCGTCTACGTCAATCAGTCCTATTTTCAAGTGTGATCCCTCCTTTTTTGGGTCGGTTGTCTAAGTAGGCAAATTCCAGCTGATTTTTACATATACCGCTGCACAGATAGCCGCTTTGAAACGGCACTCGTTTTGATTCCTCCATGCCTTTTCCTGTGTACTCCACCCTTGGACTGAGCCAGAGCATCTCCACCCGGTTTTCATAAAACATCTGAAACCGTTCTTTACTGTCAAAAATGCCCTGAAAATTCAGCAACATGGCAAAGGGCCTGCCGATCTCATACAGCCGTCGGATTACCTGCCCTTTTAAACTGTAAGGCGGGTTGCTAATGATATAATCGCAGTCCGGCACCTGGACCGTAAAAAAATCCTGTCCAGTATGGATATGTCCATAAATAACATGGAATCCATTGCCGGACAGGACTTTGACAAACGCACTTTCCACTGTATCGAACGGGCACCAAATCACAGTTCCAGGCTTCAGCCGTTCCATGATCGGATATACCGCACAGGCAGGGGTGAAATATTCATCGTTTTTATGGAATTGATGCTGTATTTGTATTGTAATTTCCTCCTGTCATTTCAAAAAAAACTTTGACAATTACAAGTGCCTTTGTGATAAAATAGTTTGACAATAGAAAAGCCTGAAATGCCCTGCACTCCAAGCTGATTAACACAACTATTTCATTTTTCAGATTATGACATTGCCGCCTGCGGTATCTGCATTGATATTGTCAGACTTTATTATGATTTTCTCTTTGCGGTTGTCATACTTTTTTATCAGTGATTATCTGTAACTGATATTGTCACTCTTTTTTATGAAAATATCGGTCTTTATTATCATTGTGTCAAACTTTATTATCACTCAACACCTCCTTTCAGGGCAGCCTGCCCCCGCTGTAGAATTTTGATAACCAGTAACTTGTGTCAATGCTGGCATAAGAAATTGGCGAACCACAGTGAATCATACGCCCACCGCCGACATAGATTCCCACATGGGTAACCGGGGTAGCCGCCGAATAAGTTCCGGTAAAAAAGACCAGATCCCCCGGCTGCATATCCGCCCTGGAAACCGGAGTGCAGAGATTGTAAAGCCCCTGCGCCGTCTGTCTGCCCACGTTCCCAACGCCGGAATGGTTGATGACCCACGACACATATCCGGAGCAGTCGAAAGAAGTAGCAGGTGAGGAACCGCCCCAGACATAGGGGAACCCCAGGTATTTTTCTGCTTCCGAGAGCATGGCTTCAAAACTGCCGTCGCCCATGGCTGCTCCTGGATTTGGTGCAAAATCAGGCATACCAGCCGCTCCGCCGCCCGGAAGGTAGCCGTATCCGCCGTTATCCACATAATAATAGGGGTTTAAATACTGACCGTTATGGGTAACTTCCAGATGTAAATGCGTATCAGTGCTGTTTCCCGTGCTTCCTACAGCGGCAATGACATCACCCCGCGCCACTTCCTGCCCTGCCCTTACTGAAAGGGAAGAGCAGTGGGCATAGCGTGACTGGTAGCCATCCACTCCTTCGATCACCACGCACAGGCCATAGTCCCCGGCATTTCCTGCGGATATCACACGCCCGTCCTGCACTGCCTTGATCGGGGTTCCGGCTGCAACGCCGATATCTACGCCCCGGTGGAGGTCTTTTGCCCCGGTCGTGGGGTGTACCCGGTAGCCGTATGGGCTGGTGACATAAGGGATCCACGCAAAGTCAAAAGGATTCCCATAGCACTGGCGGTTGCCGCAGGTCTGCATATATACACCGTAACGGTCTGTCTGGTCGCCTGGTGCAAGGCTTGACGCGATAATATCCGAAAGCGGGCGCACAGCCAGCGTTGTTTGCAGGACGTACCAGTCATACTGCTGCTCAACGCCGTCTGCGTCTGTATAAGTGCGCACCTCCGTGATCTGCGTCCGGGTGAGCTGGTACTGCTGACCGAACAGCCGGTCAAGCTCCGCCTCCACCTGTGCATAGGTAAAATCCCCGTAAACCGCCGTGAGGTATCCCATCAGTTCATAGGGGTTGTGGCCGATCTCGCCAATGTTGTAGCGGTATTCATCATAGTTTGGATAATCCGTCTCCGTACTGTTGATGTTCCTTTGCAGGTCGGTCTCCAGTTCGGTGTAGTGCAGTTCGCTTTTCTCAATTTCCGTATCCTCCGCCACATAACAGGTGGATATCACTGCAGACTGTACGCCGGTGAGCATAGCGGAGCAGGAGGAAAACAGGGAGCCGCACATGGCAAAAACAAGGACGCCCACGGCGATGATCCCAAGGACTGCTTTGTGGGCGATGACTTTCTGCGCAATGGCGCGGATCACCTGCCCGGCTGCGGTCAGGACATTGGTGGTGTGCTTTGCCCCCTTTGCCGTCTCCCTTGCTGCTGCTGCGTATTTCCGTTTCAGCTTCTGCTTCTGGATCCATTTTGATAAAGCTTTTTTCTTCTGTAATTCCGGGCTATCCATCAGAAGTTTTTGATAGGCTGCGTTCACATTGGCTTTTGCCAGACGTTTTTCCGCGCGGCGCACTTCCTGGTAAGGTTTGTCATGAAGCCTGCGTTTATTCCAACGGAGAAACCGCCCTGCGGCGCGTTCCGCCGTAAACTCCGCTTTATGCGCGGCCTCCACGCCGACGTTATCCCGCTCTGTCTCCCGGATCTTCTGGTGCAGCTTTAATCCGGCCGTAGTAACAGCCGTTCTTCGCAGGGCAGTTACCGCCCGTTTCGGCAGCGGCGGTTTTTCATATTCCGGTATGGCTTCTGTTTCAAACTGTAGCCGGTGCTTCACCTTTCCGGATTCACTGTCATACTGCTTCTGCAAACGGGCACGACGGCGGGTCGGCAGTTTGGACTGCGCCTTTTCCAGTTTTTTCCCGGATGATTCGACTTTGTTCTGTGCCGATTCACATTTCTTCTGCTGCATGGATAATCCCGGTGGTTTTTCCGTCTCCGGCACACCGTTTTTTCCTGCGGCGGCAGTTTTCCGTTCCTCCGGCGGCAGTTCGCTCTGGTCATATTGCAGGCGGGGCGGGCCTTCCGGCCTTTTTTCTTCAGCCGAAAACTTTGCCGCCAGCCTCTGCTTTTCTCTTGTCCGTTTTCCAGGAGGTTCCCCCGTCCTGTTATCCTCATGTTCAAACCGGAGCCGTCCGGATTCTTGGGGTACAGAAGCCACCCCCTGTTCCTTTTCTATGCCTTTTTGCTCCGGCTTTGCCGCATCGGCAGCAAACCGCCGTGCCTGCTTCTTTTTTAAAGCCGTGCGGTCTTTTGAATCTGCCTGCTCTTTTTTTGTTTCTGCCCAGCTCTGGGGATTTACCTCCTTCCCTTCTCCATGGCCGAACCGGAGCCGTCCAGATTCGTTTGTTTCCGTGTCAGATTCCGCCAGGCTTCCATCTGTTGCTCTTTCAGCATTGGCAGAAAATTTTACTGCTATTTTCTTTTTTACTGCCGTCCGGCCTTTTTCCGGTTCTCCATTCTTTCCTCCCGGCCCGAATTGCAGCCTCCCGGTTTCATGGAGCGGTGGGGAATGCGCGGGAATCCCGTTCCCCGACACGGCATCCGGTTCGGTATCTTTGCCCGGAACAGGTGCATCCGCTTCAAAATGCCGTTTTACCGCCACCCGCGCTTTTTTTCCTGTCTGCGGTTCTGCCGTTGGTTTGGAATCCCAACCGCTTTCTGGTAACGTGCCGGCCATATCCTTGGCATCTTCCTGCCCGGACGGGGGATGCCGGTATCTTTTTGACGGCTTTGAAGACGTATGGCTGTCTCCGGGCGCATGGTTATCCCCGATGGCATTTCCCTCCATAGGAAGAGGCTTCTCCTGGAAAATCGGAACATCTGCGGCTTCCCGCATGGAAGCAGGGGCATTTGCCGGCCCCCATATTTCCGGCGCAGCGGCCTCCGAAAAACGGGCATTTACATCCTGCTGAACCGGTGGGAGTTCCGGCGGCTGGTACGGCTGTTTAGGCTCCTGTTTCTTTTCCGGTGCTTGTATGCGTCCCTGGGATCGGTGTCCAGCTGCGGTATCTGCCTGCCGTTCCTGCCTGAAAGAAATTTCCTCCAGGCGGCTGCTGATCCGCTGCTGTGTTCCCTGTGTCAGATTCTTCTCCGTCAGCCCATCACGGGTCATTTTCTGTACTTTTTTATCCCGTACCCTGAATTCCTGCCCCCTCATAATGCCGCCTCCTGTGTTTTCCGCCCTTTATCCGGTGCAGGGGCAGCATGGGCGGCGGCGAGACTTTTCTTCTCTTTTAAGTCTTTCAGCACCGAAGTTTTTTCTTTCGTTTCCTCCGCTTTATCCGTCTGCGGTTCCGGTTCGTCTATAGAAGCAGTTCCCTTCTGTTCTTCCCTGACATCCGTATCAACAGCAGCTACGTCCACTTCCGGCAGTCCTTTTCCTGCCGCCTGTTCCAGCCGTTCTACGCTGCCAATGGCGGCAAGGGTCAGATTATTCAGTTTGTTCAGGATATTTCGTTCCGTGCGGAGCGGTGTAAGGACAGCTGCCTGGAAACATCCCTCTGTGCCTCCGTCCACCGCCACCATTTCTTTTCCGGCAGCGGCGCGGACTGCGTTCTTCAAATGCCCGCCTACACTCCGCAGTTCCTTTCCTACAGCCTCCACCTTCTCAATGGACTGCTTAACTTCGGTAATGGAATAGGACAGACTTTTCTGCATGGTTTCCAGCGTTTTTTTTATTCCTATTGCGGAAACTGCTTTATCCAGGGCTTTTACGCCGACCTGTTTCGCACCGGCGACTGCATCCCAGGCTCCTGCTATGATCCGTTCCTTTAATCCCATGATACACTCCTGCATGGCATGGATCCGGTTATCTGCCGCGTCGATGGTGCGGGAGACAAATCCTTTTTCCGGGCTTTCCTGCATTTGGGCAAGCTGTTCCCTGGCTTGGGCCAGTTCACGGGCCGCCGCCTGAAGCTGTTCCGCCATGTGTTCCATCTGCCAGAGCATAATGGAGTAATCCTGTCCAGCTTCCGGGCAGTTCTCCATCAGCAGTTTATAAAACTGCCGGACAGCATCATTTTCCATAAGCTGTGTGCCCTGTGCGCTGTTCTCATTCATTATTGCGCCCTCCTTGTATAATGTATTTAGGTTGTTCAAGGGATACCTATAAACCCTCAGACCTGCTTCTTTACATCTCCTGTCTGATAGGAGATAAT
>CAJTQA010000063.1 GCA_910578455.1 uncultured Dorea sp.
CCGTTCTTTACTGTTTCTAGGTTGACATTGTCATGTCTGTTCTGAATAATTCTCTTTTAGAATTTTCAGGGATGTTGTCTATTGTTTAATTATCAAGGTTCATGTTTTTGTTGCGTTATCAGCAACTTCTATAAGATATCACATTTGTCTTTCTTTGTCAACACTTTTTGACATCTTTTTTTGTTTTTTTATTTACCCGATTTTGTTTTCAACAATTTTCTGGTAAATTTTGCTGCGCTCTCAGCAGCGAAGTTAATAATAACAGCTTTTATTTTCTTTGTCAACACTTTTTTTATCTTTTTTTGGAAACTTTTTCAAAACCTTGAAAACTATGGTATAATTCATAAAAAAGCTAAAGGAGGCCCTATATGAATATTGTGTTTTTAGATGTAAAGACGATTGGCGAAGATATCGACCTGTCCGTATTCGACACTCTCGGCAGAGTCACCAGATACCCCTTCTCGCTGCCCGCTGAAGTTCCGGAAAGGATTGCAGACGCGGATGTCATTATAGTAAATAAGATCCCGGTAAATGAATCTACTGTCGGCAGCGCCGCCGGCCTGAAACTGGTATGCGTCACAGCTACGGGAACAGACAATCTGGACAAGGATTATCTTGATGCCCGCGGCATCGCATGGCGCAATGTCGAAGGATATTCCACGGAGTCTGTAGCCCAGCATACTTTTGCAATGCTGTTCTATCTTCTGGAAAAGCTCCGCTACTATGATGATTATGTAAAACAGGATCGCTATACCAACGACACTGTCTTTACACATTTTGAGGAAGTGTTCTGCGAGCTTCATAATAAGACATGGGGAATCATCGGGCTGGGGAATATCGGGCGCCGTGTCGCAGATATCGCCGGGGCCTTTGGCTCACAGGTTATATACGCCTCCCCCTCCGGCCAGGCTCCTCAGGACGGATACCGCCAGGTCAGCCTTGACGACCTTTATTCCCTGTCCGATATCATCTCTGTCCATGCCCCGCTCAACAGGCATACGCAAAACCTGATCGGCAAAGACGCTTTTACTAATATGAAAAGAAACTGTATCTTTTTAAATCTCGGACGCGGCCCCATCGTCGTCGAGCAGGATTTGTGCAATGCCCTTGAAGATGGGCTTATCCGGGCCGCCGGACTTGATGTACTCTGCGAGGAGCCTATGTCTCCTCAAAATCCCCTCCGCAGGATAAAGGACAGCCGAAAGCTCCTCATCACGCCCCATGTAGGATGGGCAAGCATTGAATCACGCACCCGCCTTATGGATATCATTTACCGTCAGGTAAAAGAGTTCTTCAATCTATGACAGCCCTCGCTGCGTCAAATCTCCTTCAGGATACCCAAGGCGTTTCTGTACCATATCTTATCAAGAATGGTTTCAGTAGCGCCCTTTTTCTTTAACGCCTCCCACAACCTATCCATATTCTCTGCTTTTGGGATGTCCATATGCCCCATTCCGCTGAACCCGTCAAAATCGCTTCCTATCATCGGGAATCCCTCCCCTCCGCACTTTATCATGTGGAATACATGTGCTGTCATCTCCTCAACATAAGACGCGTCCCGGGTTCCGAGAAACGCCCCGTAAAAGTTAAGGCCTGCTGCCCCTCCCTTCTCTGCAAGTTTCCTTATCATACTGTCGCTCAGATTGCGGGGATGCGGGCATATCTCCCGGCAGTTGGAATGAGACGCCACAACCGGGCCTTTTGCACATTCAAGGACATCACTGAAAACTCCGTCCGAGGAATGTGAGACATCCGTGATCATCTTAAGCTCTCCGATCCTTTTCACCGCCTCAACCCCAAAAGGCTTGAGGCCCTTCATCATGGCATCCTTATCTTTGCTTACCGGATAGCCAAAGCAATTTTCATTGTTCCACAATATGGTCACAAGCCGTATGCCTTTTTTCCGCAGTACGTCAAGCCGCTCCATCTCCCCGTTAAGGATGCCCCCCTCTTCCACGGTAAGAACCGCCGACACTTTTTTCTTCCTTTCATTCTCCAGGATATCTTCATAGGAATAAGCATGTGCCACATCTTCCGGAAATTTCTCAATCTCTGAGTCCATAAACCGGATCATCTCAAGGACATGGCGGTACCCTTCATCATATCCACCCTCCATCCCTTGCAAATACGCAAAACAGGCAAATAGCTGCACTGCCGTGCCTGCCTTTTTCATCCCCGGAATGCTGACGGCGCATAGATTGTCCTTAAGGTCGCCCTTTTTATCCAAATCCATCAATTTCCATATCGTATCGCAATGCATATCAATTAATTTCATATCTCCTGCCCCTTTTTCATAATAAATAATAAATACCCATATTGCAGAAAGGCGTATTATGAGTCCTGTAATTGGAATTTTGTTCTGCGGCTTTGACAAAAACCGGCAGTTTGTCACGTCGCCCTATATCGATGCTATCTCAGACGCCGGCGGCATCCCGGTCATCATCCCCTACCCCGGCAAGGACGCTTACTTTTCAAAATATTTCCAAATCTGCGACGGTTTCCTCTTTTGCGGCGGCGGCGATATTACCCCTCTCCTGTTCGGCGAGAACCTGATAGCAAGAAAGGGAGCCACTGACTGGAAGACCGACAGTTTCCATCTGAGGTTCATGCAGCATGTGCTCTCTTTTAAGCTGCCGGTGCTCGGCATCTGCCGCGGCATGCAGGTCTTAAATCTTGCGCTGGGAGGAACCATCTATCAGGATATCTCCCTGCGCCCGGAAAAATCGCTGAACCATATGCAGCTTTCCTCCGACCGCTCGGATGCATGCCACCGGATATCTGTCTCCAAAGGCAGCCTGTTATATAATATATGCGGGGACTTCACGGATGTAAACAGTTTCCACCACCAATGCATCCGCTCTCCCGGAGACACCCTGAAGACTTCTGCCATCGCCCCCGACGGGGTGATCGAGGCCATCGAATCATCTGTATTTCCTTTTGCCGTAGGCCTTCAGTGGCATCCGGAATGCATGTACCGCCGCCACGCGCCCATGAAAAATCTTTTTTTGCATTTTATAAAAGTTTCAAAAAAAGAACGGCATATAATCTGATTTTTTACGCATACTAACCGGGAAAGATTATATAAGGAGGATTTTACCCATGGCAGAAATATCAACACTTGACTTGCAGAATCTCCGTCACCTTATCGGAGGGTTCGACACCTGTCACTGCAAAATGCAGGACTACGCGGCACAGGCAAAAGATCCTGAGATCAAACAGCTTTTTCAGGATGCGGCAAACTCGGCAATGAAGAACAAACAGGATTTGATGAAGTTTTTATAGGAGGGACATTATGTTAGACGATAAGACAATGGTATCAGACGCCCTCACAGGCGTAAACGGCGAACTGACCAGATACGGGGAGATGATCCCTCAGACAGAGAACAAACAGCTTAAGCAGTGCCTTAAGCAGATCCGGAACGAGTGTGAGATGTCACAGGAAAAGCTGTATCAGGTAGCCCGCGAAAAAAGCTACTATGTGCCGGCGGCAAAAGCATCCCAGCAGGAGATTGACCACGTAAAATCAGTTCTTTCCGGCTTGGCAATGAAATAAGGCTCAATCAAAAACAGGCCTGCCCTCTTTACCTTTGGCGGCCTGTTTTTTCTTTACTCCACGCTCTTGAGCGATTCTACCATATCAATTTTTTTCAGCTTAAAATACATCACTCCATTAATCAGAAACGAAAAGGCAATTGTCAGAATCAGGCTGTACATATAGCTCGGCACATTAATCTGCCTGCCGAACATTGCCGAGTCCACCTCTACCGTTTCTATAATAAAGCGGTGAAGCATGTTTCCGAGGCCTGACCCCACCGCGGCGCCGATCAACGTAAGAATCATATTTTCACGGTACACGTATTGCGCTACCTCCCCGTCATAAAAGCCCAGCACCTTCAGCGTCGCCAGCTCCCTTTTCCTCTCAGCGATGTTTACCGTATTCAGATTGTACAGGACGACAAATGCCAGCATCCCGGCAGAAACAATCAGCACCACGATTACAAGATTAAGGCTCTTTAGCATATCGTCAAGCTGCTTTTCTATGTCGTGAGTATATCCGACGCTTAATATTCCCTCCTCCTCAAGCAATCTGCGCCCGCATTTTTCAAGTTTCTCTTTATCCGCATTGCCTGCGGCAAACAATATGCTGTTGTACTCTGCCTCTTTTCCGTACACATCTCTGTAATAAGCCGGCGTAAGATACATGTAATGCCCCATATAATTCTCGCAGATGTGGGAGACCTTCACTTCCCGGTTCCCTTCGTCCTCATCTTTGATGCAGACAACATCGCCCTCCGACACTTCCAGCAGTTTTGCTGTCTTTTCACTGACGATCGCTCCCCCGTCCGTAAGCACATACTCTTCCTTCGTCTTGCGGTTATGGAAGTCCACAAATTCCTTCACCGATTCGGAGTCTTCAAAGACACACTCATATACCGACCGCTCCTTCTTTCCTTTTACCAGAGTAATGTTCTGCATATTTACATTTATATGGCGGTCAATAAGCGCCTCATCATCCAGAGCCTCCTCAATCTGCCCTCTCTGGGCATCCGTCACATCTTCCTCAAGATAGATGCTGCCGTCGTACATCTGGATCTCCGAATATTGCAGCTCCGCGATCTCATAACAGGAGTCTTTAAGCCCGAATCCCACAAGCATGAGCGCCATGCAGCCCCCGATGCCGAAGACCGTCATGAAAAATCGTTTCTTGTATCTCATGAGGTTTCGAATTGTAGATTTCCAGATAAAGCTCAGATGCCTCCACAAAAAGCGTATCCGCTCCATCAACACCCTGCGCCCGCTCTTTGGCGCAGGAGGGCGCATCAGCTCCGCGGGCTGCGCCGCGAGCTCCCTAAAGCATGCCATGAATGTAGCAAACATCGTACAGAAAACCGCAGCTCCCGACGCCATTATCCCATAACCCCAGTCATACGGAACAAGGATTACCGGCAGATGCCTGTAGAGAATCCCGTATGCATATACGATAATATAGGGAAGAATCTTTTCCCCCGCCAGGACTCCGACGATGCTGCCTCCTATAGTAGCCAGGAAAGCATAGCCCAGATACTTTGAAGCTATGGCAAATTTGCCGTATCCGAGCGCTTTCATCGTTCCGATAGAAGTTCTCTGCTCCTCTACCATGCGGGTCATGCTTGTAAGGCTGATAAGCGCCGCCACCAGGAAAAACAGAACCGGGAAGACTCTCCCGATCGCCCCAAGGCGCTCCGCGTTCTCCCCAAACCCGCTGTATTCCACAAGCGTGCTCCTGTCGTACACATACCACTTCGGATCTTTAATATCAGAAAGCTCTTCCTTCGCATCTGCTATTTTCTTCTCTCCGTCTGCAATCTCTTCTTCTGACTTGCGTTCACCGTCGCCGTATTCTTCCAGCGCGTCTTTTAGTTTTGCCTCGCCCTCCTTTATCTCAGCCTCGCCGTCCTTTATCTTCCTTTCCTGTTTTTCAATCTCTTTCCAGCCGTCGTCTATCTTAGCCTGCCCGGACTTCAGTTTCTTTGCCGCTTTCTTTAACTCTTTCTCCCCGCTGTCCAGCTCCTTTTTCGCCTTCTCAAGCTCCTTTCGGGCGGCCGAAAGTTTTTTTTGTGCTTTCTCCACCTCTGAGACGGCCATGCCATACCCCTGATTTTGAGCCTCAATCTTCTGTTTCAGCCCGCCTGCCTGTGCCGCAAGCTCCTCAGCCTGGGATTTTATCTCTTTTATCTGCTCTTCGGTCAATCCCGCAGGATTGTCGAGCATGGCACTGAGCTTTTCTTCTTGCGAAAGCAGGCTGCCGTATGTCTTTTCATCCTCCTCAATCTGCGCTTTGAGGGCGTCTGCCTGCGCCTGCCCGTTTTTAATGCCTTCCTCCGCCATCGGCTTATTCTTCTCAAACTTGGCAAGGCCTGCCTTATACTTCTCTTTTCCCTTTCTTATTTTCTTTTTGCCCGACTTATATTCGGATTTCCCTTTATCCAGTTCTTTCTGTTTGGATTTTAATGTTTTTTTCGCGCTCTCAATCTTACGTTTCCCGTCGGAAATCCTGCCTTTCGCATCGTCAATCTGCTCTTTTGCGTCATCTATCTTCCCCCTGGCATCCGCCAGTTCTTTTTCTGCCTTTACTTTTCCCCGGACAAGCTCATCTTCTGCATCCGCTATCTTTTCATTGGCCTCGTCAAGGATTTCTTTCTTTCGGACAATCCCCCTCTCCCCGCTGAGCCTTTCCGCTCTCTTCAGGACTTTGTCTATCTTATCGTCATACTCATCCGTAAAAGCACGCAGTTCTTTTGCCCCCTCTGCCTGAAGATAAACCTCCGTATATGCCTCAAGGGCAAAAGTTTCTTCCGGCACGATCAGGAACGCGTCAATGCTCCCCGTTCCTATCGAAGTGCTGCCTCTCCCATAGGACAGGTAGCATGGGCTGTTCCCAAGGCCTACAACTTTAAGCTCGTCCGTTTCCAGCGTATCGGACACCGGATCTTCCGTTCCAGATTCCAGCTTTATCCTATCGCCCACCCTGTATCCGGACTCGTCATCTGCGAGGCATTCCCCGATGCCTTCCGGGAAACGCCCTTTCGTCAGAGTCGGCCGATTCATCTTTTTCTGGAGACCCATCACATGGACTACATGCTGTTCTTCCCCGACATCGTACAGAAAATCGGCGCTGTAAGCCCCTTCTGCTTTTTTCACCCCTTCCAGCTCCCCCATGGCGCGCACATCCTCTTGCGTCACTCCATAGGTGCTCAGAGCCTTGATATCCATAAGCTCGCTTGCGTCAAAATAGGAATCGCCCGTAATCCTCATATCCGGCTCTGACGCTCTGATACCTGAAAAAAACGCCACTCCAAGGGCAACGATAAAGAAAATCGACAGAAATCTGCCGGGGCTTTTTTTTATCTCCATGTAAAAATCTTTACGGGCTGCTCTTCTTGCCATCAGATCCACCACCATCCTGCCTGTGCGCTGCCGTCTGCAGCTTTATGAACCTACCATTCGATACTCTCCACAGATACCGGATTTTCATTCACAGATATCTCCGAGACTCTTCCGTTTTTTATCCTGATCACCCGATCAGCCATGGGGGCGATGGCAGAATTATGCGTTATCAATACTACCGTCATGCCCTTGCCGCGGCAAGTATCCTGCAGAAGCTTAAGTATCGCTTTCCCTGTATGGTAATCAAGCGCGCCTGTGGGCTCGTCGCAGAGAAGGAGCTTTGGATTCTTGGCAAGCGCCCTTGCGATAGACACCCTCTGCTGCTCTCCTCCGGACAGCTGTGCAGGAAAATTGTCAAGCCTCTCCCCAAGGCCCACTTCGCCAAGCACTTCCTTTGCATCCATGGGGTTTTTGCATATCTGAAGCGCGAGCTCCACATTTTCAAGCGACGTAAGATTGGGGATCAGATTGTAAAACTGGAATACGAATCCGATATCATCTCTTCTGTATGAGGTCAGCCTTTTCGGGGAATACCGGGCGATATCCTGCCCGTCCACAAGAACCTCCCCCTCCGTTGCCGTGTCCATCCCGCCAAGGATATTGAGCACGGTCGTCTTCCCTGCCCCGCTGGGGCCGACCACAACCGCAAATTCCCCTTTGTGTATCTCAAAGTCCATACCGGCAGCTGCCATGATCTCTACCTCGCCCATGCGGTATATTTTTTTTACATTCTTTAACGATATAAATGCGCCCATAAGCTCTATCCCTTCCGACATTCATCTAAAAAACACTCCGCCCACGGCTTTCGCACATGGACGGAGCGTCTGTTATTCTTTCCCGTTGAAGCAGTAAGTACATACTTTACATGGGCTGATTCCTATAGATTCAATCAAATCGTCCAGCCTGTGATACCGAAGCGTGGTAAAATTCTGCTGCTTTCTGATATCCTCAATCATCTGGGCATACCGGCAGCTGCATGGCTCCGCATACTCGTCCAGCACTTCCTGCGGGCATTCATCTCCCTCCCGCTCCCGGATGACCCGTCTTGCAATCAATTCCATCTCAGTTTTTGAGCGTGAAAAGTTCAGATATTTACATCCGTATAAGATCGGCGGGCATGCCGGGCGGACATGCACTTCCTTCGCCCCGCTGTTATACAGAAATTCTGTCGTCTCCCTGAGCTGCGTTCCTCTCACGATAGAATCGTCGATCAGAAGCAGCGATTTGTTCTCGATCAGCGCCTGCACCGGGATCAGTTTCATCCGGGCAATAAGGTTCCTCTGGTTCTGGTTGGTGGGCATAAAGGAGCGGGGCCACGTAGGAGTGTACTTAATAAACGGCCTGGCATACGGGATGCCCGACTCGTTCGCATACCCGATCGCATGGGCAATGCCTGAATCCGGCACGCCTGCTACGATGTCAGGGTGGACACTGTTCCCGTCTCGTTTCGCGAGCATGCTGCCGCATTTATACCGCATCTCCTCCACATTCACTCCCTCATAAGCAGACGTGGGGTATCCATAATACACCCAGAGGAATGAGCAGATCTTCATCTCCTCCCTCGGAGCGCTTAATGTCTCTACGCCCTCCGGCGTGATAAATGCAATCTCGGAAGCGCCAAGCTCCTTATAATCGGAAAATCCAAGATTAATGTACGCATGGCTCTCAAACGAAACGCAGTACGCCCCATCCTTATGCCCAATGACAAGAGGCGTCCTCCCATAGCGGTCCCTCGCCGCGTATATGCCGTCTTTTGTCATCAGGAGCAGCGTCAGGGAGCCGTCCACAGCTTCCTGCACATATTTAATCCCGTCTACAAAAGAATCCTTTTCACAGATCAGCGCCGCGATCAGCTCCGTCACATTGACCTGCCCGTTTGTCATCTCCTGGAAATGGGAGTGGGCGTTTATATACAGCTCATTCAAAAGCGACTCATAGTTGTTTACCTTTCCGACAGTGGTGATGGCAAAGCTTCCGAGCTTGGAACTGATGAGAAGCGGCTGCGGCTCAAAGTCTGAAATACATCCGATGCCAAGATTCCCTTTCATCTCTCCTACGTCACGGTCAAATTTTGTACGGAACGGTGAATTTTCAATATTATGGATCGCGCGGTTAAACCCGTCCTCGCCATAAGTTGCCATGCCCCCGCGCCTTGTTCCCAGATGCGAATGATAATCCACTCCGTAAAACAGTTCCAGTACACAATCCTCTTTTGAGGCTACGCCAAAAAATCCACCCATATTTATCCTCCTCGTTCTTATTCCAGATAGAAATATCAAATTTAATTAAATTAAAAATCATAAAGCAATATATTATATTGCTCTCCGATTGTATCATAATATCTGCTGCCCTGTCCATAATTTTTCTGCCTATGGAATCCAAAAAATCCAAACCTAGGATGAGCACAGTTCCTGCACTTTATCACGCACATTCGCCATATCCCTCTCGTCCGTAAGCGTCACTACCACATCCCCGACCTGAAGCCTTGTCCTCCCTCTCGGTATGATCTCCTCACTGCCCCTTTGTATCGCCACCAGAAGGCAGTTCGCAGGCCACTCCACCTCGCTGATCGCTGCCCCGTCAAGCTGTGACGTAAACTGCACCACAAAGCTGTCTAAAATCTTCTGCCCATGGCATGTTTCCTGAGCAGGCTCATCCGCATCCTCCACCTGTTTTTTCTGTCTTTCCAGAAGCCGCTCCAGAAGGCTTTCATAAATCGGCTTTGATTTAAGGAACGTCGCTGTTATATACGCTACGATAGAGACAATCGAGAGAGAAAGCATCTGGCTTAGAGAGCCTGTCATCTCGAAGATCAGTATGATGCCGGTAAGCGGCGCCCGCACAATCGCAGAAAAGTATCCTGCCATGGCCAGAAGAACGAAATTATTGATATACATGGCATCCAGCCCGAAATACTGGACAGCCACAGTAGCAAACGCCCCTCCGATAAATCCTCCCAGCACTAACAGCGGAAAAAAGATGCCGCCTGGCGCCCCGGAACCGAAACATACTGCCGAATACACAAAACGGCTCATCAATATGAAAATAACAGTTCCAAGCATAACATCCACATTCGTAAGATACTCGATCAGCGAATGTCCGCTCCCCAGAAGCTCCGGCGCGGCCAGCCCGATAATGCCGGACAGGACAAAAGGAATCATGAGTTTCGACGTTCTGTTCAAGAACCCTGCCTGATTATACATCGACTGCACCTTAAGGGTAAACCAGTTGTAAAAGGCCCCCAGTATTCCAAGCAGCACTCCCAGCGCCACGATCATCCCGTAATGGCCGATCGGAAGCGGCTCCGTGATCTGAAAGGAAAATACCGGAGACATCCCAAACACAGTGGAAGACAGGAAATCTGCTGTCAGGGACGATGCCATGACCGACATAAGGACCGACACGGAAAAATTTTTATGAACCTCCTCCAGAGAGAACATCACGCCTGCCAGCGGTGCATGGAACGCTGCGGCAAGCCCTGCGCTGGCGCCACATGTAAGCAGGAACCGCTCCTCCGTCTTTCCTCTGTCAAGCCCTTTGGAGACGCCTTTTCCCGCCATTGCCCCAAGTTGGATGGAGGGGCCTTCCCTTCCAAGCGCCAGGCCTCCCAAAAGGCACAGAAAGCCTCCCAAAAACTTTGCGCCGATCACTTTCCACCAAACCGGGTCAAGCTTTCCCGCCATCTCTCCTTCAAGCTGCGGAATGCCGCTTCCCGAAATCATCGGCTCAAAAGCCAGCAGTTTCCCCACTGCCCACGCCAGTATCAAAAGCGCGGAAAACCAGCAGGCCGCCCATAAGAGATTCTGCCTGGCATGCTGCAGGATATGGTTCAGGGCATCCCCCGCAAATTCAAGCGCCATACGGTAAAGGATTACCACAAACCCGGCAATGCCTCCCACCATAAGCCCTTCGCCAATGAGCACGATATGGAAACGCTCCGCGCGCCTTATTGTACCAGATGTATCTTTATCCACAATATTTCCTCCCGAAAAATTTTTATTCAAAAATATTATAAGCCAATCCCGTGCAATATTCAATCTCGCCTTTTCAATTGCATTTTTTATCCCCGCCTGAGATAACATTTTGTAATGCCCGCATTAAAAAAAGTAATAACAGGATTGACACAAAAATAACCAGATGGTATAGTAGATGATAGTAAGGCAAATACTACTGACCAGATATTTGAATTTATCTGATCAAGAACAAGAGAGGTGTATTTTTATGAGTGGTACTAGTATTATTATTTTATGTGCGATATTAGCGTACATGTGCTTGCTGATCGGCGTTGGTTTTTACAATTCAAGAAAGAACAGCACCAGCGAGGATTTCTATCTCGGAGGAAGAAAGATGGGGGCGCTTGTCGTTGCCATGAGTGCTGAGGCGAGCGATATGTCAAGCTGGCTTCTGATGGGTCTTCCGGGAGTCGCTTACCTGACCGGTATTGCAGATGCTTTCTGGACGGCTGCCGGGCTTGCGGTTGGTACATATCTGAACTGGCTGTTCACTTCAAGAAGGCTGAGACGCTATTCCGAGAAGATTGACGCAATTACGGTTCCGAATTTCTTTGCCAAGAGATTCCATGACGAAAAGAACATTATCACAGCGATTTCCGCTATTATCATCGTAGTATTCTTCATCCCATACGTAGCATCCGGATTTGCGGCATGCGGAAAGCTTTTCAACTCCCTGTTCGGGCTGGATTATATGACAGGAGTAATCTTGTTTGCAATCATCATCGTAATCTATACGATTATGGGCGGATTTACAAGTGTTGCTACGAATGACCTCATTCAGAGTATTGTAATGTCTATAGCTTTGATTTCTATTGTTACGTTTGGTGTCAGCAGCGCCGGCGGATTTGGAGCTGTTATGGACAATGCAAAATCCCTGCCGGGTTACTTTTCCCTTTCTGCAATCCATGATGCGGTTGCCGGAACGGCAGTTCCATATTCCGCACTGTCAGCAGTTTCATTGTTCGCCTGGGGTATCGGATACTTCGGCATGCCGCACATCTTGGTAAGATTTATGGCTATTGAAGATGAGGGCAAACTGGTATTATCCAGACGTGTTGCTTCTATATGGGTAACAATTGCCATGGGTGTCGCAATCTTCATCGGTGTTGTAGGCCTTGGCGTTGTTAAGGCAGGAAACATGGCTCCGTTAGAGGACAGCGAGCGTGTCATCATCGCGCTTACAGATATCTTAAGCAAGAACGGATTCCTTGCGGCAGTTCTCGGCGGTGTGATCCTCGCCGGTATTCTCGCAGCTACAATGTCCACTGCAGACAGCCAGATGCTTGTAGCCGCTTCCGGCGTATCCGAGAACATCGTTCAGGACTTCTTCGGCAAGAAACTTACAGAGAAACAGAGCCTTATGGTTGCCCGCGGAACAATCCTTGCAATTGCCGCTATCGGATTATTCTTGGCAAAAGACCCGAACTCCAGCGTATTCGGAATCGTATCCTTCGCCTGGGCAGGCATGGGAGCCGCATTTGCAGGTGTTATGATCTGTGCATTGTTCTGGAAACGCACCACACTTCAGGGCGCTTTAGCCGGCATGATCTCCGGCGGCGCGATGGTATTTATCTGGAAGTACGCAGTACGTCCGATGGGCGGCATTCTCGATATCTATGAGCTGCTCCCGGCATTCCTTGTGTCACTTGCAATGATCATCATCGTAAGTCTCGCGACAAAAGCTCCGAGCCAGGAAATCCTTGATGAGTTTGAGAGCGTTAATGCGAAGAAATAACTTAGGATAGTTAGCAGAATATAAATATACAATAAAAGGGGCTGTCGCACTAAGTAGTTAGTGCGTAGCCTCTTTTCTTTGCAAAAAAATTACAGCTAGACTTCGAAAAGTCTGGCTATTAGTGTAAAATATAAGTATGCAAAAACCTATATATTTACATCAAGATTATACTTTGAATGAGGAAGGATATCAACTAAAACTTCCTTTAAATTTAGAAACGATTATTCCAGCAGATGATTCTGTGCGATTGCTCAGTCAGTTTGTGGAGGCTATGGATTTAACTGACTTATATTCTACCTATGAAAGAATAAATACAGTTTCGCCGAGAACTCTCTTGAAGATTGTTTTATACTCTTACATGAATGGTGATTATTCCTCTCGTTCTATGGAACTGAACTGTAAACGGGATATTAACTTCATGTATCTTTTAGAAGGTAAACCAGTTCCTGACCATGCCACT
>CAJTQA010000064.1 GCA_910578455.1 uncultured Dorea sp.
CTTCAGGGATACAATTAAAATCATGAAATTTTTTTGGTGGTTCTGAAAAGAAAGGGGTAACAAAATACTCTTCATTTCTTTTGCAAAATTCCTTAATCAAAAAAGTTTTTCCGCTTTCTTTTTCACCCATTAGTATAACGAGATTATTATCAGATAATTTTATTTTTAGCTGCTCAATGGTTTGTTGCTGAAATTGGAACAAATTGCACATAAAAAATACACTCCAATAATACAAATTAAATGTTAGACTAGATCAACTGTAAATTACCTTAAACCCCAAATCAAGGATAATACTTGATTATCTTCATCCTATCACTTCTAATAGATAATTTCCGATTATCCATCTTAAAACAGCAAAATAAACTAATTATTGTGATTGCAAAGAAGAACTCAGAGGGCATCTTGACAAAAAATCAACCTTAGTTGCATAATATGATTGTTGGAAAATATGGAATCAGTAACTAGGATGAGCAACGGGAGAAAATAAAAGCCAGTTTATTTGAGGCCATATTGGGTGCTGTCGCAATAGCAAGTCAATGGAATCAAGAGGTACTTCAAAATGCTGTTGAGAAAATGCTCCAGTTAGAAAGTTTTCTTGAGGAGTCAGACAGGCATCGGTACAGACCGGAAAGCATGTCGGCTGACAATGCAGTCGACACGTTGAAGAAATTGACGGGGCAAGGGCAGTGCTCTGTTCTGATATATGAATATAGATTGCCGAAAGAGTTGGGTTATGATGAGACCGGAAACGCGAAATGGGTCTGTACATACTTAATCCTAAATGATACTTGCCGTCTGTAGGTTTAGGAAAATGATGAAGGTCCAAACACAGCAAGAATCATGAAACATAAGGGCGGAGCTCGTGTTACACTGTTTTCTGGAGGAAATGAAGATGCAGGGTCATAAGGCGAATATCGTATCACAGGCGCTTACATATATTGAGGCAAATCTGGAGGAGCAGCTGGAGCTTGACATAGTGGCGGATGCCCTTCACTATTCTCGTTTCTATCTGCATAGGCTTTTTGCCGAGATGGCTGGCATAACTCTCCATGAGTATGTGAAGAGGAGGAGGCTTACGAGGGCAGCGGAGGAGCTTGTGTTTTCAGGGAAGACGGTGATGGAGATTGCCCTTGCAAGTGGCTATGGGAGTCGGCAGGCTTTTACAGATGCTTTCCGGGCAATATATAAGAAGGCTCCGGCGGCATTTCGTGCGGAGGGGAAGTTTTATCCGCTGCAGCTGGATGTTTTATCGGATGCTTTAGACGGGGAGCCGGTAAAAAGAGGATTTGGGCCAGACGATATTGTACATGCCGTCTCTTCGGACGCAGCGGACTGGATGGAGCTTGCACGGCTTAAAATTGACGGTTATCCGTATTTTGATGAGTTACAATATACGGAAAATCTATATCGGTGCATGGCGGATGGACGGGCATTGATTTTGCACGACGGCTGCAGGGCAGTGGGAGTTCTCGCATTTTCCGCAATGAATGGCAGGAGCGGCATAAAGGATGTAGCGCGGGAGAGTAGCGTACAGGGGAGCATTGACTTTCTGGCGGTACATCCCCAGTACCGAAGTCTAGGCGTTGAGGAGCTGTTTTTGAGTAAGCTGTCCGCAGATATTTTCCCGGGCGGGGAGATTGCCGTAACGACATACCGGGCGGGGGATAAGGCGGATACGGGATACAGGGAGATGTACCGCCGCCTTGGCTTTCAGGAGAGGGAATTACTTGTGGAATTTGGCTATCCGACGCAGCGTTTTGTATTTTCTCCGGAAAAAATCTTTCTTGATAGGACGCGCTTTTTTGCTGAGGATTTCTGTTGAGGAAGGGCAGGGAGGAAAGCAATTATGAGCAACTTGGCAGAATTTAAGAGAACAGAAAAGAAGACGGAAAATAATCCGCTGGCAGAGGTTTATAGCGCCGCATCCCTTATCCGGTTTGCGTTTCCAAGCATGGTAATGATGGTGTTTATGGGATTTTACACGATAGCTGATACAGTGTTTGTAGCCCGGTTTGTGAACACGGACGCGCTTTCATCCATCAATATCGTCTGTCCTGTCATCAATATTATCGTAGGGCTTGGAACGATGCTGGCTGCCGGAGGGAGCGCAGTCGTGGCGGCGAAGATGGGGGGCGGCAAGGTAAGAGAGGCATGCCGTGATTTTACATTGATTGTCCTGGCAGGGGAGGCGTTTGGGGGAGCGGTTATGGCAGCCGGGCTTTTTGCTCTGGATGATATTGTCCGGGGGCTTGGAGCCAGCCGGGCATTGATCCCGTATTGCAGGGACTATCTGAGGATCCAGCTTATTTTTGCCGCCGGGAACATGTTGCAGGTTCTGTACCAGAATCTTCTGGTGACGGCAGGAAGGCCGGATTTGGGTTTGATGCTCTCTGTTCTGGCGGGCATTTCAAATATTGTGTTTGATTTTATTTTTATTGTCCTAATGCAGATGGGGATTAAGGGGGCGGCTCTTGGCACGGGCATAGGGTATCTGATACCGGCCGTTTTTGGCACGTTATTTTTTCTGTCCGGGAAGAGTACGCTACATTTTTGCCGGCCCAGGTTCGGAGGAGCAGTGCTGTTTAAGAGCTGCCTGAATGGTGCGTCAGAGATGGTGAGCCAGATGTCAGCCGCGGTGACAACTTTTTTGTTTAACTCGGCAATGCTGCGCCTTTTAGGGGAGGACGGCGTGGCGGCCATTACAGTTATGATTTATTCTCAGTTTTTTCTGACAACGCTTTACATTGGATTTTCCATGGGAACGGCACCGGTCATCAGCTATCACTGCGGCAGCAGGAGTGGGGGGAGGCTGAGGAAGATTATAGTTGTCTGTTTTTGTGTGATTTTTACGATTTCTTTTGCAGTATTTCTGATTGCTTTTTTTGCGGGAAACAATATTGCAGGGATGTTTGCAGGGAACAATAAGTCTGTCTTTTTGCTGGCAGAGAAGGGATTTTCGATTTTTTCCTTTAGTTTCTTGTTCTCCGGGGCAAATATATTTACATCTGCAATGTTCACGGCTATGTCGGATGGGAAATCGTCCGCAGCCATATCATTTTTACGAACTTTTGGATTTGTCACGGTATTTATATTCATTCTGCCCCGATTTTTACAGGTAACGGGGGTGTGGCTATCCATTCCTGCCGCAGAGGCATGTACTTTTATAGTGACCCTTTGTTTGATATGCAGATGCCGCAAAAACGGCGGTTTTGACAAGAATGCAACTGCTGGTTGACAAATTGACGGGTGTGATTTCTGGCGGGAAACTGCAAAATAGAGTATTCTTGTTTTTGAAAGCGGCGGACGGTGCCGCGTTCAGAAGTGAGGAGAAGTGAGAAGACAAGAAGGAGGAACTACATATGATTTTAGCAGACAAGATAATTACACTCCGCAAAAAGAACGGATGGTCGCAGGAAGAGCTGGCGGAAAAGCTGGGCGTTACAAGACAGTCGGTATCTAAATGGGAAGGAGCGCAGTCTGTTCCGGACTTAAATAAGATACTGCTCATGAGCCGGATTTTTGAGGTCAGCACAGATTTCTTATTGAAAGATGAGCTGGAGATGACGGAGGAGAACCAGGGAGCGGAAATATTTACGGAGAAGGCCTCGGAGGATGCAGTGGCGTTCCGCAAAGTTACGATGGAAGAGGCGAGGGGCTATCTGGAACTTAAGGAGAGGATGTCGGGGAAAGTTGCAGGGGCAGTGTTTTTGTGCATTGTCTCTCCGGCGTGCCTGATTTTTTTAAGTGCCGCCCAGGAGGCGGGGAGAATGAAAGCCACGGAGAACATGGTAGCCGGGCTTGGGATTACCATACTGCTTTTGATGGTTGCTGCTGCGGTGGCGGTCTTTATCCGCTGTGGGATGAAGACGAAACCTTATGAATATCTGGACAGCGAAAGGATAGAGACGGAGTACGGTGTCACCGGGATGGTGAAGGAGAGGAAAAGCCAATACCAGGAAGTGTATACCCGCTACAATATTATAGGAACGTGCTGCTGCATCCTGGCGGCGATCCCGCTTTTCGGCGTGATGATGTTTACGGAGGAGGATTTTGCCATGGCGACGGCAGTGTGCGGTGTACTTGCTTTAGTGGCTGTAGGTGTCTGGTTTTTTGTCGTTGCTGGAATCCGCTGGGAGAGTATGCAGAAACTTTTGCAGGAGGGAGACTATTCGGTGAGCAACAAAGAAAAGAATGCGGCTTTTGAGCCGGTGTGCAACGTGTACTGGCTGATTGTGACGGCGGTGTATCTGGGATGGAGCTTTTACACGGACGGCTGGAGAGTGACCTGGATTATCTGGCCAGTGGCGGGGGTGCTGTTTGCAGCGGTGAAAAATGCCTGTATGGCAGTGATCGAAAAGAGGCTTTCCGGCAGATAATATGTTAGATATAGGGTTACATGTATAAAAGACTGCGGCTGAGGATTTCTTCCGCAGTTTTTTTGATGATTTTTTATAAATTTTTGTAACAAAAACAGATTTTTCTACTCTTATAAACAGAAAGGTTTTGCGGAAAGGAGAGGACTATGGAAAATAAGAGAGAAAAGAAAAGTCTTTATGTGAAACAGACGGCGGTGTCCGTATGCTGCTATGGGGTGATTTTTGCCCTTCTTTTCTATCCGTGGGTGGTCATTGGAGATGCCAGCTATCATCCTTTTCAGTTTGCCATGAAAATGACAGACCCCGGTCTTGAGGCATTGCTCGCAGGGGCAGATATTTACGTGAATGCAGAGGATTTTTCTATCCTGCAAGTGGGAGTCTGGATGGAGCTTATCTTTTGCGGTCTGTTTTTCCTGTCAGGCATCTTTTATCTTTTGTCGGTATTGGTGAGGAAAAAGCGGCCGTTTAATATTGCGGCTTGTGTGTTTGCCCTTGTCACGTTTTATTTCAATGCTTTTGGGTACACGATTCGGGATATTTCTACAGACCAGGCTCTTGGAACGACTTTCTTGTTCGTCTATCTTTTTCTGTCCGCGGCGGAGCTTGTGCTTACGAGCATTATGGGCATCTGGAAGGAGACGAAGAGGGTTTCGAAAGAGTACCATGAGAGAGAGCGTAAGGAGAGGGAGGAAAAGCGGGAGAGGCTTGCCTTCCCCGGTAGGTACAATGAGCTTTTCTATGGGTTTATATGGAAGAATTTTAAAAGCAGCTGGAAGGATTATATCCTGCTGTTTTTGTGCAGCAGCATGGTGTTTGCGTTTATTGTAATTGGCTTTGGGATGCAGGCAATACTGAGCCGGGGGAGCCGATATGAGGGGATGAGCCAGGTGTTCGGGGGCTTGAGTACCATACTGAAAAATGCGGTTCTGCCTATGGGGATGATTTCCGTTATCATTATCGTGATCCTCGTCTTCAATTATCTGAGGTGCCGGGCGAAAAATTACGGGATTTTCTTAACTCTTGGGATGAGGAAACGGACGCTTAAATATTTTGTGGCGGTGGAATTTGCGGCGCTCCTCGTTCTGACGCTTGCAGTGGGCGGGGCAGCGGGAACGGGATGCCTTGCCCTGTTCTGCCTGAAGTCGGAAAGGTTTATCGGAAGCCATGTGGGGCTGTCGGCCATTGGGGCGCTTACCTACGTGAAGGCAATGGGTGTGCTGTTTCTTATCTTTCTCATCTCTTTTATGGCGGCGCGGGATATCTTTATGGATTTCAATATGGGGAGAAGTACGGATCTTAAGGCCGTCCGGGAAAAGCTGCCGGGATGGTGGCGGAAAGTGCTGCTGATGATTGGGATTTTAGCCTGTGCGTACAGTGTCTATGGGTACAGGCAGCTTAAGAATTTTGAGAGTGTAAGGCTTTTGATGGTATTGTTTGCCGGGCTTTATCTTGTGTTCCGGTATGGGATAGCCCTGTGGCTTATGGGGGAGCGGGGGCGGAGCAGTTATCTCAAGAACCTCCTTTTACATAACCAGCTTTACCACAAGTCCAGGACGAACACGGGTTACATCTTTGCCATGGCGGTAATCCAGTTTTGTGCGCTTTTTTACTTTTCCTTCCAGATTATATCGACGGAGATTGCGGAGGATGCGGACACGCTGTTCCCTTACGATATCGTGTGCGTCGGGGATGAGGAGGATGAGGGCACGTTTCAGGAGCTTAAAGGGAAATACGGGATGGAGCTTGAAATCTATCCTATGGTGCGGATTGCCAGCTATGATTCTACGGAAAAGACGGAAGGCTGGCATGAGGGAGAACCTCCCCAGGGGCAGCATCTTGGGGTTTCTGAGAGCACCTACCATGCTTTAAAAGGAAAGATTGACGCGTCCTATAAGGCGAAACCTCTTCATCTGGACAAGGAGGGGGAAAGGGTGTACATCGTGCATCAGCAGGATAAGTCGGTAAAGGCGCAGCCTATTGATTTCTTCCTGTCACGAAAGAAACCGCTCCTTCATGTGGGGCAGCCTGGAATGCTGTCGATCTTAGATGCTTACAGAGCGAATGTCTGTGACTTTGGGTATTATCACAAGACGGTGCAGGGGGAGGAGATCGGCAGCGTCACGGGGGCATTCCGCCAGGGGCTGAGGGATAATCTTGTTGTGTTTTCCGATGCTTATTTTGAAAAGGCCCAGGAACTTTGGAGGACGACGAATATGTATACAGGCGCGCCTATCCCTGAGGATGAGGAGAAGATTGTAGATGAGAACATCCGCCAGGGCCTTACGAGGCTGGTTCTTATAAAAGCGGATTCTGAGGATGTGCCGGATATCCTGTCGGATCTGGCGGAGTTTAGGGAACGCCACCGTGAGGATGAGCATTACGACCTTACAGTGCCATGTCTGTATGACAAGGCTCAGGCGGTTTCGAACCTTGCGGTGGAGCGGGTTATGAAAAAGGCCATGAATGGGCTGGTGATGCTTGTGTCGCTGACAGTCTATTTGGTGCTGTTGAATGTGAAGATGGCGACGGAGTCTGATATGGCGGCCCGCAGGATGGAATTTCTGCAGTGTATGGGAATGCGAGCGGGAGAGAGAAGAAGGCTTTTGAGGAAGGAACTGCTGCGGTATTATTATCTGCTGCCTACAGCTGTGGCCGTGGGGAGCGCAGGCGCATTTACAGCGGCGGTATTCTTGGCAAGGCAGTATACGAGGGCGGACCGCCTCAGGTACATAAAGCTTATGGCGCCCATATGGGCGGTATGCCTTGGGGCGATTGGGATGATTGTGGTTGGCATGGTTGAAGTGTATGTGAGAAAGGCAGAGGGGAAAGGAGAAAAAAATGGAAAACGGAATTAAGGAGAGAAAGAAGAAAGTAAGTGCGGAGAACAAGCCTGTGAAACAGAGGCAGCCGAAAGCGGAGGGCGTGGCAGAGAAAGAAAAGGCAGCCGTAAAGCCGCGCAAGACTGTCATCAAGGTGGAAGAGCTTTACCGGGAGTATGCAAAACTGAGCCACGGGGATGAGGAGACCGAGAGCATCAAAGTGCTGAAAGGCCTGGATTTTGTTGTGAAGGAGCAGGAGTTTGTAGGCATCATGGGGAAATCCGGCTGCGGGAAGACGACGCTCCTTAAGACATTGGGGCTGATTGACAAGCCTACGAAGGGGAATCTTTATTTCTGCGGCAAGGAGACGAGAAAGCTCTGGAACGATGAGCTGGCGGATATCCGCCGGAGGGAGATTGGCTTTGTATTCCAGGATTTTTACTTGATGGACAGCCTGTCTGTCAGCGAGAATATCATGCTGCCTATGGTGTTAGATAAGAAGAATGTCCGAAAATGTATGGAGAAAGGGAAAGAGTACGCCGAGCATTTTGGGCTTTCGCACCTGATGAAAAAGTATCCTTACGAGCTGTCCGGCGGGGAAAAGCAGAGGGTGGCCATCAGCCGGGCGCTCATTAACAATCCGGACTTGATCCTTGCGGATGAGCCTACCGGGAACCTGGATTCAAAGTCAGGGAAGATTGTGATAGACGCTCTGGAGCGGATTAACCGGAAGATGAAAAAGACAATCATCATGGTAACCCACGACCCCCAGGTGGCAAGCCACTGCAAGAGGATCATCTTTCTGAAAGACGGGGTGATACTGGAAGATCTGCGGCGCAAGGGGGCAAGCGAGGAGGAGTTTTACGAGAAGATCATCGAGAGGATGAAAGATTTGTAAGATAATGTGATGTAAAAATGTATGGAAAGCGGTGTTTGCCTATGTAAGTGTGGGCGGCATCGCTTTTCATGTCTGTGCATCATATTATAAATGAAAGATGGTTTTGGGGTGTTAAAAAGATGGCGGCAGGGAGAGGATGTATAGAAACTTCGGAAATAAAAAAGGATGGGTACTGGGACGCGGCGGCGCTTTCGGCCTGCGGTGCAGCCGGGCGGCAGGAGGCAAAGCGGATTGGCTCAGAGCTTTACCGGAAGATGTTTTTGGAAAGCAGCTATTCTGCCCGGGCGAAGGCAAGGCTCCCCATCTGGCAGATGGGAGGAGTTATCGACGAATACGGGATGCTGCAGCTTACCCGGCTGGAATTTAAGACGGATTCTGGCAGCGGGAGGATTACGGGCATGCGGGCAAAGGACGGGGGTTATTGCTTTGATGAGGAGATGGAGCCTAACAGCTTATTTCTGGAGGAGTATGCCCGGACGGTAGCGGAGGCATACGGAAAATCCGGGCTTGACTGCCCGCTTGTCCACCAGTTTCGCATGTATATTGATCTTCACAACATATCTTTTATCAGGACGCGGTATCCGGGGGATACTGATTTGGAAAAACTTTTGGCGTATGAGAAAGAAACGGGGAAGCCTTTAGATTACGGCTCAAGTTCAAGGCTCCATAACCGAAAGCTTAAAAAGGAGCTGGGAAAGCGAAAGAGGCAGGTGAATGACAAGATAAAAAGCAGGAATGGGCTGTCGGAATTTATCGTGCGGATGAGGGAGGATGAGTACGGGGAGGCCGGGCAGTTCGTGACCCAGTGGGATTACCTGAAGGTGGATCGGAACACGGGGAGGCTTGTCAGCGACCCGAAAGCATACACGGTAAAAGAGTATAAATCTATCGTAGAGACGGAATCTTTTAATTACTGCAAAAACGACAGAGTGAGGGTGGCGGGGATAGGCAGGCTCCATACGCGGCTGGATGTAGATCCTGCAAACGGCAGGACTGGATATGAGAATGAGCTGAAAAGGGAAGGAAAGAAATATTGGATGGCGGATAAAGCGTACAGGGAGGAATATGCCAGGAAAAGAGGGTTAAGGACGGAACTCTTTCCTGGAAAGCGCTTTTAGGAAATCTTTTTTAAAGGCTCTTTTGGAGTGGAAGATCAGCGTCTCTGAGCGGGTGAGGCTGCCGGCCTGTGATTTCAGGCGGAGCAGCTCCAGGGTGCAGATAAGGTCGGCGGCCTGGAAGAGCTTGTAATCGCAGGGAATAGCTTTGCGTATGTCATAATCGCTAAGTTCCGTGGCCAGGACAGTATTTAAGATTTTGCTTAATTCGTGCTGTCCATTGTCATAGTATAAAATTATTTTATCGAAGTTTTGGAAATATGAGAGATTCCCTCTGATGAATGAAGAAATTTCCCGGGCCATGCGTTCTTCCAGTCTGAAAATATCCGGATATTCTTTTTTGTGGAAGATAAAAGATTTATACCGGACATCGCATCTGGATAGAAAGTAAAATAGCTTTGTAAAAATACTTCTGCGTTCCCCGGGGGTCATGTTCAAGTAATCTTCTTCCCGCCGGATGAGCGGTTCGGTATGTACAACAGGATTTTTGTACCCCAGATTTTCAAGCTCAATATTTAATTTTGTGATTTCAGAGGATAGATTTTTTGATTGTTCATGCAGAACCATTGCGATAATGTAATATGGGGAATGTGGGCGGTATTGGCCGAAATCCCCAGATTCATCTACAAAGATACTTAAGTTGTTCATGTTTCTCCTTAGAATAATAAAGATGGCGGGGAGTCTCCCCGCCGATTAGGTTGGACCCAGATCTTTCGAACAGCCCAAATAAAATTACACATGTGCAAAACAGATTATATTCTGTAAGCATAATCTTATGCGATAAAAAGAAAAAAGTCAATAAAAATTTTTAAAAAAGATGAAAAAAATCTTGTAACGTTTTGCTGAAAAACGACGTTTATATTAGAGAAGAGCAAAACGCATTGATTTTAAGATGAGATTTGGCTGTTAGACTTT
>CAJTQA010000065.1 GCA_910578455.1 uncultured Dorea sp.
CAGATTTTATGCGACCTGCGAGTACTTTTTGGATTATTCAACTGTCAAACTCCCGTGCAAAGAACTGCGGGCATATCTGTAAAGATGCGCTTTGACGTATTTTCTCTTGACGAATCGCCAAACCTCCGCTAATATAATCCCAAAAATATTAGCGGAGGCTTACATGTACCATTACTATATGTTTAACAAACCCTTCGGATGCGTCACCGCCAGGCGGGATCCGCGCTATCCCACGGTGATGGATTACTTCAGGAAATGCGATAACGAAAACCTTTCACCCGTAGGCCGGCTCGACCGCCAGACCGAGGGGCTGCTCATCATCACAGACGACGGAAAGTGGAATCAGCTTATGACCCGCCCGGAGCACCGCAAAGAGAAAATATATGAGTTCACCGCCCTGGGAGAATTAGACAACCAAAAAATCCAAAGACTGGAAAACGGCATATTGCTTAAAGGTTCCTCCATGCCCACCGCTCCCTGCCGGATTCAGGTCACTGACACTGCGTTCCTCTCGGAAACCCTTCCAAACCTCCACCCTGAAATCCAAGAGGCAACAAAACATAACCGTCCGGCCCATCCTGTCGTCATGGGGCGCATCACTGTCACGGAAGGGCGCAAACGCCAAATCCGGAGAATGATGAAAGCCGCCGGATGCTGCGTACTTAAATTAAAACGGATTTCTATAGACGGCATCCTGCTGGATGAAAGCCTGCAGCCAGGCGAATGGAAAGAATTTACGCCCGATTCCCGGCACAGCGAATAGCTGCTTATCATTTGCCGTACTACTTAATATAGTGGACTCTCGCCTCGTCATACCTGTCCTGCTGCTCCTGTTCTTTCACAGGATACCCGCAAGCAATGAGCGCGAACGCCTCCAGACCGTCCGGCAGCCCTATGATTTCCTTTACTGTCTGCATCCTGTCCTCAAGGGGCGCAATCCCCATCCACACCGCCCCAAGGCCAAGCTCATCTGCCTCCAGCAAAAGATTCTCCACCGACGCGCTCATGTCAATGTGGGCGTACATAGGGCGCAGGCACTCCCTGCGGTAGCACGCCGCAAACACCAGCGGCGCCCCCTTAGCGCATCCCGTATAAGGCGTGCTTTCCGAAAGCCTCTCAATCGTCTCCCGGCAGGTCACCACATAATATTCCCATGGCTGCTGGTTCATCGCCGACGGAGCCGCCATGGCAGCCCTCAGCATCAGCTCCACTTTCTGAGGCTCCACCGGCCTCTCCTGATACTGCCTGACACTTGTCCTGTGAAAAATACTGTTCCTGCACTCACTCATAGTCAAAACTCCTTTCCAATGTCCGTTATCCCGTACATTTCCTTAAACTCCTGCAGATCCGTTTCGTTCCGGATAAGGCAGATGTCCGTAAACTTCCCCGTATGTATGTCTTTAAACCCGGCGACCTGCTCCCCCGTACAGATACTGCAGCGAATCACCGGTTTTTGCGTTTCTCTGTCATACGTCAGACGCTTTTTCTCCTTTGCCTTAAATATGCGAAACATGCTACGCCCCCTTTTTCCTGGCTTGCTTTGCCGCATCCGCCGCCTTGCCGCCGTTTTTCAGCTCCCAATAAAAAATATACTGCTGCAGAATCCCTTCATATCCTTTATAGCGTCTCTTCGGGAATCCCCGTTTGTAATGCTTGTCAAGAGCCTGACGGATATGTGTATCGACGGGAAATGCCTGCGTGTGGTGCAGGCCCATCAGGCAGATGCAGTCTGCTACCTTCTCCCCCACGCCAAACAATTTCAAAAGCTCTTCTTTCGCTTGCCCGTAGGGCATCCGGCATATATTCTCAAGATTTGTCTCCCCCTTTGCGATGCTCGCCGCCGTCCGCACTACATATTTGCTCCGGTAGCCCAGATTGCACTCTTTAAGGGCATCCTCAGGCAAATGCGCCAAAGCCTCCGGCTCAGGAAACGCAAAATACTCCTCTCCCCGGAAATTCACTTTAGGCTCCCCGTAACGCTCACAAATATTGTTGATGCACCTTCGAATCCTGACGATATTATTCTGCTGCGAAATAAGGAAAGACGCAATCACCTCCCACAGTTCCTGACGGAGAATCCTGATTCCGCTCCCGAACTGCGCCGCGCCCTTAAGGTAACCATCTCTGGGATCAATCTGAGATATGTAGAAGGAATAATCCTTTTCCAAGTCAAAATAGCCTCTCCAAAATTTCTCAAATTCCTCTTCTCCGCAGGAAAAGACGCACTCGCTCCCTTCCTGCTCCACTTCCAGATACCGCCCTGCGGCTATCACGCTGTATACGTTCCCGTTCCTTTGCATCATGCGGAAACATTGTCCGGACTCGCAAATCTGCGAGATGTCAAAATTCTCTATCGTTCTTTTTGTCATTCTTATGTCTCTCCTTAGTGATGCCATATATTTTAACATTATTCTCAAACGGTCAATGGATCACAATTACACTACAGAAATCATGCCGAACTCTATCTCTACATATTCGTCAGCTTGAAGGCCATACAACTTTGCATCATTCTCAAACCCATCTTTTCAAGCATACAATGAATGTGTGCTTGAGTACCATACATTTTTACATCATTCTCAAACCCATCAACGGTATATAGAACGTCTCCCTCAGCTTGAGTACCATACATTTTTACATCATTCTCAAACTGGTGATGTGTATGCGGTGATTCCGAACTTGCTTGAGTACCATACATTTTTACATCATTCTCAAACTAATAAGCTCCGTAGTCTTCATTACCTTTCGCTTGAGTACCATACATTTTTACATCATTCTCAAACTACCAGTCGCATGTACCGCTCCTTCTCCTGGCTTGAGTACCATACATTTTTACATCATTCTCAAACTTCTTTGTCGGTGAGAGAGTACCTTCCGTAGCTTGAGTACCATACATTTTTACATCATTCTCAAACCATGCGTCCATCCTTCGCAGGATTTCTTATGCTTGAGTACCATACATTTTTACATCATTCTCAAACTGAATATCAGAGCGAACAATCTTATTAAGGCTTGAGTACCATACATTTTTACATCATTCTCAAACCGTCCGGCATACCTGTCAAGAATATCACAAGCTTGAGTACCATACATTTTTACATCATTCTCAAACTCGTATGGTAGAAAGCTCTCCATCCGCGATGCTTGAGTACCATACATTTTTACATCATTCTCAAACAGATTGGAGTATATGATTTCTGCACAAGAAGCTTGAGTACCATACATTTTTACATCATTCTCAAACAGAACAGTTGCCGTATCCTGTATGCTATAAGCTTGAGTACCATACATTTTTACATCATTCTCAAACGATATTTTCATCTTTCATTCTTTCTATATGCTTGAGTACCATACATTTTTACATCATTCTCAAACCCTTGATGATGTTCACAAACGACTTGACGGCTTGAGTACCATACATTTTTACATCATTCTCAAACCTCAAATTCAAAAACGACATGCCATCATATGCATAAAACTCTGGAACTCAAGCCTTTTCAGGAACCATTCCCGACTTATTAAACCGGCATATTCCTGATTTAGTACATCGAATAACAGCCTACGAGAAACTTTTATTAAAACACCTCGCATCTGTCTTTATCTATTATATATTGACACACCCAATCTTTCAACTCCCTCTGTACATTCTCAATCAGCAGCAGCGAGATTTCATTGCAAACAGCATTCTGTACGATTTGCCTTAAATTTTCTTCAGAAACAAAACTTCCTATGTTTACCAAGACAATTACTTTCTTATGCATTAATTCCGCCATAATCTTTATATATTGGTTAAGACTTCCAATATAATCATCTGCATAGTCGCTGAATCTTACGCCTATCGCTTTGAAAATCGCTGTTATATCCAGTTCTGCATCCGTCTCTAAAATATAAGAGCTGGCTTGCTCTAGTTCCAGAAAATAAGTCAGCAGATTGTTTTTTATCTCCTGTGTCCTCATATACAGCTCTTCCCCCGCCGCCAATCCGGACAGCTCCGAATACAATCGATTCATCACTTTCCTGTCATTTATATTCACAGCAAAGGGATTAAAAATAATTTCTGCATACTTTGATATCTCTTTTTCCTTCTCCTCTTCTGACAGGACAAACCGTCCTTCCTCTCCATCACACTGCCGAAACAGCTCCTGTGTGTATGACGAAAAATCTTCCGTAGATTCAATCACCCACACACAGGGTTTTTCATTGTTCAGCATAAGCTGCCCTGCCAGATTCGGGTGTGCCAGTTTCATAAAATCACCAGCCTTTCATCACTGTCCAGCACTTCGCTTTTTACCTCTCCGATAATCAAATCCATTTTTGAATACTGTTTTTCTGTCACAGTCAGAAGTTGTACCAGGCCCTCTCCCGGACTGTTCTTATGTACGCTGTCAACAATTCCCCTGACAACCGTTCCGTTTAAAGCCAACTTGCAATAAACAGATTCCTGCAGCATCAGAAATCCACTCTTCAGCAGAAACTTTCTAAACTTCGTGTACGCTCTCCTCTGTTCCCCGGTTAACACCGGAAGGTCAAAAAACACTAATACTCTCATAAATCTATAACTCAAAACTATAAAACCGAATCAGCGAGCTATCATTGTCATTTAATGCATCAAACACACTTTTGCAATATATCTTCACTGCATTATTCACATACTGGATCTTCCCGTCTATTCTTACTTCCTGATTCAGAAGATTGACAATCTCCATTTTTTCCTGATGCGTAAACTCCTCCAATTTCATAGCCGCAACTTTTTTGTCCACCAGAACCCTGAATGGCTCCATCAGATCAGAGGCAAGGTTGAACTGGTTGAACATATTGTCATGAAACAGTCCAAGCTGCGTAATATATCCATTCGCTGTGATTTCTCTGGTAAATGCAGATAAAATAATCGCATATCCGTAATTCAGCGCGGCATTTTCCAAAATATCCGCTGTTCTGGTAAAGCTCATTCCAAACAAAGCGTTAAAATACACCTTTGCGGCATGCCCTTCCCGGTTCGTCTCATCATTCCACTGTATTTCTCTTATGTATGAACCTAATAGCTCTGATTCCTCCTTCCCCAGATATTCCAGCAGTTCCTTTTGTTTTCTTATCTTCTCCGACACGATCTCCGTCCAGACAGCCTCCTTCGTCTCCGGCAGCCATTTTATCTGGCAGCGCACTTTGTTACTCGTATCATGACTGCCGTAGTAGCTGACCAGCTCCGAAGACGGATTCCTTTTCTCGTCGCAAAATATTACTTTAATCTTCTTTTTTGTTAGTTCTGATAATAGACAGGCAGTAAGAGATACAGCCGTGGATTCTATCAGCACTGTCGAGATTTCACCCAAATGAATCTTTGTTATCTCCTCACTTCTGACTACCATATAACCCATTTGATAATCCAGCTTTGCCCTTCTGGAGATAACGACTATACGCCAGCTCATATTTTCTTCAAATCAATCTCCTGCTCGTAGATTCCTGTCAGAGACTGATGGATAATAGATATCTGATTACATTTGGAAATAATATTATTTAAAACTAATTTACCTGCTTCGTTAGGACCATGAATTAATTTTAAATTAGACGTACTACTTTGGCACTGGAATAAATGTAAAATTTCTGATAAAACAATGCATTTATCTTCATTACTTAATTCGCAAAATGTATCTTTATTTTTCGTCAGAGTTCCTTGCTGGGCGCTTAACCGGACATGATATACTGTATTTTCAATCTTATCTAAAAACACGTCATACAGTCTAATCAAATCTGTTTCTGGCAATTGGTCATGCTCTCCCAGCACTGCATTTTTATTTTCTTTTTTTCGGTTCACATATTTAAGAACTTTCTTCAATATCCGCATATCAGGTTCTGAAAGGATTAATTGGTTGGCGCCTTTAAAAATCAGCTGATTTCCCGTCCTTCCAGACAGCCACATATAAAATCCGTCTACTTTGAACAGAGTATCAATCTTTATTTTTGCTATTAATATGCTGGGATTCTTTAATCCGCGCTCTTTTTGCAGATATTCTTTTGCCGCCTCTTCATCTTTTTCAATACATTTGCACAAATACAGCGGCACATACTCCACACTTCTTATCTTCGCCCCCTTTTTATCTTCCGACTCAGCCAGCATGAAATAAGTTCCCGCAGCTTTATTATAGCCGCCATACTTATCGATATCCGCCAGTCTTTCATCCCTTCCTTTTATTGGAACCTGCCCTTTTCCTTTCTTCATAAGCTGCTGGTCGAAAAGTCCTCCTTTCACCTCATAAGAGCGCCTTGTCACCAGTATATTGTTCTTCCCCATCACTCTTTTCACTGTAGCTATCGTTCCGCTGTTTCCTGCTCTCCACGCAGTCTCGCCATTTCTGGCGACATCTCTTTCTGAGGTGAACATCTTCTTCAGATTATAACTTCTGCCGGGGTGCTCCTTTACATACCATGCTGCATTACTTGTAAATTTCGTATAATATACGTTCCCCACTACGATGTTGACATACGCATCCTTGGCATGATGCAGGTCGTTCATCTCCCTTACCTTGATCAAGTCAAACTCCTGCCTGAACTGAGAGGCGACTCTCGCCTTTGCATAGACAATATCCGTTTCCGGGAAAACCTGCTTTAATACCGATGCGACAGCTTTTGTTCCCTGCCGTGTCTCCACAAGCTGACGGGCGATAAATCCTGCCAGCTCCGACGGCTCAAAGCCTGTTCCTCTCGTCAGCCTGTTATATTTCTCTTTTGATATAAAGCCGCCATCCTGCAATATTCGCCAGAATGCCCGCATTTTCCCCCGTATATCTGCACGTATGGGGTACTCGTCCGTTTTATCCGCATTATACTCTTTCTTTACCAGCACCCGGTTATCCAGACTGTCATCCATCACCTTTGATTGGGGATAAATGTGGTCGATATCATATTTCCTGTTATCCCAAAGTTCCTCAAGCTCAATCACTTCTCCTGAATACATGCACCTTCCCTTCTGGGTATAATACAGGTACAGCTTGTCACTTCTAAGCCTTGCCTCCTCGGTATTCCCTAATTCCTCAATCCAGTCTCTTTCCTCTTCCCTGCATTTCTTATATAAATCTATCAGCCTTTTCTTCCGGGATTCTGTCCGCCTGCTTTCCGTTTTTTCCCGCGCCATCTCTACAAACACACGTTTCGGAGGCCCGCCCATTACTTTGCAGATTTCTTTGATTACCTGCAAGGACTGCCATATCTGGCGCCTTACCGCAGGAGATACGTTCATCTGCTCCACCGTCTTATAAGTAATCTCTTTTGGCTCTTCCCCCGCGTTTTCTTCATCGATAGCGGCTGCAAAGCAGTATTTTTCACTCAGCACCTGCATCAGATTGTCATTTGTCTCCCACATTGCACGTATAACCGTCCATATTTCTCCCGTTTCCGGTGCAGGGGCAGTAATCCCTTCTAAAAGTCTTTGGCTCAGGCGCCCCCACCCTTTATAAGATAGAGCGCATATGGCTTTCTTCTGGGGTTCTGTCAAAGCAGGATATAAAGCCCCCAGCCTTTTCTTCAGCAGAGCTTTATCCTCTCCGAACAGGGTGATGTTCAATATGATATTTTCTTTATCAGCCTGAGACAGCTCGCAGCCCGTCAATTTTTCTTTAAAGTCGTGATACGCCGTCAAGGAGCCTTTAAAATCGCCGTCTATTCCTGTGATATCTGCATCTCCGCCCGCGATTCCCTCTCTCCTTATGTAATCCGTCAATCTTCTTCGCGTAACCTTTCTATGGCGCTGGAATAAGTCTTCATATATCTTTTGTTTCAGCTCAACACTGATTGGCTCCCCGTTTAACCGGACGTTATTCAGCTCGTTCAGAACCATGAACTTGCTGTACAGCATAGAATTTTTAGGGAGCACATCCTCGTGAATCAGGTATGTGCACTTACTGGTCATCCTTCTTATGAATTCCTCCGCGCTTGCCCCCGTGTCCACCATCTCGTCAAAATTCCACGGGCAGATTCTCCCCGCTTTCTTCCGCCGCACCCAGTTCGTCCTCTCGCCGCCTTTCACAATTCCATTTAGCGGCCCTACATAATATGGTATTCTGAATGTAAAAATGTCACGTATCTTACCGCCGTTTTCCTTTAAGACTGGTATGCGCCCGCTCAAATTTTCCAGTATCGCGTCCAGTTCCTGAAGATGCACCTGATGCGGTATCACTCCATTATCCTTCGTCACCTGTCTCGGCAGAAAGGTCTCGGTCTCCATCTCCTTCCGAAGATACTCGGTCGTTGATTCATCCGAAATGGCGTTCACCACCGTTTTCTTCAGATAATCGTAAAATGCTTTCCTGTCACAGCGTTTCCCTTCCATCTCGCTTTTTACGCCATTTTTCTTCGTCATGCCAATGTATGCGCTGTAATTTGGCAATTTCTCATTCGTCTTTACAAACACCTCTTTATATATGTCTCTCCCAAGATTCTCCTTGACCAGCTCCTTTAAATGCCTTAAATCTTTCTGATGTTTCTCATAAACCGCAGCTTTCGCCTCAGAAATGCAGCGGTAATCCCCCAGAATATCTGCCAGCACGCTCCAGTCGTACACCGCTTTGGCTGTCTCAATAATCACATACTGCTCCCCCAGCTCATCTTCTATCATCCCGGCATAGTCGTCATAACCTGCGTCCGCAAAGGAAAGCTTTGGCTTTTCACAAGCGTCAAGCTCGCTGTTCCCGAAAATATCGCTCAGCTTGACAGTGCCTCCTGCCACAAGATTAAGCGCTGCTTTCTCACAGGCCGTGTGCGCTCCCAAAAGCTTTATCAGCCTTGTCTTTTTGGCAGACCTTGTAAGATTTTTATCTTTTAATATATTTTCCGTCTCCCGAAGTTCTTCACCTTCAATACATAGATGGAAGTCAAGCTCTTCTTCCCTTATCTTCCCTATGTACTGCCGGAAAGTTTCCTGAAATTCTTTAATCTTCTCTATATTTCCCGAAAACAGAAAGTGCCCCCGGTGTTTCATCATGTGATGGAGCGCAAGATAGACAAGCCGGATGTCCGGGGTTTCTTCTGTCTCCATCAGCCATTTTCGCAAATGATAGATAGTCGGAAACTGCCTGTGATAATCCTTATCTGTATAACCATCTTCCACAAACAGGGCATACGGCAGTTTCGGACAATTCCCGTTTACATCCCTCTTATCTTCCGGCACATATTTACTCTCCTTCATACGCAGGAAAAATCCGGAATCCACTTTACCGATATCCTCGCCAAGCAATTCCTGCAAAAGCTCTATTCTCCAGTTTCTCCTGTCAAGCCTTCTCCTTGCCGTCCGGAACCCCCGCCGCTCCTCAGCAGTATTCGCACTGTCGAACAGCCGAACGCCCCACAGCGCTTTCCCATGTGCGCGCATAATCTCGTATTCCCTATCCGTAACCGCCCATCCAAGCGAGCCAGTTCCCAAATCCAGCCCTATGTAGTAATCTCTCATCTTTCGTATCTCCTTTTCACCAAGGCATCCTTTTATATATTTTAGCATATAATCTCCCAGGGCGCATTATCCGCGTAAAATAAAAAAGCCTGCAAAGCAGACTTTTCTTCCGCACACTGCGGGTCATCTAAGATGACGGTTTGAATAAATTCTTATTTGAACTTATGATGTAAAATTTAGTATGGTACTAAACTTATCCTCATCATACCTTTTTTACCCCTGGGTGTCAAGAGTTTCCTTCGTTTTCCCCCGCTCC
>CAJTQA010000066.1 GCA_910578455.1 uncultured Dorea sp.
TGGAGAGCGAGATGTAATACAGCTTTTCCGCCCGGAACTGCTCCTCAGTCATCTGCCTCGCCTCCTCCAAACCGGTCCTTGATATAGCAGGCATGGGAGCAGTATTTCCTTTTGGAATTGCCGTAGGCCGTGAACTCCCTGCCGCACCCGGCGCAGGTATGGGTGTAGACCGCTTTTTTGTTCAGCATCTCCGGGTGTTCCTTCCACCATTTCTTCCGGCACTGCGCAGAGCAGAACACCCTTGTCTTCATCCCCTCGGCCTGCACCAGCACCGCCCCGCACTCCTTGCAGCGGCTGCCGGTCTCCTCTGGCACTTTCCCCGCCATGTTCCCGGTCAGCCCGTTCCGCCTGCAGAACGCCACTACGGCATCCTTCGTCAGCCCGATTTCTTTTGCTATGCTCGCATATCCAAAGCCGCTGCTGCGGCGCTTTATGACCACATTTTTCTGTTCTTCCGTCATGAGAACCACCTCCTGCGGAGGCTTATGTATTTTACCCCTGCTTATAAGAAAGCCTCCCATTTCATTGCCACGGCAGAAGGGAAAACTTGAGGGTAAAATAAAAAAACCGCCTTACGGCATCTTATGAGCCGCAGGCTTGTCACTATTCGCTGTTATTCTGTGTCGTTTTATTAAATACCAAAGGCTGTGGCGCAGCAACACAACGCGGAAAAAGCAGCCTGGTTTCCCAGGCTGCTGCCGTATAAGCTATTTATATTCCTGCAGATTACTGTATCTGCCAGCCTTCTGCCTGCTCCCTGACTCTTACAAAATCAAGATATTTTCCTTTCTGATGAATCAGTTCTTCATGCGTGCCTTTCTGGACAATCCTCCCCTCATCCACCACCAGAATCTGGCCAGTATTTTCGATTGTTGCAAGCCTGTGGGCAATCGTGATTAAAGTTTTCCCTTTTGCCAGCTCGGAAATCGCCGCCTGGATCAGATGCTCGTTTTCCGGATCAATGCTTGCTGTCGCTTCATCAAGTATGACAATCGGGGCATTTTTCAAAATAGCGCGGGCAATGGAAATACGCTGCTTTTCTCCGCCGGAAAGCGTACCCCCTCCTTCCCCGATGACAGTATCGTAACCATCCGGGAGCGCTATGATGAACTCATGGCACCGTGCCTTCCTGGCTGCTTCCAGCATTTCCTCCTCTGCTGCGTCCGGCTTTCCGAAACATATATTGTTTCTTATGGTATCGCGGAATAAATAGACATTTTGAAATACCATGGAAATATTGGACAGCAGGCTGTCGCAGGTAAACTCACGCACATCGTGTCCGCCCACCGTGATCTTCCCGGTGTCCACATCATAGAACCTTGCAAGCAGGCTGCAGATCGTAGTCTTTCCACTGCCGGACGGGCCCACGATTGCAGCCGTGCTTCCCTGCGGAATCTGAAAGGAAACATCAGAAAGCACACTCCGTCTGTCATAGCCAAATCCCACACCCTCAAAGGCAATATCATATCGTTCCGGATGGATTCCGCCTGCGTCAGCATCAATAAACTCCGCCTGCTTGATCGTATCCAGCTTATCCATTGCAGCCGCAATGAGCTGCATGGTATGGGCGCCGTTCTGCACCAGCTCCACCCGTGCAAATAAGGTAAAAGAAAAAATTGCCATCATCAGGAAAACCGGGAGCGTCATTCCCCCATGTATGCATAAGTACGCCGATATCAGCACAATCCCCACTGACGCCAGTTTGCAGGAAAGCTGATGCAGTCCATTGCACCACACATAATCAAGTTCTATTTTAATATTGATCCTGCGGTGTTCACAAAACGCATCCTTAATCCCCTGTACAGATACGCCTTCCTGCCCGTATGCCTTTACCACCGCAATGCCCCGGATAAATTCTATCACCGAAGTAATCAATGTATTCTGTGCCTTTTGATGTACGATAGAATTTTTATGGCTGGACAGGCTCATCAGATGCAGGAAGAATGCGGAAATCATGACACCTGCCAGTGCAATCAGCGCCACCTGCCAGCAAAAAAACAACAGACATAATATCATGGCTGCCACATGAACATACGCCCCGATAATCACATCAGTCATTTTCATTGCATACATCTCGTATACGGAAAGATCCGTTGTGACCGCTCCGGCAATTTCCCCGGTATTGTTTTTGTCAAAAAAGCCAAGGGAAACCCGCTTTAAAATATTTCCAATCTCAATTCTCTCCTGCGCCGTCTTTTCATAGGCAATGCTCTCCTGATAGGTAGCCCGCAGATAGGAAAACAGAAACCTCCCGGCAATGGAAACCACCATAAAACTCAACGCATAAAGCGCCATGACCGGCCTCATTTCCAGTTCTCCCCGGCTGTCCTTTATCATCAGATCCAGAAAATATGCCGTTCCCATGATAGGCAGTGCGGTAAACATGGTCTGCAAAAATGACCACAAAAATCCCAGGTAGAGCCTTTTCTTATATTCTCCTGTCCAACTGATAATCCTCTTCACAGTCTTAAACATTGTAAACGCCCTCCTTTCCCATTTGGTTTGTATCACTATTTCCCGCTGACCAGCTCTTTGCACCAATGTGCGCTTCCCACATCTCTTTATACAGAGGGCAATTCTTAAGCAGTTCTTCCTGCCTGCCATGCGCCTCCACGCTGCCGCATCGCAGCACGATAATATTGTCCGCATTCTTTATGGTGGAAAGCCTGTGGGCAATCACAAGAAGCGTCTTGCCCTTAGCCAGTCTTGCAATGGACGCCTGAAGCTGTGCCTCATTTTCCGGATCGGTGAATGCGGTCGCCTCATCAAGTATGACGATTGGGGCGTTTTTCAAAATAGCACGGGCGATGGCAATCCGCTGCCGTTCACCTCCGGAAAGTTTTCCTCCCGCTTCCCCGGCAAGAGTATCCCATCCTTTGTCCAGTCTGCCGATAAATTCTTCGCACCGTGCCGCCCTTGCCGCCGAAAACACTTCCTCATCAGAAGCGTCCGGTTTTCCCAAACGGATATTCTCAAGCAGGGAGCAATTAAACAGGAAATTATCCTGTGACACAAAGCTCACGATACGGGAAAGCTGTGACAACGGGATATTCCGGATGTCCGTTCCCCCTATGGTTATGTTCCCTCCCGTCACATCCCAAAACCTTGCTATCAGCTTTGCCACAGTGGACTTTCCGCCTCCCGACGGCCCCACCAGTGCGGTGAAGGTTCCCTGCGGCAGTTTTAAGTCGATCCCATGCAGGACATTGCCATCCTGCCCATTATAGGCAAAACTTACCCCATTTAAAGATATCCCATAGCTTTTCAGGGAAACCTCTCCCTTTGCATCGGGAAGCTCTGGAATATCCAGCACTTCATTTACATCACGGATGGCATACTGGATAGACTTAAAATCATTGACTGCAATGTTAAACCAGCTTACCGGGCCGATGATGCTTAAGGATAATATGATCGCCAGGGTAATCTCCGCAGGAGCCATTTCTCCCGACAGATACAAAAGGACACTCACCGGCAGGATGCCAAGCAGTGTGGATGGCAGGATGGCAGCCCCCAGATTCATAAGCCCCCATGTAGAACGGAACCAGTCTAGGGTAAAATTTTTAAAGTTCTTCACGGAATCTGCATACTTCTGATAAGAACCGGTTGACTGGCCAAATGCCTTGATCACCTGGATTCCTTCCGTGTATTCAATAATAACACTGTTCACATGGTTTGATGCCTTCATATATTTGTCATACTGGGAACTGTAATTTTTCATCATGATCCCATATACCAAAGCCCCAACTGGCACACAGGCCAATGCCGCAAGCGCTATCTTGACATTCATCACAAGCAGATAGCAAAAGACGCAGGCCGGGAGAAGGAGATTTGAGATTCCTTCCGGGATCATATGCGCCAATGGCAGTTCGATGGTTTCCACCCGGTCCATGATGATGCTCTTCCACTCTCCCGCTGTTTTTGCAAGCGCGCTTCCAAGAGGCATCCGCATGATCCGTTCCGACAGAGCAAGGCGGATATTCTCCAGAATGTGGTAAGCCGAAATGTGGGAAAACGATGTGGAGAGGGCATGGAAAACCTGTTTTGCCAGATATCCGGCTGCACATAAGCCTATCCACGGCATGATCCCTTCCATCGCAGGCTCCCCCTCAAAGAAAATCAAAATAATGCGGTAAACGCCCAGATAGGGCAAAAGACCTCCTGCAACACTGCATACCGCAAACAGTACAGCAAAAATCATCTTCCACCGGCATTGTCCCGCAAAAGAAAATACCGTTTGAAAGGTTCCTTTTTTATGCTTCATAGCCTGACCTCCTGCCTACAATAGATTGCAGGCTTCGCCAGCAAACCTATTGTCATGAATAAAATAAATGTGTCCCCGCCAAAGGACACATTTATTTTATCATCCCGGCCGCCCGCCTTTCCGCTCCGGTTAATTTTATCTAATCCAATCAGTCAAAAGTTTTCCGGTACTCGGTAGGCGTAACGCCAAGCACGCTGCGGAAAGCAGACGCAAATTTCCCCGGATTACTGTATCCAACCCTTGCCGCTATGGAAATCACGGAATCCTGGGTATTTTTCAGCATAACAGCCGCGGCATTCATACGGTATTCCCTCATATATGCGGCTACCGAGCATCCATAAACCCCTTTGAAACACTGCTTTAACGAAGTCAGCGGAAATGAAAACTGCTCTGATAATTCCTCAAGGGTATACCAGTTCTCCAGATTTCCCGTCAGCAGGGCGGCAATCTCCTTTACCTTATCCACCTGTGCTTTATAGAAATACGGCCGTTCTTCTCCACCGGCCGGTACATCCAGGGTCTCTAAAAACAGAAGAAGCTCCAGAACCTTTATCTTATAATAAGGCAGCCTTACCTGTTCCGGCAGATCATACAGTTCCGAAAAAATATGGCTGATCTGCGCCCCTGCCCTCATAATGAAGCTATGATCATCCGGGCAAAATTTGTGCCTCAGCTTCTTTATATCAACGGAAAACCCTTCCATCACATGAAGCAGGGAATCTTCTGCCTCCGCAATGTCAAAACCTATGGTTAACCCATGATAATGGTTCAGTGGAAAAAGGAATTTTGAAGAGTGCTGCTCTCTGGAATTCACCTGCATATCCCCGGATTCCACATAGATGTACCGGTTTCTGTCCACGCACCACTCAATCCGTCCCTCCCTGCAATGGTCAATACAAAATATCTGGGCGCTGGGTTTGAATCCGGAACAGCATTCTTTCATATGGAAATCATTGTACATCAGATAGCAGCCTTTAAATACCTGGTATAAGGTCATAAGCCCCTCGCCGCTGTCGCCCTTTACATGGAAAACCGTGCGGTTTTCATCTTCACGGATTTCCCTTACATTTTCCCCCATTTCCTGTTCCGTAAACCGCATCCGTTTCTGCCTCCTCTCTGCCATTGCCTGTCTTTTTTCCCGCTCCACTCCGGAACGGCTTTACTGCTGTCTCTCCCGGAACTCCGCATGGATCATAAAGCCCATATGGAACGTCCGCATCACCCATGCAAAAATCCTGGTGACAATGCTTTTTCTCCAGCCGCCTTTCAGGTATCCGTCTATGTAATCCCGCTCTGCCACATTCACGATGCGGTCAGACCAGTCCTCCAACTCTTCTTTCGGTTTTTCCAATGAAAAGAAAGATTTCGTCTTATTGCCCGCCATCTTCACTTCCGCATTCACGCCCTTAAGCCCTGCGGTATTGACCGCATCAAAAGTGACCATGCTGCCAGGGAAACGCTCCGCCATGGCGCACAGAAGGCGACTCACCTGTTCTTTTTCAAAATAGTAAAACAACCCTCCCGCTGTAAACACGATCCCATCATCTGGACGGAAATCAATCCGGTCAAACCATGAGAAATCATTCAGGTCGCAGACCACGTTCCGTTCCAGCTTTCCGGGCGGGATGTGCGTGCCGATACATGAATTTATCTCCAAAGTTGCTCAAAAAAGTCTTTAACACCTCATAGCTTTCCGAACTGACGGCGTGTTCCAACTCGCAGGCATCCGCCGCCGCTGTCTTTTCGTCCACCCCAAGCCCCGTCAGGAGCCTGCAGAACGTGCTGTGCCTCTCATAGGTGTCCTCGGCAATCCGCTTTCCTTTTTCCGTCAGATGGATTTCGTGAGTATCATCCGCAAACACATACCCTTCCTCCGCCAGCGCTTTAAGCGCCACGGAAACCGTGGGGCGGGACACGCCAAGCTCCCCCGCAATATCCGCACCATGCACTGCTTTTCGTTTGGAAAGCGTATATATGACTTTAAGGTAGTCCTCTACCGATTTTTTCTGCTTCAAATCCGCACCCCCTCCTGTCTTTATCACTGCCTTATTCTTGCCTCGGCATAGGTCAGCTTCAGGCCGCCACTAAATGTTTTCCCACAGGTTATTTCAAACCCATTTCCCTTCAAAAAATCCAGATATCCCTGCTGCGTCCATTTATGGAACACCTTAAACCCGGAAAGCTCCATAATCCGTATCCTCATCCTGCCGGGCAGGCTGCCAGCCGCCGTGAAGGTCGGAGCTATCAAGATGCCGCCCGGTTTTAACACCCGTCTGATCTCCGCCAGGGCTTTTTCCGGTTCCGGCATGATATGCAGCGCATTGGAAATCACTACTGCGTCAAAGGTTCCCGGTGTATAAGGAAGGTTTGTGGCATCCTGCACGGAGAAATGGAGCCGTGAACTGTGCGCTTTCGCCTTTGCCTGCCGTATCATCTCTTCCGAAAAATCCGTTGCTTCCAGCAGTTTCACGCTTCCCGCAATCCGCACGGACAAAAGCCCCGTCCCACAGGCAAGCTCCAGCACGGCCATATCCTTACTCAGTACCTTTTTCATACGGCTCACAATCTGTGCATAGGTTCTGCCATCCCCTGACATCGCAAAATCATACCGCTTCGCCCACCTGTTCCAGAAGCCTTTATTATCTTTTTCTTTCATAATCTTCTCCTCAATTTGCCAAGCTCCGGCGCATTCTCTGCCAGTCTGCGGTATCCAAGCCGTCCTTTTTTCACGGCCCGGTCAGCCAGCCCTCTTCCGTAACGTTTCCGGATGCTACTTTTTATCATTGGCAAAAAAAGAGCCAGTACATTCCATTCTGCTTCATTGCCCGGTGCCTCCTGTTCCAATTCCGTAATATCCATACTTATTTCCTGCACCGGAAAGCCGCCATGCCCTCCACGGTTTTCACCTGCGCTTTCCGGTACATGGACTTCAGCCTCATTTTCAGACTGCCTGCCGTTTCATAAGGCGGCGTAAAATAACCCTTTGGCGTATATATCTTTTCAACAAACCAGTCAGTGCGCTTATTTTCACCCTTTACATAAAAACACCCGCAGAAGATACCTCCCGGTTTCAGGACACGGAATACCTCCCGGTAAGCCGCCTCTTTGTCCGGGAAGACATGAAAGCCGTTCAGCGACAGCACAAGTTCAAAACTTTCGTCAGGGAAGGGCAACTTCCCCACATCACCCTGCTGAAAATGGACATTTTTAAGCCCCCGTTTTTCTGCCTGCCTCCTTGCACGCTCCATCATGTCCGGGGAGTAGTCCAGGCAGGTGATGTCCGCATCCGGCAGCGTTTCATACACGGGCATACTAAGTACGCCCGTCCCCACCGGCACCTCCAGCATCCTGCCGCCAAAGCCCTGCGGTATGCCCGAAAGCGCAAGCTCCAGATAACGGTCGTTTTTCCTTTTATTCATGTTCCATACCAGCTTACAGACTGCCTTACCTGGCAGCGTGGAGCAGGTTATCATCCCGTCATAGAATGTCCCCTCTCCTCCAAGGCTCTTGTATGCGTTTTTGATCTCATCATGCCTGCTCATTTTCCTCATCCTCCATTCTTTTATCCCAGCGCCACATCCAGCGCCATCATGACCGTAAACCCTGCCGCAAACAGGACGGTCCCCACGTTGGAGTGCTTCCCTTCCGACATTTCCGGAATCAGCTCCTCCACGACCACATAGACCATGGCCCCGGCCGCAAAGCTCAGAAGATACGGCAGGAGCGGAACCACAAAGCCCGCCGCAAGTATGGTCAGTGCCGCGCCCACCGGCTCCACTGCGCCGGAAAGCGTACCGTAAAGGAACGCCCTTCCCTTGCTGACGCCCTCCGCCCGCAGGGGCATGGAGATGATAGCACCTTCCGGGAAATTCTGTATCGCAATTCCAAGGGAAAGCGACAGCGCACCCATGGCAGTAATCCCGGCATCCCCGGAAAGCCATCCGGCATAGACCACACCCACCGCCATGCCCTCCGGCAGGTTGTGGAGCGTCACCGCCAACACCAATAAGACCTGCTTCTGCAGGCTGCTTTTGGGTCCCTCCGCCTTGCTGCTGTTCATGTGGAGATGGGGGACTGCCCGGTCCAGCAGCAGAAGGAACAAGATACCGAGCCAGAAACCCGCTGCAGCAGGGAGGAACGACAGCTTCCCCATAGGCTCCGACTGTTCCATTGCCGGAATCAGCAGGCTCCAGACAGATGCCGCCACCATGACGCCCGCCGCAAAGCCCGTCAGCGCCCTCTGCACCATTTGGTTCAGCCTGTTTTTCATGAACAGCACACAGGCAGAGCCGAGCGTCGTTCCAAGGAACGGTATCAGGATGCCCTGAAACACTTCCGTCTGCATGGCGTCACCTCCCGTACCTTCTGAACAGCCCTTTCTTCTCATACGGCTCACTGCTTACGGATACGGCATCGTATCCCGCCTTTGCCACCACGCTTTTCAGTTCCTGCTCCGGGATGTCTTTCTCCGCAAGGATGACCGTCTGCTTCTTTGTATGGGAGCTTGCCACTTTCTTTACCTGAAAGGCATTCCTTACAGCCTCGTTGATATGCGCCTCGCACATACCGCAGGCCATTCCTTCTATTCCCACTGTTATCTTCACCATAAGATGTCCTCCTCGCTCTCCTAATCATAGTTAGCAAAAACTAACTCTTATCTCTAAAAAATGCGGCTGTTTTGTGTTAGTAGCCGCTAACTCGATTTTAAGTATAACTCTTATGCCTTGCTTTTGTCAATAGGATAGAAAATCATTTGCAGAATTTTCAGACTCCGACCACAGCCTTATCACAGTTTTATCACAATACGCTGCTTATAGAAAAACAGCTCCCTCAATGCGAAAATTAAGTTGATAACCCGCGGATTCAGAGTTAATATGCACCACTATAGGCTCTCGGAATCTTGAGCCTGCCGACCAAGATACACCGGCCGGATGAACCT
>CAJTQA010000067.1 GCA_910578455.1 uncultured Dorea sp.
CGTTGCTTTTCTGGCGTTTAATAGCGTTGACAAATCAGTTTCCGCTCATTATAATTAAAAAATAGCGAATGAATGTAGATTTGAGGAGAATAAGATGAAAAAATACGGAGTAAACGAATTAAGAAAGATGTTCCTTGAGTTTTTTGAGAGCAAGGATCATCTGGTTATGAAGAGCTTTTCCCTGGTGCCCCACAATGACAAGAGCCTTTTGCTCATCAATTCAGGCATGGCGCCGTTAAAACCATATTTTACCGGGCAGGAGGTTCCGCCTAAGAAAAGGGTGGCGACCTGCCAGAAATGCATCCGGACGGGGGATATTGAGAATGTAGGGAAGACCGCCCGCCACGGCACGTTTTTTGAGATGCTTGGAAACTTTTCCTTCGGGGATTACTTTAAGGATGAGTCAATCCACTGGACATGGGAATTTCTGACGGAGGTTGTGGGCCTTGAGGCGGACAGGCTGTATCCGTCAATTTATCTGGACGACGATGAGGCGTTTGAGATCTGGAATAAAAAGATCGGGATTCCGGCGGAGAGGATCTTCCGTTTTGGAAAAGAGGATAATTTCTGGGAGCATGGCTCCGGCCCATGCGGTCCCTGCTCGGAAGTCTACTATGACAGGGGCGAGGAGTACGGCTGCAAAAAACCGGACTGTACGGTAGGGTGCGACTGCGACCGGTATATGGAGATCTGGAACAATGTCTTTACCCAGTTTGACAATGACGGGCATAACAACTATACAGAACTTGACCAGAAGAATATCGATACGGGCATGGGATTAGAGCGTCTTGCCTGCGTAGTGCAGGGAGTGGACTCTATGTTTGACATCGACACTCTTTTCGCCCTCCGGGAGCATGTGTGCCGGATTGCGGGCGTGGAGTACGGAAAAGGGGAAGAGTCCGATGTTTCTGTGCGGGTGATCACGGACCATATCCGCTCCGTGACATTTATGATATCGGACGGAATCCTGCCGTCCAACAGCGGGAGAGGGTATGTCCTCCGGAGGCTCTTAAGGAGGGCAAGCCGCCACGGAAGGATTCTGGGAATCGGCCGGGAGTTCCTTATCGAGCTGGCCCAGACGGTGATTGACGGCTCAAAGGACGGCTACCCGGAGCTTGAGGAGAAGAAGGACTTTATCTTTAAGGTGATTGCGAAAGAGGAAGAGCAGTTTAACAAGACCATCGACCAGGGGCTTTCCATCTTGGAAAAGATGGAGGAGGAGATGGTAAGGAAGGGTGAGAAGACCCTTTCAGGCGAGGACGCGTTCCGCCTTTATGACACCTATGGATTCCCGGTTGACTTGACCATCGAGATATTGGAGGAGAAGGGGCTTTCCGTTGATGTGGAGGGCTTTAAAAAGGCGGTAGAAGAGCAGAAGGCAAAAGCAAAGGGAACTTTCGGCGAGCATAATTACAGCGGCAGGGAGGCGACGGTCTACGATGAGATCGACCCGGCTGTTACAAGCAAATTCGTGGGATATGACAGGAGTGCGTCACAGTCGAAGGTGACGGTGCTTGCGGCGGAGGAAGAGCTTGTGGAGGCTCTTTCCGACGGGGATAAAGGAACGATTTTTGTGGAGGAGACTCCGTTTTATGCTACAAGCGGCGGCCAGGAGGCTGATACCGGGGTAATCCGCGGGGATGAGTTCGTGTTCTGTGTGGAGGATACGTTAAAGCTGCCTGGAGGTAAGATCGGCCATAAGGGGCATGTGACGAAAGGCATGGTGAAAATCGGCGATACGGTGACCCTTGAGATTGACGCAAAGAAGAGGAGGCTGTCGGCAAACAACCACAGCGCGACTCATCTTTTGCAGAGGGCACTCCGGGAGGTTCTCGGCAATCATGTGGAGCAGGCGGGCTCGTCCGTCAATGAGGACAGGCTGCGGTTTGACTTTACACACTTTTCCGCTATGACGCCGGAGGAGATTAAGAAGGTTGAGGATATGGTAAATGAGCAGATTGCCCTCTGCCTGCCGGTAAAGGCGGAGAACATGCCGATAGAAGAGGCGAAAAAGACCGGCGCGGCGGCTCTCTTTGGGGAGAAGTACGGCGACATCGTCCGGGTAGTGAGCATGGGAGAGTTCTCCAAGGAATTCTGTGGAGGAACCCATGTGGAAAATACAGGCGTCATCACGGCATTTAAGATTATATCCGAGACCGGCGTGGCGGCTGGAGTAAGGCGTATCGAGGCGCTGACCTCCGAGGGTCTTATGGAGTATTATCACGGACTTGAGGGCAGGCTTTCGGAGATTTCAAAGCTTATCAAGGCAAAACCGGACCAGCTTATGGAAAAGCTTAAGTCTCTGCTGGCGGAAAATAAGGCGTTAAAGGGCGAGGTTGAGAGCCTTAAGAGCAGGCAGGCGGCAGACGCCCTGGGCGATGTGATGAACCAGGTGACGGAAGTGAACGGGGTGAAACTTCTCGCTGCGAAGGTGGAAGGCGTGGACATGAACGGACTCCGGGATCTGGGCGATCAGTTAAAGGACAAGCTTGGCGAGGGTGTCGTAGTGCTGGCATCCCTGGCGGGAGGAAAGGTAAATCTTATGGCTACGGCTACAAAGGCGGCGGTAGATAAGGGCGCCCATGCCGGGAACCTTATTAAAGCGATCGCGTCCCTTGTGGGCGGCGGCGGCGGCGGACGTCCGAATATGGCTCAGGCCGGCGGCAAGAATCCGGAGGGGATTGAGGCAGCTCTTGAGAAGGCAAAGGAAACCCTGGCAGAACAGGTTTAATATAGGCGGTTCCCCCGCAGAGGGGGAGCCGGTGTGTGTGATAGAGGGAGAAGACTGTCAATCAGTTTATGGTTGGCAGTTTTTTCAGGCATGTTTCTTTTTTATTTTATGTTTTTCTGTAACGAAACCTGTATTTTTGACTCTTATAGATAGGAGGTGGGCTGGTGCAGGATTTTGAAAAAATCTATGTAGATTACCTGCGTGATGTGTATAATTTCCTGTTAAAATTAAGCGGCAGTGAAGATATTGCCGAGGAGCTTACTCAGTCCACATTTTCCATCGCGTTTGAAAATCTGGGAAAATTCCGCGGAACGTGCAAGATGTCCGTCTGGCTGTGCCAGATTGCAAAGCATGAGTATTTTGCGTATTGCAAAAGGCAGCGTCCTATCGTCAGGGAGGATGCTATGGAGGAACCCTGCGGGGAGAGCTTAGAGGAGCGGTTTATCGACCACGCGGAGCAGATCCGCATCCATGAGGTTCTCCATGTGCTGCCGGAGCCCTATAAGGAAGTCTTTACCCTGCGGGTCATGGCGGAGCTTTCCTATAAAGATATCAGCCGTCTTTTCGGGAAATCGGAATCCTGGGCGAGAGTGACGTATTACCGCGCGAAATGTATGATTGTAGAGCGATTAGAAGGGGGCGGAAAGGATGAAGTGTGAGGTAATCAGGGATTTGATGCCCTTATATCTGGATGAATGCTGCAGCGAGAGCAGCAGGGAGCTTGTGGAGGAGCATTTGAAAGAATGCGATTCCTGCCGAAAGATGGCGGAGCAAATGCGTAAGGAGCTTATCGTCGGAACAGAGGAAAAACAGGAGAATCTCCGGGAGGAAGAGCTTTTACAGACCGGAAAGGAAGTGATAAGAACCGAGATCAGGGAGGACTATCTGGAACATATTATCTGGATGGACATTCCTCTCAATATACTGCTGACTATATTTAGCATCGGCACATTTTCGGAATGGGATGCGGTGAATAATATAGCGTATTCCCTGGAGCCGTACAACAGGATGTCCTGGGGGCCGGAGCTTTTAATGAATATGTACGGGTGCGTGGGAACGCCCTTTATGCTGGGGATGGCGCTTTACGGGATTATCGGGGAAGTCTGGTATTTTTTGAATGTCAGGAAAAATCGTGAGACAGCAATCCTGACATGTGTTGCGATACAGTCTGTGCTTTTTAAGGCGATGATGTTTATCATCTTTGCCCTTGTGGGAATCTGCCTTATTTTTGAACAGTGAGGATATTTTGCGGAAAGCAGGATCAGGAAGGAGTGGAACAGGCATGAAAAAAGAAAAAATCTCTCTCGGTCAGAAAATATTTTCCTGTACGGTTTATTTGCTCAATATTTTTCTGACGTTCTTCCCCTGGATCGCGGTCGGGGGCAAGCGGTACCATATTTTTGAGGTGGCGGCGGCGCTGAAAAAGACGGGGCTTAAAGAGCTGGCTGTGGACGACAGTCTTTTCGCATCCAATATGGCCGCGCTCAAGGCAGGGATCTGGGTGGAGTGCGGGCTGTTTTTTTTGCTCTGCGTTTTTGCAGTGCTGCATATGGCGGCGGTGCTCCGGGATAAAAGGCGCCTGTGGAATGTGTTCGCGCTGCTTACGTCCGTGGCGCTCAGTATGTGGAATACGAGCGGCGACACTGTTTCGGCTCTCAATTCCGGGAATACCTTGATGTGGTGTTTCCCGACAGTGTTTATCCTTTTGTGCGGGGTGGAATTTATCGCCGGGAAGGCGATGGAGCAGTGGAAGGAGATGAAACAGGAGTCCGTAGCGCTCCGGGCGAAGGAAAAAGCGCAGAAGGAAGAAGAAAGAGAACGGCTGGCTTTTGAGGGCAGGTACAATCCGCTGTTTTATCAGTTTTTGTGGAAGAATCTAAAAAAGACGTGGCGGGATTATGTGCTGCTTGTATTTTGTAGCAGCCTTGTGTTCTTCTTTATCGTGGTTGGGTTTGGCATGCGCTTGCTCCTTAAAGAGGAGAATAATATAGAAGGCATCGTGCAGGTGATGGGGAGCCTTGGCAGCATCCTTTTAAATGTCATGTTTCCTCTGGCGGTTGTGTCTGTGCTCATGATCATCATTCTGTCGTTTTATTATCTGAGGTGCCGCGCGAAAAATTATGGGATTTTTCTTACTTTGGGGATGAGAAAGCGGACGCTGCAGTTTTTCGTCGCGCTGGAGTTTTTGTCAGTCCTTGGATTTACGGTGCTTATCGGGGGGATTTTTGGCGCGCTGGTGCTGCATGTTTTTACATGGAAGTCAAAGCATTTATTGGGCGTAGAGCTTAGGATGGGGGATTTTGGGATGCTCCCGTATGTGCAGGCGATCCTTGCCCTGCTTGTTTTGTATCTTGTGGCGTTTATGGCAGCGCGGGATATCTTTGTGTCTTTCCGCCTTGGAAGTTCCGTTGACCTGCAGTCTGTCAAAGAAAAAATGCCGGCAAGGCATAGAAAAATCTTTTTAGGCGCGGGCGTCGGGCTTATGCTTTACAGCATGTTCGAGTACCGCCAGTTAAAGAATTTTGAGAAACCTTTGCTGCTGTTTTTGTTTTTTATAGGGCTTTACTTGTCGTTCCGGTACGGCATTGCGGAATATCTGCTGAGGGAAAGGAGGGCGCCGTCCTATCTTCGCAGGCTGATGATGCATAACCAGCTTTTCCATAAGTCGAAGACGAATGCGGTATACGTTACGGCAATGTCCGTCCTTTTGTTCTGCGCGCTGTTTTATTTCCCTTTCCAGTTTATATCTGTGCTGATTGCGGAGGACGAGGATACTCTGTACCCTTACGATATCGTCTGCATGGCAAATGAGGAGGACAGGGATATCTTCGGGAAACTTAATGAGGAGTACGGGGCAGAGGTTGAGAGCTATCCCATGGTGCGTGTGGCAAATCTGGATTCGACGGAGAAAGTAGAAGGCGTGATGGAGCCGGCTCCGCCCCAGGGGCAGCAGATCGGCATCTCGGAGAGTACATACCGGGCGCTGAAAAAGAGGGCGGACAGTACATGGGAGGAGAAACCTGCCGGGCTGGACAGCGCGGGAGAGAAGGTGTATATCGTGCACCAGCAGGATAAGTCGGTCAAAGCCCAGCCGGTGGACTACTGGCTGTCGAGAAAGAAACCGGCTCTACATGTGGGCGTGCCTGTTTATGGAGGCGTAGCCCCGAATGCTGCGTGCAGGGGCGAAAATCCGGTGTACAGTTTTAAAGAGATAGAGGGGGAGGAAATCGGGAGTCTTGTAGGAGTGTTCGGACAGGGGAAGTGGGATAACCTGATCGTATTTTCAGACGAGTATTTTGAGACGGCCCAGGATTTGTGGAAAGTCACAGATCCCTATACCGGCAATTATATGTCGGAGGAAGAGGTGGAAAAACGTGGATATTCGGAGGAAGACTTACCGCAGGGCCCCAGCGAGCTTGTATTGGTCCGGGCGGATGAGAGGGAGCTGCCCGGGATTGAGAAAGAGCTTGATGTGTTCCGGGAGAGGCATGCCGGGGATGAGAGATACAATAAGGCGGTGCAGAGCTGCTATATCAAGAAGAACGCGGTGCAGAAACTCCGGACGGAGAGGATTATGAAGAGCGTGATGAACGGGCTTATGTTTTTCTTGTTTGTGCTGATCTATTTTGTGCTTTTGATCGTTAAAGTCCTGATGGAGAGGGAGTCTGTCCTTAGAAGGTCGGAGTTCTTAATGTGCATGGGGATGCGGGAGAAGGACAGGAAACGGCTGATCCGTTCAGAGCTGTTCCGGTATTTTTATGTCCTGCCAGGGCTGACGGCAGCGGCAGGAGCGGCTGTCTTTACGGTACTTGTCTTTCAGGCAAGGCAGTATCAGGCGGAGGATATGGTGAGGTATCTCCGGCTTGCGCTGCCGCTGTGGGCGGCCTGCCTGGCTGTCACGGGAGGATGCGTGGGAGCAGGGCTTTTAGGGTATGCGAGAAGGGTGGAGAGAGGATGAGAAGAGGAGATTAAAAAAGGAGATTAAAAAAGGAGATTAAAAGATAAGTTTTAGAATAAAAGTCGGTTGACATAAATTTTTTATTATACTATGCTCAATTTATGAGTTGCCGGCAGCTCTTCATTACCCGCAAAGCAGCGAGCCAGTCGGACATGGCTGCATGATCCGTTTGGCGGCTGCCGCGGGGTCTTTGACTTTTTGGAAAAGGAGAGCGAATATGTATCATTTGAGGTTTCAGGGAACCCACTATGACATAGGGCTGAGGTGGGGAACCCGCTTATTTGGGCATGGGAAATTATTATTGGAGAACGTTCCGTTCCCAATTACGGAGGAACGGATAGAATTTGCGAAGAAGTGCCGCTCGTATTATGAGGAGTGGTATCCGGAAATCCTTGAGGAGATCCGGGGGATTGCCGAAGGGCAGAAGGAAGAGGGCGCGCTTTTTGAGGCGGTTTTATTTGGCATGTACTGCATGATGCCGGAGCAGAAATGCTCCTGCTTTGCTTTCCGGGAGGGGGAGCATGTGCTGCTTGCCAGAAACAGTGACTTCTTGACGGAACTTGAGAGGCTTTATATGAACTGCATGTATAGGTTTTCCGGCGCATCCTATGGGTTTTCCGGGAATACGACTGCATTTGCGGAGATGGAGGACGGTGTAAATGAGTATGGGCTGGCCGTTGGACTTACCTCCGTGTACCCAAGTGTGCTGGGATATGGGATGAACGCAGGGATGCTTTTGCGCTGCGGGCTTGAAAAATGCAGAAACGTAGAAGAGTTCGTGCAATTTTTAGAGAAGGCGCCCATTGCCTCCAGCCAGACCTTTACGGCCGCAGACAGAAGTGGGGAGGCAGCGCTTATTGAGTGCAATCCAGAGAAGATGGAAGTCTGCTCTGTGGATGAAAAGAATCACTTTGTCTCGGCGGTCAATGCATTTAATCTGCCCGGCATGAGAAAGTACCGGGCAGAAGGAATCGATGACTGGAGAGCCGGGGAGCGGTATGAGACGATACAGGCGGCATTTGCACGGCACAAACAAGAGCCGTTTGCCTTTGCGGCAGATGTGCTGGGAGGAAAGTATGGATTTATGTGCCAGTATGACCGAAAGACCGGAAAGGATACGGTATGGTCGGTAATCTATGACGTGACGGGCGGGAAAATCTACCGGTGCGAGGGGAATCCTTCGAGAAAGCGTTTTTTGGAGGATAAGAGGATTTTCTGACGATTATATTTGCTGATGAAAAATCTCTGCTGAAATTGAGGGGTGATCGTGCCTTGGGTTTTGGCAGAGATTTATTTTTGCTTTCCTGCAGTTTAAATTCAAGAATTGCTGAATTGTCAAATGAGACCTGTGCGGCACCGATGTATGATAATAATGTGATAAAATAATTGTGTGATAAAAGATGCGCTAGCTATGTGCGTTGAAAGCTAATAAAAATTTTGCGGCAAACTGCTTGCTGAGGGTGATTTTTGTATGGTCTATCAGCGTGACTTCCTGGTAAGTTACCGTTTGTACTTTTGCCAGCGGTACAATATAGTTCTGAGAGCATTTGATAAAGCCATATTTAGATAAATGCTCTAGTTCATTATTAAGAGTGCCGTATTTTTGAAAACATCCATGTGAAGTGTGAATCGTGATGATATGTTTGTGGACTTCTATATAAGAGATGTCTTTTATATAGATTTTAGAAGTGGAAGTCCTTGTTCTGCATATGTATATCTGCTGTGCATTTATGTAAGAATCCATAGCCTGATGCAAAGCATCGGCACCATATGTTTCAATGAATGTAAGGAACTCCTTTTTTAAAGAATCTGTTTCAAGCTTATCAATATAATTCATCTGTCATGCTACCTTTTGTTTTGATATAAATGAGAACTATAATTCGAGCATTGGTGCTCTTTTGTTCATATATATAAACACTTAAAATGACAAAAACTGACGCATGTTTGCAAAAAATATGAACAAATTTCCGGATATGCTGTTGAAAGTGCGTGATATGTGGTGAAGGGTGTTATTGGGTATTTATGTTTGGGGGGAATATGGTAGAATATGGGTGGGAAAGATAATGTAGATTTGATGATGGATAATCGGAAATTATCTATTAGAAGTGATAGGATGAAGATAATCAAGTAT
>CAJTQA010000068.1 GCA_910578455.1 uncultured Dorea sp.
ATCCAGTAGTCCAGGTCGTGAAGATCATTCCGCTCCACCAGCAGTTGGATGAGTTCGTAGGTGGCGACAAAGGTCAGGATCAGTCCGACGATTGGCAATATCACCGTTTCGGAAAGCCGCCGGATCAGGGAGAAAACCCCGGCGTTCCATTGCGCCGGGGCCGTCCCCATTTGTACCGCGATCTCCCGGACACGGGCGTTCACTGTATCAAAGAGCCCCGACAGGTTGTCCATGATCCCGCCGATCAGCAGCTCCTTCAGCCAGTCGGTGAGAAATCCCATGAAGCGCCGCTCTTAGAACAGGCCGGACAGCAGGGAGGGATCAGGGTCGTGCCCAGCAGGATAATGCCACCGCCCGCCTTGAGCCAGGGTCATCCGACCCGTAGCCCTCCAGGAGATTGACGACGCCCCACACGCCCAGGCCAGCGCCCAGGGTCACAACGAGGGTCTGCAAGGTGGTGATAGCGGAAGAAAAGAACTCCATATAACTACCTGAAACCCAAACCCCCGAAACGCCTTATTTTGTCGTTTTGTCACAATCCGTGCAGAACACAAACCATAGATTCCAATGGTTTTGTCGTTCCAGATTTGTGTATCCCGGGATCTGGGTTCTTTTCCTTTCTTAAATTTTTATTTTTTGTTTTGGGATAAAAAAGAGGGCTTCTGTATCCGGGACGCTCATTAAAAGCGGCCATATATACAAAAAGCCCTCTGGTTTTCAGGTTCCATATTCAGTTGTCATCCAGCCCCATTGTTAAGTGGGGGAGCGTATCCTTATCTTCATAGGTTTCCTCCATATATTCAAAAAGCCGTATCCAGGATAACCGGCTCCCTGTGCTGTGTTATCTCCATATTTATATCAGCCTCGACTGCCTGTGAATCCTCCCATCGCAAAACGGGCAGCCTGTCCCTTTCTGGCGGACCTGGACTGTGCACTGCCAGTGGTGGCCTTTTTCACAGACCCACCAGACTTTCCTTGTTGAAAACGGCCTGACCTGCTCCGGTGTAAGCCCCATATTTCTCTGGCAGTCCCATTCCCTGGCCAGCCTGGGGCTGTATGTCGCAAGGTCGGATTCCCCCGGGATGACCGGGTGCCGGTCCAGCAGGCGCGTGCAGACAGGGCAGCCGCTCCCTGCGGCCCGTTCATAGACCTCCGCTTTCCAGGAGTGCCCTTTCCTGCATCTCCACCACACTTTCTTCCGGGTCTGGTACATGACGGTCTCCGGTGTGGATCCCTGGTTTTTCCCATAGTCCCATTCCCCGGCCAGCTCCGGATGGACTGATGCCAGGTCATTTTCGCCCGGCAGCACTTTCCGGTTCCCGCAGTACGGGCAGCCGTTCCCGCGTCTCCTGCCCGGCAGTTTCGCCTTCCAGGAATGCCCCTTTCTGCACCGCCACCAGATATCCTTCTGGCTCCCGGCGGTTATCTCCGATGGAAGGAACGTATTTTTTTCAAAATCCCATTCATCCATAAGCTCCGGGCACCTGCTCTGCGCGTCATTGAAGCCCTCCAGAATCTTTTTGCCGCAGCAGTAGGGGCAGCCGCATCCATTTCTCCGGTTGGAGATCTTTGCTTTCCATGAATGGCCGCAGCGGCCAGTCCACCATACCGACCGTTGGCTCATGCCCGTGACATCCTCCGGCCTTAAGCCCCCGTTCCTTTCATGGTCCCATTGTGCCGTAAGCTCCGGATCCGCTGTCGCAAGGTCATTGAACCCAGGCATCACTTTCCTGCCAGCACAGTAGGGGCAGCCTTTCCCAGCCGCCCGGCTTGATACCGCCGCCTGCCAGCTGTGCCCTTCTGCACAACGCCACCAGACCCTTTTTGCAGTGCCTCCGGCAACATCCTCAGGACGAAGGCTCCCATTTTTGCCAACATCCCATTCCTCCGCAAGCAGAGGGGCCACTGTCGCAAGGTCATTTACTCCGGGGATCAGCCGGTTCCCAGCGCAATACGGGCAGCCAGCCCCGGCCGTCCGGCTGTAGACGGCGGCCATCCAGCTGTGTCCTTTACGGCACCTCCACCAGACTTTTTTCACGGATCCCGGCTGCACGTCTTCCGGCGTCAGTCCCTTGTTCCTTATCCCGTCCCATTCTTCCGCAAGGGCGGGATTCCTTGCCTTTAAGTCTGTCTGTCCCCTGATCAATGGGTACTGGTTCATTCTTCTGCCTGCCTCCTCATCTCATCAAGGAGCTGTTCCTCCCTGGTCTTTGGTTTTTCCTTCGCTTTCTGTGCACCGCCGAACGGGTCGGGGCGTGTCCCTTCTATCAGGTCCCCCAATGCCGCCTGCGTCACGTTCCCGGCAGTCCTGACTGGAAGATGCGCTTCCTGCATCAGCTGCCTTGCCAGGTCAGGGTACAGGTACTTCTCCAGCATCCTGCGGAGGTACGCATTCTCCCTCCGCAGCCCTCTGTTTTCTTTCTCTAATGCCCGGTAAAGTTCCTCTGACCGCTGCATTTCCTTCTTCATCACCCCCGCCTGCTTTTCGGATTCCGCTTTCCGTGAGACTGCGTTCCTGTAGTTTATCTCCATCTCTGTATATCTGTCATAGACGGATTTCCAGTACGCATCCATGTCGTTCAGCTTGCCTTTTAAATCCGAAAGATCCTGGCAGGTCCTGACCAGGCCGTCAGCATCAATGCTTTTATATACCAGCAGTGCATCGGTTCCGGTCCTGGAAGCCCCCGCCTTCAGCTCGTCCAGCCGCCTGCGGACGCCCCTGTTCCTGCGGAATTCATACTCTTTAGCAGGGACGCCCTGCCTCCCGGCATACTTCGCCAGGTCCGTAAACCTGATGTCCCTCGCATTGCCGCAGGCCACATCCGCATAATACTTTTCCAGTATGCTGACCAGCAGCGCTTCATCTGTCTTGTTTGGTCTTGCCATTTTTCTCTCCCTCCATCTTCCTCTCCAGCGCTTTCCTGTAACACGCGCTGCTGTTCTGCAGCCGCAGGAGCGCGGACGTGATATCCTCCTGCGCACCGTTCCCGCGGCGTACCTGTTCAATCATCTCCATCAGGAACATCCCGTCCTCATCCACTTTTTCCCGGAATCCCTCCTGGACGGCGAGCCTCAGCCCATCCTGGTCAGGATAGTAATGGATGCAGTTCCTGCAGTCGCCGAAATGCCCGCCTTCACGGTAGTTTTTCATGCATTCGGAAATATCGCCTCCGGGGAGGCCTGCATAATCACAGTGCCCGCCTTCCACCTCCGTCATGCCATGCCTGTCCCCCATGCGCAGCTTCAACGATCCGTCCAGTGTGACCTTCCCACGGTTCTCACGGTATTTCTCATAAACGGCGCTCTCCACCACAGCAGAAAGGTTCGCATAATAGCTGGCACTGATATCAATGCTCTCATGGCCGGCCAGCTCCCTGCATATCACAGGGGAACCGCCGGACAGGATCAGGTTTATCATGGCAAGGTGCCGTGTGTCCCCGAGGCTGACCGGATAATCCGCACTCCCTGTCACCTTCTCCTTGAATTCGCCAAGCCTGCGGCGCATCTGGCAGTAAGTCATATATCCCAGCTGTGTCGCACGTGCCGGGGAAAATAAAGTGTCTTTTTCATGGGGGCGGCGTTTCTCCCCAGCCGCTTTATAAGCGAGGATCTCCCCCGCAAGCCATTCCGGCACCTCGTATTCATGGAGGGTATAATCCGCATGGATCGTGTAGCCGACTTTCTGCAGCCTTTTCTTCAGTCTTGTCCGGCGTACAGTAAGGATCCACCTCCCATCCCGGTTATGGATACAGTCGCCTGGCAGAAGGAGGAATTCCGTCGCCCGCAGGGGCAGGATGCTGGTAAGCCTCCACCAAAGGTATACCGGGAAAAAGTAGTCCTTTGTGTCTTCACCAGCAGTTCCCCAGAACTCATTGACATACCGGTCAAATCTCAGGTAATACCGGAAATCCGCCAGCTTCCTCGGTTTACGGGCCCATCCGTCCAGCGTCCGGTTTTCCTCGATCCGCTCCATGACGGCCCCTATGTACCCGGGTGAATCAGGGATCATACCCAGGAACTGGAGTGCATGGCTGATATGTACATCCCATGTGCATGCTTCCCCGAATCCACAGCACCCCAGCCTGACCAGGGAGCTGCTGACCCCGGCAACCGAACTGGCCGCCATTGTCCCAAGCAGCAGCACTGTATAGGACTTCACATAATCCAGGAAGCACCCCTCGTCACAGCCGGTCCACTCCTGGACTGTGCCGCCACCGGTCTCGAAGCGGATGTTCCTGCGTTTCACTTCATCCGTGATCCGCCATTCCGCATCCGGGAATGAGCCCCTGTCGATCACTCCTTTTGCGGCATACTCGGCAAATTTCCTCTCCGCCTGCAAGCGTGTTCCGGTGTCCATTTCACGGATGAGCAGCACTTTTGTATACCCTTTATGCATCTGCACATCTGCTATCATCTGTATCTTTCAGCCTCCTTTCCAGCATCCCTGTCATGGTCTCCATATCCGCGCCGGGGTAAAGCATCGGAAGGCTTTCGAGCATCTGCCCGACAGCCGGTATGATCCCTCTGGACAGGATGTTTTTCAAGCGTTCCCGTTCCGGCCCGGATGCCCTGTTTTTCAGTTCCGTTATCGCGGTGTATTCCTTCATCAGCAGATGGAAGGCCGCTTTCGTAAAGATCTCATAGCCGCAGCCGATGCAGCCGCCCCTGAGGGAGTCGCAGCAGGGCATCCCGACAGCAGTACGCAGGCAGAGCGTCTCCGGCTGCCTGGATGCCGCCGCGCCGCTTGCGGCCATCTGCAGGGCATCCCCGAGCCTGCCTTCCGGGATGGACGCGACAATCTCCCGGCTGGCCTCCAGTGACCGTTCGACAAGGAGCGCGGCTTCTTCCAGCTGCCCGGCGTCCAGGCCGATGCACCGGATCAGTTCAGTCTGCCGCGGGACATCCAGCCGCCGGTATCCGTCACCCGCATACCTTTCCAGCAGCAGTGCCGGAATGAAGCCAAAGATGCCCCTCTCAAACATTTCCCGCAGGATGAATTCCGGGCGGTATCCGGAAAAAGCAGCATCCTTCAGGTAGATATCCGTGATCTCCGGCAGGGCGCCGATCCCTCCCTTGTGGCTCCTGGCAAGGGCCGCGAGCATATATCCCTTCGGCCTGCCAGGCCCGTCCGCCGTCACCAGCTCGATCCCCTGGAGATAGGACTTGTTCGCCCTCCTGGTCTGGAACCTCCGCTCTCCAAGCGCTTCTATGAACTGCGTGCCAAAAAATCTCCTGATCGATACAATGTCCTGGACTGGCCGTACCAGGGGCTCGTTTTCTTTATGGTGGAGGAGCTTTATGGTAATGATCAGCCCCATGGCCGCTTTCAGTGATTCCGGTATAAATAACTTCAGCTCCGGCACACCCTGGTACCTTTCTGTCTTGGATGGGTACATCGGCAGGTATTTCAGCCTCAACAGCAGCTCTTCTGAAACGCCCCTGGCATCCGCATCCCGGTAGCTTCCAGAGCGGAGCATCCCTTCCACCGTGTCCGGCGGGTAGGGCAGTGATGGAACCGGCAGCCGGGTGATGTCCGTCTGCCTTAACGCCCCCAGGAAATGGAGCGCCGCAAAGAGCCACAGGTCGGCATAGCGGACAGAATCCAGGGCTTTTATGACCAGCCCGTTCGCCTCCCATGATGCCCCATTGAATACGCAGTACGCCATCACGCTGAATTCCCTGACCGGATAAGCCTCTTTCCGTATTTCCGCCTGCCGCCTGGGATGGATGTCGTATCTGCAGCTGCTGTCCCCTGACACCTCCGCAGCAAACTTCGCAAACAGCTTTGTGCTCCTGACGGGAAGCATTTCCGATGTCTTTTCCATAAGGCAGTCAAGCTCTTCTGCACTGTATCCGGACAGCTCACGGCCGCAGGCAGAAAGGATGAAATCAAGTATCTTCCACCCGCTCGGTTCATCGCTGATCCCTTCCCGGGCCACAAACTTCCGGTAGCGCCGGCATGTCTCCGGCAGCTGCCCGCTGTATGTATCCAGCAGGACCGACAGCTTTTCCCGCGGTGTTCTCTGATAAGCGGACAGCCACAGGCGGATCGGGCCGCGCATGCTTTCGTAGTCGCTGACCGCCATCTCCCTGCCGCTGCCTTCCGGGGCCTGCCCGAACCATCCGTTCCTGTCCAGGAACCCGAGGAGGTCATCCCTGCACCTGCAGATGTCCCGGTATGCCGACTGCACCTGCGCCGCATCTTTTAAGACCTCATCAAACAGTATCATCTTCAAAATCCCCCCATCCTGACACGAGCATGGTCACCAGACGGTCACTGGATGCCTCCAGCTCCCTTGTAATGTCACCTTTGTCCTGGAGATACAGGAACGAGCTTTCCGGGCTGCTGTCACCCCTCCAGTACTGGATGCTCCCGATATCCTCGCCCCTGAGTACGAGCTGGACCGTGAACCAGTGGCGCAGCGCATGTGTCCCAAGCTGGTTCTCATACAGTAGCTGTCCATAGAGCCTCAGTTCCGGGTCGCTGCTCTTTATCAGGTATGGGCGGAGATGCCCATCCACCAACTCACGGAACCTCGTCCGGTAAGTCTCATAGGTCATGGCTTCCCCATTCCTGTTGATGAACATGGGGCAGTAGTCCCTGTCGAACTCCCGCCCGGAAAGGAACTCCCTGTGCAGCTCGTATGCCTTGCAGAAAGCCCCCAGGAATGCGGGGTAGACACCCTGCCTGCGCTCTTTCTTGATCATCCCGACCTCAACGTCATCATCCCGTATCCGGATTTCCTGTTCAACATCGACCACGGCGCTGACTACACGCCCGCCAAGCTCAGTGAATGTGATCCCCCTCCCCAGGGGGCTGCATTCCTGCCGCACGCTGCATACCTCCCCGGCGCGCAGCCCCGCGAATGCCTGCAGGCAGAGTCCGAAGGCGATGTCCCTGGCATAACGGAAAGCCATCGGGATCAGTACCTCAAAGGCTTTATAAGGGATATCCCGAAAGATCTTTTTCCTCACCGGCATCCCGGAAACCTGGAACACGGGGACTGCTTTAAGGAAACGCCGCCCATGTCTGTCATACGCGGCTTCGTCGCGGTACAGCTCCGGACGGGTGACCTTCATAAACCCGCCGAACTTCCATACAAGGTTCGCCATAAAAGCAGTCACAGCGCCGATACATTTGGTGATGCTGTCCCTTCCCCGGTAGTCCCCGTCCGCTTTCTTTTCCGCTGCATAATAGTCAAAGTATTCCTGCAGCATCTCCGCTGTAATGCCGAACACATGGCGGATCCCGAACCTCTTTCCATTGTCCACCAGGACATAGTTGAGCATCCCGCAGATGTAATACAGCTTCTTCTCCGCATTCGATGAGATCGGCTTATACACCTTGAAGCCCGCATAGTCCTGAAGCCTTGTGAACCGGGAGATGACACCATAGCCATTCCGTACCACTATGAATGACCTGGAATAGACCACCCCGTCTTCCGTTGCTGTCCGGATGGTATACACTCCATACCTCTGGATCTGTTCCGGCCTTTCCTCCGGATTCATTAAATCCAACATTTACTGTTACCTCCTTTTCCCCGCCTCATGGCGGGATCAGGCAACAGTATAACAGACAGCGACAAAACTCTGGTCATACCTCCAACGACAGAACCTTTTTTGTCGGGCAGTGAATTGTCGCTTTCCCATGGTCAGCGACAAAACCCTCTAACGCCTGTAAATATGCGGTTTCCAGGAGATGAAGGGGTTTTGTCGTTGCGGTTTGGGGGAAACCTCCATATTATCCGGGGACGAAGCCCCGGTCATAAAAAAGCCGCCCTTGTCAGGCGGCGCTGCTCCCTCTGGACACGGTGTCCAAAGGCTTATACAAAGGCGTCCGGGTCGTCACGTAGTAGTTGAAGATGTCCTCGTCCTCGCCTATGCCCGCCTCCTCCGGCACGTCCGCCTCGTACACGGTGTATTGCTCGCTGGGATCCAGCTTCTCCATACGGCACTGTATCAGGCGGGACAGGTCAAAGGGATTTTTCCTGTCTGCTTCCGCCGTATAGAGGTAATTGGGGTGCTGCTTCAAGTCGTACTTGGGGGAGAAAAAGGGCCGCAGCCCCCGGAGCTGTAAAATGCACTTATCGCCGGG
>CAJTQA010000069.1 GCA_910578455.1 uncultured Dorea sp.
TCTTAACAGTCTCGGTCATAGCCATCACCTCCTCCCTGATACTTTTTGGCGAGATATCCCTCCCATACCGAGTCCAGTACGCCTTGGCGCAGGATTTTGATGTCAAGCCCAGCAGATTCATATCCCTGCCGGATAGTCTCAAAGTAACTGCGTGATGGGGTGTCGTAAGGGTGTTTTGCTGCGTTCATAATATAAACCATGGCAGACATCCGCTTGCCGCTTACGGAGATTCTTAGCATTTCTTTCCGGTAAAAGCTGGGATAACCCTCATAGAGGTCAAGATTATGCTCATCGTTTGGCTGTAACCGCCAGACCAGCACCGGCACTTTGCCTCCTTCCTGTTTTTCTACAGTCGCTACTGCCGTGCCTTTACCCCGGAACATCAGCCGGAAGTTATGTAGATGGGTTTTACCGACAACTTCCGCAGTGGGGCAGCGTCTTGCCATCTGTTCAAGGTTGAGGTTGGAGCCGTAGGCGATATACAGGCGTTCGTTTTTCTTATTGCTCATTCTGACTTCCTCCGTTCTGTGTGTTTCTGGTATTGATATGGCTTCTGACATTTTCTCGTGAACCGTACCGCCAGGCGGCGTTACCATCTAGGTGCTGATACAGATGTTCCCGGCAACTCTTGAACTCGTCACCAATAAATCCGATGCGGTTCAGCCACACACGCATTGCAAACTTCTCATTTTCCTCTTGGACTTTCCGGTAACTGGCGCTTTTCTGTGTCAACGCCTGATGATTGAGCGCGAGTGCCAGCACGATATATGCCCGGATCTTTCCGGCATGGAGCGTACTGTTGAACCCCCTCAGTTCCACCGTGTGGTTGCCATGGAAGAAACTGTGCAGGTTAAGAAAATGATAGCGGCTCTGGTGATAGTGACCATTGCGGCTGCCGGAGTAATTCTCATACCAGATTGATTCGATTTGCCTTAGCGTTTTTGGCTTCGCCTGGTTCATCCGTTCCACGAGATATGCATCCATTTTCTTGCAGTAGCGCATCCGCTCCGGCGCAATTTGTAGCGCTTTATAAAGCAGATCATTATGCGCGTAGATGATATTGACGAAGTTGCGGATGCTCCGTGGCGTATGGCTGGTTCCGTCGAGATGGATATGGATGCCGCAGGACTTATTCGCAAATCCCCCGGCTTTTCTCAACCTCCTTGCGAGTGCCTGTACCGTGTCAATATCTTCCCGATACAACAGGATTGGGCTGACCAGTTCCACGCTGTAGTTACTTCCGGCGGATACCGTCCTTCGCCCATCCTTTTTCTGACAGTTAATACTGCCGTCGTACATCAGTTTCCAGATACGCCCATCGGGTGTGGTGATTTTCTGGGTATCGTAATAATCCCCGGTAATCGTAGCAGTGCCGCCGAGATAATGTGCGACAGTTTCTGCTGCCTTTTCCCGGCTAATTCCGGTAAACTCGATCTCCAGACCGAACTGTTTAGTAAACATTTGCCCTCCTTTCTTGCGATTGTAGCGCAGAGCAGGGGGCATCTACGATACACCCCTAAACTTCAGGTGCGCATCGTAGTCGCAATGTTTATTTCGTGTTTATGTTACTCTTATTTTTTAACCTCCTTCCTGCCCTGATAGTGGCTGTTATGCTTTGGCGAACTGATAGCAGCCGCTGTCTTTTGGGCATTATTTGTATAAATAGGGGGATGCAGAATCGGCGCTATGTCATCGCATCCCCCTTTCTGGTTTCTGTCATAATGGCAGATTCTAATTGGTTCAATATATAGTTGCTCATATAATCCTTTATTTAGTAGTGTTATTGGTCATCCGGGTGCCTGGCGCAGCTAAGGCTGGCAGGGCTGCGCCAGGAAATAAGGCTTTTATTTCTTTTTTGGTTTGTCTTTGTGTGTCGTTTTTTCTTCAAGCAGATGCTGGAGCAGCTTTTCGTATTTTTCCGCAGGAATTTGTTTTCCGAATTCCTTTAGTTCATCAATCACTTCTGACAAAATCTTTATCAGGTCATCACGTTTAATGGTCATCTCCCAATCGGTGATATTGCCCTCATCATCCCGTTTGACCCAAAGCATAACACCGTCTTGATTATTCGCGTGCTTCATAAAACTCCTTACCTTAAAACTTATAAATGATTACTTTAAAGAAATGGTTGCCATATCCTGGAAAGTCCGCCCCTTAGCTGTGCCAGACACCCGGATGCCGGCATTATGCCGTGTCTTCACCGTAACGGCTGAGCCTGCGGCATTCCCGGCTGCAGAACTTCTTCTTTTTATTCCCAAAACTGATAAACTCTTTCCCGCAGTAGTAACAGGTCAAACGGTAAGGATGCCTGCGGCGGCTTTTGTTCCACCATTCGGTGCGGCACTGGGTATTACAGAAAGCCTTTTTCTTCGCCCCAGGCCGCTGAGTGAGCGGCCTGCCGCAGTTCTTACAAATATTGCTCTCAGAAGGTTTCGCCTCATCGATTTTTATATGCCTGCGCCGACAGAATGACTTTACAGTATTCGGAGAGAGTTCTGTGGCTGCGGCTATCTCAGCATAAGTAAGCCCCTGCAGCCGTAAATTGATGACCATTTGTTTCTGTGTATTTGTAAGCATCTTATGCTGCCTCCTTTTCTGCCCCTGTCGCCGCCATAGCCGCCGTGTGCGCGGCTTTGAGGCGGAGACCGAGGGCGTGTACGACATTGACGGTTACGGCGTTTCCGGCTTGTTTGTAGGCTTGAGTATCGGAATCTACGGATAAGAACTTATCAATCTGTAGTTCAGAAAAACCTTGTAAACGGAAACATTCCCGCGGAGTGAGGCGGCGGATACGCAAATTGGGTTTGACCACGCCTTGTGAACTGCCTGTATCAAGTGTATGAGCGATGTTCTTGCCTACTCGCCCCCGGCGCGTATTTTGCTCTGCAAAACTCAGATCTACAGAGTCTCCCGGATGAGCAGCCTTGCAACCGGATTTGGTGGCTTCCTTAATCATCAACACGCCATGCCGGTCTTGTGATGTTAGCGTGAACATCGGCTCATTTTCTGTCTTGATACGCCTGCCATTCTGCCGTACTTTTGCTCGTTCCGGGTTAAGAACGGCGCGGAGGATTATTTTTTGTGCATTTTCCTCCGCATCTGTCTCCAGAACCGCATTCTGCGTATGTCGGCGGTTCAGACCGCGGTAGCCGCTGGCAGTCAAGGTGTAGGCAAAACGGATTTTACCGGTAATCCCGGTATTGCGGTTATATCCGACAGCATATAACCCCGTTTTACCGCCAATTCCCCCGGATTTGGCAAGTAGCGTTTTTCCAACCCCGGATGGGTCATATACCCGCGAATCCTGCCGCCCGTCTATGAGGCACTTAAGAGTTTCCGGGTTTGTTCCTCGGAAAGGTAGTATTTTTCCGGCACATCCGGGGTTAAGATATCCGACAATGTACACCCGGCGTCTGGACTGGGGAACGCCAAAATCTTTGCTGTTAAGCACTTGGAATTCGACACTGTACCCCAGGTCGCAAAGCGTATCGAGGATGGCCGCAAATGTCCGGCCTTGGTCATGCGACAGCAGCCCTGGGACGTTTTCAAGGAGAAGATACGGAGGCCGTCTTTCTCGAGCCAGTCTGGCAATCTCAAAGAAGAGAGTGCCTCGGCTGTCGTCAAATCCTTTTCTCCTGCCAGCGACAGAAAATGCCTGGCAGGGGAATCCTCCGCAGAGTAAGTCAAACTCTGGCATGGTTTCTGGGTTGATTTTTCTTGCGTCTTCATAAAACACCTCGTTTTCTTTGATATTGTGTGCCGCCCGGTATGCTTTTTCTGCGTGTTTGTCAATCTCGCAGTGGCCGATACAGGTAAACCCGCCAGCCCTTTCCAGTCCGGCGCGGAATCCTCCAATCCCGGAGAATATGTCAAAGAACCGGATATCCTTATGTATTGTCATGGGCATTCTTCCTTTCGTAAATTTGTTATTTTTAGATGCGCCTGGGCGCTTGGCGCAGTTAAGCCGGCAGAGTAGGCTCTTTTGCGTGTGGCACCGTCTGTATGCTGTCGTTTTTGTTACACTCCTTCCTTATCCCCGGTTAGGATAAAAAGCTTATAATCCGGCCAGTTTTTCCTGTCAGACAAGTAGTCTGCAAGCTCATGGCAACCCTCGCGGTCTGCGATGCGCATCACGGCATGACAGTCAAGCATATTCATTCCAGTGTTGTAGTTTACGCTGTAAATCTGCTCCTCTATGGCTGGTGTTATTTGGTTCTTTGCTGTGTCCATATAGGCTCCTTCGTTTAATGGTTTATAAAATTACAGCTGACAGGCTTGCTTCCACATAAAGTTTGCTTCTACGGCTTAACTGTGCCAAGCGCCCAGTGGTTGCGCAGGATTTATCATCGCTGTTTAGCATAATGTGTTTTCATCCCCGCCATCCCGAACCAGTTGCTGTAATTCCTCTGAAGTTATCACCGCAAATAGTTTGGGTTGCCGGATAAATGCGCTGCGGATGTGGGAGAGCAGATGTTCCTTGCGTTTTATGCTTGGTACGATCCAGACGGTTAAGGGGAACATATCGTGTTCTTTCTGCTCCAGTCCGCTGCGGTAGTATTTGTGGTACTTCTGACATTTTTCTATCACTTTGGCTGGCGACTCCGTATCAAGGTCAACCTCGAAGAAGTAGCGGTCTTCATATTCTTCCGATACCACAGCCGCATATAAATCCGGCTTCAAAGAAACGTGTTTGCCAAGCTCACTGTAAGCCCGCCAGCATTCCGGCTCTGGCTGTAATGCCATGAGCCGGGTTTTACCGTTCCGGCAGAGTTCCGCAAGCTGGATGGATACTTCCGCCACCGCCAGTGTATGCGCTAAGTAGTAAGGGGACGGTTCAAAAAAGCGTTTGCCGGGATATGCCTTGTGGTCGCGCAGCCTCAGCAGCCGTTCTCCGGCGTGGGTCATATGCCAGACGAGGGAAGATGACCCCGCCCTCACTCCACCAATTCGCCGGGAAAGGTTGTGGATCAGCCCAAACTCATTCAGCTTTTTAAGGTTGCGGTTTGCTGCCCGGAGCGCGGCGGAAGCATTAGCGGCATCGGTAAATAAAAGCCGCTGCACCTGTCCGCTCAGGAGGTAGCGGTGCCGCTGGACGGCGAGCAGGATGTCCTTGTCGCGTGTACTGAGTCTGGCGTCAAGGCTGATCAGCTGCTGCCGGGACAGGCGTCGGTGTGGTTCTGGGGCGCCGCCGGCAGGGGTGATGTCCGTAGCAGGTATGGCGTAGGAATCGCATACCATGTACCGGGAAAAGTCGGGCGTGGTGGGCGTTTCCGCTTGTGCTTTCCGCTCCTCGTTCGTCGGTCGGTTCGTCATGGTCTTTTTCTCCTTCCAATTGTCGCATCCTCCCATTCCGGTGGGGTCTCGACGCACTCACCAAACAGTTTGAGATAGTCTTCTTCCACCTGTTCCGCTGGGATGCCATAGGTTGCCTGGCTCATGGCTTTGAGTTCCGCTGCCTCTCTTAAGGCTGGCGGTGGTGGTAAGGTTTTGCCCTGCACCCAGCCAGTATTCCGGCCATTGGACTGAATAGATGTATAAATCTGGTAGCGGGGCAGCGCCATAAAATCCTCAGCTGTAAGTTCCGGTGCCATTGCCGCCATATCTTTTGCGTCCCGGCTGTTCAGACCAAATACGATTTTATTTCTCGCATTAGCATCAATTCCGGAACGGATGTTGATGGGTAGTTGGTCGCGGTATTGGTGTGCCAGCGTCAGCCCGATACCCAGACCTCTTGCCTGCGCTAATGCGTCCGAGAGATCAGTTGGCAGTGAAAGATAATCTTGCAGCTCATCTATATAGATCTCCACGATATGTCGTTTCTCTGCCGGAATACCCGCCCGTGATAGTGCCAGTGTCCAAGTCAATCCGACAATCAGGCTACCAATGAGCCTACTTGTTCCCCCGCCAGTAATTCCTTTATTGAGAGGAACTAATACGATCCGGCGTTTATAAAATAAATCTGTCAGCGAGAATTTTGGCTTTGCCTGTCCCAGTATATTCCGAAGCCCTGGCCGTAAAGTCAGCTGACGGAGCTTGTTCAGCACCGGTGAGATTTGTGTCCGCTTTTCTGTATCACGTAATGCTTCAAACTGATCCCAGAAAGGCTTCAGCGCCATGCGGTCTTTTATATTGGCGGTAACTCTCCGGCGGAAGTTCTCATCGGTGAGGAGGGGCAGAAGCCATAAAAGCGTGGCATTTTCTGCTTCCACTAATGTAAGTAAAGAAGCTGTCAACACATCCTGTGTATAGATTCCCCAGCTGTCGCTGAATATTTCTTTGAGAACCGAGAGGATTGCATCTGCAATTAGTGATGAGTTGCCATAATCCTTGAACGCCAGCGGGTTAAACCCACAGGGGCAAGAGTCTGACGGGTCGATAATTACGACATCCCCCACACGTTCTTCTGGAATCCGCATAAGTATATCTGTCACCAAATCCGCCTTAGGATCAAGAACTAACACGCTCCTTCCAGCCTTAATATCCGCCAGAATCAGATGAAGCATAGCGGTACTTTTTCCGCTGCCGGTAGGACCGATCAGATGGCAATGCTCCAAACTATCCCTCGGAGAAATGCTCAGTTTCTTCGGATTTATAGTATCCATACTGATAGCAAAACTGCGGCCAGCCTTTTGGTTGGTCGGGTTTCTGTACCAGCTTGGTGGCAAAGTGAGCTTCGGATGCAGTCCCGGTGTTCCAGGTAATTCCTCATCCCCAGCCGGAAGCAGCAAGAAATTAGCAAGTTCCTTTACTGATAGCATTAGAGGAAAATGCCAAGGTACATGCGCTGTGTTAAGGTCAGCGGGTTTTACATTTTCTGTCTGTATCCTGACTCCGGCAGATTCCAACACCTTGAATGCGCTCATAATACTGTTTAGCCGGATGAATGCTCCATCACCAGTTATGCCAATACGGATTACTGTCTGGAATGTATGTTGTTCGGCTTTTTCTTTGACGGTTTTGCGGCTTTCTGCTGAGGCTTTTTGAACATCTCCTAGCAAAATCTGTAGCCATGTGGCGTTCGGATCGACTAGGTTGGCTGGCACCGGGGAAGGAGCGTAGCCCCTCCCCAGCACAATCTGTACTACAGTCTCCGTGCCGCCTTTATCTTCCGTTAGTGCCGCCAGCCCCGCCCGGATCACAGCCCCAGTGATATCAGTCTTGAGCGAGAGCGTCGGGTGGCTAATTCTAAGCTGCCGGGCAGTAGTAACTGGTGTGCGTTCGGCCTCGTCCATAGCATGGAACTGGATATCGCCATGGGCTTTTATCGCTTCTTCTACGTTTCTGATATACCTCCCGGCTGCTCCGAGCAAGTAACTTACCTGCCCATTTTTGCCCCGTATTTCCCAGACCACTGCGCCCCGCGGCGATGTGGCGGCAAGATGCGCCAGCATTTCCCAAATGGTCTCAATTTTGTAAGGTCGAGTCCAGAGGACTTTCCTCCAGTTAATATCTTCGATTTGGTGTTTACCCAAGATTGCCCACTCCTTTCGGTATTTTTTATACTTCCTCCTACCATTCTCCCAAATCTTTATCATGCTTGTGCCTCCAGATACGGAAACCAATTATGGCGATAGCGACGATGATTGCAATGGCGAGCAGCACTGGCCAGATTTCCAGAATCCATCCGACTGCGGTTTTGATGAGAAAAGCGGCAAGCGCCAGCATGAAGGCAGCTTCCAAAATCTGTGTGATTAGGTTTTTGGGATACATCCATCATCATGCCTCCTCTCTAAGTGCTTTGGCACTGTATTTTGGTACGGGATAGCCAGGGATCACGATATCGCTGTCGATCTCGTTGCCCCACACATCCCAACGTTCTGATTGTCTGCGTCGGGCGAACAGTTCAAGGTAGGGGCCATCGGACAAACGTTCAATTATGGCAAACTGTTCCTCCGGCTTATGGCTGTGATCCTGCTGTGCGCAGAACATAAACGAAGGCTGGGCATGAAACTTTACGGGCGCTTTTCCGCGTGTCGCAAAGATAAGCGATTCATGGGAGGTTCGGACATAGACCCCCAGGCCG
>CAJTQA010000070.1 GCA_910578455.1 uncultured Dorea sp.
CTTATTCTTATCAGGAAGTCTTAAATTCCATAGACACAAGATTTTTTACAGCCTCAGGATGCGTAAAGCTGTAAGAAATGTCGCCTTCTTCCGGTATGATGCGGGATTTCTCCCACTTCGCTCCCCGGTACGTCACGCAGGATGCGTGTTCCCGGAGTCCTGGCATATCCAATACGCAGGCTCAAAGCAGCTTTTCAGAGTGTCGTTCTGATACTGCGCCTGCCTTCTAATGCCGCCGTCAGCATAACTGATTTTTCTATCACAGATGATGCGCATCTGCTTATCATGAACGTTTGCCCAGTCCTTTCGGTAAAATGAGGGCAGGCCCATTGCCCTCATTTATCTAAGCATTGTTCTTATGATCCGCGTTTCTTCGTGTTTTTCGCTGCGTTTACTTTTATGTCTGCCCGGTAACCGCAGGCAGGACAGCGAAATTCTCTGCTTTCTGTATGGCCGGGTGCGCCGCACCGGCTGCATTCCCGGCTGATGTCTTTTGCGTACACTTTTATAAGCTCTACCGACTGCTCGCGGCATTTTTGCTCCAGCCGTTCCCTGATATACCCCCTCTGCCACATGGCGGCAGAGTAGTTGATGCTTGCTTTAAACCCGCTGCCCTTTGGAGGCGGGAGCTTGGGGAGGCAGACGGTTTTCGGTTTCTCCTCCCGCAAAAAGCGGTTTAGTTCCATGTTGATATAGCTGTGCAGAAATTCCTGCATCCGGTGCTTTCTTGCATTGTATTTCTTCCTGCCGGGCGCTGCGTCCCGGTTGGCATTGTATTTTCCTACCTGCTGTCTTATCCAGGTTGAAAATTCTGTCTGGTAAATGCCGAGCCTTTCCCCGTAAATATGTCCTTCGTCTGTGGTGAGCATGGCGGACATCCCAAGAGAGATCCCTACCTGATTTACATAATCAGGGTGATAGTGTACCGCTGTCTGGATGGGGGTTTTTAGTTCTACGCTGTTTTTTTCCGGGAAGAGCCTGACATATATCTGGCTTTTATACTTATTGCTGTCGGTAAGAGGGATGAAGATCCGCCTGCGCCGCTCTTTGGTAGTCAGGTAGATTCCATGGTCTGCGTAACGGTGAGTTCCCCCTGAGGAGAAGAACCCGTCCGCAGTCTCCGAATGGGGCTTTACATGGTGCCTGCGAACCTTTCGGCAGAGGTAGCGGAGGAGCTTATCCGGAACATTTGTGCCGAGGCGGCCGGAAAGTTCTTCATATCGTTTTCGGATTTCCGGCGGGAGATTCCAGTCTTTCGGCGGCTTTTGCATAAGTGCGCCTTCGAAAGCGTCATTGGCCTTTAGGCAAAAGCGCAGATAATGCTTTTCTTCCCCAGTAAAATTGTCATTCTGGCCGACAGCTTTCCTCACGGCTGCTCTCGTTTTCGTCCACTGGCTTTTGATGTCTCCCAGCGCGTCGAATACGGCGAGGTAAAAATAAACAGAAGGGATGCCAAGCTCACCCCGAAGGCCTGACGCTGTCATCTCGTTCTGGACAGTGTAGCCGGGATATATCTTGGGGAGCGAGGCGATGCCGCTGTAACGCTGGTAGACGTAGTTCTTGACGGTTCGGTAATCTCCGGCGATGTCGGTAAGTTTCTGCATGTCTGTGTCAGAGAGAGGCTCTCTGTTATACTGGCAGACAGTTTTGCAGACGGTTTTACGGGTGTCTTTTTGTGGCATGCGATAAGTACCCTGCCTTCCGTATGTGAAATGAAATGTCCGGGGGCGGATATGACCCCGCCCCAGACTTATGTGTAACTTTGTAAATCTTAAACGCTTTCCAGAAAACGTGCTTACTGGAGCAACTGAAGGACACCCTGCGGAACCTGGTTTGCCTGTGCAAGCATAGCCTGGGATGCCTGAACGAGGATGTTGTTCTTTGTGTAAGCCATCATCTCATTTGCCATGTCAACGTCGCGGATGCGGCTCTCGGCAGCAGTGATGTTCTCGGTCGTTACGCTTAAGTTATTGATGGTATGCTCTAAGCGGTTCTGGAGGGCTCCAAGGTCGCCTCTCTGCTTAGATACTGAATTGATGGCAGTCTTAATCTTATTGACAGCCTCAGTAGCCCCCTCCTGGGTGGAGATATCAATATCATGGATCAGAAGTCCTTTTGCGGACATATCTCCGATACCGATTGTAAGCCTGTTGAAAGAATCGGATGTGTCGCCAATCTGGAGGGTCAGGCCGCCTTTGGCTGCAACGCTTGCATCTTCAAGGGCCATCTCTCCGTGTTGTACAAGCCCTGCCCATGCAGCCTGAACTTTGTCAGCGGGGATGTCGTTGCGGTCGCCTGCCGTTGCGCCTTCAAGGTTGTTCTTCGTATAGTCAATGGCACCCGGGATTTCCGTCAGCCGTACTGTGCTGCTTGTATTATCGCTGGTCACTTTGAATGTCGCATTGTCTTTTGCAATATTACTGAGACGCTTTGCGGCAGCCTCTGCAAGACCTGCGGAGTCTTTTTCAAAGTCTTTTAAGTCGATGACGTTTGCACCGGCTTTTACCTTGCTGTCTTTGCCGACCGCAAAGGTATATGTGGTATCGCCGATTTTCAGTACACTTCCGTCTTTGAGATCTAAGTCTGCAAGATCAAAGCTGCCCTGTGCCACAGCGTCATTTCCGCTGCCGAAAACAGCCTCTTTTATCACGTTTACACCGATCGCCTCGCCCTGGTTGATGTGTATGCCGTTGCCGGTAAAGTCGTCGCCGGCTGTGCCCGGATCGAGGACAGTGCCTGTATTATCGGTAACTTCCAGCTTTGCGCTCATATCCTGCGTGAATTCTTTGCTTGGGTTATTTACCATCGTGAATGTAAGCTTGCCGTCAGCGTTTGTAACTTCAAATTCTTCGCCGCCGATTGTAACCTTATTGCCGTTTGCAGCGATGTTTTCCATGAATTTTGCAGCGATGGCTTTGCCGTCTGCCTCCTCGCCGATACCGACCTCAAGGCCGTCCAGATCCAATTCATAATCGCCTAATGTAACTTTAACTCCCACTGCAGCATCCGCGTTGTCTGTATTTCCTTCGGCAGCAGCAACGGTCTGATTTGCGGTATCGTGAGTTGTCAGAGTATCATCAGCCGCCTCAAATTTTATGGTAGTTCCGGTAGCGGTTGCTGTATAAGTGATGCCGTCAATATCAAATGTCTTGCCGTTTAATGCAGTGACAATGTCCGCATCTGTCATATCTGCCGTTACGTCAATTGTTACATCCTGCCCTGCAATTGTGAATGTCGCAGTCTGGTTTGCTGTTACAGACCCGTCTGCCTCTGTAGCGGCAGTAATCGCAGCTCCTGCCACGTCAAATGCGAAAGATGCCTTGGCTCCTGCGCCGTCTCCGTTCGTGACGGTTACAGCGTCAGCGTCAGGAGCTTTTATGGTAGGAGCGCCTTTTGCGGCGGCGTTATTGGCAAGTTTAACATTGCTCAGATCCAGCTCGTAGACTCCCTTTACAGGAGTTTTTGACTTTACGCCGTCTGCGATATGGGTCATTTCCACATCAGAAAGCGCCCCGATATCTCCGGCTGTTATTTCTTTTGCCTCGCTTTCAAGTGCCATCTTGCCGTCCAGCAAAGTACGGCCGTTGAAGTTCGTGCTCTTGGAGATTCGGTTGATCTCATCAAGCAGGGCGTCAACTTCTGCCTGAAGACTGTCGCGGTCATCGTCCATGTATGTTCCGTTGGCGGACTGGTTTGCCAGTTCTACCATACGGTTTAACATAGAGTGAACTTCAGTAAGGGCGCCTTCTGCTGTCTGGATTAAAGAAATGCCATCGTTGGCATTCTTCTGAGCTGTCTCAAGACCTGTGATCTGTGCGCGCATCTTCTCGGAAATTGCAAGACCTGCCGCATCGTCGCCTGCACGATTAATCCTGTAGCCGGATGACAGTTTTTCTAAGTTCTTAGAAAGCATGCTGTTGTTGTTCGTTAAGTTTCTGTAAGCGCTTAATGCCGCTATGTTGTGTTGAATTCTCATAAAATATACCTCCTTGAATGTGGACGGGAGCATCCATTCTCCCGCATAAGTTTTTTTGCTGTGCCTTTCGGCATTTATTCCAAATCCTCTGCCCGGATCCTTTGACAGAAGAGTTGAAAACGCTGACCGTACAATCGCCGTGTCTGGTTTTTGTGGGTTCCGGCTACGGAGCGGGGACTGCGCGTCTGTCTCTGCGTCCTTTTTTCCCTGAAAGACATGTTGGCTTTTCATGGCTTTTCTCATATACTTCGCCCCGCACGATGCTGACATTTTTCGGCGCGTCGATGGACAGCCTGAGATCGCCTTCCATAGACACTACCTGTATGACAATGTCCTCGCCGATTACCAGATATTCGCCCGGATTCCTTCCAAGAGATAACATCTCCTACACCTCCCTGTGCTTTGCGTTTTTTAGTTATAGGAACGGTGCAAACATTGATTTTCAGGGGCTTTAAAGCATCGACTTCCGATAAGAAATATTATCGGAAGTCGAAGAGCCATTAATTTAAAAATGTTGGGATTTCTAAGAGAAATAGACTTAAGTTTTTAGAAATGAAACCGATATTATAGTCAGAATGGTTCAAAAAACATAGAAAATCAGGTGATTTTAAGCTGTTTGGTTCCGATAATATTTCTTATCGGAAGTTCGGCTTATTTTTTTGCCTTTGTGCGAAGGATTTTCTACCAGTCAACAGTCCTGTCTACCAGCTCTTTTTGTTCTGCTCCTGTTTTCCGCAGGTAAACTCTGGTTGTCTCGATATTTTCATGCCCCATAAGGTCTGCGAGAAATGCAATATTGCTGCTGCGCTCCATGAAATTTTTGGCAAAACGGTGGCGGAAGGAGTGCGGGTACACTACATCCGGGTCGATGTTATAGCGCGCCGCGAATTTTTTTAGCTGCCCGGAGATTCCCCTGGGGGAGATGGGTGCGCCGTATTTGTTCAGAAAAAGAAAGCCGCTGTCCTGGTGCTTTCCGCCGAGCCAGGAGAGAGTCTCTTCCTGTAAGCATTTCGGAATGTAGATTCGCCGTACTTTTCCGCCCTTGGAGTATAGCTCCATATGCCCGAGCTTTACGTCTTCAACCTTGATTTTTGTCAGCTCGTTTACGCGGGCTCCCGTTGCTGCGAAGAAACGGACGATGAAGTACCAGGCCCACTCGCCGTCTCTTTTCAGGGAGTTCTTAAGATGGGCATAGTCGGCCTCGCTGATTACATTTTCCGCAAATGGTTTCTGCTGCACCCGTATGAATTTCAGTTTCCACTTTTCTTTTCCGATGCTTTCCAGATAACAGTTTACCGCGCGCAGCCGCAGGTTCACTGTGCGCGGCCGGTAGGATTGTATGAGCCATTCACGGTGCTCGCGCAGATTTTTTTTTGTGGGTGCGCCGTGCTGCGTGTCAAACTGCCTGACGGCATAGAGATAGGATTTGACGGTGCTGTATGAGAGGTTCTGTTTTCTTAAGTATTTTGCAAAATCATCTGTCATGGCATAAGCCCCCTTTTTCGTATGATTATATATGTTTTGAAGGCAGCATACATAGAAAAACCACCCTAAACTTTGACCAAGCAGGGTGGTTTTTCTATCTTCTTATTGTGCCCTCAGAGAGTTAGGGGGCGTGTGTTTCTGATTATAATTTTAGCCAAGATTGTCCGGGCCAAATCCGTAAGGCAGCATTTCTTTCAGCGAGAGCTGGATGCATTTGTTTTTTCCGTCTGCCAGTATGATCTGGAAAGTCTCCGGGTTGCAGAACTCCATCATGACCTGGCGGCAGATGCCGCAGGGGGCGCACAATGTGTCTGCCGGGGAGCCTTCCGGCCCTCCTACGATGGCAATCCGCTCAAATTCCCGCTCTCCGTCATAGACAGCCTTGAAAAAGGCCGTCCGCTCCGCGCAGTTCGTCGGGCCGTAAGCGGCGTTTTCGATGTTGCAGCCGTGATAGATTTTCCCGCTTTTTGCAACCAGGGCCGCGCCTACCTGGAAATGGGAATACGGCGTATAGGCGTGTTCTCTGGCCTCTTTAGCCTGTAAGATCAGCTCTTCGTTTGTCATCTTTTCTACCTCCATTTTTGTAAATGTGCTTATGCTGTTTTGGGAATGGCATGTTTTTTGCGACGGTGTTTACATTTTCAACGCGCTGTCTTTCCCGATTTCAAAATGGTCTGCTTTCAGGATGGCAAAGGATTTTTCATAATTTCCTTCTCTCATATGCTGAACCATCTTTTTGAGGTTTTCATTGGTCTTTGGTATCCGCATTCCGTTTTTGACGGAGCATTGGCCGATGCGGATAAGCTCGGACAGCGTGTTTTCGTAAACTCTGTCAATCCGGCTGTTGCCGAGGGAGCGTATGATCTCCATGTGCATGTCGGTGTCGGCAATCTCCCATTTATAGAGGTCTTCTGCACAGGCGCACATGCGTACCACCTTTTCCTCGATGCGGTAGGAGTATTCCACGTGCTTTCCGGAGGTGAAGATATGCCGGAAGGCAGAGGTTTCCAAAAGCTCCCGGAGCTGATAGATTTCTTCGATGTCCTGCCGGGTGATGGGCTTGACGGTTATGGATTTGTAGTAGTCGGACTGGATGAGCCCCTCGGTCTGCAGCATCTGGATGGCGCTCCTGACAGGGCTGCGGCTCATGCCAAGCTCTTTTGTAAGCATGGCCTCCGTGAGCGGCATGCCCGGCGGATAGGTGAGGTTCAAAATGTTTTGTTTTATTTTTTCATATGCCTGCTCGGCAAGAGACGGTGATTTTTCTGACATGATATTTCCCCGGTACGTTATTTGTGCAAACCCGTGAAGGTTTGCTTTGTTGGGTGAATTGTAACATTTTTTAAGAATGAATTCAAGAAAATTCATTGACTTTGTGTACAACTGATGCTATAGTATCTGTAACGAATAATTGTATACAAATTATTAAAATGTATACAAAACAAGAGCGAAAAGGAAGGTATGGATTATGAAATTAGGATTTATCGGAACTGGAAACATGGCGTCCGCGATTATGGGCGGCGTAATTAACAAAGGGCTTTTTAAGGCAGATGAGATTATCGGGGCGGATGTGTTCGCGCCGGGCAGGGAGCGGGCGAAAGAGCAGTTCGGAATCCATGTGACGGCTGACAATAAAGAAGTTGTAAAAAATGCAGAAGTTATCATCCTGTCCGTGAAACCGCAGTTCTATGCGGATGTTATCGCAGGGATTAAAGATGAGGTGACGGAGGATAAGATTATCATTACGATTGCGCCGGGAAAGACGCTCTCCTGGCTGTCTGAGCAGTTTGGCAAGGCGGTGAAGATTGTCCGCACTATGCCGAACACTCCGGCGATGGTAGGCGAGGGCATGACAGCGGCATGCCCGAACGAGCACATGACGCAAGAGGGCATCGCCCGGGTGAAGGAGATTCTTGAAAGTTTCAGCAAGGTAGAGCTTGTTCCGGAAAAACTTATGGATGTTGTGACGGCGGTAAGCGGCAGCTCTCCGGCTTATGTGTATATGTTTATCGAGGCTATGGCGGACGCAGCCGTATCCGGCGGTATGCCGAGAGCGCAGGCTTATCAGTTCGCGGCGCAGGCAGTTCTTGGAAGTGCCAAGATGGTAATCGATACCGGAAAGCATCCGGGAGAGCTTAAGGATATGGTCTGCTCACCGGCGGGAACGACCATCGGCGCGGTTCGGACGCTGGAAGAAAAAGGGTTCAGGAGCGCGGTGATCGAGGCAATGAAAGTGTGTGAGGAGATTTCCAGGA
>CAJTQA010000071.1:0-1627 GCA_910578455.1 uncultured Dorea sp.
ACATCAAGGCAAGGTTCTGGAGGGATTGAGAGAATGGAGTTTCGGAAAATCAAAATAGCGGATTTAATTCCGGCATCCTACAATCCGAGGAAGAAGCTGAAACCGGGCGACAGGGAATACCAGAAGATAAAAAACTCCATTACGGAATTCGGCTATGTGGAGCCGGTGATCGTCAACTCAGACATGACCATCGTGGCGGGACACCAACGCGCCACAGTCCTCACGGATTTGGGCTATGAGGAAATCGACTGCATCGTCATTGACATTGACAAGCGGAAGGAGAAGGCGCTGAACATCGCCCTCAATAAGATCACGGGCGAATGGAACAAGGAGCTGCTGGCTGACCTTATCGCCGACCTGCAGGATTCGGACTTTGATGTGTCCTTCACTGGCTTCGAGCCGCCGGAGATCGAGCAGCTATTCAATTCCGTCCACGATAAGAAAATCACGGAGGATGACTTTGACATTGATGCGGAGCTGGAAAAGCCCGCCGTGGCAAAGATGGGCGACGTGTGGACGCTTGGGCGGCACAGGCTGGTGGTAGGCGATTCCACCCTGCCGGAGACATACGATGTGCTGATGGCAGGGGCGAAAGCGAACCTTGTGGTGACGGACCCTCCGTACAACGTTGATTATGAAGGGAGCGCCGGGAAGATCAGGAATGACCACATGGAAAATGAGCAGTTCTATAACTTCCTTTTTGCCGCTTTCGTAAATATGGAGCAGCACATGGAGGGCGATGCCTCCATTTATGTGTTCCACGCCGACACGGAAGGGCTGAATTTCAGGAAAGCGTTTCAGGCGGCGGGCTTCTACCTTTCCGGGTGCTGCATCTGGAAGAAGCAGAGCCTCGTTCTTGGACGGAGCCCCTACCAGTGGCAGCATGAGCCGTGCCTGTTCGGATGGAAGAAGGGCGGGAAGCACAACTGGTATTCCGACAGGAAGCAGACCACCATATGGGAGTTTGACCGCCCGAAGAAAAGTGACAGTCATCCGACCCAAAAGCCAGTGGGATTAATTGCATATCCCATCAAGAATTCGAGCATGAGCAACTGCATCGTGCTTGACCCCTTCGGCGGCTCCGGCTCCACGCTGATCGCCTGTGAGCAGACGAACCGCATCTGCTACACCATAGAGCTGGATGAGAAATTTGCGGATGTGATCGTGAACCGCTATATCGAGCAGGCCGGCTCTGCGGAGAATGTGTCCGTGGAGAGGGACGGGGTGAAAATCCCTTATTCGGAACTGGAAAAGGAGGCGGCTGTGGATGGATGAGAATGGGAAACTGACGCTGGGCAGCCTGTTTTCCGGCTCCGGCGCGTTTGAGCTTGGCGGGCTGCTTGCCGGAATCCGCCCGGTGTGGGCTTCGGAAATTGAACCGTTCCCTATCCGGGTGACCACAAAGCGGCTGCCTTTTGTGAAACATTACGGTGACGTGAACAGCATCCGCGGGGATGAAATAGAGCCCGTGGACATCATAACATCCGGCTCGCCTTGCACGGACCTCTCAATAGCGGGAAAACGTGCAGGACTTGACGGCAGACAATCCGGCCTTTTTTATCAGGCAATACGGATCATAAAGGAAATGAGGTGTGCGACAGATGGGAGATACCCAAGATTTATCGTA
>CAJTQA010000071.1:2495-7197 GCA_910578455.1 uncultured Dorea sp.
CGAACACGCTGGTGGCTACGGATTACAAGGACCCGCCCGTCATCAATGACGTGCGGACGGCATCGGGCAAGGATATATTCGGCACGATCTCCGCGAGCATGGGCTCCAAGCAGTGGCTTGGGAACCAGGAGGCGTTCAGCGGCGACTACCATATCGTAGAGCCGGACTATATCGTCCGCAGGCTCACACCCACGGAATGCGCGAGGCTGCAGGGCTTCCCGGACTGGTGGTGTGACGGCCTCGGCACGGAAAACCCTACGGAGGAGGAAATGATATTCTGGCGGGAGGTGTTCGAGACCCACCGTAAGATAATGGGAACATCCAGTAAAGCAAAATCTGACAGCCAGATAAGGAAATGGCTGGAAGACCCCCATTCCGATTCGGCGGAGTACCGTATGTGGGGGAATGGCTGCGCCTTACCGAACGTGTATTTCGTGCTTTGCGGCATTGTGTACTATGCACAGTTCCCGGAATTTTTATTGTGACATTTATTCCGACATTTCAGTTGCTTTTATCCCCGTTCAGAGTGATTAATGTAGTACCGAAAGGGAAAACAAAGCCGGAGGGCTTAAAAACGGAGGAAAAAAGGATGAGGATTGAAACGAATGCAGCAAACAGGAAAGATGTGGTAAAGGCGGTCAGCGCCATTTTAGGGCAGCCTTCCCGGTACCTTGGGGTGCCGACCTGCGCTTACGAGGTAGGGAACTGCACCATCGACAGGAGCGGCGCGGTGGAGACGGAGGATGAGAAAACAGCGGAGATGGTAAGGGCAGGGCTTCTGGAGCAGGGACTTATCGAAACGCCCCACACGGAGGTGGATGAAACAACGGTCAGCCTCCCGGTGGAGGGCATGACGGCGGAGGGGCTTAAGAACCTCATTTACCTTATCCACAGCAAGCAGTACCTTATCAACCGCTCCTTTGCGGAAGAGGTCTTTCGGATTCCCGCGGAACTGGTGGAGGCGCTCGGCAGCGCGGAGGTTCCCGATGCGGAAACTTTCCTGCAGACATTCCAAAACCATGCGGGTGGGTGTAAGGGCATCGGTTTCTTTGACGGGAAGATGGCATTCACCCTCCCCGCCATCAACGACCCGGACATGATACTGGCATTCACGCACCTTGCGGCGGCGATGGCGCAGCAGGCAAGGGAGCAGAAACGGATAAAGCCGGATGAGACCATCGAGGAAAATGAAAAATACTACATGAGGATATGGCTCCTGCGCCTGGGCTTCGGCGGGGCGGAGGGAAAAGAGGTCAGGAACCTCCTTTTAAAGAACCTGAAAGGGCATTCCGCTTTCCGCACAGAGGAAAATAAGCAGAGGTGGCAGGAAGCCCGCAGGAACGAGCGGGAGGCGGCAAGGCTGCAGGCGGCGGTGGAAGCCGCAGGGCAGCCGGAGGCGCAGCTTGCGGAGACGGTGGCGGACGCGGTCCTGATTGAGCAGGTGAACCAGAGTTTTGAAAAGGGAATGGAGTAAACCGCCGCCCGCATTTATACCATAGAAGATACCCGGAATAACACAGCTAAAAAGGCTGTAAAACACACAAATTTACGGCCTTTTCCCCAAGAATCTTTGTGTACATTATGAGCAGAAATAAGTGGATAAATAGTGCGTTCAGAGTGATTAATAGACTACCAAAAGAAAAGCAGAACCAAGGAGGAAACGCACATGAGGACACAGAGATTCGGGATCGAGATTGAAATGACGGGCATCACAAGGGAAAAGGCAGCGGAGGCCATCGCAGAATATTTCGGGACAGAGAGCTTTTACATCGGCACCTACTACAAGACCTACGGGGCAAAGGACCGGCAGGGCAGGACATGGAAAGCCACTTTCGACTCCAGCATCATCGCACAGAAAAAGAGCGGCGGGCGCACGGTGCGGGCAGCGGATGAATACAAATGCGAGGTGGTCAGCCCCATCCTTACCTACGAGGACATGGCAGACCTGCAGGAGATAATAAGGCAGCTCCGGCACAAAGGGGCCTTCGTGAACAGCCAGTGCGGGATACACATCCATGTGGATGCAAGCCGCTACACGCCGCAGACCCTGCGCAACCTTGTGAACATCATAGCGAGCAAGGAGGACATCCTCTACAAAGCCCTGCGGATAGACCCCGCGAGGATGCGGTGGTGCCAGAAGACCAACGAAAAGCTGATCGAGGCCATCAACCGCAGAAAGCCGCAGACGATGGAAGCCTTAAAGGACATCTGGTACGCAGGCTCCACAAGGGGCAGGGACGAGCATTACAACGATACAAGGTACCACGGACTGAATTTACACTCGACCTTCACCAAAGGCACGGTGGAGTTCCGGCTTTTCAACAGCACCACCCACGCAGGGGAGATAAAGGCATACATACAGTTCTGCCTTGCGGTGAGCCACCAGGCGCTGACGCAGAAGAAAGCCTCCGCAAGGAAGACTGTGACCGACAACGAAAAATACGCATTCCGGTGCTGGATGCTCCGGCTTGGGCTTAGCGGGGACGAGTTCAAGACCTGCAGGCTCCACTTCCTGAAACACCTCGAAGGCAACTCCGCATGGCGGAACGCGGCTTGAAGGCCATAACGGGCGGGAGACCGCCCTTAAGGCAGTAGGAGGGCGGCCTCACTAAAAAATGAAAGGATGATGTGATTATGAAGAAACTGTACATTGCTTACGGCAGCAACATGGACGAGGGGCAGATGGCTTACCGCTGCCCCACAGCGCGGCTTTTGGGGCAGGCGGAGGTGGAAGGTTACCGCCTGCTGTTCAAAGGCTCGCTGACGGGGGCATACGCCACCATAGAGCCGCAGGAGGGCGGCAGGGTTCCGGCGCTGGTCTGGGAGATCGGCGCGGCGGATGAGGCAAGCCTTGACCGCTACGAGGGCTTCCCTTCCTTTTACTACAAAAAGGACCTGACGGTGAGCCTCGGCGGGCAGGAAGTGACGGCGATGGCCTACATCATGGACGAGCGGAGGCGGCTGGGCGAACCCGGCGGCGCTTACTACGGAGTGCTGGAACGCGCCTATGAGAAATTCGGGTTCCCGATGGAAACGCTGGAAACGGCCCTTAAGGCGGGCAGGGCAGGGGAAACGCTCCCGGACGGATGGAAGGAGGGCGACACCTGCTTCATGGTGACCAACAAAAAGAAAGGCTACACAAGCGCCTACACCGTGCAGGGGTACGATGGGAAGTATTTCGGGCTCCTAAACAGCGCGGGGAACTTTTACAGGGCATCCGCATGGCGGATGTTCCGCAGCCATGAGGCGGCGGTTTCCTCCCTGCGGGGGAAAGGGGGTGCGCAGGATGGGATTTGATATCAGCAGAGAAAAACTGGCTGCTTTGCGGGAGAAATACCCGCAGGGCTGCAGGGTGGAACTGATAAAGATGGATGACCCTTACAGGGAGATGCCGCCCGGAATGCACGGGACCGTGACAGGGGTGGATGATATCGGAACGGTCCATGTACGCTGGGATAATAGCTGCCATCTTGGGGCTGCCTATGGCGAGGACAGGTGCCGGAAGCTGTATGGGAAGGAAGCGGTGGATGCCCTTTTTGAGAAAATAGTGGGATGCCGTTTCCGCACCTGCGGGGAGATGGAGGACTGGTTCAGGGAGAAGCTGGAGGATGCGGTCCCGCATCTGGAGATCAGGCAGTGCGACAGCATCAATTGGGAAGTGGACAACGGCATAACGGAAATAGATTATTCCACGGACTGCTCCTTTGGCGAAGATATCTTCGGGATGGATTATGCGGATTTCACCATTGATTATATCCGCGACAATGAAAAGCGGATGTATATTACTTACGCAAGATGGAATTAAGGGAGGGACGGATATGGCAATGCAGAAAAGGTCACCGGGAAATGCACACGAGAAACGCAACTGCTGGCAGCGGGGGAACGGCCCCTGCAGCATGAGGGGCGAACTGCGCCACGGTATTTCCCTGAATAAGAAGTATCTGAACCGGAAGGTCAGGCACAGCAGTAAGCAGGCGTTAAAACACGGCGAATACAGGCGCGTGTGCAAGACTTTACATATGGTGGAGTTCTCATAATCCGCCATATTATGCACAGTTATCCACCCATATCTTTGTCACATTTATGGTGCAGATATGAGTGGATAATGTGCGCTTTCAGAGGTAACATGTGTACTGCCGAAAGGGAAAATACGAAAAAACGGAGGGCACAAACCATGAAAAAAATTGAACTTTTTGAGAGGGCCATTGCAGAGCAGGCAGCAAGCCTTAAGGATTGGGGGATCAACCCCACATTGTTCTGGGCATACCGGAACAGCATCACGGCGGGCAATGACCAGATTGATTTCAGCGAGACCATATGGGACAACGACATCCCGGAGATCACAAGGGCGCTTAAGGAGAACGGCATCAGCGAATTCACCATCAGCAGCACCTTTTCAAGCCTGATACCGACCCTTGCGGAATTCGAAAAGCACGGCTTCCGGATGGCGGGGCTGACCGAGGTAAAGGCAAACTACACGGACTGGCAGACACAGGAGCGGGCGGTCATCCCGGCAATCAGGATGAAGGCGGAAGAGGCATAAGCCCTCCGCCATAATGTACACAATCCCCGGCTGTTATCTCTGGTACATTTATGAAGCAGATATAAGTGGATAATACTTTCGTTCAGAGGTAACATGTGTCTAACAAAAGGAAAACGGAGGGAAAAAGGATGGTAAGAAAAGGGGTAATCGGGATACCGC
>CAJTQA010000072.1 GCA_910578455.1 uncultured Dorea sp.
TACGGTGAAAATGGCAAGTTCAAGGTCATAGGAGGAGTTATTGTAATTGATGTTCACATCCGCATCCAGCGGCGGAAGCTCCGCTGCCGCCTGCGCCAGTATCTTGATAGGCTCATCCGCATTGGATAAATCCAGATGGATATACACCCGTCCCTGCAGTGTCTCCCCCACATCCGCAAGGCGCACATCTATCTCCGTTTCATACACCTCAAAGAACCGGCCACGAATCATGCCAAAGCCCTGCGAGATATGAAGGACATTCCCTCTTGCGTAGGTCACTTCGCAGCCCTTGAAGATGCCGCTGCCGGGGATCGCCGTCTCGTAGATGATGGCGTCATCCTGCGGGGTCACGTTCCCGCCCTTATAGGTTTTCAATGTGATGTTGTCAGCCATTCTCCTGCCTCCTTAAAATCTTCGTCAAATCCAGCCGCACCGTGCCGAATACCAGCTTTGTGTTTTTGCCCCGCTCCCTTCCGGTGAGGATGCTGCGGTAACTCTGCCCGTCCGAGATGATGTCCGCCACCTGCCCGAATTCCAGTTCCTCCGGCTTCACCAGCGCGTCACCGTTCATCATGGTAAGCTCTATCAGATTGGAATAGGAAAGGTTAGCGAACTTGTTATGGGCGGCGCTGATCGCGGCGCTCCCAAAGCTGCTCCCCTCCTCATGGGAAACGGACTGCATTTCACACACCACCGGGGTAATGCGGTCACGGTCCTTCGTGTCATAGCCAAGATCGGGATGCAGATAATAAATCCGGGTGTTGGAATAATCCTCTGCATCGTAAATAATCAGTTTATTCACATCGGCGCTGACCTGTTTTATCGTGACGCTCTTTTTGATGATGTTGGGAAGGTCGCTCTCTATGGTGATGATGCCAGATGCCGCTTTCCCTACAATGATCTGCACTTCCCGGTTCTGGATGTCCAGCTTTGTCTTTACCAAAATGCTGTACTTCTCCATTGCCGGGATGATGACGGAATCAATGAGGTTCACGATGTTGTAATGCCCGCCCTTGTCGGAGGGCGTGATGTGCAGGCTCCAGTCCTTTGTGGCTGTTGCTGCGCTGACCGAAAGCCCTTTGATATTCTGCATCCCATCCTCATTTGTAATGAACATCTCTTTTATCCTGTCACAGATAAACTGCTCCATGCTGCCCTGCCCCTGCAAATCCACATCAAACAGCACATCCGTATTGAGCAGTTCCATCAGCGGCTTATAGGAAATAGTCTGTAGCTTCTTTGATTTATCCGTTCCATAGCCGATCTCTGTCACGATTCCGGCATACTCCTCACCGCCCCGGCTGATGCGGATATAGTCCTGTTTCTTCACGCCGGGCAGGGCAAGCACCGTCACGGTATTGCCGTCCGATGATAAATAATCCTCTTTGTAGGTGATTTCATTTACATTGGTGTTTCCCACCATCTCAAAGTCCTGCGTGAATATCTCCACGTTATACGGTCTCATAGCTGATCCTCCCCTCTACCATTACATTCAGAACATTCAGCCCCTCATGCACCACGGAGATGCGGTTGCTGCCGTACTGCAGGTGGAAGAACCGCTCCGTGGTGAAGTCGCACATCTGGTATCTGTCCGCCACCACCTCGTCACTGACGCCACGCTCCGTAATGCTGTAGGGAATCTGCGTGGTGTCGATGACCAGCTTATGCCCATCCGGGATGCTGCCCTCGTACTTTCCCGTTTCATACAGAACATTGTTCACATAGTGCTTCCATACCGGGTTTGTGCAGGGGCCGTACACCGTCACCCTGCATGGACTGTCCCCGTGGCTGTCGCTGTCAATCATCAGCGTGTTCTGCGTCACATCCGCATAGGCATAGGTGTATTCATAAGGGTAGATTTTCCCGCCGATGGAAAGCGTCCCACTGTAGCCGGAAACATTCTTATAAAACATACCCGTTGCGGTGAAAGCCACCTCGCAGTCCAGCCCCGCGCCGCCCGTAATTAATTCACTTTTTGCAATCTCCGTCATCCGCACCGGGACACGGAACGCCTCCTCCATCTCGTATACCAAAGTCAAAGGCACTGCTCGGACGAACCGGGAAAAAGCTCTGTAGTTTTTGTATGCGTTTATCCCTCCGAAAAATATCCGCCCGGTCATCACCCCCTGTGAGAATAGTTCCTCCAGAGAGATAAAATCCGTGCCGATCTGTTCATACTGCGTCCCGTCCTTATAGCCGAAGCCGCCAATGGAATGGAAAAAGGATGTCCTGGCATTCAAATCCCATGACACCCCTTCCCCGTTTATAAGCCTGAATTTCCTTATCATGAATACGCCTTTCCCAGCTCCCGGTTCAGCCCGTCAGATAATTCCCCGACAAGTGCGCCGGAATCCAATACCACCTGTGCGTCTGCCAGCCTCGGCAGATACTTTGTCACCACTTCATACATGGCATCCAGCCTTGCCGCCAGTGAATCATTCCCGTTCCCGCCATTCCCGGCTGATGAGATACTTTCCATTGCCCCTGTTGTTGGGATGAGCATTCCCGCCAGTTCCTTCATGGGGCCGGTCAGTTTCCCTAAATTCCCACGGATGCCTTTTCCGAGTAAATCAATCATATCCGGCATAAAGGTGTGGAAGTTGGAAAGCGGCCCCTCGTCCGGCTCGGAGAAATGCAGGAAGGACGCAATGGTTCCCGCGATGTCCTTCACGCTGTCCACAAGGCCGCTGATCTTGGATTTGATACCATCTATTAAGCCGCCGATGATGTCTTTGCCCCACTGCAATGCCTGTGAGGGCAGGCCCTTGATGAAGTTGATCGCCGCATCGAATCCACTCTTCACCGCCCCGGCAATGCCGCTCATAGCGTTCTTGATGCCGGAGAGCAGACTGTTAAATACATTTACCACCGCATCCTTCAGGCCGCCCACGATACTGGTAACCGTGGATTTAATGGCATTCCAGACGGAAGTAATGACCTCTTTTATCGCACCTACCACGGAGCTGACTGCTGATTTGATGGCTTCCCATGCGGCGGTAATGGCGGACTTGATCGCCTCCATAATGGAAATGACCGCTGACTTGATGGCCTCCCATGCCGCCACAGCCACATTTTTTATCGCTTCAATCGCAGAGGAAACCGCACTCTTGATGGCTTCCCATGCGGCAATGACCGCAGAGCGTATCGCCTCCATTGCCGTGGTGATGGCGCTCTTTATCGCCTCCCATGCGGAGACCACCACATCCTTAATGGCGGAAAGCACCGCCGTTACTGCGGATTTAATCGCTTCCCATACCGTGGTAATGACGTTTTGGATTGCCTCCATTACCGTGGTGACGGTATTCCTTATCGCTTCCCATGCGGAGGAAAGGAAAGAGCCAATGGCATTTGTCACGGTCTCGATCACATTTTTTATCGCATTCCATACCGTGGAGACCACCGTCTGTATCACATTCAGCACGGTTGTGATAATCATCTTATAAAACTCGAACCGCGCCACGATCAGCGTCTTTATCACGTCAAGGACGGTCTGGAAGATATTTTTTATCCCTTCCCACAGCCCGCTAAAGAAATCTTTCAGACCGTTCCAGATGGCCTGCGCCGCCCCGGTGATGGCGTTCCAGATATTGGAGAAAAAGTCTTTTAATCCATTCCATACCGCAACAGCCGCATCTTTTATCACATTCCAAAGGTTGATCCAGAACTCCCGGAAGCCTTCGCAGTTATTCCACAGCGCCACGAAAATGGCAATCAGAGCCGCGATTGCCGCAATGACCAGCGTTACCGGGTTCGCCGCAAGGATTCCCCACAGCGCACTTAAGCCTCCGCCGATACTGGAAATGCCGCCGATCAGCGTGGGGATGAAGGTCATGATGCTGCCCACCGCAGAGACCACTTTCCCGATCACGATAAGCACGGGGCCGATGGCGGCGGCAAGGAGCCCTATGGTAACGATGGTGTTCTTTGTCCCCTCATCCATGCCGTTCAGCTTATCCACGAATCCCTGCACCCATGTGACGATCTGGCGGATGGCGGGCATGAGGATTTCACCGAAAGAGATAGCAAGTTCCTCCAACTGGCTTTTCAGGATGGTAAGCTGCCCGGCAAGGTTATCCTGCATGGTGGCCGCCATCTCCGCCGACTTCCCGTCACAGTTCGCTATGGCGCTGCTCACCTTTTCAATGTCCGCAGGGGCGGCATTCATCAGCGCAAGGAATCCTGACATGGCATTCTTCCCCACCAGAGCCTCTGCCGCCGCTGCCTTCTCCGATTCGGACAATCCGCCGAAAGCCGTCCGGCAGTCAGCCAGGATGGCACTCAAATCCCTCATGCTGCCGTCCGCATTGGTGGTGGCAATGGTCACTTCCCCGATGCTCGAACCACAAATCTTCACTTCCCCGGAAAGGTTGCTCATGATGGTGCGGAGGGCGGTTCCGGCCTGCGTGGACTTGATGCCCGCATTTCCCATCAGGCCGATTGCCTCTGCGGTATCTTCCGCAGAGAAACCAAGCGCCCCGGCGATAGGCGCACAGTATTTGAAGGTCTCGCCCATCATGGAAACGTTGGTATTGGCGTTACTGGATGCCGCCGCAAGGATATCCGCGAAATGCCCGGAATCCGCTGCGGTCAGACCGAAAGCGGTGAGTGCATCCGTCACGATATCAGAGGTAGTTGCCAAATCTTCCCCGGAGGCGGCGGCAAGGTTCATGATGCCCTCGATGCCGAAAAGCATATCCGAAGTTTTCCAGCCCGCCATCGCCATGTAGTTCATGGCCTCCGCCGCTTCCGATGCGGAGAACTTGGTCTTGCTCCCCATCTCCCTTGCCTTATCCCGCAAGGCATCAAGGTCTTTCCCCGTTGCCCCGGAAACCGCCCCGACCTGGCTCATGGCGGAATCGAAGTCTGCCGCCGTCTTTACCGCCACCGTGCCAAGCCCCACGATGGGCGTGGTCACGGTCTTGGTGAGGGTAGTCCCCACCCCGGAAATCTTATCCCCAAGGTTCTTCAAATCCTCGCCCACGGCGGCAATCTTCTGCACCGCCACCACCGACTGGTTCGCCTGTTCTTCGAGACTTTTCAGCCTTTCCTCGGTCTCAATGATCTCCCTCTGCAAACCATCGTACTGCTCCTGGGTGATCTCTCCCTTTGCCAGTGCCTCGTTTGCCTGTTCCGCGGCGGCTTTCAGGGTTTCCAGCTTTTCCTTCGTTTCCCGTACCGCTTCGGCAAGAAGCCTGTGCTTCTGTGCCAAAAGTTCCGTGTTGCCGGGGTCCAGTTTCAGGAGATTGTTCACATCCCGGAGCTGCGACTGCGTGGTACGGATATCTGTATTGACTGATTTTAAGGCGGTGGTGAGTTTCGTGGTATCGCCGCCAATCTCCACCGTGATGCCCTGTATCCTTGATGCCACTCCCCCTCACCTTCCTTCCCCAAATCAGGCATAAAAAAAGCCCGGATTTCTCCGAGCATAAAGAAAGCACCGATTATTTCTAACCGATGCTATGTATTGACCTTATGTTTTCTGTTCATTAATAAATTATTTCCCGAATGCTTCCATCAATCGGAGTTGCATCGTGAATGTTGAATAGTACCACATTTTTTCCAACGACCTTATTTGTACGGGTACATGGGTAAATGATTCCCGTCACTCCCCTGCTTTCCAGATACTCTGATAAAATGTGAAATGACCTATATGCCTCCTCCTTCTTATCATCATCTTTTTCATCTACTTTTTTATATATACAATTGCAGACCATTTTAAGATATTGCTTTGTAACGGCGTCCGCTATAACTTGATGGTTCACCATGCTTTCTGATTTCTGTTTTATTGCCTTCTCTAACTCTTTTCCATTCCTCCTATACCTCTCAACCTTTTTGGGATCAGATATAATTTCAGAAAATATTACTTTTTCCAGACCATGTTTATAATTATCCAGCTTTCTCCTGAATGCCCCTAAATCAATATCATTATAGGACAGGTCTAAGATATTTCCTTCTTTTGCCATTTCAAACAGGCAAAAAGAATACTTTTCACCTTTCTTCGCACGAAATTCTTCTAAGCACACATATTCACTAATGGAAAAATCCGCATTATATGCCTGCAGACTCTCCGCAAATGATAAATACAGATATGTTCTCCCCGGTGGGTTCCATCGGTTCTGTGCCTTGTTCGGCCACGGAATAAATCTGTCTATATCATGCCCCCATCCGTCAACCACTCTACATAGGATATCTGATTTTCGTAATGGACGAAAAAATTCTTCTTTCCGCAATTCAATGGACTGTGTAAATATTTCTCCAAATGTCTCTAAAAATGTTCTGGAACCATCACTGGATGTATTTATATTTTTCCACTTTTCATCTATGATTACTTTTGCATTTTCAAGCAGAATATCATCTATCAATTTCTCATAGTATCCTGCATCCAGCTTTGGGTTAATGAAAATATTATATTTTCCAAGCGTATGTGCATAATCCAGTACAGTATCTATTGTACAATCCGCTTTGTCTGGATACGTTTCTTCCAATGAGTCGTTTAAAGATTTTAATATTCCTGCCAATACATAACCATTCCCGTCTTTCCATACATCCCGCCTAATCCTTTTACTTAAAAACAGCAGTTCTGCTTTATATCTGTCACAAAAGTTTTCCAAGCGTTCCAATTCAAATAATACCCTGTCTGAATAATCCACAGCACCATACCTTCTCTCTTAAAAATATTGAACAATCAACCGCTTTCCAGTATATAATAAAGCGGCTGATTATTCAATAAAGTGCTGGATTCTATTAAAAAATATGGAACCTAAAACGCATCCATCGCAGCCTGATCGCCAAGCACTGCGTATGAAAATGAGTCGTTCCTGCTCTCGCAGTACATATCATTGATAAGCCCGATGGAGAGCAGTTCCAAATCCGCCATCGAAAGCCCTAGCTGCACACACCGC
>CAJTQA010000073.1 GCA_910578455.1 uncultured Dorea sp.
ATATAAAAGCAATTATCGGAAGAAGAAACAAACAAACAATAATTAAAAATGAAATCAAGTGTAATGTTTGCCACTCTAGCATACTTCCACCCCCTTACAAGGGAGATTATACCATTGTTCGACGGTATGTGCAAATATTCAGTTTATTTTCGTAAATCTGTCATAAAGATATATTATCCAGCCACCTCCATACCTTTTTTGTGTACCATTCCTAATCCCTCCCCAAACCCCTCCCTTCCCCGTCTCCAGGGGAGGGGCTTTAGCTTCCATGTCTCAGGCTTTACGTGTTCTCCGTAGGGCGTAAGATGTAATGCTCCTACCCCTTGTAGGGTATAGGGGTGCTTTTCGCTATGAGGGGATAACCGCATTACACGCCCTGATTTCTGGTTATAGGTGGTGCGGGCATGGACTGTTAAGGGTACAGCCGAAGTCATTATCGTTAAGCCTAAAAATTCACAGTCCTTTCATGGGTTTTCCGAACGTTCGGAAACTGTTTTGGATGAAAGCCATTCCAGCAACATAACCCGGGCAAGCTCCGTAACACATGGATTATCGAGATAACAACGCTGTGTTTCATGGTCATAATATTCACAATGAAAACATGCACTTGATTCCTCAGACAAAAGAAAATCCGCTATTTCTTCGTCAGTCATGTTTCTTATTACGTCACCGTTTGTCATTATTTTTACCCCTTTCTGTTTTTTTCCGAACGTTTGGAAAATGTTTCCTTAAGTGCTTTCTTACAAGCCGGAACAGGAAGCCTAATACAGTCCAGATGACATCTGCTATACCGCAAAAACAACCATACAGGCATTTTCCCGTGAATACGCCGAAAGCGATAGCTAGTAAGATGTAAGTAGTTACATCCACCATTTCGGGATATGTAAGTCCAAATGTCTCAAAAAGTTTTATCATTGTAGCTTGCTCCTCCAATCTTTCCCATTATCCTAAAAATACATATGTGCTTTAAACGTTCGTATAGCTTAGGGTGGCTTACTATAACACATGCGATATGTACTATAAGCGCAAGACGTACACCCATTAACCCCTAATCACCCATTGTGTTTTCTTCCTTTCAATGTTGATAGGAACATCCCATAATCTCTGGGGGATATGACGTCCTCTTTTTCCCGCTTGTAAGCATAATAACCTTTGCGGCCACACTTCATGTTTCTTTCTTTTGTGTAACAAGTTGAAATGTCTTTACTCATTCTCAAAACCCCAAAGCATCCATAATAACAGATATCAGTAATCCGATAAAAGCACCAACTAAACAACTAACCAATAATTCTTCCATACCCTTTCCTTTCTTTCAAAACGGGCACTCTGCACCCACGTTCTGCCAGTCACTACATGTTTCCTGCCGTTCATGTGCCGCTTTTTCCTCTGCCCAGATGGCGGCAAGGCGGCTGTTTATCAGCGCGCTTACCTTTTCCAGTGGCTCCCCGGCTTTCAGGCGGTCGGTGAAGTCGTAATCCGGCATCTTTCCATAACGCGCCGCATAACTGTGGTCGATAGGCTGGAAGCGTAGCCGTGCCTTATTTGCCATGATATACGTCTCCCTTGAAATCTGCCCGCATCACATTGTAGACAGTGACCGCATTTTCCGGGCAGTTGCATGACACGATGTGCTTACCGCCGAGCATAACATCATAACAGAGGGGACGCACACACACGGACAATTCCGTGCTTGCGTTGATCTTCGTTGATATAAGTTTGGGGCATCCGGCATTGATAAGTATTTCGTTTATCTCCCTCCGCATGTCTTCCGATTCTCTTACCATTCCCATTTCCGTTTTCTCCTCTCATTCTCCGTCCAGCCACCGCTTGAAACGGGTAACCTTCTCGTTTATATCATCCTCTTTCCCTGCCAGCCATTCGGACAGGAAGAGTTTTACCTTCCAATAGATGTTATCTAAGAATCCCATGCCTTTCCTCCTGTGTAACGGAAAAAGAGAAAGCCCGTGCCTCCTCTTTTCCGTTACTGTCCCCAGGCACCGCTTAGCTTGCGATCGCCTTGAAGAAACCAATGCCCAGCCGTGCCGCCATCACGATACCCGCGATACCAAGGCCTGCGGGCAGTGCTACCGCAAACATGGCGAGCACGTCAGCCTTGATCGAGTCCACCGCCGTGGAAAAAGCTGTCTTCATTGCCTCTGACATTCTATTTCACTCCTTTCCCTGTGAAAGCTGTTACTTTGTATTCAAAAGGGCTAACACCCTGAATACCGCAAATCCTGCAAGGTGCAGGAGAGTGCCGACCGCTACACCAACGGTCACACCCGGTATAACTGTTACCGCAAAGATACCTTCTATGGTTTCCCTGACTACGGTTTCGGATAACTGCATTACATCCATGTGTCCCTCCTTATAAGCGCATACGCCCGAAAAAGATATCTGCAATCTTTAGTCCTACGATAGTGGCCACGGATATACCTAACACCAGAAGGGCGATAATGATACTCACAAGCCAAGAATTGGACTTTTCCATGTAGGCAATGGCCTGCGTCTGGTAAGCGGCAGTTTCCGAGTAGATGCTGTTCATGGAAACCGACATACCTTCCAGCATGCCACGTATCTCTGCAAGCGTCTCCACCGTGGCCGCATCCGTTACCGCTGTAGGGACTTCCGGCACGGATGTATCTACAGCGGAGTCTGTTTCTTCCTCTGTCTCTTCGTTATCCCCTGTGTAGCCCTTTAAGAGTTCCACGAGTTCACCCACGTCCACGGACGGCGGGGAGTCCGTCTCCCCGTCCCCTATGCCGTCTGCGGGGATATCCCCAGCGGCGTCCTCCGCGCCGTCTCCTGTAGTGCTTTCGGTGCTTTCTTCTGTGTTATCCTGCGGATCATCCGGGTAGCCGGACTCATCCGCGCTTTCTTCCTCTACGCTATTTTCTGCGCCGTCGTAAACTTCTTCATTGCCATAATCTTCCATGCCGTGTACCTCCCGCTATATACGCCAGCTGAACAATACAACCAGCGTGTCGGAGAGCGTGGCATAAGACGTGACAAATGCACAGCCCTTCCCGTTGAGTTCTGCCGCCGCCCGTGCAAGATGCAGGCTGATACGCTCCGCAAAGGCTGAGTCGCTTTCCTCCACGTCACGGGAAAAGGCCAGTACTTCGAAACACGTAAAGCCGCCGCTTTCCCGGAGATAATGCCGGAACGTGATGCCGGGCACTTCTGCGGGGATGCCGGAGACTGCGGGAGCCCCGGAGATTTCCGGCTTCCCGGCTTTCCTGTGGATGCCGGGAAAGAGCTTATACCTTACGACAAAATATGCGAACATGATAACAACAAACGTTATGATGAAATATTTCATGTATTTTCCTCCTGTACTGCCGCGCATTATCTGTCGCGGCGGTTCTTCCAGCGCACAAATGCGATATAGCCCAGAGCTCCGATGAAAAGTACCGCAAAGATAACGCCGTCAATGATCCACATCATTTCTTTAAAAGACATCCTGCGTCCTCCTTTCCGTTTTGATAAAGCCCACATTCCCTAAAACCCCGGACAGTGAAGAAATACTTATGCAGGCCGGGGATACCGGCTGACAATGTAATCATCATCAGAATGCGTTTTGCCCGGGACCCCAGCGCCCATGGGTTCCCGTCCCGGGCAATCGGCTGTGCCGACCACTCACACACGGGCACTTACGTGCGGCACCCAAGGAAAAAGGGGAGAGTGCAGGGCGGCAGGGTATCGGTTCTGCTTTCCTGCCGTGTGGGGCGGGGGAGGGGCTGTGTTTTCCGAACGTTCGGAAAATGTGGGGCTTGGTTTTGAAAGTTTGCGTTTTGTTGTAAAATGTGCTATGTTATAGATATATACTTTACAGACCATTGCCGGGGACAGGCCGCAAACCAAAACCCCGGCCGGGTCATAAAGGAGGTGAAATCATGCCATCGTCAAATATGTACCCGCTCCATATGGTGCTTAACGATTGCTTTATCCCTTTGTACTCGGGGATTGCAAAGGCAATCGTTCTTGTCACAATGCTTGTACTCCTGCGAATCATGGACAATGCTTTTTGCAGGCTGATTGACCGTGTATCCAGAGCCTGACAACGGCATTTTCACCGTGATAAAATGAGGGATGCAGACTCACCAGTCAGCAACACTCACAATATCCAGTTTTTAGGGAAGTGTCCCCCATACCCGCACGGGGCAGGCGCGGGGGACGGTACAAAAGATATGATAAGTGCGGATATGCACGAACCACCTTATTTTGCCGCCTTTTCAGGGGCGGGAGTGGATGCAGGTGCGGACTTCTCAAAAGGCCGCCCGTTGACGGAAACGATCTGTAAAAGACTGTCCACCCTGAAAGACTGGTACTTATCGTCATACGCCGTTATGAACACGACATCAACAAGCCCGTCCGGGATGGCGTTATAGACATCCTCCGAGGCCATGAGGTTTGTGGCCTGTCCGTTCTGCATTACGGCTACACGGTAATACGTGTTCTTGCCGTCCGTTGATGTCGTAGGCTCTGCCTTGCCGACCACTGTAATCTTCGTTTCGTTGTAAATCTTCATCCTGTTTTCCTCTCTTTCTCTACGATAAAATGTTGTATGTTCAATATTTTGCTTATCGTCGCTGTCATGCGGCGGTAAAACCTTACTCTTTCTCTTTTTTGGATGGGAGACTGTAGGAAACCTCTATGACTGCATCGGGGTGCTGTTTAAACACACGTGCAACGTATTCACTAATCTTTCCGGCTTTCGCGTCAAAGTCTTCCTTTCCCTTACACTTGATGAGCACATCGGAAATGACAGTTGATTCCACGTCTATGACGTTGCTGTCCTCCGTGCCGCTGTCTTCCTCTTCCCCTTCCGGGATTTCTCCGTCACCTTCCGAAAGTTCGGGAAGGGCTTTTCCTTCCAGACCCTTTACAAACTTCTTGATCTCACGGACACTCATTGTCGGCTTGAGACTTGCAATCTCAGATTCCGTAAGATTGACCATTAAGGATAGCTTTGAAACGCTGTAGCCCTTTACGCGGTCGTCAAGGGATTCTGTAAGCGCGCCTTTTTCGTCACGCTTGGCAAACCTGTCCACTACGGCGATCAGACTATAACATGTGGATTTCTGGTAACCAAACTTTTCAGCGGCATACTCAACGATAGTGGGGTAGCCATCTGCCTTGAAGGCCTGTTTTGTGTTGATCCAGTGCAGGTTGAAAGCAATGCTTTCAAAGCTGGAGTCAATCTTGTTGATACTGCTTTTAATTGCTTTTGTACGCCGCTGGTACTCTGTGAGTATCTCTTTGCTGAATGCGTCCGTGGACATGGTGACCGTTGTCTCTTCCTTCTTATCCCCTGTCTTTGCAGGGGCAGGAACCGCCTTGAGATTCTCCTTGGATGCGGACTTCCCTGTGGGTTCTACCTTGGGCTTCGCAACGGGCTTGTCCGTGGGTTTCGCGGCGGGTTTTGCGTCTTTATCTTTATCCACGTTAACCGACATGATAGCGGCGGTAACGGATGTGGTATCGTTCTTTGCTTTTGTCGTTGTCATATTATGTACCTTCCTTTCCTTTTTTCCGAACGTTCGGAAAAGCTGTATTGTGGGAGGGGGAGAGCCCCCCTCTGCGTCAATCTTTTTGAAACATGTCGAGAGAGACACCTTTTTTGAGGTCTTCGATATCTCCCTTTAATTCATTTATAGATGACTGAAGTCTCATAAGCTCAGTTTCCTTTTCCCTCATAATACGAGAACGAGAAACCATGTCAGAGATAATAGACATACCAAAATCTACATAAATCTTAGCTATTTGATCTTTGCCGTTTACCTCACTGATTGCGGGATGCCATGTGTAGACAAATTCTACAGACCTGTAATCGTTATCGGAAATGCCCGCCTTTTCGCCTTTTATACCTTCACTTTCAAGAACTGCCTGTACTCTGTCTAAAAATTCCTGCTTAGTCATATCCTTTATACCTTCCTTCCCTTTTTCCGAACGTTCGGAAAATCTGTATTGTGAGAGGGGGAGCGCGTCCCCCTCATGTTATGCATTTCACGGAACCATCAAAATTTTGATTCTATTAGAAAGCAATTGAGCAACTTCTTGTATGCATTCACCCTTAAAGGAAATACCAAAAGGTTTAAAGGCAGAACGGTCAGAATGATCCACGATATCGCGGGAAATCTTTTCCAGTCTTTCAATAGTCAGATCATCACCATATTTTGCCGAATCACACAAATCATAAAGAAGATGCTTGTATGCCTCACAATCTCCGCGAGTATAAAACCCGTATCTACCGCACATTTCTTTTACATCCTCAAAACCTAAAAATCTAACTAACTTCATAAATTTGTACCTTTTCCCTTTCCCTTGACTTTTCCGAGCATTCGGAAAACCGTTTGTTTTTGAGAGGTTGTGCACTTCCTCATTCCTTATAAATTAATTATAAAGGAAACAATTTCAAAAAAATTCCTAAAAACCCGTTGACATCCAATTAT
>CAJTQA010000074.1 GCA_910578455.1 uncultured Dorea sp.
AAAAGGAACCTTTTACCATTCAAAATGTAAAAGATTCCTTAAGTTAATGACATTGCTTGTTTTCTGCACTTTTCCGCTATTCTATTTCTCCACCCGTGACATCAACACGACACACTCCACATGGTAAGTTCCCGGAAATAAATCAATGCATGCTATCTTTTCCACTCTATACCCCCGCCCTTGCAGCATCTCCAAATCCCTCACAAGGCTTGTCGGCTTACATGCGATATAGACCATCTTTTCCACGCCAAATCCTATAATCTTTTCTAACGCTTTTGGATTCACGCCGTCTCTTGGAGGATCAAGCACGATAAGCTCCGGAGTTTCCTCAAGTCCGTCAATCACCTTCAGAACATCACCAGCTATAAACGCACAGTTCCTAAGTCCATTAAGCTCTGCGTTCTCCTTCGCAGCCCTGACAGCCTCCTCTACAATCTCCACCCCCACGACCTCTTTCGCCACAGGCGCAAGGATCTGTGCAATCGTTCCCGTTCCGCTGTACAGGTCAAATATTACTTTGTCCTTTGTGTCGCCGATATACCGGCGGGTCGTTTCGTAAAGCACCTCGGCTCCTAGAGAATTTGTCTGGAAAAAGGAAAACGGCGTAATCTTAAATTTAAGTCCGAGAAGTTCCTCGTAAAAATAATCCTGCCCATATAAAATAATCGTTCCTTCATCTTTCACCACATCTGCAACACTGTCATTTTTTGTGTGAAGAATACCTGATATCCTTCCGTCAAGCGGCAGTTCAAGGAGCTGCCTGGCCCAAGGCTCAAAAGACGGCGCACTTCCTGTCGTAACCAGATCTATGAGTATCTCTCCCGTCCTTGCAGCCTTTCTTACGAGAAGGTGACGAAAAACCCCCGTATGCCTCATGCGGTGATAATAGGGGAGCCCCGTCTCTTTTGCATAATCCAGCGTACACTTGCGAATCATGCGGAAATCTTCATCTACGATACAGCATTCTTCCACATTCACGATATCATGAAAACTTCCTCTTTTATGCATCCCCAGCGCCAACGGCCCATCCTTGTATTCATCCCCAAAGGAAAACTCCATCTTATTGCGGTATGCATTCTTTGCCGGGCTTTCTTTAATGCCATCCCAGATATAATCTCCGTCTACAGCATGATCCATCATTTTTTTTATCTGCTGTTCCTTTAAGTTCAACTGCTCCTCGTAAGGCAGATTTTGGTAGGTGCACCCCCCGCACTGCCCAAAGTGCGGGCATCCCGCCTTCACCTCATTTGGCGCAGTTTCCAAAACCTCCAAAACCCTTCCTTCCGCTCTCCCCTGACGAACCTTGTTTACTGAGAAACGGACTTTCTGCCCCGGAATTCCCATCTTCACTGTCACATATTTTTCTTCTTCGGGCAGGTACACTATCCCTTTATTGGGAAAGTCCACTGCCTCTATGATTCCCTCGTATATCTGCCCTTTTTTCATAAATGTGATTCCTTCCTGCTCTTATTCCACATATTTCGCCTTTAAAATCGTGCCGTCCTTTTCAATCTTCATATGCATAATACTTTTTACATACTGGTTGAACTGCGTATAGCCATAACTTCCAATCTTAAAATCCTTATACTTTTCATAAACCCTGCTTCCAAGGATTCCCAGCTCAATACCGTTTTTTCCGGCCTCCTTGACGATTGTCATGACATACCGATCCACATTTTCTTTTCTGCCCCGGTCTTCCCTCAACGTGACAGACAGGAAATTCCCTTTTTTCACCAGCTTAATCTGCGGAAATTCCTCCAAAAATTTAGACAGCATATTATATCCGTAACTACGCACGTCAAAATCAGGATGCAGGCTTACAAGGCGGCTGCCCACCTCCCCAAGTCCTGTCTGGCGGTTGTCGTCCTGATTCTCCTGAATCATCTGCACTACCTCATCCTCAATCTTCTCCCTGCTGATTCCGTTGCGTGACTCCTCAGCCCTGCCGGGCGCCTGCTCCTCTAGAAGATTTTCAAGAATAGTAAATTTGTCGCACGCTTTCCGGAACGGCTCCGGGGTCTTGTTCTCCCCCATGCCGATAACAGTCTTTCCGCTCTCTCTCAGCCTGCTGACCAGCCTTGTAAAATCACTGTCGCTGGACACGATGCAAAATCCGTCCACATCTTTTGCATACAAAATGTCCATGGCATCTATGATCATGGCAGAATCCGTCGCATTTTTTCCGTATGTGTAGCTAAACTGCTGGATCGGCGTTATTGAATTCTTTAAAAGCTCGTCCTTCCAGCTAGAATGCTGCGTGTTCGTCCAATCCCCATAAATCCGTTTATAAGTGATATTGCCGTACTTTGACAGCTCCGTCAAAATCGGCTTAATATATTTTGCAGAAACATTGTCTGCGTCAATTAGTAATGCGTAGCATTGTCCATCCATATCCTATACTCCTTACCGCACGATAAAAAGCAGGCATGCAGCCTGCTTACTTATCTTATACCTTTACAGCTTTTTAAACCTGGTCCTTTTCATCAAAAAGGTTGTCATCGAAATCATCTTCAAAGTCTTCTTCAAAATCTTCCAGATAATCCGGCGTAAAGAAACAATATACCGCATACGCAATCGCTGCCACAGCCGCCACGGCTCCGATAATAGCCAGAACCCAGAGAACTGTCTTGCACTGTTTCTCTTCTTCTTCCCTCTTGTTCAATAAATCATTTAATCTGGTCGTTGCAATGATCTCCTCAACTCTGTTCATGCTCCCACGTCCTTTCCACTGCTATTTAGCATGTTTATCATTTCATACATTATACCATCATCTTTCCAATATTACTATCCTTTTATTCCAAAATGTGTAATTATTCTAAACGAGCAATTATCTGTAGCAGTCTGCCGATAAGCTATTCGCTATCTTTCAATCTCGCCTCTTCCTCTTAAAAACTCGAGGAACGCGCTGCATCCTTCCACAATATCCCTGTACGTAACGTCAAACTGCCCGCTGTACCATGGATCCGCTATGCTCTCATTGCGCCCGGCATATTGCAGCAGCAGGGAAATCTTCCCTCCCTTATGCCCTGTCATCCTCTCCATATTCCTGATATTCATCGTATCCATGCCTATCAGATAGTCATAATAGTCATAATCCTTCTTTTTCAGCTGAACCGCTCGTTTCCCCGCACAGGAAATTCCGTGACGGGCAAGCTCTTCCCGCGCCGGAGGGTATACCGGATTGCCGACTCCTCCCCAGATTTCCTCAGAACTGGTGGCGGCAGAGGCAATCTCAAACCGGTCGGCTAAACCGGCTTCTTTGACCATGTTTTTAAAAACGAATTCAGCCATGGGGCTGCGGCAGATGTTGCCGTGGCAAACAAATAATACGCGTATCATATATTTTTTACTCCTTACTTATCTCGGATTATCTTGGTTTTTCCTTATTTTGTGGGGTTTTGCGCACTTTTTCGGTCTATCGACCATTTCCCCATTTCTCGGCTTTTTTCGGCTTATCTCGGTATGTTTATTCCATCAAATGGTCTAAATATTGGTCTAAATTGGACTACTTTTTCAAGTTTAGACCATCGGTGTTTTCTGGTCTATTTGTGGAACAAAAATTCCAAAAATCCGTAGACTATGTCCGCTTCTTCTTGCTCTTCTCCATTTTCGGCAAATGTTATGAAACATTTACCGACCACCAATGGCTGAAAAAAGTAAAAATGACCTTTTCATTCGATTATTTAAATGCTTTCACAAATTTTTCATTTAGACCATTTTTAGACCACTGCCTTGCCGCTCACCAAAGATTTCAACCAGTTATTGTCGTAATCTCGGCTTTCAGAAATTGTCAATGAAATCCGCCAACTATCCAGCATTTATGCGGCTTTACCCAAGCCTTCTGCCACTAATCTTTGTTGGTGTATCATCCTTCAACCCCATGTGTCTAAACTCCTCATTTGCCTCTGCCTGCTTACGAGCAAGCTTCTCAACTTCCTCTCTCGCATCGTCCAGCTTAAGATGAGTATAGGTGTTGAGAGTGACGCTGATATCCGAATGCCCCATAAGATACTGAAGCACCTTAGGATTCATTCCGGACTTTGCCATATTAGAGCAGTACGTGTGTCTGCATACATGAGGTGTAATCTTCGGAAGCTGAATGCGATAAATGCTGTTATACTTATCAACTGCATGCTGGAAGTACTTCTCCCAGTGCATAGCCACCATCGGTTTCCCATCCTTATCGAAACAAAGGAATCCGGAATAACCATCAATCATCGGCTCTACCTTTGGAGGCTTGCGATTCGCAATAATATGCTGAAAGCATTCATACACATCGTCCTGCATCGGAATCACTCTGGTACCGGCGTAGGTTTTCGTCGTATCGATGTAAACCAACGTCCCGGTCTTCTGAAGCTGATGGTCAATATTGATAGTTCTGTTCTCCATGTCCAGATCCTTCAGCGTCAAACCTGTAAATTCCGAAATACGCATCCCTGTCTTAAACAGAATGTACATACCGTCATAATACTTGCAGTAGTGCGCATCGTTTTTTATAAATTCGAGGAAAGTTCTTTCCTGTTTCCTTGTAATGGCCTCACGAGTGACTGCGTCATTTACCAGTACAGTAGCAAGTTGAAACTCAAATGGATTCTTTCTTAATATATCGTCATCAACTGCCATCTGAAATGCAGGTCTCACAACACCTCTGATCGAATGAATTGCTGAGAAACTCTTTTTATCCTCCTGCTGTAATTTGATGAGCCACTCCTTTGCATCGGATAATCTGACCTTGTCGATTCTCCTTGCTCCGAATGGTTCCTTTTCCAGCAGATTGATTACAGTTCCGTAACCTGCTCTGGTTGTATGCTTAACTCCGGTCTTAGTTGCTATATACTTCTTCACAAGCTGAAGAACCGTCAAGCCGCCGCCATCAGGAACAATCATATCATCCAAATCCTTATTGATTGCCTTCTCCTGATCTCTTAAAGGCGCATTATCTTTTTTGCCGGCTGGAATACTATCTGTAGCCACCAATCTCCAACTGTAAACTGTCTTGCGCTTACCATTGGCATCAATGTATCTATACTTATAGCGTCCATCCGCTTCCTGGCTCTCTCCTGTGCGAAGAATGCGATTCTTACTATCGCGTCTCTTTTCGCTCATTGAACATCGTCTCCTTCCGATTGAGGGAGCCATGCTTGAATATTTATCTAACATAGTCCATAGTATGTATCCGACTATGTATCAATATACTATCACATACACGGCTCATTTTCCACAAGAAAATTGAAAAATTTCTATGAACTCAAATCACATTCATTTGGCTGTCCATATATTTTTCAAACTGCTCACGCTTGATCAGTGCTCTGTTTCCATTCCAGAGGACAAAATCCTCATCGGAATGCTCCTGAACAAACATCTTCAGTTTCTTGTAGCCAATCCCGAAATACTCCGATGCTTCATTAAGTGTTAATGTGTACTTCTGCCACCAATGAAGTCCGGGAGGATGGCATGGGTATGGCCACAGGTACAGATAAGGCGCATGATGCAGAGGCTGTGGCGGACCTGGGTGCCGCCTATAAAGTCCACCAGGGAGCGGTCATAGTAGGCATGGATGCGGCAGGATCCCTTTGCCCCACAGCAGGGACAGGTCTGCAGTTCCGAACGGAATCCGGCCATAAAGGAATCGAACAGGATCTTTGATGAACTTTTTATACGAACCAGCTTGCAAAACAGGGAATTTTCTCTTATCATAATATATGTCGGTGGTGCCGGAGCCTCATGAGAGGGACATGATCCCGTATATGGCAGGCACACTGGTATGCGAGAGAAAGAACGAACTGTGGAATGGGCTGTTCTTTCTCTTTTTTT
>CAJTQA010000075.1 GCA_910578455.1 uncultured Dorea sp.
TGGCAAAATTAGAATATGATAAGATTATAGAGCTGCTTATGGGGCACGCGTCCTCCTTCAGCGGCAAGGAGCGGTGCAGAAAATTAAAGCCCAGGACAGGCATTGAGGAGATAAAGGCCGAGCAGGAGCAGACTGCGGCCGCATTTTCGAGAATTATCAAGAAGGGAAAGCCCTCTTTTGAGTTCTGCCAGCCTGTAAGCGATTCCCTGAGACGGCTGGAGATTGCCGCCACATTAGGCAGCGGGGAGCTTTTGCGTATCTGCCGTCTCCTGGAATGTGCCGGGCGCATAAAGGCATACGGGCGGAGAGACAATGCAGACGAGGCAGAGGACTGCCTTGACATATTTTTCTCCCGCCTTGAGCCTGCCTCCCTCCTCTCATCCGAGATTCGCAGATGCATTCTTGACGAGGACGAGATCAGCGATGATGCAAGCGCTAATTTAAAGCATATCCGCCGCTCCATCGGGCAGATGAACGACAAAGTACATTCTACCCTGTCCGGCATGGTAAACGGGTCTCTGCGGACTTATCTCCAGGATCCCATCATCACCATGCGGGGAGACCGCTACTGCATTCCCGTCAAGACAGAGTACCGCAGCCAGGTTCCCGGCATGATCCATGACCAGTCCGCCACAGGCTCCACTCTTTTTATAGAGCCTATGGCAGTTGTAAAGCTCAACAATGATCTAAAAGAGCTATACGGGAAAGAGCAGGAAGAGATACAGGCCATCCTTGCGCGCTTAAGCGCAGATGCTGCCGAATATATTGATATGATCCGCTCTGACTATGCAATCCTCTCAGAGCTTGACTTTGTCTTTGCCAAGGGCGACCTTGCTATCAGCATGAATGCAAGCATGCCTCTTTTTAACGAGGAAGGGCGCATCCACATCCGGGAAGGCCGCCACCCGCTCCTTGACCGCAGGACTGTAGTTCCTATTACTGTGACCCTTGGGGATTCTTTTGACCTCTTAATCATCACAGGGCCTAATACCGGAGGAAAGACCGTGTCTTTAAAGACCGTGGGGCTTTTTACCCTGATGGGGCAGGCAGGGCTACACATCCCGGCGCTGGACCGCTCTGAGCTCTCCGTATTCCATGACGTATACGCAGATATCGGTGACGAGCAGAGCATCGAGCAGAGCCTGAGCACCTTTTCTTCCCATATGACCAACATTGTTTCCTTCTTGAAACATGTAGATGAGCGTTCCCTTGTCCTTTTTGACGAGCTTGGAGCCGGAACTGACCCGACTGAGGGCGCCGCCCTCGCCACTGCCATCCTGAATCATCTGCATGTCCGGGGGATCCGCACTATGGCCACCACTCATTACAGCGAGCTGAAGGTCTATGCCCTCTCCACCGACGGCGTGGAAAATGCATGCTGCGAGTTCAACGTAGAGACGCTGCGCCCCACGTACCGGCTATTAATCGGCATTCCGGGAAAGAGCAATGCCTTTGCCATCGCCGGAAAGCTGGGCCTTCCGAAGGACATTATCGAGGATGCCAAGACCCAGCTTACCTCCCAGGACGAATCTTTCGAAGACCTCCTTACAGACCTTGAATCCGGCAGGCGAACCATCGAGAAGGAGCAGGCGGAAATCGCTGCGTACAAGCGTGAGCTTGAGAGTCTAAAGCAGGAAGCAAAGAGGAAACAGGAAAAACTTAACGAGCAGCGAGATAAAATCTTGCGTGAGGCAAATGAAAAAGCCCACGCCATACTTGCTGAGGCGAAAGAGACCGCCGACGAGACAATCCGGAATTTCCATAAATTCGGAAAGGAAAATATTTCTGTCGCCGAGATGGAGAAAGAACGGGAGCGGCTGCGTAAAAAGATGGATGCCGCCCGCTCCGGGATGGCCGAAGAGACGGCAAAGCCCCGCAGGCAGCACAAGCCCGCCGACTTTAAGCTGGGTGAATCGGTAAAGGTACTGAGCATGAACTTAAACGGAACCGTCAGCTCCCTTCCGGATGCAAAAGGAAATGTGACGGTACAGATGGGAATCCTACGCTCCCAGATCCATATCTCTGACCTGGAGATCATCGAGGAGAAACCGGCATATCTTCAGAAAAAAGCCCGCCAGACCGGGAAAGGCAAGGTAAAGATGGGGAAGGCGCTCTCTGTCAGCACAGAGATCAATCTTCTCGGCAAGACCGTTGACGAGGCGATTGCAGAGCTTGACAAATATCTGGATGACGCAAGCCTGGCCCATCTAAGCTCCGTACGCATCGTGCACGGCAAGGGAACCGGAGCGCTTCGTTCCGGAATCCACACATACCTGAAACGCCAGAAACATGTCAGATCATACCGCCTCGGCGCCTTCGGGGAAGGCGATGCCGGGGTTACGATCGCAGAACTCAAATAACAGGAGGATTATATGGTAAGCAAGCAAAAAATATTAATTGTAGATGACGATGAGAATATCGCAGAGCTCATCTCACTTTACCTTACAAAAGAGTGTTTCGACACCATGACCGTCCATGACGGCGAGCAGGCCCTGACAGCCTATGAGTCATATCGCCCGGATCTTATACTTCTTGACCTGATGCTGCCGGGGATTGACGGATACCAGGTATGCCGGGAGCTGCGCGCTCATTCCAGCGTTCCGGTTATCATGCTTTCTGCCAAAGGTGAGATTTTTGACAAGGTTCTGGGGCTGGAGCTGGGAGCTGACGATTATATTATGAAACCCTTTGATTCCAAAGAGATGGTTGCCAGGGTCAAAGCTGTGCTGCGGCGATACCATGCCGTGCCAAAAGCGGAAAATCCCTCATCTGATAAGGGCAAATGCGTAGAATATCCCGGCATCACCATCAATCTCACCAATTACTCCGTCACTATCGACGGCCAGAATGTGGAGATGCCTCCAAAGGAGTTGGAGCTCTTATACTTCCTCGCCTCCTCGCCAAACCAGGTATTTACAAGGGAGCAGCTCCTGGATCAGATCTGGGGGTACGAATATATCGGGGATACCCGTACAGTAGATGTCCATATCAAGCGGCTCCGTGAAAAAATCAAAGACCGCCAGGGCTGGGGTCTCAGCACCGTGTGGGGCATCGGCTATAAATTTGAAGTAAAATAAAAAGGAGCTGCCATGAAAAGCACTTTATATTTAAAATTCATCATCGTATATTTCATCTTCGGGTTCCTCAGCCTGTTTACAGTCGGTGCCCTTACTGCCGGATTATTTACCGCGCCCTTAAACCATGCGATTTCATCGAATCTTTATAAAGAGGCCAACATGGTGGCGAACGACTATCTGCCTGATTATTTTTCCGAGCAGATTTCCCTCTATAACGTCCATACGCAGCTTGACGGGATGCAGACACATTTGGATGCTGCCATCTGGTTTGTGGACCGGCAGGGCAAGCTCATCACCTCCGCCGAATCTGACAGCTATCCGCTGGCTCCCTACCAGATATCCGACTTTAATCCCGCGGAAATCGGCAGCTCACGATACGCCATCGGAGATTACCATGGTTATTTTTCAGAAGATGTCATCACTGTGATCGCCCCTGTCAACTATGAATATTCTCCGAAAGGCTACCTGTTAATCCACAAGGACCTGTCGGACTCCGAATATATGGAAAGCCTATTTTTACAGACAATCCTCATAACGGTGGTTGTGATCTACATCCTTTCCTTTATGATACTTCTGGCGTTCCGGTTCTTTGTGTATCATCCTCTGAGCAAGATTACAGAGGCTGCCAGGCAGTATGCTTCCGGCAATCTGGATTACGAGATTCCGGTGAACACGGAGGATGAGATGGGTTATCTCTCCGCCTCCCTGAATTACATGTCCTCCCAGCTCAGGGATATGGAGGATTACCAGAAAAAGTTCGTGGCAAATGTCTCCCACGACTTCCGTTCTCCCCTGACTTCTATCAAAGGCTATGTGGAGGCAATGACGGACGGCACCATCCCTCCTGAATTGCATGAAAAATACTTAAAGATCATCTTATTTGAGACAGAGCGGCTGACAGACCTGACTCAGGATCTCCTCACGCTCAACGAATTCGACACCAAGCACCTTCTTCTGAACCGGGAGAGGTTTGACATCCATGAGATGATCAAAAATGTAGCGGCCTCCTTCGAGGGGCGATGTACGGAAAAGAAAATCTCCATTGAGCTTGTCCTTGCCACAAAGCATCTGGAGACAATGGCTGACAAAAGAAAAATCCAGCAGGTTCTCTACAACCTCCTGGATAACGCTATAAAATTCAGCGAACCCGAATCTTCCATCACGATTGAGACAACCGAGCGGGGAGATAAGATCTATACTTCCGTAAAGGACGAGGGCATCGGTATTCCGAGAACTTCCCTGAACAAAATCTGGGAGCGCTTTTTTAAGACCGACCTCTCACGGGGAAAGGACAAAAAGGGCACCGGGCTTGGCCTTGCGATTGTGAAAGAAGCCATACAGCTGCACGGTGAAAATATAAATGTCATCAGCACGGAGGGGGTCGGAACCGAATTTATCTTCTCCCTTCCAAAAGCATAAAAAAATATAAAAACGCATCTGCGTTGACAGGCGCCGATGCGTTTTTATATTTTTATGAGGCCTTTAACTTTTTTTACTCCTCCGGAACTACGATAAGGTCTTTTGTAAAGCTGTTAAGAACTTCGCATCCATCTTCTGTAATGATGACAAGGTCTTCGATACGTACGCCGATTCCCTCGTCTGCAAGGTAGATGCCCGGCTCTACAGAGAAACACTGGCCAACCTGTATGATGTCTTCATTAACGGAAGATACGTCCCCAAATTCATGATCTTCCAGACCGATAGAATGGCCCGTCCTGTGTGTGAAGTATTTGCCATAGCCTTTTTCTTCTATGTAGTTTCTTGCCGCAAGGTCAACATCGCACATTCTGTTGCCCGGCTTTGCAGCCTCGATACCGCGTCTGTTTGCCTCTACGACGATGTCATAGATTTCTTTTGCACGGTCGGAAACCTCACCGATGAACACAGTTCTTGTCATGTCGGATGCATAGTTGTCCTTGAAAGCTCCGATATCAAGGATTACGCAGTCGCCGCGTTTTCCCTTGGAATCATCCGTTACATGGTGCGGATCAGCTGCCCCCTTCGCATAAGCTGTAATCGGGTCAAAGGATACGTCCTCACAGCCAAGCTCTTTGTATATCTCACGAATCTTATTGTTCAGCTCTCTCTCAGTCAGCCCCTTGGATACCCATGGAATCAGCTTTTCCATTGCGATATCGTTGAGCCTTGAGGACTCCCTCATAAGCTCTTTCTCTTTTTCATCCTTTACCATGCGGATATAATCAACAATCGGGGAGCCGTTTACAAACTTGCTGCCCCCGCCTAACTCCTGCAGGCGAAGAAGGAATCTTGACGGCCATGTCTTGTCAATGCCCATAACCTTATCCTTCTCTACATATCTGCTTAAAATCTCCACGCCGTCTTCAATGTCATCATACCATACAAGCTCCACGCCCAGATCTTTCTCCTGCGGGAACAGTTTGTTAATCACAAGCTTGTGGTCTCCATTGACATTAAGGTATAATGCCAGCAGCCTCTCACCCGGAATAATCCACTTGCCTGTCAGATAGAAGATGGCAACCGGGTCAGAAATGATCATCTGCGGCACTCCATGCTCTTCCATCGATTTTAATACTCTTGAAACTTTTCCTTGGTCCATTTTTACCCCAACCTTTCTTTAATAGTTAAAACACTATTCACATTATAGAACGCAGTACAGAAAAAGTCAATCACGCCCTCTTTTTATTTCCTCTTA
>CAJTQA010000076.1 GCA_910578455.1 uncultured Dorea sp.
AAAGTCTAACAGCCAAATCTCATCTTAAAATCAATGCGTTTTGCTCTTCTCTAAAATATTCTTTAAAATTCTCTCTGCATTACAGACAACGACCAGATAAACCACCCGGAAGATCCACTTCCATCATTAACCCCGGCTCCATTCTCTTTACCACCAAAAAGCCGCCATGCATATTCACAATCTCCCGCGCCAGATAAAGCCCAAGCCCAAATCCTTCCTGGGAGGTAACCCGCTTTCCCCGGTAAAACCGCCGGAAAACCTGGCACTCCTCGCCCGCCTCGATCCCAATTCCGTAATCCCTCACACAAACCTTTAAGAACATCTCATCTTCCGTCACGGACACCGCAATCGCGCCTCCCTCCCGGCTGTACTTCACCGCGTTGTCGAAAATATTAAAAAGCGCCTCCCCAAGCCAGTTCCCATCATGGGCACAGCTCGCCCGCCCGGGAAAATCAACCGACACCTCAATCTCCTTCTCCTCCGCCCGGCGCTGAATCTGCCCCAACGCATTTCTGACCGTCTTTAAAATGTCCGTCTCTTCTTTCTTAATCTGAATAATATGCTGCTCCAGCCGGGATATCCGGATAAAGCTCTCCACAAGGAAATGCAGCTTGCCCGCGCTTTCCTCCGCGGCATCCGCAGACCGCCAAAGCCCCTCCTGCCCGGAATCCTCCGCAATCTCCTGCAAAAATCCGATATACGTCTCCAGGTTCGCAAGGGGCGTACGCATCTGGTGGGCAATCTCAGATATAAGCCTCTGAATCTCATCCCTGCTCCTCCTCGCCTCATCCCGGCTGCCCTGCATCATCTCCTGCACACGCACAAGGCGGTGCTCCAGCTTTCCGTAAAGAGTCTCCTGCCCCAGAGCTGCCATCCGTACCTCACGCTCATTCAAAATATCCTCCGCAAGTAAGACAGCCCTTTTAAGCTCCCTTCTCCGCCGCCTTCTCTGCAAAACATACATCGCCGCCCCGCCGCCCAAAAAACCTGCAAGAACTCCAAATATCATCTCCATACACATATCATGCTATCCTCTATCCGCCCTTCCGTCACACATGCCAGCCTCTGCCTATCTTTCGCACACGCCACGCCAGCCTCTGTATATCCTTCACATATGCTACGCCAGCCTCCGTATATCCTTCACATATACCATGCTGTCTTTCCCCCGGTTATGTCCTTCCTCCCGCGCTTTATCTGCCGTCTATCCGGTATCCAAGCCCAAACACATTTTTAATGCAGCAAGCCTCCTCACCGCCCGGTGAAATCTTCCTCCGCAGCCGGTTTATCGTGACGCTCACCGTATTGTCCACCACAAACTGCCCGTCAAGCCCCCACACATGCTCCAGTATGTTTTCCTTTGTGAGCACCTGCCCCTGATTCTCCATCAGATATTCCAACAGCCGGTACTCCTTCCCCGTCAGGGAAATCTCCTCCCCTTTTATAAACGCCCGCTTTCTGTCCGGGTACAGGACAAGCTCCCCCGCGCACACCGTCCTCTCCTCATTCTCCCCGCTCTTTCGCCTCAGCACAGCCTCGATTCTTTTCAGCAGCACTTTCATGGAAAACGGCTTGACCACATAATCATCCGCGCCGATATCAAAAGCGGCAAGCATATCCCGCTCCTCATCTCTGGCTGTCAGGAAAATGGCAGGGATTTCACAATCGGCTGACGGCTGCATCTGAGCGCCCCCCTGAAACTTCGGCCGGCATTTGCCCTGCAATTCCTGATACAGACAGATGCCGTCTCCATCCGGGAGCCCGATGTCAATCAAGAGCAAAGCCTCTCCCTTCCCCATCAAAGACAGGGCATCCTTTCTTGTACGCGCGCAGACAGTGGCATACCCTGCGTTTTTCAGGCTCATGTCCAACGCCTGATTCAAAAGCCTGTCATCCTCGATAATTCCGATTGTAGGTACATCCCTTTCAGGCTGTCCATACTTTTGCCCTTCCTTATTCGCCGCTCTTTTTCTATCTGCCAAACTTTCCTTCACCCTTTCTTCCGCAATTTCAATACAATCTGCTTTTCATCTGCCATTTTACGCAAAAGCCCTGCAACACAGGCTGCACTCTCTTTTGGCGGCAGGCCGCCCGTCGTTATAATTTTCCAAAAGATGCCGCAGGATATCCGCCTTTTCTCTCTGCTCTTCCTGATAAGCCGGCACGCCGATTCCCTGTCTCTTCTCCAAATCCTTTTTCTGATTATAATGGGTGATAAATGAGTCAAACGCGTCAATCCCTTCATATGTCTCACAGGGATACTCCTTGCACTCATTGCAGTATTCCGGCCTGCCATGCTCCATGCTGCACCTGGCAATCTTGCAGGACTGGTTTCCCTCTCCGCCCCCGCAGCCCGGACAGTGGCCGCTTATATGCATAGAGCAGAGCATGCAGTTGAGCCCGCACAGAGAAAGGGATAAATCTAATCTTGTAAAATTTTTCATATATGCTGCCCCTCCAGTTCCCTGACATAACTTTTTAACGTCCGCTCATCAAAAAGCACCCACTTCACAACATCCAGTTTCCCCGGATGTTCCTGCACGAACTTCTTCACCGTCCTCACTGCAATCTTTGCCGCCCGGTCAAGAGGAAACCGGTATATCCCTGTAGAAATGGACGGGAATGCCACGCTCCTAATCCCGTTGCCCGCCGCAAGCTCCAGGCAGGACTGATAGCACGACGCGAGCAGCTCCTCCTCCCCGGAACTTCCGCCGCTCCAGCAAGGCCCCGGCGTGTGTATCACATACTCACAGGGCAGGCGATATCCCTTTGTTATTTTCGCCTTTCCCGTCTTACATCCGTTCAGTGTCCTACACTCAGAAAGCAACCCGGGGCCTGCGGCACGATGAATCGCGCCGTCCACCCCGCCTCCCCCAAGGAGGCTTGTGTTAGCGGCATTGACAATCGCCTGCACCCCGTGGTCTTCCGTAATATCGCCTTTCACTGCCGTCAGCTTTGTCTCAGTTCCCCCGCCAGGAAGAACATTTAATCTGTGAAACGTTTCTTTCCTATTTTCCATCTCTATAATCACCTCATAAGATAAATCCAAAATCACTTCTTTGGCGCCTATCAGTCACAATACCTATTCTACCACACATCCCCCCTCCTTTCCACGCCCAAAACCCGCCGCTCCCTCTCTCCGAAACTAAAAGTTGACACCCCGGAAACCTTAGATTGGTTGTTTTTCTTCCAAACTAAGCGTAATATAATTGCTATCTGCAGGACTCCATGCGAGCCTGCACCAAATATTCACAGGAGGCAGACAGCGATGACATTCGGGCAAAAGCTGAAACGATTATTGAAAGAAAACAACATGTCCCAGGAAGACCTGGCAGAACAGTTAGGCGTATCCCGGCAGGCAGCCGGAAAATGGACAAATGACAAAGGGATGCCGGAGGTCAGCAAACTGATACAGATCAGCAATCTGTTCGGGATATCCCTTGATTATCTTCTAAAGGAAGACTATGAAGAAAGTCAAAAAGAAAAGCAGGGTGAGAATCAGCAAGAGAATCAGAATCAAACCCGCAGAAACCCCGCGCCAGCGGACAGCGGCTATTATGTAAGCCAGGAAATGCTTAACGGATATGCGGCATACAGCAGGCAAAAAACGCTGCGAATCACAGGAGGCATCTGCCTTTTTATATTGTCCGGCCTCTTTGAAGGTCCAGGATGCCATAACTTCCTATTATCACTGCTGTACTGGATGACAGTGACCGCCGGCATCAGCCTTATCATCTGGCATTTCTCCATTCCCAGGCAGTATGAGGAAATCAGAACTGAACATCTTGTATTAGACGGCCTTGTATTTGAGGAATTTAAGAAAAAAGAGAGACATGCCGAAAACATTATGCGGTCATGATGATTGCAGGCGCGGCAATCCTGCTGGCAGGCTCCGAGGCAGAGTATTTTTTTCTGGCTCATTTTGAAAATAATATCTGCAATATCTTTCTCACCCTGTCTGATGCGGCATGGCTGTCTCTCATTGTCTGGTCGGGGATGTCTATGTATGCGGACAGCCTGATCGTCCGAAATGCATCCCGGACCCCCGGACGAACGCCCCTTCGCAGATACCGCTGGATCTACGCGGCGCTCCCCGTCACCGCCGGTGCAGTCATAGTCGGAATCGCAACGAACATATGGAGTCCTTACGCACCCATACTCATTCTGTTCTGCTGCTTATTGGCTGCTGCATGCAGACTGTTAATTGAAAGAAAGGAATAACCATGAACAAAGCATTTTTTAAAAACACCGCATTTTTCCTGCTGACATTCTTCTCCTGCATTCTTCTATGTGCAGGATGCGCTGCCCAAAGAGACGCAGGGCAGGATGCAGAATATACATTAGAAGAGCTGGATAACCTGGCCCGGCTTGAGATTTATCTGCCCGGGGAGAGCAACCCGGCAAAAACTATAAAGGATAAAGAAATATTGTATCAGTTTAATCACTGTTCTTCCTCCTGTGATTCAGACCCGGACTCTGATTCTGAGGAACACCAGAGAGAATTAGAAAAAGCCGCGTCCGGCGCGGCAGAAAAATACCATATTGTCTCCTACAAATACCCCGTTTCCCGTTTTCACCGAAAGAAACCGGAAAAAAATATGACGGTTACATTGTACGAGGATGCTCTCAATGGTATAAATATTGTAAAAACAGAAGTTGCGGAAGAAAGCATAAAAGGCGCGGACATTCCCGGGGAATGTCTGACATTTTATTCCGAAATCCCGGAAGAGGAAAAAGCGTTTTACCAATCACTGGCAGAAGAATAAAAGTTAGCTTTCCGGATACTCCTTATCCTTCCAGTACCACCACTTTAATTTTTCCGGCTCCCGCTCCTCATGTTCCGCGAAATACACCGCGCAGCGGTACACATACAGCGCGCACCGATCCTCCTGAAATCCTTTTTTCAGGCAGTCCAGATAATACAGCTCCTCCGGGTCTCTCCCTTTAAGGTCCGCAATGCACTGAATCCCGATATTATGCATGTGCTGCGCCATCTTCGCGCCAATGCCCGGTATCTCCTTCAGGTCGCTGACCGGGCCTTCGCCGGAAAGTGCCTTCTTTTCAGCCTTTAACTTACCTTCACTTATCTTTTTCTGCATGATAATTCCTCCCCATCGCGGATTGTGCAGCCTCACTGTCTAAAAAACCGGAATTGAACAAAATCGCTGCGCGATGGCCTGCCAAGGCTGTGGCATAGCAATTTTCTGTTTTCTATAACAAAAACAGTGGAAAGCAAGTCCTAAAAGTAGTATTGTTAAGTCACCACAACGAAACAATCAAACAGGATCGACCTTCCCACTGCCTATGAAAAGAATACCATCCTTCCGCTTGGTTGGCAAGCGGTTTTATGACCCAAATGCGCCTCCGTGTAAAGCAGTGTTTTTGATTACTACTGATTTTACATGGAGGATTTTAGTGTGAAAGAAAGTAGAGGGAAGCCAATAAATGGCGCACTGAAACAAACTAT
>CAJTQA010000077.1 GCA_910578455.1 uncultured Dorea sp.
TTCACCGCCATGCCTCCCATCTTTTTCACTGCGTCTGTGAATATCTTTTCCACACGTTTTTCGGAATGAACCACAGCCATAACGTCCCACCTTCCTCTCCGTCCACATGGACTGACTTCACGCCCAGCAGGGCCTTCTGCCGCTTTACTTCCGTCTTTTTTATGCCGTTTTCCTCTGCCAGTTCATACACCTTTTTATAATTTACGAATCCGTCTTTCAGGATATCTTCCAAAAACATAGCTGCCTCCAGTCTCAGGAACAACGGAACGAACGAACAAAAAAATCCCTATATTGCTATACGCGTGTATGACATACACACACATCCTCTTTCTCTTTTATTTTTATATTTCTCATATAGTAAAGGTTGTTCCGTTGTTCCTATAAATCCGCTAACGCCCATAGTTGCTGGCTTTTTTCAAAGAACAATCTGCCGGAACAGTCACACGCCTTGTTCCGTTCGTTCCCGGCAGTACGCCCTCTGCTTGCCATAAACGGAAAAAACATACATCCCCGTCCTCGTCCCGGCATACTTCTCCCACCCTTCGATCTTGCGCATGATGGCATTGATCTCATAGGAATCTATCTTTTTGAGCGCAGAAGACTCCCGCCCGAAGCACTCGCACCATATCTCCATGTTGCAGACGAGCGTCCGGCGCACGGTGCCTTTCCGCTGCGATTCCCCGAACTCACTGCCGTTTAAGAAATTCCTGCGGTCATATAAGCTCATTTCATCCCAATCCTCCGGGAGCAGCGTGTCAAGGTACGTCCGCACCAGCCCTTCCCGGTCATCCGTCTCCATCGCCTCCGCCTGCTCCGCAATGGCGATCTGTGCCTCCTCCCCTTCGAGGTAGAGCTTCTCCCCGGAACGGTACAGCGACACCGCCTCCGCCCATATCTGCCATATCTCTTCCCCGGTGATCTGCCAGGGCTTCTTCCGGCTCTCCCTTCCTACCCGGACAGGCCAGAAGCGGCGGTTGCCCGTCACGTCGCGCAGGAAGCCGTTTTCTGAGTTGGTGCTTCCCACAATGATGCACTGGCGCGGGTGGCTCTCCACGTTCATGCCGTAGCTTGCACGGTACTTGTCATCCACCCGGGAGAGGAAGGACTTCACGGTCTCCACATCCGTCTTGCGCATCCCGGCAAGCTCGCCCAGCTCCAGTATCCAGTACCCCTGCAGTTTCTCCGGGCCGGACTTGTCTCGCATATCCGTGAGCGTCAGGCTGTCGGAGAACCACGCGCCACCCAGCTTTGCAAAGAGCGTGGACTTGCCGATGCCCTGCGGACCGTTCAGGATAAGGACGGAATCGAACTTGATCCCCGGCTGGTATATCCTCGCCACAGCCGCCGCCATCGTCTTACGGGTGACCGCCCGCGTGTAGCTGGTATCCTCTGCGGCGAAGTAATCCACCAGCAAAGTCTCCACCCTTCCCGTGCCGTCCCATTCCGGCAGGGCATCAAGGTATTCACGCACCGGGTGGTATGCCCGCTTCGCCGCCACCGCAAGCACAGCGTCCTTCGTCCTGGTCGGGGAGTACACGCCATACACATTGCTCAGATATACTTTCAGGGATGCGAAGTCGGCATCATTCCACCCCGGCTTGATCTGCTTCCACGGAAGTCCCTCCCCGGCATCTATCCCGTCCCGGTGGAGGTTGAACGCAATGGAGCGCAGGCGCTCATCGCTTCGCATGACCAGCACAAGGTTATCCAGCGTGGGCTTTACCGCACCCTGCCTGTCAAGTTCCAACGCACCCTGCCAGTCATCGGACGGGGCGAATTCCTCCCCCGCCGCTTTCTGCCGCTCCTGCGCCAGCGTGGCTTTCACGTTCTCATCCTTCACGGCAAACTCACTCATAGCGGTAAAGGAGGGCAGCTTGGCAGGCTCCGTGTCCTCGGACGTTTTCGCATCCATCTCACCGAATCTGTGAATCCGCACCATGTCAAAGGCGTTCATCAGCCTGCCGCAGGCCGGGTCCGTGGCATGGTGGGAGTAAGCGAATTTCCCTTCATAAATGACCACGCCCGCCTGTGAGTCTGCCGGGATATAGTCATACCGCCCCGGCATGGTGCTTGGCTGATAGACGTCAGAGAGAAAGTTTGCGATGGCATCCTCGATGGAATACGTCCGGCAGAATGCGCCAATAACGCCGTCTTTGGAAAGCGGGTCTGCCTGTTTACGCATTTCCCTCTGGACGATGTTCTGCTGCCTGCTGCTCACCGGCCATTCGGAGGAATCCCGCCAGTCCTTATACCGTGATAGCACATCGTCCGGATTTAACGGCTCCCCCTCAATATCCCGGAAAATAAATTCCCCGTCAGCGGAGGTGGACGGCCAGTACATGAGGCGGCTCGGCTCGTAGGTGGTGTCATCGAACATCTCAATCCCGATGTCCTCCGCCACCTTCCTTGCGATTGCCACATATTCATCCGGCGACACCGGGCGCGACAGCGGGATTGCTAAACGATACCTCGGATTCTCCGGCGTGTGCTTATGGGTAGAATAAATAAGACAGCGGTAATTATAGAGCATTTCTATCTGCTCAATCACGCCCGGAACTGCATGGTCCATATCCTCCACAATCATGGTACGGTATTCCACGCAGTCCTTTTTCCTCCTGCCGCCTTTCAGTTTTCCTCCCACATAACCGCCCACGTCCTTGATGGCATCCTGCTTTGCTTTCGTCATCTTCATATACTGCTCCACGGTCTCCGCCGTGCGGATGGTATGGGAGATGCGCTCTATAAATTCATCCAGCTCCATCTCCACGTTGTTCCACCGCTTCTCCATCCTTGAATTGCCTGTTGCTATCTGTATCCTCATTCCTTCCTGCCCTCCAATAATTTCAGATTTTTCACGCACTGGTTATAAATGATCTGTTCTTCCCTGGCTTTCCTCCGGTAGAAATGCCATTCCTCCGTATTTGCTCTGAGGGACTCCGCCTTTTCCGAAAACGCCCTGACCTTCCCGGAATGCTCCCGTGCCTTTATCCGTAAGAACTGCCGCAGTTTCTCCCTGTCATCCTCTTTCGCAAAGCGCCGGATCAGCGGGAACACCTTCTTTGCCACCGCCGCTGTGCATGGGAAGAACTCATGGATATAAAGCTCCATCCTCCCGTTCTTATAAACCATCTTCACCGTTTCCTTTTCCGCTTTCTGCTCCGCCATACGCATCCCGCCGTAGGCTGTGGGGTCATGGTACCCTTCCGCATTCCTTCTCTCCATATATTTCTCCCTCTACATTTTCTGATAAAAACTACACTGGTAACCATCCGCCCGGAGCGGTAATCCCTCCGCCCACTTGGGCTGAATCGCCATAATTTCACACATCTCATCCACGGAGCCGCTGCCCTCCGGCACTTCCGCTATGATCTCATCATGGCAGTGCATGACGATAGGGTATCCTTTTTTCTCCACACGGAGCATCGCCTCCGCCAGCAAATCCCTGGCCGTCCCCTGCACGATGTTCTCCACCAGCTTGGGTCCGTAGGTCTCTATCCGGCTCCATTTCTTGTTTTCCGCAATGCCCTCATAGGTCAGCCCATCGCGCCCGAATCGGTTCACAGCCATCCTCGGTTTTACATAGGACAGCTTCCGCCCGGACGGGAGCGTGATAAATAAAATCCCGCTCATATACTCAAAAATGATCTTCCCGACCTTCGTTTTCTGCTTTTCGGTAACCGCCTTTATTGCGGCGGCATCCACATCCCACCAAAACTGCACCATGTGCGGATTGGCTTTCCGCCACGCAGCTACGAGCGGGGGAAGTTCCTCTTCTGTCAGCCCCATATCCAAAGCCCCCATTGAGATGAGCCCATTTGTGGAGCCCCCATATTGGCAAGATAAACTTGCAACCTTACCTTTTGCCCTCTCCGGGCTGCCTTTTCCAATCTCCGCCATCGGGATGCCGAACATCCTTGATGCCGTCATCTCATACAGTTTCCCGTCACCACGGAAAACGTCCAGCACCCATTCCTCGCCAGAGAGCCACCCCATGACACGGGCTTCAATGGCAGAAAAGTCTGCCACCACAAAACGGCATCCCAGCTTTGGAATAAAAGCGGTACGGATTAATTCTGAAAGCACATTTGGTGTGGAATCGTATAATAATTCGATATCCTCAAATCTGCCCTGCTTCACAAGGTCTCTTGCCAGTTCCAGATCGGGAATGTCGTTTTTTGGCAGATTTTGTATCTGCACGTTTTTCCCGCTCCATCGCCCGGAGCGGTTCGCTCCATAAAACATCAGCATCCCGTGTATCCTTCCATCCGAGCAGACACTTCTCTCCATAGCCTCATATTTCTTCACAGACGTTTTTGCCATCAGCAGCCTTAATCTGAGCAGTTCCTCCACTTCCCCGTCCGTTTCCGCTATCATCTCCGCCACTGCCTTTTTGGAAAGGCTCTCCGCCTCCATCCCCATGTCCCCAAGCCAGCCCTTTAGCTGCGCCACAGAATTGGGGTTCTCCAGTCCCGTCAGTTCATAGGCGCGTTTCGTCACCACTTCCTTATGGAGCCGCTCACAGGCAATGGCCTGTTCCACCAGCCCCATATCCACCAGTACGCCCCGGTCATTGATGCGCTGGTCTAAGCGGTACAGTTCCATCTCGCTTTCCGGGATGGGGAAATTGTGCAGCTTCCTGCGGATGGATTTCTCCACGTCCACATCCCTCTTGCAGTAGGTCTTGAACAGCTCCCACTTCTCCAGCGCATGGCAGGGGAGGTTCCTCGTCCTGCCGCCGTTTGCTTTCGTTGGCTTGCAGGGTACGCAGAAATACCGGATCAGTTCTTTCCCTTCCTTCATTTTCTGCTCGTCCAGACCAAGCACCCTGCCCACGTCCTCCAGCGAACGGGGCAGGGCGAGCATGGCCGCCTGTACCGCACTGCAATGCCAAGACTCCGGGGGAATGTACCTCCCGAAATATTTTGATAAACAGGTGCGTTCAAAGTTGGCATTGTATGCCGTCTTGGTCACTGACACGTCAAAGATGGCTTCCTCCACCTCTGCCGGGAGCTTCTCCCCCTGCGCTAGGTCTATGATCTGTGTTTCCCCTCCGTCAAAGGAATAGGCAAACAGTAAAATCTCAAAAGCAGGGCTGTCCGCATAGGCGTATACCCCGCATTTGATTAAATCCACATCTGAAAATGTCTCAATATCGGCGCTTAAAACCCTTTCCATTTCATGGCTCCTTCCTGCGTATTTGCTTTGGATGACGGGCGGCAGTTCCCCGCCGCCCCGATATGCCTATCCAAGAAAATCTTCCTCATCATCCACTTCCAC
>CAJTQA010000078.1 GCA_910578455.1 uncultured Dorea sp.
AATTTCAAAAAAATTCGGCAAATGTCAAACTAATTTCTAAAAATTATTTGGTTTAATGCACGTTTTTACGTTTTGAACAAGTTTTGGTGCTTTCTTAATGGAATTTATTGTGCATATTGTATATTTTTGCGCGACTTTGAGACCGTCCTGCGGCGGTCTCAAAGGGTGGCATCCTCTACGTTTTTCCGAACGTTCGGAAAACTATGATATGCCCAGGCTGTTTTTGTATTCATTTGCACTCATGCCGTTGAACTTACGGCGGGGGTAACTGTTTACCCAAGCCGTGATATGTTCCCATTCTTCCGGCGTATAGGCTGAGAGGTCGCCGCCTTTTTTCACCCAGCGTCTTACGAATCTATTCTGGTTTTCGTTCTGTCCACGTTCCCAACTGCTATAAGGATGGCAGAAAAAGACCTGTGTGCGTTGCTGTCCGGGAGCGGTCACACTACGATCTATCAATGAGCCGTCACCAAATTCCGCGCCGTTATCAGCGGTGATTGTCTGAAATTTCTTTTTGAAAGCATCCAAGCCCATGCCTTTTTCAAGGTTATCCAAGGCTGATATGACGCTCTTTAGGGTGCGGTCTGCTATGCTAATATAGTATTCTTCCAAGGTTTTCCGCTCTGTGAGGACAAGGAGCGCGGTTTTGCTCCGGCAACACTGTCCGCTGTATACTGTGTCTATCTCCCAATGCCCATAGCTTTCCCGATCCTTTATGCATGCCGGGCGGTGGATGATGGATTTTTCCGGGGGCTTGCGGTAACAAGGGCGTTGTTGCGTTTCCTTCTTTTTCTTCTTCTTTTTGTTTGCCTTGATGTACAAATCTTTGTCTGACACGCCGGGGATTAATCCAAGGTGGATATACTTATAAAGCGTCGTCTCGCACATGCTGGGAGCATCCGGCGTTTCTTTTTTGAGTGTCTGTAGCACGGCATAGGGGCTGTAATGCTTTTCTTTTATAAGTCCTGAAATGCGGGACAATAGGGGCTGGTCGCCAGTAAGCTTGTACTGTATGCCTTTGTTGTGTCCGCGCTCTATTGTCTTGCGCTGTGCCACGTCGGCACAGTATTCTTTGCGGGTGCTGTAGTCATAGTTAAGGAATGTAACCGTGCCTTTTCCTATCTCCTTGTAGATTGTGGTGAAATGCTTGCCGAGAGTTTCGGCTATCAATTTTGGGGATGTGCCTTTTTTCAGTTCCTTTTCGATATAGAATCTTTCCTCGTATGTAAGATGCCTGCCCATCCTTTACGCCCCTTTCCCTTGCAGTATATCGGAGCCTAGCAGAAAAGCCCCGTACCGTCAACAAGCAATCTGTTTACAAGGTAGTTGTTGACTGCACGGGGCTTTCCTGCTAGGCGGGGAAAAGGTAAAAGGGCAAGCCCTTTTTTGATTTTATCCCCCTGCACCCCCAAGGGGAAGATTTGCTGTGCCTATGTTATGCCTATGGAGAGGTGAGGGTCACCCCTCCATATATTTACTTTTATTGGATAGTCTTTGCTGTTCAAGCCTTCCCCCGTTGGCAAGGGACAAACGGCGGAAATGCGCACGTTATGCCACAGCGGTAACATTTTAAGTCCCCCCTAAATCCCCCGCTGGGGGACTTTTGTTTGTTAGCGGCGGCGTTTTCCGAACGTTCGGAAAATCATCTGATTTCATAGTAGTTGATCTGCTGGTGCGCTTCCGGGATGGTTACCGACTTGCAATAGGTGATGCTTGAGCCGTAAACTTTCAAAAAGTCTTCCTCATCTATAATGAAGTAGCGAGGTGTTGCGCGGTTTATGTTCCGGCTTGCATAGTAGCGGTGTTTTTCTTTTAAAAAGGTTCCCGTTTCCTTTGTTATGTACTTTGTGATGTAGCTGGATACCCGCTCCGTGTCATATACCCTTGTGGCGGTGGTAAATCCCCATTTCCAGTTCAGCACGTTGTAAATCGGCTGTCCGTCTTTTGTGTCATGGCCGCTGTACTTAAACCGTAGGCCGTCACAGCCGGATAGCAGGCCATGGAAATGGTAGTGCTCGTTGTCTGCATGGAACTCCGGGACTATCAGGTATTTCAGGCCCGGGCACTGTCTCTGTTGCAGATGGTTCAGAAAGATTTTTAACCGACGGACGATAACGTCATAGTCACTTGCATCTGTCCTTTCGCGGTCAAAAGTAAGGGTGATGAACCAGTCCCAGACGTTGGAGCGTGATATGTTGTATATCCTATTTTTTGTGTCGGACAGGCTTACTTTTTTGCAGTGTTCCTCTTCCTCTTTTGTCCTGTCCTCATTTTTATATGTCTTTGTGAAATTTACGTTCATATCCGCTTCTACCTCTAAATCCTCTGTATCTTCATTCCCTGTATCTTCCGACCGTGTGATCGTGCGTTTATAAATCGTGACGTGCTGTCCCGCCGGGTAATCATACACACGGCAGTTATACTCCATGATTACCCCCCATTTTCGGCTTTTTAAAAAAGTGGTTCTAAAATATTGCTATTGTCAAGTAGGCAAGCCCTGCGGGGCTTTCGTTAGTGTTATGCCTTTTCATGGCGGCTCCGGCGCCGTCCGGGCATCAGTTAACCGCCTGCGAAGTATTCTCGGCGGTTCCCTGCTGTCCGAACGTCTTGTAGCTGTCATAAAATTCATAATACTTCCGTTCGCCATGGAAGTACTTTGCTTTCACCTTTGCGTCTTTCTTCTTAAGACCATATATGCGCTGGATATAGATGAAGAGCTTGCCGCCGGAGAGTACGCCGAGGACACGGCCTAACAACTTGTAATTGTTGACGCATCTGTGTTCATACTCAAACTGGAGGATGTGCCGTATCTGCTTGTCTATGACGGTATCATCCTGTGATATGAGGTAGACCTCATAGCCGTATTTCCTGTGCTCCCTGAAAAAACTGCACCATTTAAGGCGGTCTTTGCGGTTCCATGAACGGGGGTTAAAGAGTTCCTGGCATTCGTCCAGGACTAGAAGGGTCTGTCCCTCTCTCATCTGCCCTTTACTGTTCAATTTATGGTAGTTTGCGGCAAACCCGTACAGCCCTTCTATGTATGAAAACTTATCGTCCGGGGGTACGTGCATCCGGCCTTTGTCATCTTTATACGGCCTGTATGCTGAGTTTAAAAGGTCTGCGTTAGAAGCATAGATGAATATGCCGCGCTCTCCCGGGTGCTTTTCGTCCCATCTTTTGTAGATGCTCTCGTTTATCTCAAAGTTTGCGATAACGTTCTTTCCCTTCTTTAACTGTTTGTCAATGACCATTGCCATATGCAGGGACTTGCCACTGCCCGGCGTGCCTGTGAAAAAATGTACCATATTTTCCCTTCCTTCCTTTTCCGAACGTTCGGAAAATCTTTTCTCATCAGATGATGTTTATGAGGATATCAATGAGCTTATCGAGTATCATTTCCTTTACCAGCTTGAATGTGTAGTAGGCCAGGATACAGCCTATCCAGCTTAAGGTTATGGTGGAGCATATGTCAAAGGGCACGAACCAGTTAAGGTAACTGAGGAAATCACCGTCAAAGGCTGTGCTCTCCGTGATTATCTTGATGGGGGATGATGGGAGGATGTTATATAATGCCATGAGTGCCGTTTTTATCAGTGCTATCATTTCTTACCTCCTGTGTCTATTACTTTTGTGGTCATGCTTAAGATGCCGTATGCATAGATGATACTCAGCATCCCGCGCATGATGGTTGACAGATATTCATACTGTGACATGTCAATTTCTATATATTCTTCTATGCCGTAGCTCTCTATCACGATCGGAAGTTTGAAGACAGGTGCCTGCGGTTCCGCTGACAGGAGCGTTACAAGGGCGGCCATGTCCCACGGGATAGAGAACGGGAACCTGTCCGTGAGCATGTCTGCTGCGTCTCCGAGGGAAGAGGCGGCAGTACCGATAGCCGCCGCCGGGGCTGTGAGGAAGTCTTTTAAGAAGGATGCAATATCGGCAAGGGCGTCCAGACCGTCGAACACCGTATCTGCGATAGTCCAACGTCTGATACTCTTTAACGTGTACAGTATTTCGTCAAGTGTTTCCTGTAGCTTTGCGCTCACTGCATCCACCGAACCTGTGGCTGTCTCTGATATCTTGTCAAATATCTGCGTGACCTTTGCAAGTATCTTTGAAAGCAGACCGTTTGTTGTGCTGAGGTCAATGTCAACGTTTATGTCACCGCCACCATTGCCGCCGCCATTACCGCCGCCGCTATTACTGAGTTCTTCCAGTATCTGCTTGAGTAAGTCCATGATTTCCTTTTCGGATGTGTTATTGCCTATCTGCTTTAACAGTTCATCAATGACCTTCTGCAAGTCGTCCACGGTCTTTTGCAGGTCGTCGATTGATACCGATAAATCTTCCGGCACGTAGTTATAATAATTCTCCGTGAAGTAGACCTTGCGGTTTCCTACCGTATAATTCTTAGCGGCGTTCTGAGAGACGAACACACGGATGTATTCACCGGTGGTGGAATAAAAACAAAAGTTTCCCGAGTCACCTTCCCCCGGGTTCATCCTTGAAACGTCCGTATATCCTTTTAAACCAGCATTGATATTATGTTTCGCATCAGAACAGCTTGTATATATCTTGTCATCTTCTGGAAACTGCATTATCGCACCTTTATGAAATAACCACTCATTCGCACAAAAGAAGGTACAAGATACATACCGTTCAGGATTATCCTTGTAGGCGTTCAGGTGGCTTACATCACCAACCAACATGATAGGGTGGTCAGGGTTTGAAAATATATCAATAAAACTCAGCTTATAATAATAATTAGTTGCAACACCAAGACAGCCTTTTTCAATCACGATATTTCTAAATGTACGGAACATCTGGGCGTTCATAAAATGGCTGGCGGGTACATCACTAATGGACGTTGTCGGGAGCAGGTAGAAGCCCCCGTTTTCTTCTTTGACGTTTTCGGTTTTGGCGTATTCATCCAGACATTGTTTTATATATGCCATTAATTCCTTGTCAAACGAATAACTTACATTACCACTAGAATCTTCAAGCCGTGAAATATGCCCTGTATTCCACCATTCTTTGTAATCCTCTCGTGTCTGTACCCACTTTGCAAAATCATAATCTTTTACAACTGCACCAACACGACAACATAAATAAGCAATATAAGCAGAAGATTCTTCAACAAATTTTTCCCACCACGAAGTATCTGGGTCATAAACGCCTTCACTTGCAAAAACAGGCATTGTATAACACATAAAAA
>CAJTQA010000079.1 GCA_910578455.1 uncultured Dorea sp.
TAAAACCCTGTAAGTCTGTCTGCATGCTTCCACGCCAAGGGCACATGCAAGGTAAGTCTTTCCCGCACCGGTCGGTCCTGTGATGACAAGATTTGTTGCATTGGCAACAAATCCCATTGTGGCGAGATTCAGGATCGTGGACTTTTTTATCTGCCTTGCATCATAATCCAGTGACTCGATGCTTGCGGAAGGATATTTAAAATAGGCATTTTTGATAAGCCGGTTTATGAGCCTGTTCTCCCGTTCCTGTATCAGTGTTTCAAGGAGCAGTTCCAAACGCTTTTCGTAGCTTAGATCCACAAGCTTTATATCTTTTTCCTGCATTTCTATGATCCTTGCAAGGTCGCCAAGTTCCAATACCGATAAACTCTTTTTTATTTCAATGTTCATTTGTTGTCTCTCCTTTTCTGTAGTAATCCGCGCCTCTGACAATTCCGGATTTTTTATTGTTTTCCTTAAACTCTGTAAGTTCCTTCTCACTGTTTATGCTCTTTGCATTGGAATAGATAGTCTTATAATAAGGCATATGGTATTGCCTGAGCGCTTTATCACATGCTTTTTCAAGGATCTGGGGTGAATAGATGTCAGCTATGGAAAGTATGGCTCCTGCTGTCTGCATGGGCTGTTCTTCTACTGTTGTCCGGCAGATTAAAAGGGGATGCTTCCGTCAGATTAAAACTGTGAGGCAAGAAGCATCTGGTAAGCATCCCGTCACATTACTGTCTGTGTATTTAGCACATTGGAAGAAACAGCAGGCCACCCATGCAGATTAAAACACAGATGGTCTGATACGTTTTTAGCCAAGTTCGCAGTCACTGACTGCCTGCATGACTGCATCGGCATTGATGCTGTTTAACTCCCTGCTGGCTGCAACCAGTATGCTGGCCGTGCAGAGTTTGTTGATCATGCGCGGTGTGCCGTCAGCGGCATTGAGGACAGCTTCTACGGCATTTTCCTCAAAGATATCAGGATTTCCTCCTGCGCCTCTCAGTTTTTCTGAAATATAGTTGCGTCCTTCATCTTTGGAAAGCCCTTCCATGTTATAGTTCATGATGATCCGCTGGCGGAGCGGCTCATGCACGCCAAGCCTCAGGGTTGAATTAAGCTGGGGGAGCCCGGCCAGAAGGATGACCGCACGGTCTTTTGAATCCATCTCAAAGTTGAAGAGGAGCTTTAAGTCATTCAGGATGGCATTGCTGACATAATTCGCTTCATCAATGATGATGACAGGCGTCTTTCGCTTTTCCAGCGCAAGGCGGGTAATTTCATCCTGTATGGACTTGAAATTGTCCGGTTTGCGGAAGGAAGGCTGCGCACCGAGTTCACCGGCAAGGCTTCTGTAAAAATCGTTTACGGTGAGCGTAGAAAGACTGGAATAAATGACTTTGTATAAGGAAGGGTTCAGGGATGCTTTCCATCTGCGGACTGCCGTGGTCTTACCTCTTCCGGCAGCGCCGGTAAGGATACCGAATCCCCTGTTCTTTGCCAGATAATCAAGCCGGAAGGCAGCCTCACGGCTTTCCTGTGTATTTATGAGGATTTCTTTTGCGTTTTTCAGGAAAGGATTGAATTCCAATCCGAAACGGGTAATGGGTTCCATCAGTCTTCACCTCCGCACAGATGTATTTTTTCACGTTTTACGGATGCATTTTCCTGTTTGTTCAGGAGCCTTATGGGCGTAAGGGAACCGTCATGTTCCACTATAAAGATGTCTTTCATATCAGGGGAATAGCGCAGGGTGATGCGCTGCTTTGCGAAGCGGCAGTCCACTTCGTATTCCACCCCGTCGATGACGATCACGCTGTCCGCGGAAACGCGCCGTTCCAGCTCTAAAAGGAAGCTTTCTTCTATTCGCTGCATATCCAGACGGCGGATTTTCTCCGGTTCGGAAAAGAACCGGTCCTGAGGGGATTTTCCTTTCAATGAGGAATGCGGGGCGAGGTTATAGGAGCGGACAAATGCGGACAGGGAGCCCCGCAGCTGATCAAGGGAGTGGAAATCCCTTATGTCAAGAGAGGCCATCCACTGGTCTTTCATGGTGCGGAACCAGCGTTCTATTTTTGCTTTGGCCGTTGGGGTATAGGGCTTGCAGTAGTTTATGACGGATCCGATGCGTGCAGCAAGCAGTTCCATCTGCCGGTTTTTATAGGAGCTGCCGTTGTCAAAGTTGAGTACTCTGGGGACACCGTATTTTGAGACGGCTGATTTCAGGACGGACATAAGACCTATAAAGGTATCATTAAAAAACACATCAATACCAACAACCATGCGGCTTGCATCGTCAATCAGGGCAATGACATAAACACGGTGTTTCTTTCCGTCAGATGTTTTCAGATATGGTCCCACGGAGGAATCCCCGCACCACACTTCGTTGATATGGGGACGCTCGTAGCGGCGCATGTCCTGATTGTTTGAAAACTTCTTTTCCATGGCAAGCCGGTTGATGAAACGCAGTATGGTCGATTCGGAGAGTTCTCCCCGGCGGATGAATCCGTTATGCTGCAGCTGCTTATAGATGGCGGCGGCGCTCATCCTCGGGTAATGCTCCTTAAGATAAAGAATCTGTTCCTGCAGGGCCCCGTCCAGCTTTCTGGGCTTTCCCTCGTCAGAGCGGCCGGAGGGTTGGAGGGCGTCAAAGCCGTTTTTGACATAGAGTTCGTACCATTTGGCAATGGTGGAGACGGCATAGTGGCGCAGGGAGCCGTCCGGGTGCAGGATGCCCCTTTCCGAGACCTCGCGGAAATATTCGCTGAAGCTTTGGTACTGTGCCGGGAGACCGGAGATGACCGGGGCGATGGCAGAGTATTTCATGAGGGCAATGTCATGTTTCTTTTGCTGTTCCATAGATATGGTTCCTCCTTTTTTCGATGATAAGAGGAGTATAAGGAAGATAACACGGGAATGCACGGCGGGTTATGTTGGCGGGGAAAAAAATATATTCGGCGTGTTTTTTATCTGCATGAACTGTTTCCCGAAAATTGGGAGGCACTGCTTTGTCAGCCGGAGAAAGGGCCGCAAGGCGATCCGTTCGGACAGGAGGCGTTCCCGCCAATAGATCAAATACATCCGGATGAGGCGGAAAGGAGTACGTTCATCCATCTCCGGGTTGGAATCAAGTACAGTATCCGGGGCGTCTCCCTGTTCAAAGGCTTCGATCAGGGAAATCTGGTCTTCTAAAGGGATCTGGGAGTAGGGAACTAAGGAAGAAGGAATGAGGGCATGGGAGCGGCTGCAGCTTTGGCACAGGACACGTCGGATGATAAGCGGGAACTTTGCGCCGTCTGCCTTGACATGGCGGCGGTAGAAGCCATAGCGGATGAGGGAGCCTGAACATCCGCAGGTACAGGAAAGGCGGAAAGGATCAAGCTGATCCATGGCATCATCATAAGATTTTTGGGAAATGGGGTTGTTTTCACTGACAAATACGGTTATCATAGTCTTGCTGGCGGCATTCATTTTTATGGATGACCACGGTGTTCATAAAAGGCAGGAAGCAGACTTTGGTAGGTAGCTCCTGCCTTTTTCTTTTGCCAATAAGTGACTATCGTATGATAACACAGACAGCTATCAAAATAAAATAATCTGACACAAAATGCATCAGATTAACTTATCCATAAGATATATTTATTTGACGGAAAACACGGGATTTGGCGGATTGGAATTTGACGGTCTATATTCTACTTTTGCCTCGTCAAACATCCTGCGGATTACTTCAAAGGTTTTGGGGCCTGTTTCCCTTGCCCTGTCGCGCAGGGCATCCACTGACAGATTTTTCCGAAGCGGGAATGGCAGATGAGCCGGCTCTGTCCGCATGCCGTTTGCCATATGTCTGGGAAGTATCTGATGTCTTCCTATCTCTGTTCTGTTATAATAGATAAATACAAGATGGCTGTTAAATTTGACATCCACCTTGCAGCCGATATATCTGTATGGAACGGAGTACTGGCCTTTGTTCCACCATATATGGGAGTTGCTGCCAACTTTATGCCCATAAGACCATTCACAGACTTCATAGGGGATAAGCGGCAGGGCTCTCAGATATGGCTTTTCTTCCGTTTCAAAGATGCTCCGGCGGCTACCGGGGCGTTTTTGGAAAGGCTTGTCATTAAATTCTTTTACCGCTTTCCGGATACCGGCATTTAATGCGGCTAATGATGTGAATACATCGTTCCTGAGTTTTGCGATGACAGCCGTGGCGATCTTACCCACAGAACCTTCAACGCTTGCTTTCTGCTTCGGCTTTTTGACACCTGTAGGCATGATGGCAACGGAATAATACTCGCCAAGGGAAAGATAGGCCTCATTTCGTATGATCTCGCCTCTTTTAGGATGCAGGGTCACTCCGGTTTTCAGGTTATCACAGACAATCTTTACTGGTGTGCCGCCAAAGAAC
>CAJTQA010000080.1 GCA_910578455.1 uncultured Dorea sp.
GCATCGCAAAGAAGGTGCTGATCTTCCTGCTGGTGGGGATCGCCAACATCCTCGATGTGCAGGTCATCGGGAACGGCTCTGTCCTGCGGACGGCGGTCATCTTTTTCTATATTTCCAATGAGGGCGTGAGCCTTTTAGAGAACGCCGGACACCTTGGGCTGCCCATCCCGGAAAAGCTGAAGGATATCCTGGAGCAGCTCCATGACAGGGCAGAGGACGGGAAGGGGGATGAATAATCGTGAAACTGGTGGAAAGCATCCTGACAAGGAACCCCTGCTACACGGCAGGGAGGAAGATCACGGTGAAGGGGCTGATGCTCCATTCCGTGGGCTGCCCGCAGCCGAAGGCATCCGCTTTCATCAATAGCTGGAATAGCCCGGCGCACGATAGTTCCTGCGTCCACGGTTTCATTGACGGGAACGATGGCGCAGTGTACCAGACGCTCCCGTGGAACCACAGGGGATGGCACTGCGGAAGCGGGAATAAGGGGAGCGGGAACAATACCCATATCGGGGTGGAGATGTGCGAGCCTGCGTGTATCCGGTACACGGCAGGCTCTAACTTTACCTGCTCCGATGTGGCCGCGGCAAAAGCGGTGGCAAAAAGAACCTATGAGGCAGCGGTGGAGCTGTTCGCCATGCTCTGTAAAAAATACAGCCTGAATCCATTGGAGGATGGCGTAGTCATCAGCCACAAAGAGGGACACAGACGGGGCATTGCCAGCAACCACGGCGACCCGGAGCATTTATGGACGCAGCTTGGCGCGGGGTACACGATGGACGGGTTCCGCAAAGCAGTCAAGGCGGCGATGGGAGGCGCATCCTCCGGCACGGGCAGATACACGAAGATCATGGGGGATTCCGCGGCAACGGCAGAGCAGATGAGGAATTATATCAAAGGGAAGAATCCGGCAGTGGCGCAGTCTGTCCTCGATACGGTTCCGCTGTATCTCTCCGAGGGTAAGGCGGAGGGAGTCCGGGGCGACGTCGCCTTTGCACAGTCCTGCCTTGAGACCGGCAATTTTACCTTTTCCGGCTCTGCGGTCACGCTTTCACAGAACAATTTCTGCGGCATGGGCGTGACTTCCAATGGTATGAAGGGAAATTCCTTTGGCACGCCGCAGCTCGGCATCCGGGCGCAGGTGCAGCATTTGAAAGCCTACGCCTCCACGGACGAACTGAAGAACGCCTGCATTGACCCGCGTTTTAAGTATGTCACGAGGGGCTGTGCGGAATATGTGGAGTGGCTTGGGCAGAAAGAAAATCCGGCCGGGAAAGGATGGGCGGCGGGAGCTGGCTATGGGGAGAAAATCCTCTCCATCCTGAAAGGCATCCTTGGCACGGCGGGAGGCTCACCAAAGCCTGCTCCCGCAGAGACCGAAGCCTGGTACCGCGTCCGGAAGTCGTGGGCGGACGCATCCTCGCAGAAAGGGGCGTTCAAGTCGCTGGGGAACGCCAAGAAGTGTGCGGACGAAAATCCGGGGCATTCCGTGTTTGATGAATCGGGGAAGGCGGTGTATACCAGGGCGGCGGCATTCCAGCCGTACCTTGTGCGGGTGTCCATCCCCGACCTGAACATCCGGGAAGCGCCTGGGACGGATAAGCCCAAGACCGGGAAGGTGACTGGTATGGGTGTATTTACCATTGTTGAGGAAGCGGACGGGAAAGGCGCATCCCGGTGGGGGCTGCTGAAATCCTACCGGGAAAAGAGAAACGGATGGATTTCGCTCGATCACGCCAGCCGGATATAAATACAGACAGCAGGGCCCGCGGCATTTTCCCATGTGCCGCGGGCCCGTTTTTTAGTGGGTGTAAACTACACAGGAAACGGATGGAAAGTTTGTGCATCTTATGGCGCAGATATGAGTGGATAATCTGCGGAATCTGATTTAACATGGCACTACCCCAAAGGGCGCTGCCGGGAACGGCGGCAGAAAAATAAAGGAGGCACACGCCTATGAAAAAACAGTTTATGGAAACAGCCCGCCTGCCACGCAGGGGGCGGCGGAAGGAGGGATGCTGATGTTCACTGCGAAAGAACGCACACTTCTCACTTCCCCTTACTTCCGGCTCATCCGCCAGACGGATGACTTCTTTGAGGTCCAGTCCAGATGCACCAAACACTGCTGGATCGTCCAGAAACTTTCCTATGACCGGTATCCGGTCCGCATCTACCACAAGCACACGAAGGGGACGGCCTACTACCATAGGCACGGCCATGCCAGCACGGTATCCTCCGCCGTCCGGCAGATCAAGAGCCACGATGTGTGGCAGCTAAACGGGAGGCGCGCCATGGCGTAAAGCCCGGCGCGAATAGTGACAAGCCCGCGGCACATAAAATGTCGTGGGCCATTTTTTGATTTCAGGGGGTTCAGCTCCCCCGTTTCCGTGGCCTATATGTGAAAGCTATTTTTCCGCACGGCGGGAGGCGCAGAAAAAATGCCGATGCAACCGTCCGATTCCCGTCCCTGCGGTGGCATATGGCAGGAGGTGTGTTTTTCATGACGGAGGAACAGAAAAGGAAGGTTTCAGACCTGCGGCGGGCAGGCATGGGATATACGGAGACGGCAAGGCTGGCGGGCGTGTCCAGGGACGCGGTGCGCAGCTTCTGCAGGAGGAACGGCCTGGCGGGGCAGGCGGCGCAGGACGGGCAGGAGGACGCCCAGGCGCAGGAAGGCATCTGCCGGGAATGCGGGAAGCCGCTGCAGCAGACGGCGGGCGTGAAGCGGCGGGCGTTCTGCTCCAGGGAGTGCCGGGAGAAGTGGTGGCACGGGCATCCGGAGCAGATAAGGCAGAGGGCGGTGTATTCCTTCACCTGCGCCGGGTGCGGGGAGCAGTTTGACGTCTATGGGGATTCCAGGAGGAAATACTGCTCCCACGGGTGCTATATAAAAGCTAGGTTCGGGGGAGGCGGCGCAGATGAGTGAGGGGGAATTCCGCGCGGAGATGCGCTACCGGATGTCGCTTGCCGTGGCGCGGGCGATGCTCGAAGAAGGCGCCATCACCAAAGAGGAATATTCGGAAATTGATACAATACTTTTGCAGAAACACCGGCCAATTCTGGGTACATTATTAGCCGGAAAAACCTTGCAATAAGTGCGGTCTGGAGTGATGAATGGTAGCGGAAAGGAGTGGTTTCTATTGAAGAAAATCAGAAAAATCGAGCCGGCCCTCCCCGCACTGGCAGGGCGGAAAAAGGTGGCCGCCTATGCCCGTGTTTCGAGGGACACGGAGCGGCTCATGAATTCCGTTTCCGCACAGATAAGCCATTACAGCGCGCTCATCCAGAACAATCCGGAATGGGAATACGCAGGGGTGTACGCGGACTGCGGGATATCCGGGACAGGGACGGCCAGGCGCGGCGAATTCTTAAGGATGCTCGCCGACTGCGAGGCGGGCAGGATCAACATCATCCTGACGAAATCCATCAGCCGCTTCGCAAGGAACACGGTCGACCTTCTGGAGACGGTCAGGCATTTGAAGTCCCTCGGCATCGAGGTGCGGTTCGAGAAGGAACACATCAATTCGCTTTCAGAGGATGGGGAGCTGATGCTCTCGCTCCTGGCGTCCTTTGCACAGGAGGAGAGCCGGAGCATCTCGGAAAACGTGAAGTGGGGAGTCAGGCGGCGGTTCCAGTCCGGCGAGATCGGGACGGCGAACAAGCACATCCTCGGATACCGGTATGATGAGGATGAGAAAAAATATGTCATCATACCGGAAGAGGCGGAAGCAGTCCGCTGGATGTTCCAGATGTACATTGACGGCGTTTCCTTCCGCCGGATTGCGGAGAACATGAACAGGGTGGGCATCCGCACCACTCTTGGCAACGATTTCCAGGAAGCCTCGGTGCGGCAGCTCATTTTCAACGAGGTCTATGCCGGCGACATCCGGCGGCAGAAATGCTACATGGCGGACCCCATCACCAAGGCAAAGGTAAAGAACGGCGGGGAGCTGCCGCAGTATTACATGGCAGACTGCCATGAAGCCATCATTGACCGGGAAACCTACGCAAAGGTCCAGGCGGAGATGGAACGGCGGGCGGGGCTTGTCAATCCCGCCTACCCTTTTACAGGGAAGATGAAATGCGGCGTCTGCGGGCAGCCGTTCACACGGAAGAAAGGGACCATAAGGGGGAAGACCTATGTACACTGGATATGCCGCTCCAAAAAGGAGGCGGGCATGAGCTGCACCAGCGTGAATTTCAGCGAGGAAGAGCTGGAGCGGATTTCGGCGCGGATGCTTGGAATGGATGAGTTTGACGGGGCTGTGTTTGAAAAGGCTGTCCGGGGCATCACCGTCATGGAAAACGGGGACCTGGAATTCCATCTCACCGGCGGGGAGATGAAAGTCTGGAAGAACCTGCACCTGGACCCGCCCAGGCACAT
>CAJTQA010000081.1 GCA_910578455.1 uncultured Dorea sp.
TTTCAGATTCATGGTACAGTTATCAGTTCAAATACTGTTCCGTGAATAATTCAGGCTTATATTTGTAATTTTTTTGCAAAGAAAAGAGGCTACGCACTAATTACTTAGTGCGACAGCCCCTCCTACCCGATTTTATGCTAATGATGCCTAAGATGAAAGAAAGAGAGGAAAAAAGAAATGGACAGAATGGAAATCATGGGAAAAGTAAACACAGCGGTCTGCTATGCAAGAGTCGTAGAGGATGAGGCGATAGAGCAGATCAGGCGGATGTGCGACTATCCGATGACGGAAGGGTCGAGAATCCGTATTATGCCGGATGTCCATGCCGGTAATGGATGTACCATCGGAACTACCATGACGATTAAGGATAAAGCGGTTCCTAATGTGGTGGGAGTCGACATCGGATGCGGCATGTATACAGTGAATCTGGGAAAAGCAGAGATTGACTTTGAGAAGGTGGATGAGGCAGCGCATTTTATTCCCTCCGGAATGCATGTCTGGGAAGGACGACAGGAACGCTTTGACCTGACTGTGCTTGCCTGCTACAGAGAGCTTAAGGACACAAAGCGGCTGGGAAGGTCGCTTGGCACATTGGGAGGCGGCAATCATTTCATTGAGATTGATGAGGCTGCGGACGGCACAAAGTATCTTATCATCCATTCCGGTTCAAGAAATTTGGGAAAACAGGTGGCGGAGCATTATCAGAAACTGGCAGTTGACCTTGACAGGGGATACGGCGAATATTTTGAGAAACGCGAGGAGATTATAAAAACCTACAAGGAGCAGGGACGAAGGGGCGAGATTCAGGAGGCGTTAAAGGAGCTGCGGCGCAAGTTTCACGAGTCGGAGGCAGGCATGCCGGAGGATCTGTGCTTTTTATCGGGGAAGTACCTTGCGGAATATCTCCATGATGTTGAGATCTGCCAGGCGTATGCAAGACGGAACCGGGAGAAGATGGCTGAGATTATTCTGGAGAGAACCGGAATAAAAGGAGGAGAGGCGTTCCACACAATTCATAATTATATTGACACAGAGGAAATGGTCTTAAGAAAGGGCGCGATAGCGGCCCATAATGGTGAGAAGGTGCTGATTCCGATAAACATGAGAGACGGTAGTGTCCTTGCAGTGGGAAAAGGAAACCCGGAGTGGAACTTTTCCGCACCTCATGGGGCGGGGAGGATTATGTCCAGGACAAGGGCAAAGGCGAATCTCAGCATGGAGGAATATAAAGAGACGATGAAGGGAGTATATACTACTTCGATTAATGAGAATACACTGGACGAGGCGCCGATGGCATACAAAAGCCTTGAAGACATTATCGGCGTGATCAGGGAGTCCGTGGATGTCATTGATGTGATGAAACCGGTTTATAATTTTAAGGCATCCGAATAAGGAGGAGCTTTATTGACGCTGTGAAAAAGAGAAAGGCCTGCCAGGCTGCACAGGATGCCCTGAATATGGACATAAAAAAACCATCCTGTCACCGGTCAAAGATAAAGGGATGGTTTTTGATTGGTTATTTAATGCGGAACTGGCTGAGCAGCCGGTTCAGCGTCTTTGCCTGATTAGATAATTCATTGGAAATCGTCGCGCTCTTTTCGGCAGCGGCTGAATTCTCCTGTATTACCCTTGAAACCTCTTTGATCCGGCCTTCAACAGCGGCAATCATCTCTGACTGCTGGACGCTGGCAAGTGAAATCTCATCCATCAGCACCTTGATGGATTGAATGCATTCATTAATGACTTGCATTGTTTACAGATGGATGCTTTTTGGAGTTGTGTTTTTCGTGGATAATAAAAGGAAATAAAACTATTATTTATAGATAATACAAATAAATGAGCGTGTTTATAGAAATGAGTGATTTGACAAACAACGGCTTTCAAACCTATACTTTACCATAGAAAGAACACACAGGAGGACAAGTATGAAAAGAAGACTATCAGTACTTCTCGTTGCCGTTATGTTATTAACGATGATATGCACAGCATGCGGCAGCAAGGAGACAGAGGGAACCGAGGAGAAAAAGGAAGAGACAACTGCAGCAGAGGATGAGACAAAAGAAGATGGTGAGGAATATCACATCGCCATTGTAACGCCTACGCTTTCGGTGAGCGAGGACGAGTTCCGCGCGGGAGAGCAGCTTATGGAAGAGTATCCGGACGTGGTGACGCATCTTGTATTGCCGGAGAAGTTTGACACAGAGATTGAAGGTTGTATCAGCACTATCGTGTCTGCGGCAGACGACCCGCTGATGAGGGCAGTGATCGTAAGCTCCGGACAGTCCGGGCTGATTCCGGCATTCCAGCAGCTTAAGGAGAAAAATCCTGATATCATCACCATTTCTTCCGCAATTTATGACGAGCCGGACATGATGTCGGAAAACATCGACTTAAACCTTGACATGGATGCCATCAGAAGAGGCGAGACTATCCCGACAAAGGCAAAGGAGATGGGAGCGAAGACATTTATCCATTATTCCTTCCCGACACATCTTGCAAAGCCTACCATTACAGCCAGAAGGGACAAGATGAAAGAGACCTGTAAAGAGCTTGGCCTTGAGTTTGTTGAAGTGATCACGCCGGATCCGCAGACAGGAAACGGGCCGGAGGCTATGCAGCAGTTCCTTCAGGAAGACATCCCGAGGCAGATTGAGAAATACGGTAAGGATACGAATATTTTCGGGACAAACTGCCCGATGTATGACGTAATCCTCGCCAAAGCGCTTGAACTTAAGTTCACGGTTGCAGAGCAGTGCTGCCCGACGCCGACGCAGGCATATCCTACCGTATTGGGTCTGGAGATTGCAGAGGAGGATGCGACAAACTTTGACAAGATCAATCAGATGATAGCAGAAAAGGTGGACGCGCAGGAGATGAAAGGAAGACTTTCCGGATGGCCGATACCGGTTACGATCTTCCTGCCGAAGTTCGGCGTTGAGGTGGCGAGAGAGATGATCGCCAACCCGGATTTTGACCCGAACAACGCAGAGAATCTTGGCAAGCTGGCGAAGGAGAAGTTTGGCCTGGATGTAGACTTCCAGCAGTACATGGATTATGAGAATTACTATATGTTTATTATGGAGTCGATCTATTATTAAGCGTTAAGTAAAAAAGGGGCGGAAGGAGATGAATTCTTCTGCCCCTTTTGCTATAATAAGTGTCGTGCACATATGGTGCGGCAGAGGAGAAAAGTCATGGGAGAGTACATATTAGAGGTTCGGAACCTGGAAAAATACTATGGGCAGAACAAGGTTCTCGATAAGGTAAGCCTGTCAGTCAGAAAAGGGGAAATTTATGGTCTTATTGGGGCGAACGGCTCCGGCAAGAGCACCTTTATGAACATCCTGTTCGGAAACAGTGTCATTGCTGGAACCGGCGGATACAGCGGAGATATAATGTTTGAGGGGGAAAAGGTGCAGATTCGCTCTACCACCGAGGCTATAGGACGGGGAATCGGGATGATCTACCAGGAGTTTATGCTGATTCCGGAGATGACGGTGTCGGAAAACATAAAGCTTACAAGAGAGAACACAAAAAGCATATTCGGGAAGGCATCGCGTTCCGGCTTTTCTTTTGTGGACAAAAAGAAAGACAATGAAGATGCGGCGCAGGTTTTGGAGCAGCTTGGATTTCAGATAGACAATTCTTATCTGGTTAAGAATATCTCGGTTAATGCAAAGCAGTTCGTGGAGATAGCCAGAGAAGTGAATAAAAAGGACTTGAAACTCTTGCTTTTGGACGAGCCAACGGCAGTCCTGGGCGAAGAGGATGCGGGAAAGCTTATGAAGGTACTGAAGGAGCTTGCGGAGAAAGGAACTTCGATTATCTTCTGCACCCACAGGCTTCATGAGATATGCGAGGTGTGCAGCCATGTGACTGTTTTGAGGGATGGGCAGGTAGTCTCGGATTATGAAAGAGACGAGCTGGATATGCATACGCTTGCAAGAGATATGATCGGGTATGATGTGGCGGCGGTAAAAAAGGAGCATCTTAATCAGGAGAAAAAAGAAATCCTAAAGTTTAAGGATTTTTCTGTATACATGCCGGGAGAGCTTTTAAAGGAGCTTGACCTCAGTGTGTATCAGGGAGAGATCTTAGGGCTTACAAGCCTTTCTGGCCATGGGAAACTGGCGGTGGGGTACGGAGTGATGGGGCAGTTTCCTGTGAGGGGAGAGCTTTTTTGCGGCGGTATGGAGGCGGACGTGAAGAATGTCCGAAAGACGATAGAGAATGGTGTCTTCCTTCTTCCTGACGACCGGAAGAATATGGGCCTTCTGCTGGAACATTCGGTGCGGGATAATATCGTTTTTTCCCAATGTCATTAACTTAAGGAATCTTTTACATTTTGAATGGTAAAAGGTTCCTTTT
>CAJTQA010000082.1 GCA_910578455.1 uncultured Dorea sp.
CCCCGTCCTCATCGTTCATGGTCCATATCCCGTCCTCGGTGAAATACACTTCAATGCCCATCCGCTTCAAGAGCCGCGTCTGCTGGAGGGTGTCCACCGTGTTCCTTGCGAACCTTGATAACTCCCTCGTGACGATTAAGTCTATCTTCCCACCGTCTTTGATACAATTTGATTTTACTCCAAACATTTTGATTTTGCCCCATAGGGGGAGGGTTCAAATCAGAAAAGGCAGTAAAAACCCGTGGCAGATCATGCCGCAGGTTTTTATGAACTTTTATTACTATTCCATCCTCTTGATTTTGCTCTATAAGAAAGTCGAAGGATTTTAAATATAAAGCTCGTTGCTCTTTCTCTCTGAACAGGCTTTTTTCATTGCCAGTGCTGCAATTGAAACCATGGCTTCATTTACTTTACGGGCTGATTCAGGACATTCTGTAACGCATCGCATACAAGAAATACACTTCTTACTGTCCGCCGTTTTCAGGTTCGCCTTGCTGATCGCCTGCGCCGGGCAGTTTTTGGCACAAAGCCCACAGCCTGTACAGCGCTTGTCTGCCTTGGGAACCAGACCAGCTCCTCCTGCTTTTTTATAGGGACGGTTACCTGGTATTTGCAGTGCAGATGTACAGTCAGCTCTCTTAAGCTTATCAAAAATTTTTTCTCCAAAACTTTGCAGTTCACGTCTATCCTGCTGGTCGGGCCTGCCAGTGGCATACTGATGCATGATAGAATGCTCCGCAACTGCCCCAACAGCAGCAACCACATGGAATCCACTCTGCTCGGCAATATCATTCAGTTCTACGAGTGTATCTTCATATGCACGATTGCCATATACGCAAACAATGATGCAGCGTGTTCCGTTTCCATGAATTCTTTTGATCCTCTCGGCTGCGAGGACAGGTACCCGGCCGCCATAAGACGGGACAGAAATGACTGCAACGTCATCCCCGGTAAAATCAACCACAGAAAAATCGTTCTGTGCATTGGTCAAATCAATTTCATTAACAGGGATATCCCACTGCGATGTAATAGTTTCTGCAATCTTCCTGGTTCCTCCAGTTGGACTAAAAATGATTTGAATGGCTTTCATGATATACCCTCTCTGTAATTTTTAGGACTACATCAATTATAATCATGTGGAGGTGTAATGTCAACATTTACAGGACGCCTTTTGTATGCTACACTATAAAAACAAAAAGGAGGATGTTCCATGCATATCAGCACAAAATGTTCTGTTGCGGTTCATTGCCTTATATTTATTTATGAATATGGAAATGTAAAAAAAGTGACCAGTGAGTTATTGTCACTATCTACAGGCAGCAATCCTGTCACAATACGGAACATTCTCAGTTCCCTGAAAAAAGCTGGCGTGATATCAATAAAATCCGGGACTGGCGGTGCCGCCCTGGCTGCCCCATTGCTGGAAATAACCTTATACCGGATCTGTAAAGCGATAGAGCCGGATTTTATGAAAAAGCTGATTGGCGTCCATGCGATGCCTTCCCCTTTCTGCCCTGTTGGGAAAAGTATCCATAAAGTATTAGACTGCTCTTATGAAAAGATCCAGAATGATTTATGCCGCAGTTTACAAGCCATCACAATGGAAAACATCATTGCAGATTATCACTGGAATACGCAGGATAGGTGAAAATTTAAATAAGGAGTATTCTGTCTGCCAATCGGGAAACCCCGGAGCTATTCTCTTCCCAGCTCCGGGGCTTTCAATTTACGGCCTTATTTCCAGCCCGTTCTTAAAGGTAAAACGGATATCCTCCCGGCTGTACACCGTGGCATATTCCACAAGGCTGTACCTGTCCTCCTCGTTAAATTCCGTCAGTGGGCCGTCCCTCTTCTCCAGTTCTGTAAGGAACCGCTCCGTCTTCTCCCGCTTTTCCATCCGCTCTGTGATGGCGGAGCCGACTGTCTCCAGCCGTTCCTTTATCCTGTCAAAGCGGTTTGCCAGCCCGTCATATTTTTTCTGGTACTCCGTCTGGTCGAGGGCAATGCGGGCATTCTCATTCACACACTGCTGTATCATCTCCGCCACAATGTGCATCTCCTCTTGAAGCTGAATCCGCTCCGCCTCCAGTTCCGATATGTCATAAAGGCGTTCCTTGACCGCCTCGTAGTCCTCCCGTATGCTGTCCCTCCCGCCAAAGATGGCATTGGCCGCTTTCAGGAACAGCCCGTATATCCTGCGGACGATTTTTGCCTCTTCCTCGTTTAAGACCATGCCGCCGTCTTCACCTTTGTCGTACCCGAGGAAATGGCTGTAGGGGACGCAGACCTTCCCATCGGAGAACCGTTTCCGCTGCCCCATACCCTCCAGTCAGGAACGCGGGGAAACCGGCCCTGGCGCGCTGCCCGCCCATGCCATGCCGTAGCTCATGATGGAAGCTGTGTCGCAGTAATTATTTAGGTCGCCGTAGACGCACCAGTTCTCGCCGCCCACGGAACCGTTAATGCTGTCCATATCCGGCAGGCAGATGTTCATCAGCTTTGCCGGGTTATAAGATTTCACAGTGTTATAAATATTGCGAAACATGGCCGTGGACTTTGCCGCCGTGGAGTAATCGTCCCCTTTTTCCAGGTCGATGTCCACGCCGTCACACCACGGGTATTTCTCCATGATCCGCACAAGCTCCGAAAGGAACTTATCCTGCACCCCGCCCGTGTTTTCCCGCAGCGCCTGGTACATACTTGTGTTGCCCATGAACGTCCATACCATGATCTGTTTTCCCTTGAGTGTGTCCATCAGAATGTCCCTCCTTAAAAAATGGCATAAAAACGCCTGGGGTTCAGACGCTTCCGAAATATTAGTGCGGGGAGCATACGAGGATGTGAAACTTTTTCTGTAAATAGCATACTAGAAGGTTTTCTATGATAAAATGAAAATCAAAGGAGGCCTTTTATTATAGACGCTGCCGCCCGGCTCGTCCTTAAACTGCTCTTCTAATCGTGCGGACGGCGTGCAGGAGAGCCACCGCTTTCACGAGGATGCGGAAAGAAGCGCGGTTCCGCTGATCCTTTTTCTTCATCTGCCACCACGGCCTAAATTAATTCCTGTATTCCTCTTCCGTTACATTCATTGTGATTTCTTCGTTTCCTGACTTGATCCTGATGATTTTTTCAGACATAAAAGCGTTCCTTTCTTTACGCCTTCGTAAAGCCGGAATCCCTTTTATCGTTTGTGCATTGTTAATTTTCTTCGTGTGGTGCTTCCCTCTACCCGCTGTACCATATTGCCAATTTACATCTCAGGATTTATCTTGAAGTTAATGCTATAGAAACAGGGTAAGTATTACTGACTTGATGGATTCAAATCTCTTTTCCACAATGAGCGCAGTATTTGCCATTTGACAATCGTATTTTTCCACAATGCGGACACCTATTGCTAAATGCCCTATAGATATTGCATCCGCAACTAAATAAAAGAAAAATAAATGCTATGCAGCCTTCTGCCACAATGTCATAATTGCCATCAAATATTTTTATTCCTATGACACATATAGCAATGCAAAGAGCAATATATGATATAACTAATCCCCAAGTCACAACCTTTTTCATTTATAGCACCTCTCCATATTTTCTTCCTATTCTCCAATCTAACAAAAACTGGAGAAAACGGCACACTGCTCTTACTATGCCCTCTCGTCAAAGCCGCCCTGCATTTCCACAACACCGACATTTATCTCCTGCCTTGTCGCATGGTACGCATCATAGTAGGCAGCCTTCAAAGCACCGTGTACCTGCGTCTCCGCCTTCGACTCCTTCTCATGCCAGCCCACGCCCGCCGTGTAGGTCAGTACCTCGTCACCGTTCCCGTCATACACATGGACGGCGGAGCCCGTCCCCTCGGACTGGAACTCTGCTTCATACGGCTCCCCGAACAGGAGGCACAGCCACCGCCTGTCAGCCTCCCGTATTGTTTTCATGTCCGCCATTTCCTGACTGACCTTCCCCATCAGCGCCGCCCTGTCCGGCGCGACTTTGGCGACCTCGCTTTTCCGCAGGGCGAGGAACTTATTCCCCATATAAACATTCTGCGCTGCATCCTGTTATCTTCTCCCGGAGGGAGTCAGACAGCTTGGATGATGCCTTTCCCGTCTTTTGGATGCCCACCCTGCCTTGTCAGGCTGTGGCTTATCAGAGATATAAGTTTTATTTCCCACTATGCCTTGACGTCAAAGCTATTCTGCGGATTCTCCGCATTAACCGCTTC
>CAJTQA010000083.1 GCA_910578455.1 uncultured Dorea sp.
CCCCGCCGCCCCGATATGCCTATCCAAGAAAATCTTCCTCATCATCCACTTCCACTGCGTCAAAGTCATCCTCTGCGTTCGTCCTGCCGCCCAGCGACTCCCCGTCACGCAGCTTCTGGATGTTGCCAAGCCCCGCGGCGATGCCCTTATTGCCGTTGGTGGAAAAGCCGTAGAAGTTCACGCTGATCCTGCCATAGCACCCGGAATATACCTCCGACTGGTCAAGGATGGGCTGTACATTTTTATCCACCACCTGCGGCGCCTGCTTGCTGTTGGCGTTGAAGAAGTAGCTGTCCGCATACGCCTCATCCTCCGGGCGGTCAATGTCGCCGTCCCTTAAGGGAAGTTTCAGGTTCGCCGGGACCTTGCCGCCCCACTTGGAGACGGAATCCTTCTTCGCCTGCTCGATTGCCCTTTTTATTTTCTCGATGGTCTCCGTGTCCGATTTCGGTATGATGGCCGATACGGAATACTTGGGGTCGCCGTCGCTCACTGCGTTTGGCTCCCAGCAGTGCAGGTAGGAAAACCTGCACGGTACGATCACTTTTGTAAGGTTTGCGTTTTCATTACTCATGGTATTCATTCCTCCTTAAAATCCGCCTCTGCGGTTGCTGCCATTACTTCCTGCCTCTTGTCCGATTCCGGCACTAAGGTCACCTTGCCCTGGGGCTTGTAGACCAGCTTCCCAAGCACCTCTGCAAATTTCTTCTTCCCAAGCAGCCGCTCCATCTCCGTGATGCCGATGAGCGTCTTTTTGTAGATGTCCGTGTACCCGGCTTTCTGTGCCGCCTGCGCCACTTCCTCCTCATCCGTGTATTTCCGGTTGCTCCTGCCTTCGACTAACTTAAAGCCAGCCCACTTTTTCCCCTTCGTGACCGCCTCGTCCTGTGCGTAGGCGTAGACGTCCGCAGACCACTTGGCAAGCTCGTCCGCCACTTTCAGGACTTCCGCTATCTCCTCATCCGATAACAGCGGCGGTGCCTTGAACTCCATCTGCGCCAGTTTCAAATATTCCTCCGCCCTTGCCCTGCAGGTGTTCTTCGCCTTGCAGAAACGGCACCAGTCGCCGGAGTGGAACTCGCCCTCTCCCTTGATGGCAAGCACAGCCTTTGGCTTTAACTCCATCTCCACCCATTCCATCAGATCCTTTACGGTGATCTCCCATGTGCTGACAGATTCCAGCCTCGGCTGGTAAATGGCCATGCGGATGATGTCAATGTCATAAAGGGCATCGAACAGTTCCAGCGCCCCTAATCCGTATAACATCATCTGCGGGTTCCATTCCGCCTCCACCGCCACGCCTTTCCCGTACTTAAAATCAATGACGGTAAGCACATGGTCAGCAACGATCAGTAAATCCCCTGTGCCGAACCCCTCCGGCACATAGGCGGAATAGTCAAGCCGCTGTTCGATCAGGACGACAGGGTCTTTGCATTCCTGCCTCGCCAGCTCCACCTGCTCCATCGCATAGGCCACATACCCGTCCGTGCATTCCTCCATCTCGTCACAGTGGTAATCCGACACAGGGCGCTTGGAGCGCCTCTTTAATGCTTTTTTCAGCTTATGCTCCGCAAGGGCATGGGCGGCAGTGCCTTCCTCGGCATAGACGCTGCCGCCCGCCTCGTCCTTAAACTGCTCCTCCAGCCTTGCGGAAGGCGTGCAGGAGAGCCACCGCTTTGAGGCGGATGCGGAAAGTAATGCGTGTTTCCCCATCACAGCACCTGCGCCTCCTGCATCAGCGCCGGGTAGTCCTCCGGCTTCACCGCCGAGAGCTTCGCCGCGCCGAACTTCTGCAACAGTTCCTTCACTTCCTTTGACTTCCCTTCCTGCGTCTTCTGCGCCATCAGCGCACGGATGCCCTCCAGCGTGGCGGGCTGCTCCTGCTGTGCCTTTTCCGAAACTGACGGCTGTGCCTTCTGTGTTTTCCTCGTTTCTTTCTCTGCTGTCTTAGTGCCTCCCTCCGCTTTGGCAAGGCCCCGCAGACCTTCCGCAACGATGGAGAAACCTTCTGCAATCCTTAATAATTCACTTCCCATTTACACTGCCTCCTACTTGAATATGATTTCTTTTCCCTGCTCCGTGGCATAAGCGATCTCCGCCGCCATCCCTTCGGTGGCTTCCCCGAACACCCACACCTCGTCACAGCCTTTCAGCAGCTCCATCCCCATAGCGATGCCGAGCCGCCTTTCTTCCTCAATGCCCTCGTTCAAGAACTGAGGGAATAAAAGGTGCGGCGCAATGGGAAGATGCCCTTCCTCCACCGCCATGCGGCTGTAGGCCGCCGCCTTTCTCACATTCCCTTCCATGTCCCCGCGGAAGGGGCTGCAGATAAAAACCTTCTTACGCATCAGCGCCTCCATCCTTTCTTCATTTTCCTGTCATGGGCCGCTTTCGCGGCTTCATAGGCTTCCACTTCCTTCTCGATCTGCACCAGCTTGGCGGCGAGGCTCTTCGCAACGATGCTGATTGCCTGCAGGATGCCGATAAGCTCCTGTGACTGTTCCATAGGTTCCATTCCTCCTTTCCGGGGCGGATAATCTTGTACCCCTTCACTGTCGTAATGACACTTTTTTGAAAATTGGCAATGAAAAATGAAACTTTTTTGAAAACCGTTCGACAAACGTATCTTTTCCTGTCGAATAAAGGGGAATCACACATCAATTCCCTGTTCCCGGAAGAAATGGCGCAGTTTTTCCATAACCTTATTTTTGCGGAATGCCAGCGTCCGTCTGTTCTCTCCTTTCGATTTTGCAAACTCACAAATGCTCATTTCCTCCCCAAACACCTTCATGGCAAGCTCCCGCTCTTCCGGCATAAGGGAATCCATAGCGTCACGGAGGACATTCAGCAGCATCTTCCTTTCCGCCAGTTCCTCCATGCTCTCCGCAAAAAGTTCTGAACGCATATCGTTCTCTTTCCATTCCTCGTAGGATTCTTCCGTGTACCCGTTTAACTCCATCGCTTCCCTGTTCCTCTGTTCCCTTTTCTTCATCTGCCACCACGGACGGTAATATCTCTGGTATTCTTCTTCCGTAACATCCAGTGTGAATTCTTCATTTCCTGACCTGACTGTGATCTTCCTATCAGACATAAAGCGTTCCTTCCTTTACGGCTTCGTAAAGTTAGGAACGCTTTAATTTTAGATGTGGGACTGGCTTTGAAAAATGGACAGAGAATGGCCAGGGAAAGCTATCTAAAAACTACACACATTAAAACCCACTAGCTTTACTCCGGCCATTCGTGACTCGACGCAATGCGGTCCCACTCGCTCGGTACTTTTTATTCAGTTTTGCGCCCAATGGAATTACCAAAATTTTCCATTGATAGAATTATTATGCCCATAAAAGGAATGCTTTAATCCATAAAAGCAAAACAGCAGGATATCCTCCTGCCGTTCTTTTCATCTATGTATATTTATTTTTTCTCCTTTGGTTTCCAGTATATCCGTACTACCTCACCGCAGTGCTGGCATTTCAGTTCTATCACAATGACTCCGAAACGTGTCTCCCAGATATCGCAGACCCGCTTGCCGCACTGCCTGTTCGGACATTTTATTCTCCGGATACCTACCACCTCCTCTCCTGCAAAATGCAAAGGCGCCTATTGGAATCTCCCAATAAACGCCTCCCCTTCAAATCCTCATCATCATTATTTTTCTTACGCCCTCGCATCAAACCCGCCCTGCACTTCCATCCCGGCAATGCCGGAATTTATCTCCTGCCTTGCCGCATGGTACGCATCATAATAGGCAGCCTTCAAAGCGCCATGCACTTCCGTCTCCCCCTTCGACTCCTTCTCATGCCAGCCCACGCCTGCGGTGTATGTAAGGATTTCGTCACCGTTTTCATCATACACATGGACTCCGCCGCCGGACTGGAACTCGGCTTCATACGGCTCGCCAAACAGGATGCACAGCCACCTCCTGTCCACCGATTCCCTTTTATCACTTGTGCATTATTTGTTTTCATCACTTATTTGTCACGCTGTACCAACTGGAACCTATCGTGTCCTTGATCCATTCGCTGTCCTGTGCATAAACGATGGACTGCTTCGTGTCAATCAGCCTGCCCGACTGGAAGAGTATGCTGAGATTCATATCTGCCACATTGTTCCAGCCCTTCCCGGAAATCTCTGAAATCATCCCGCATATCCACTGCTTTACCTGCGCCT
>CAJTQA010000084.1:0-512 GCA_910578455.1 uncultured Dorea sp.
TCTGCGGCGGTCTGCCTCTGTTACCCGGTCCGCAATGTCCTTCGCCTTCTCATAAGCCGCCGCCAGGTTGGGGATATCCGTCATCCCCTTCGACACGCCGTCCGCCAAAAGCGCCACCGCATGTTCTGTGCGGATATTCGGCACCACTTGGAAATTATGGCTCCAGGTGGCAAACCCGGCCTCTAAGCCATCCGCCACGGAACGGACGATATCCGCATAGACATCCGGCAGCACCAGGCCGATGATTGGGTATTTTTTGAAGTCGTCCCAAAGGGTCCAGGAATCGTAATGGGTATACCCCTCCGCTACTTTGACGTTGTTGTCCGGGCTGATATCCCGGTAGGTGCCGTCCGTGCTGGTAGCGTTCATGGGCATGGTGAACATATGGTACAGATGGGTGTAGAACAGGCGCTTTTTCGTGCCGTCCGGGTCGCTGGCCTTCGAGCTGGTGACCTTCACCTTGCCCAGCACGTCATTCCAAGCCTGCTTAGCCTGTGCGCGTTCTTTGGCGA
>CAJTQA010000084.1:609-4127 GCA_910578455.1 uncultured Dorea sp.
GACAGCGCCCACGTCGTCGCCGGTCACTGTCTTGCCGCCAAAGGAACGGAAGCCCTCCGCGTCCCAGATATCCACATCAACCGCCGGCTGGCTGGTTTCCATATAGAAATACATCGTATACTTGCCGTTCCCGCTTACATTTGCCCCCGAAAACCGCCCGGAGAGTGCAACTTTGCCCTCGCTCTGCTCGATATCAAGGATCACGTCACGGCTCCTGGGGTGGTAGGTATATTTCATGTCCACCGTCAGGGAAAGCTCCCCGTCCTCTGGCAGCGTATAGCGGTGGTAGCCCGTGCGCACGTCGCTTGTCAGCTCTGCCTTGATGCTGCCTGCGCTGCGGTCTTCCTTTACGTTGTTATCCATGCCTTTCTTCGGCCATAAGTTGACAGTATAATAGCCTGGCGAAGCGTCTTCTACCTTCTTGCCATACTTATCCTTCACAATCTGCATTGCCCGCGAAGCGGCGCTGGGCTTGTCCGTGTAATGGGCGTAGGTCGGCGTGATTAAGATATCGCCGCCCGATCCCTGCCCGCCCACGCCTTCTACTCTAGTATGCGTAAAGCCCTCAATCTGGCTTTTGCCATAGTCATAGCCGGCATGGTCTAAGGTATTGTGCGGGTAAGTGTCCGCGTTGAGCTTCATCAGCCCATAGGGGACGACGCTGCCAGGAAAGAGCTGGCCGTAGTCTACCTGGGTGCCTACAAAGGGATCTACGAACTGCGTATAGTCTGTGGAAACGGCTGTTTCCGTGGCTTCTTCGGCAGCTTCCCCTGCGCCCGGCGGGGCTGCATGGGCTGGCTGCACAGAAGTAAACGCTAGGGCAGATGCCAAAAGGATGCTCAGTAAGCGTCTGTGGGTCTTCATGTTCTGTCCTCCTCCTTTTCACAAATCAACGGTTTTTAGGTACAATGCTGCAGTGTTATTGGTTATTTTTTTCCTATAAGGAGTATACCATTTTTTTGATTTGTAAAAAAGGTGGGGATTTTTGGAATTATGGGGGGATTTTTAGGTATTTATGACGAAGAAGCCACGGATTTGCTGCAGCAGTCTTGACAGACTCCACATCCAAAAATCCTCAAATGGAGGCCGTCCTGTCAGTCTGGATGGTGCGCAGGCAGAAAAAGCAATCCCTGCCAGGGCAGATGCTGGCACAAGGGTAAAATATCTTGCGTGACAGATCGGATTTTATACAGCATTCTGCGGCAACAGATAAACATTTCACAGCAATTAAATTGTTTTGATTTATTTAGCAGGCTATCGTAAATTTTCAGCCTGTTCCCTTATACGTCTTTGTGCTTTTATTTGGATTTTACAGAGATCCAGATAAATTTTATCATAAAATGCCGGACACCACAAGTTATCCTCACATTTACGCAGCTCTGACGCTTAAATTTATACTTACACTCTCAGAGTACATTGGATTTTATTTTCTCATTTTGCTTTATCAACGCAATCTTATTTAAGCCATAAAATCCCTGTATTCTGCTTTTTTAACTTTTGTTGTTATCTGCTCCTTCACCACCTTTCCACATGGTCCTCTATATCAACCGTATTTGTATCTTTTTAGCGATCTCTTCCTTGTATTCTCTCAATGGAGTCTCTTTCATGGATTCCAGTATCCTCCTGTGCTTTTGCTCCCTACTCTGCTTTACCTTTTTCCATATTTTTTCCCAAGCCTCCATGATCTGGCTGATCATGTGCCCAATCTGGATCAGATAATAATGGTTTTTCAGTGCCTGATAATTCCTGCTGTACTGGTGTTCCAGATGGTATCCCTGCCTTTTCTGCGCGTTAAACCCATCATTCTCGATTCTCCATCTCATCCTTCCGCGCTCCACCAGTCCTGCCACATTTTTTCTGGTGATTGGCAGATCTGTGAGAAACCAGAATTCTTTCCGGATCGTTTCTGCTTTTCCCTTTTTCCTGCCCTTTTTGCAGATATGCTCCCCGCTTTCTCCATACTCTGCCAGATTTACCTGATGTCCTTTATAATCTATATCTGTCACGTAATCATACCATTCCTTCCCAGTCTGTGTTTCGCGCTCCTGGTAATTCTTCTCCATTTCTTTCAGTTCTCTGTATTCTTCCCCAATGCTCGGGATGCTCCCCTCCTTATACCGCAGGATATACCGCCAGTTTTTTCCTTTGCATCTCTCAAAGAAACCTTCACAGGCATACAGACTGTCCCCGCACAGGCAGATCGGCAGCCTTGGAAACGCTTTTTTCAGCTTTTCCATTAAACGCCAGCAGGCCTTCCTTTCACAGTCCTGTTTCTCCATTTCTTTTCCCTCTTCATTATCCACAAATTCCGTCTGAATACTGATCAGGATTTTCGGATGCAGTACCAGCTTTGCTTCCAGCACATAATAATAGTTCTCCTGATACTCTTTTTCCGTCCCCTTGTTATGGGTCCGGTGCAGGCTTTTCCCATCCAGTTCCCTCCGGCTGCTGCAAAGCTGCGTTCCATCTATGATCACCTGCCAGTACCTGCCCCTGATTCGCATATTTTCAAAAGCCCGGCTGCAAAGAAGCCTGCTGCAAAGGCGGTTTAAGATGTCCTGCAATTTTTCCGGATCTACTTTTTCCAGATACCGGTTGATGGTTTCCCAGTAGGGAAGCTCCTCCACGGTCTGTTCCTCCCCGGATAGATGCCAGATGTTTTTGATCATTTCACTGGAATTGAATTCTTCACTTGTTTTCCTCATACTGCTGATGTAAAATAGAGAAGAAAGGATACGGGTCATAAGAAGTAACACAGCAGGATAGGTAATATAGCTCTGGTTTCTGGGATCTGGAATCTGTTTTAACAGGGGTAAAAGATCTGGGAAAAAATGCCGGATTAGCTTGGCTAATTCACATGCAAGGTTCAACTGTTCCAGGTGTTCCCTAACCTCTTTTCTTCTGATTTTTATTCTTGCTTCATAGTAAAACCTCCTCTCTTTTATGGTGGTGCGAAAAAATAGTTGTCTGGTTACTTCTATTATCGCGCATCTTCCCATAAAATGGGAGGTTTTTTTATTAATTTTTTTTTTAAGCGTCAGAGCTGGCTGGATGACGAATCGCAGATCGGAGGGATGATTGATGAGATACGAGCCACATGATTACCAGCAGTACGCCATCAGCTATATTGAGACACACCCCGTGGCGGCAGTCCTTTTGGACATGGGACTTGGAAAAACGAGCATCACGCTGACCGCACTGGGTGACCTTTTGTTTGACAGCTTCGAGGTTCATAAGGTTATTGTTATCGGGCCACTAAGGGTGTCAAGGCATACGTGGCCTGCGGAAATTGAAAAATGGGATCATCTGAAGGGACTGAAATACAGCGTGGCGGTCGGGACGGAAAGTGAAAGGCTGTCGGCACTCCGGAAACAGGCGGACATTTACGTCATCAACCGTGAGAACGTGCAGTGGCTGATTACTGAAAGCGGAATACCGTTTGACTTCGACATGGTGGTGATCGATGAGCTGTCCTCCTTCAAGAACCACCAGACGAAGCGGTTCAAGGCATTGATGAA
>CAJTQA010000085.1:0-2532 GCA_910578455.1 uncultured Dorea sp.
GCGTTTTTTGATGGTTTTTAAGCCCAAAAACATGGGTTTTTCGGTACTTTCACGCAAAACTAAAGTGCCTGAAAGCCTTGAAAAATCAATGTTTATGTAAGATTTTGGGGCGGTTTCCTATCCCCCCTATGCGAATTTGCGAAAACGCGCGTTTGAGGGGGCGGCGGTCGATATTTTTCGACAGTTTTAGAGATAACTTGACCCCCTTCCCCATGCAGATTTCCACGGGAAATGTTGTGCCTTGTCGGAATATGGAAGAAAAGGAACTATCACGGAAACCGTCAGTAATGGAACTCCTGATAGCGGTCCTCCGTCATGGTTTTATGGTCGTGGCAGCTCTTACAAAGGCTCTGCCAGTTGCTCTCATCCCAGAACAGTTTCGCATCCCCTCTGTGCGGGATGATGTGGTCAACAACCGTTGCTTTTACCAATCTCCCCTGCTCCATGCATTTCACGCAGAGGGGATGTGCTTTCAAGAATCGTTTCCGTGCTTTCTCCCACCGGCCATCGTATCCACGGACGGATGCGCTGGCACGGTCAGAGGCGTGCAGCTTTGCGTGGTCAGTGCAGTACATCCCATCCGTCAGCTTCGGGCATCCGGGATGCCTGCACGGTTTCATCGGTTTCCTCGGCATGGTTGTACGCCTCCTTCCTGTTTACTCCTGCGGCAGCCTGCCGCACAGCGCCCTGTAGGTCTGCGCCATCATCCTGCCCCACTTCTCCTGCTCACCAGCCACAGCCTTTAGCTGCTCCGCCAGCGTGTGCATATGGAACCGCGGCGCGTAATTGTCCAGCGTCTCGTTGATGTCCGTCAGATCGAACCGCTCATGCAGGTTCTCCGCCATCACCGCGTTCATGCATTCCAGATCCTCTGCCAGCGTCCCTAAGATCAGTTCCTCCAGCTCCGCCGCCGTATGGAATGTGTGGAACACTTCAAAATATCCGTGTTCACGGTCATACACATAAAAGAAATGTGTGCCGCTCCTGCCAAGCGCGATGTCCGCATCCCGCTCCGAGAAATAATCCCGGTACCGCTCCGCCATCTCCAGCGCTTCCTCCCAGCCTTCCGGCATCATGCTAAAACCTCCCTTCCTTTCTTGGTGTGGGCATTTTAACTCTGAATCCCGTTTATGGCAAGGTGGTTTCACGCTTATCTTCCTAAGTGGCAGTATGCTTAAAATACCGCCGCTTTCTTTGTCACTATCTGGTATTGGCTGCTGCGCCCCTCCTGTTTTAAACTGTCTCCCGAAAGGAGGTGGCGTGCCATGACGGACGGGGAATTCCTCACCCAGACCATCATAGAACGGATGGACCTTATCTTCCGGCGCAATAACAAAGAGCCGACAGAAGAAGAAAAGGCAGAGAGGCAGGAAAGGGATGCACAGTTCCGGCGCATCCTTGACAGCCTCCCGGAAGATGACCGGGAACTGTTAAAGGGGATGCAGACGGAGGCGTTCCGCAGGGCTGCCCGCGAAAACGAGCTTTATTACCGCGAGGGGCTTAAGGACGGCTTTACCGTCTGCCGGTTTGTGAACGGCGGGTAAGACGGACGGGCGGCAGTGAAGGAAAGCATCACCATTTCTTCACGCCGCCGTAATATTTATCAGCGATGGCCTCCTGCTGGTACTCCGGCAGGCTCCGTAATCTTTCACTCACCTTTTCCAGCGAGTGCGCCTGTTCTTCCCTCGTCTTATGGAAGTGGCAGGTTTCACCACGGCATTTCCCGCCAAGCGCATTACAGTATCCATTTTCACATAACGCAAAACAATCCATCAATGTCTCCTTTCCACCCTTTCTGCAAAAGAAAAGGACAGCGGTGAAAGGATAAAGCCCGCTGCCCTGTGCGGAGGCATGAAAAAAGCCCCACGGATTCATCCGCAAGGCTCCCTACACTTCTTCGCATCATAATACTACCACAGAAATTTTTATATTTCAATCCACTCTTTGTCCACCAACAGTCCACCAATAGTCCACCGCCTAACTCAGCATATAGGAGTCCGCCTGTTTTTCACGGATTTCATAAAGCACGTTCAGTTCCTTCTCTGCCATCTTCCGGTATTTCCCGACCATAGAATGCCCCACACTGTATTTTGACATCAGCTCCGTCCATGACATACGCTCCATGACCATGTCACGGATGAACTCCGGCAGACGCCCGCTCAGTTTGGTGACCGCATATTCAAAAAACTGTATTTCTTCCTGCAGATACTGGTATCTGTCCAGAAGGGAATCATACCAGTCATCATCCAGGCGCTCTTTCACACGGCGGTAACGGATGGCTGTTTTCCCCGTCCTGTCGGAAAGCCCGCTTGTCTGCACCTTTTCCTCCTGCGGATTGGAAAAAGTCATGCTCTCGATCACATCCCCATGGGAAACCCCTTCAAACTGCCGTATCTGGAATTCCAGCACAATGCACTCCTGCCTCATATCCTGATACCCTTTGAACATCTCTCCTGCTTTCATTCCACGCCTCCAATCCTCGCTTTTACCGCATCCACAAGTGCCGACTGCCCGCAGTCCTTTTTCTCCAGT
>CAJTQA010000085.1:2540-4120 GCA_910578455.1 uncultured Dorea sp.
ATCCTCGCTTTTACCGCATCCACAAGTGCCGACTGCCCGCAGTCCTTTTTCTCCAGCGCCGCCATCACCCGCTCATCCAGTGTGCCTTTGGCGATCAAATGGTGGATCACAACCGTCTCCTCCTGCCCCTGCCGCCACAGCCTCGCATTCATCTGCTGGTACAGTTCCAAAGACCATGTCAGCCCGAACCACACCAGCGTGGAGCCGCCCGCCTGCAGGTTCAGCCCATGCCCCGCTGACGCGGGATGGATCGCCGCCACCGGGATTTCCCCGGCATTCCATCTCTGCATATCCTCCGCCGTGTCCAGCTCCATCGCCCCGGTCCGCTCCATGATCCTCTGTAAATCATGCTTATACCAGTAGGCGATTAACACAGGCTTGCCGTTTGCCGCCTCAATCAAGTCCTCCAATGCTTCCAGCTTGCGGTCATGGATGTGTTTCACGTTCCCGTTCTCATCGTAGACCGCCCCGTCCGCCATCTGTAAAAGTTTGTTGGAAAGCGCCGCCGCATTCACCGCGTCAATATCGCCGTCCGCAAAGGGAAGGAGCATATCCCGCTCCAACTGTTCATACAGTGCCATTTCCTTTTCGGTCAGAATGACCTCCACACGGTTATAAACACATTCCGGCATATCCAGATAATCCACGGCCTTCATGCTGATGCAGATATCGGAGATTAAATTATAAATCATATCCTCCGCGCCCTCCCGCGGCTTATAGGAAAATACCATCTCCCGGCTGCGCTTGTCCGGCACGAAGAACCGCTCCCGGTAGCCGCCGATGAACCGCCCAAGCCTCTGCCCCATGTCGAGGATGCCGATCTCCGCCCAAAGGTCGATCAGCCCATTGGGTGCGGGCGTCCCTGTCAGCCCCACGATGCGCCGCACCATCGGGCGCACCTTCTTTAGTGCCTTGAACCGTTTTGCCTTATGGGATTTGAAGGAGGAAAGCTCATCGATCACCACCATGTCAAAATCCCATGCATGGTTTTCCACCAGCCATTCCACGTTTTCCCTGTTGATGACATACACCTGCGCTTTCCTGCCAAGCGCGGCTGTGCGTTCTTTTTCCGAACCAAGCACCGCCGACATCCCAATCCCGGAAAGATGCTCCCATTTCTCCAGTTCGGAAGGCCATGTTAAATAGCAGACTCGCAAGGGCGCTATAATCAATATTTTTCGGATGTCAAAATAGTCATACAGCAGTTCCCATATGGCGGTCAGCGTGATCACCGTCTTGCCAAGCCCGCAGTCCAAAAATAACGCGCTCACCTTGTGGCTCACGATAAATTCTTTTGCATATTCCTGATACTCATGTGGCACATATCTCATCCAGCACACCTCCGATCTGTTCTATCCCGTCAACCACATAGACGGGGAAGCCTAAACTTTTAAGCTGCCGCATCCGCTTCACCTGCAATGGCCGCGGCTTCTTCCCCGGAGCCTTTAATTCCACGAATGCAATCTTCCTCCCAGGCAATAAAACAATCCTGTCCGGCACCCCATCCAATCCGGGTGAGGTGAATTTCACCGCCATGCCTCCCATCTTTTTCACTGCGTCTGTGAATATCTTTTCCACAC
>CAJTQA010000086.1:0-1871 GCA_910578455.1 uncultured Dorea sp.
TTCCTTGAAACAGCTTTTAACCCGGAAGTGATGATTCCTTTTCTATCCGGGGATACTTCTGATGTGTAGCTTTTCATCAGCCTGTTAAACCCTTCGGATTTATTCTGGAACTGCCCTTTTGCAAAATCCTCATATGCCTGCTCCCTGATCTGCTTCCGGTATTCCTCATCACTGATGCCGCTTTTCTTTTTGGAGAAAACATATTTGTCATTAAAATCGGGCAGATGGATACCGCCTATGCTTCCTGTTCCTGAAAAATATCTGTTCTGCAATGAACCATTGGTCGAACTTACCTGCATTATTTCACCCTCTCCTTTAAATTACCTAATCTGTTTAGCATTTCATACATCCGGCCGCTGCCAAACATATAATTTTGCAAAACAAGCGGCTTCCCCACCTGCCTGCTTTCCCGGTGCAGCTTCATATAGGTATCTTTTGCCTGATAAAAGCTGTCATCCAATTCCTCCAGTTCTTTTGCCGGCATTTCAGGAATATTCCCCTGAATGACCTGTCCCTGGGCCGCTATTCTGGCACAGGACTTCTGCCACTCCACTTCCTGCTCATACTGTATATCCAGCCATTCAATTTCTTCTTCCTTTGTCAATGACGTCCCATCTGCCTTATAATACTCTTCACTTTCATGGCGCTGTTCGATTTCAGCATAGAGCCTTGCATAACTCAGGCCACAGGCATTCACTACATCCAAATAACCATACTGCCCTTTTTCTTCCCTGACTTCCTTTAATATTCCAGCTCTCATATCGCTGAGTGATGCCACAGACTGCACCACCGTATGCTTAATTCTATCCATTAAGATTTCCCTGTTTTTTGATAATTGGGAAACTTCTAATGAATCTCTGTCAAATACTTTCCGCCCTTCCTTTTGACTTCCATGAGATTTCAAATACTCTCTATTAAGTTTAAGATCATCCTGTAAATGAGCATGATAATCGGAAATACTAATTGCCATACTTTTTTCTCCTCCCATTTCCTAATCTGCGAAAACGCCGGGGATTCTTGCCCTGTCCGCCCTCTGTAGCTTATCGGTGATGTGCCGTCCTATAATTTCTCCAGCTTCTCCAAAAACGCCCTGTAAAATTCTCCTTCTTTGATGCGGGCCTGCTGAACCTCTATGCTCCTTGGCGTATATACCCTTGGATGCTCCAGATCGTACAACGCCTCTTTCGTTGCCTGGATTGCAGATTCCACCGTGCTTCCAAGGATGTCAAAATTCTCCGTTTCACCCTTAAGCTGTTTATTAAGCCTCTGCACCATCATCTGCGATATGTGGCTCATCATTCCGTTGCCCCGGATTCCCATGCCATTTGCATTTACTTCTTTCGCCGCATCCATCCACGCATCCTTCACTTCCTGCGGAGCGTTCGGGCCAACCATCTCAAAGGCTTTCTCATCCTGGTCAGCTGCCTTTCCCTGCGCCGCCTTTTCTTCCACCGTTTCCATGAATCCCACAGCCCCGGATTCCGCGCTTCTTCCTGTCTTTCTTGCCGTGTATCCTGTCAGCGGATATCCCGCTGTTCCTATTCCGTTAATGCCCATTTCACTCCTCCATTTCTTTCTTATGGCAGCCCGTCTGTCAGTCAGAGCCGCACCCGCTCCCTCGCAATAAGTCCGAGCGGTTCATTGCCTCCATGCAGACATGCCAACTAACTTCCCCTGTCAAATCCCATACCGGCCTTCACCTCCTCTCCCTACTCCTCAATTTCCCCAATCTGCCGGAAAACCGGGGATGCCTGCCCTGCCCAGATACCCCTATTTATGCTTTCCTGTCAAAAGACGGCTTCTCCTCCAGATAATCCGGCAGTGCTTCCAGTTCTGCCCCTTGGCCGTTCTTTAGCGAGCGGTACTCATCA
>CAJTQA010000086.1:2361-3935 GCA_910578455.1 uncultured Dorea sp.
TTCCCATAATCGCTGTAATTGTTTGTAATCTCCATTGCCATAATAATCATCCTCCTTCTTATTTTACCTGCGGCCCCTCTGTCATTCAGGGCCGCCTATGCCCCCTTGCGGTAAGTCCGGGCATGATCTTCCTTACTTCAAAATGCCCGCCGCTTCCATAATGTTCCGTTCATATGCCGCAACCGCAGAACCCATAACACCCGGTGTACCCGTGTATGTAACTCTGCTCATATCCATTGTACGGCTGGCAAAAAACTCCGCCACAGCCTGTTTCCTGTAAGCTATTTCCATCTGCTGTTTCCGTTCTTCCGCCGCCTCCTGGCTGCGCTCCATACTTGCTTTCCTCTGTGCGGCTTCCTTCTCCCGCTTTGTCTTATTAATCGCGTTCACCTCCGCCACACGCTCCGGGGAATCGCCGCATCCGCCGATATAAGTGACGCTCCCATCCTCATGGACGACTACCCCGCACGGCTGGTAATCAAGCCCCTGTGCTACAAAGGAAGCCTTCAATCTCGGCGTGGCCTCAAAGAAGTCATCTATCTTTCCCTCGTAATAAGCCGCCTTTTCCGGGTCATTTGCCATCTGCTCCAAAATGTTCGAGGCAATCACAACATCGCTGCCGCTCATGCTCTTTCCTGCCCTGTCAAGGCTTTTCTGGTCTTTCCCGATACTCTGGATTCTTACATTGCCATACTTTGACCGCAGATATTCTGTGTAAGCATCCACTTTTGATGTGTCTTCTGCCTCTCCCGTTTTCTGCAACTGCTCCGTAAACCCTGTCCTGTTTGTGCCTGCTTTTTGCGTTCGGTTTGCGTACTGGTATGCACCAGCCAAAGCACTGTTTACTCCTAAAATACTCATAATAAATCTTCTCCTTCCTGCTGATTAACTTTTTACCATGACTGACAGCGTGAACTTATTTCCTTCCACAATACAGTCTAAATCGCCGCCATATTTTACTGCACATTTTCTGATATTCTTTAACCCTATCCCATGCACCTCCTTATCCTTTTTCGTTGATATGGGAAGGCCGCTGTCTCCACGGGACAGTGCCGAACCATCAAAGCTGTTCTCAATCTCTATAAAATACATATTCTTTGCACGGAAAGACCGTATAGTAATATAGGTTTCCGCATCCGGCTGCTTTTCCCGCATCTGCATACAGGCTTCCACCGCATTATCCAGCCCGTTGTTTAAGATGATCCCCATGTCATAAGCTTTTATCGTAACAGCATCCGTCAGCATAAATTTGCTGGCATCCAGCCTGATCCCCTTTAGCTTCTTTGCCGCATAGCGGAACTTGCTGCCGACCACCGCATCGCTTACGGCATTCCCCGTATGCACCCTGCTGTCGATCTGCTCCACCGACTGGCGCATCCCCTCAAAATACTGCCGGATTTCCTCATCCTCCCCGCTGTACCTTTTCTGTATCAGATTCTGCAGGACTGCCATGTGGTTCTTCATATCATGCTTGACCGAGCGGATTCCATCATATAGATGTTCCATCTCCACAATAGAACTCTGCATCTGCGTGATCTGGTTCTCCAACACGATCTTTTCCGCCCGCTCCTCCT
>CAJTQA010000087.1 GCA_910578455.1 uncultured Dorea sp.
CTAACTTACACACTTTATTTTACACTCCCACTTTTTTTGAGAATTTCCGGGCAGCCGCATAGCTGCCCGTAGCTGCTTAATACGGTATTCATGGCTCACGCCTCCTTTCCTGGTTCGCTTATTCCTAAGAAATCCTGTGTCACATATTCAATCTCGATCCGGTCTCCCGGAAAGATATAGACCTTACTGATAAGCCTGTCAATCAGGGCTTGCGTCAGTGTGTCGGCGCTGCCTACTTCCTGAACGATCTCACGCTGTTTCAGCTTTGCTTCATAATCGCTCTGTATCTGCCTGGTCTGTGCGGTAATGGCGGCATGGACATTCCTTGCCTGCACCAGATCCGCATCATATACCGCCTTGCGCTCCTGGTAGGTTTCCAGGTCAACCTCTCCAAGTGCATACTGTTCATAAAGCTGCCGTTTGCTGTCCTGGATAGAGCGCAGCTTATCTTCATGCTCGGCCTGCTGGACCGTCTGCAAATTCAGCTTATCCTTGCTGCTGTCAATCCCCAGCGCCGGACACATCTGTGCCCGGATTGTTTCAAGGACCGCCTGCTCCAGATCAGCCATTTTCACCCTTACCCCATGGCAGGGAAGGGTTTCTGCCACTTCGGAGTGACGGCAGTAAAACCACGTTCCATTTCTAAGTGACATAGCATGGTCGCAGCAGCCGCAGAATACTTTCCCGCGGAGAAGGTAGTTGCGCCGTTTTTTATTCGGAAGGGAGAAACGCCTGATCGAAGCGTTGGCTTTCTCAAACAGCTCCATGCTTACGATTGCCGGGTGGTGGTCCGGTATTTTGAACCATTCGCTTTCATCCTTTAGCTTCATGCGGCGGCTGCCGATTTCCTGTACCTTACGCTTGCCGATCACATAAGTGCCGATATACCGCTGGTCCTCCAGCATCCGCAGGACTGTTGAGCTACTCCAGACGCCGTGTGTCCTGGACACATTATAGTGGTCTTTCCCTTTATCCCTCCGGTATTCCCCAGGGGTAGGGATATTCATGGCATACAGTTTCCGCGTGATCTCGGCGGCCGTATTGCCGTCAGCCGCCCATTCAAATACCTGCCGGACAATCCCTGCGACATCCCCGTCCGGTTCCATGCGCCCGTCTGCGCTCTTGCGGTAGCCATAGGGACAGATGACGCTCTGGTATTCGCCCCGGCGCATCTTTGCGTATTTGGCGCTTTTCGTTTTCATGGACATATCCCGGCTGTAACATTCGCTGATAAGATACTTAAAGGCAACGTCAATCCCTCCGGTATCTCCTTTGAAATTGGCGGTGTCAAAATCATCACTGACTGAGATAAACCGGGTATGGTAGAGCGGAAATACCCGCTCTATGAAATAGCCGGTCTCAATGCTGTTACGGCCAAACCGGGAGAGGTCTTTTACGATGATACAGTCGATCTTCCCGGCCTGGACCATCGTCAAAAGCTCCTGTACCGCAGGGCGCTCAAAATTCGTACCCGTATGGCCGTTATCAACAAATTCCAGCACTTCGCCGTTATCCCATTCCGGCAGCGACATGGCCTTTTCCCGGAGGATCAGCTTTTGGTTGGGAATACTCAAACTCTCGGTCTTAAAGTCCTCCACGGACAGACGGATATAAAGGGCGATCACATATTTTTTGTGCATGGTTCCACCGCCTTTCCCTGGAATTCACTCTTGAAGCGGAAAGTTACATGGATATTCCGCTCATGGTCGATTTCGATCCGCTCAATCAGCCGGTCAATCAGTTCTGCCGTAAGCGCGTGGTCCTGCGCCAGTGACTTTGCATCCTTTTCCATTGCCCGGTAGCGCACAAGCCGGCTGTCCAGGGCGTCCATATCTTTTTCAAGCGCCTCAATCTCGCCGGACAGTGTACGGATGGATTCCTCATAATCCGCTTTCAGCTCAAAGTATTCCTCGTTTGTTAAGATGCCCTGGACGAAGTTCTCATACAGGCCGCGGATCAGCCGGCGTTTCTTTTCGGTTTCCTGCCGCCTGGCCGACATCTGGGTTTTCAGCCTGTCTTTGTCCTTTTTCTGTTTTGCCTCCAGCTGAAAGAGGGGGAGGGACATTCCCAGGGCAACAGACAGCTCTTTTTCCAGAATAGCTGTGACCGTGGCGATAAGCTCCGTTTCCTGCATCATCACGCCTTTACAGCTATCCTTTGCCACACGGCTGTTGGTGAGGCAGTGGAACCAGTAAACATCCGGCCCTTTCTTGCGCTCGGCGCGCTGCCGGTGGAGGCTCCTGCCGCAGTCGGCACAGAACACCTTCCCCTTGAAAATGTTTGGGGTGTAGGGCCGCTTTGGGACCGCCCGGCTTTCCTCACAGATTTGTTTCCGGTATTCCTGCACCGCTGTAAAGAGCTCATAACTGATGATTGGTTCATGGGTGCGTCTTGCAATAATCAGGTTGTCCTCCCCGGCCTTAACCTGCTGATGGTCCACGATCTTTGTCTTTCCCTGTACCAGATCGCCGGTGTAGACCTCGCTTTCCAGAATCTTCATTACGGTGCGTGTCTGCCATTTCCCGCTCCCGATCAGGCCAGGGCTGGTGATCTCCCCGGTGGATTTTTTGTAATGGCTGGGCGCTGTGATCCCCATTTCATTCAGGTTGCGGACGATACGGTTCAGCGCCACATGCCCATGCGCCCACTCAAAAATCTGCCTCACAACAGGGGCGGTATCTTCATCGATCAGCAGTTTATGGCAGTTGTCCGGGTCTTTGCGGTAGCCGTAGGGCGCCCGTGCGCCGATATAATCGCCGTCTTTCATGGCCTGCCTTGCCTGGGCCTTGATCTTCCTGCCAATGTCCAATGCGTAAGCCTCGTTTATCATATTTTTCAGGGGAAGCATAATACCGCTGTGGAGGCTGCCGGGGTCTGCCGTGTCAAACTGGTCCGTGACCGCAATAAAACGGACGTTGTGGGTATGGAAATACTGTTCGATATAATAACCGGTATCAATGGAATTCCGTCCCAACCGGGAGAGGTCCTTGACAATCACACAGTCAATATGGCCCGCCTCAATATCAGAAAGCATCTGCTGGAAACCGGGGCGGTGGAAGTTTGTACCCGTCGCCCCATTGTCGATATAGGTATCATAGACAACGAAATCCGGTTTGTCCGCAAGGAAATCATTCAACACCAGCTTTTGGTTTTCTACGGAGCAGCCCCGCTTTTTATTATCCTCCACAGAAAGACGGATATAGAGCGCCACATACACATATAAGGACGGGGCCGGCATGGGAGCCAACCTCTGTTTCCTGCTCTTTCTTGCCATTTAGCCCACCTTCCTTTCTTTGCCCTGTACGGCAATCTGTTCCGCCAGGGAAACCGCTTTCTGGTATTCATCCTGGTAATTAAATTCAATGTGCAGCTCGTCTTTCCCCATTACCCGTATGCTGCGGATAAGCTGCATGACCGCCCTCCGGTCAATTTCCTCCATCGTGGAGAATTGCATAAAGTGGTTGATCCAGCGGTTCCGCTCGCTGCGGTTCTCCAGTACGTCCGTCAGCTTTTCGTTCCACTCGGCAACCGCTTTCTGCAGCAGTTCAATATCTGCATTGTATTTCCGCTTATAGGAGAGGAATTCTTCTTTGGTGAGAATCCCGCTCACCAGATTTTCATAGAGCTTTGCCTTGAAGCCCTCAGCCTGCGCCATACGCTTTTCATTCGCCTTGATCTGCCCGGCGTATTCCTGGGCCAGCTCCCGGTTGATCCGCTCCTGGCTGATACTGGACAGCAGCGCATCCAGGGAAGCCACATTTTCAATATGCCCTTTCAGGCTGCCCTGCACGCACTCGATCAGGTCGGACTCTTTCACCATGACCGAAGATTTACACCCGTTCTTTTTGCCGGTAGGACAATAATAGTAGTGGTATTCCTTATCCTTATAGCGGTTGGTCTTGCGCGTCAT
>CAJTQA010000088.1 GCA_910578455.1 uncultured Dorea sp.
AGCCGCGAAATTTATCAAGAACAGGGTTGTATCTTGGGAAAAAAAAGAATATAATGTTGTAGTGCAATTTTGAATGTGCAAGAAAACCAGCAGATATGACAAACGGTATTTAAGGAGAAATATTATGGGTAAATATTTTGGAACAGACGGATTCCGGGGCGAAGCCAATGAAGTATTGACGGTGGAGCATGCTTTTAAGGTGGGAAGATATCTCGGATGGTATTACGGTCAGGAGCATAAGGCGAGAATCGTAATCGGCAAGGATACGAGAAGGAGCAGTTATATGTTTGAGTACGCACTGGCGGCGGGGCTTACTGCGTCGGGGGCGAATGCTTACCTTCTCCATGTAACGACGACCCCCAGCGTTTCCTATGTGACAAGGACGGAGAACTTTGACTGCGGTATTATGATCTCCGCCAGCCACAATCCATATTATGACAACGGAATCAAAGTCATCAATGGCAAGGGGCACAAGATGGAGGCAGAGGTAGAGGAAAAGATTGAGGAATATATCGACGGCAAGATCCCGGAGATCCCTCTTGCGAAAAAAGAAAAGATTGGGCGGACCGTGGATTATGTGGCAGGAAGGAACCGCTATATCGGTTATCTCATCTCTCTTGCCACCCGCTCTTTTGAGGATGTGAAAGTGGGGCTTGACTGCTCTAACGGAAGCGCGTTTACTATAGCTAAGGCTGTTTACGATGCTCTTGGAGCCAAGACTTATGTGATTAACTGCGAGCCGGACGGAACGAATATCAATACGAACTGCGGCTCTACGCATATTGAAGTTCTTCAGAACTACGTGAAGGAGAAAAAGCTGGACGTAGGATTTGCCTATGACGGAGACGCGGACCGCTGCATCGCGGTAGATGAGAACGGAAATGTAATAGACGGCGATCTGATCTTGTATGTGTGCGGCAAATATCTCAAGGAGAGCGGACGGCTTAACGGGGATGCGATCGTCACAACGATCATGTCAAACCTCGGGCTTTACAAGGCATGTGATAAAGCCGGCCTGAAATATGAGAAGACAGCCGTGGGCGACAAATATGTGTACGAGAATATGGTACGCAACAATTTTTCCCTTGGCGGAGAGCAGTCCGGGCACATTATCTTCAGCAAGCATGCGACTACCGGAGACGGTATCCTGACATCCCTGATGATCATGGAAGTTATGATGGAGAAGAAACAGAGCCTTTCCAAGCTTTCCGAGGACGTGAAGATCTATCCTCAGCTCCTTAAGAATGTTAGGGTAGCGGATAAGAAAACTGCCCGTGAGAACCCGGAGGTGACGAAAGCAGTAAATGACGTTGCCGAGGCGCTCGGAGACGACGGGCGCATCCTTGTGAGGGAGAGCGGCACGGAGCCGGTCATCCGTGTTATGGTGGAGGCTGCCACAGATGAGCTGTGTGAGAAGTACGTCAACCAGGTAGTGGATGTCATCCGTGCGGAAGGCCTTATCGTAGGATAAAAACAGGATTTAAAGTATAGTAAAGACGCAAAAAGGGTTTCCTCTACATAGAGTGGAACCCTTTTCCTATGATTTCGCTGGTATTTGAGATGAGGAGGAAGGCGTTGGGAGAGTTGAGCCGGATATAATTGCGGAGCTTAACAGCCTCTACGCGGTTTAAGACGGTAAAGATAATGTATTTGTCATCGCCGGAGAAAGCGCCTTTTCCGTTGACGACAGTTGCGCTCCGGTGCAGGTCGTCATTGATAAAATCGCAGATGGGTTCGGGATTTGTGCAGACCACATTAAAGTATTTTGACAGGTTCAGGCTTTCAATGACTCCGTCGATCATAAAGGAGCGCACGGCAAGGCCAAGGAAAGAGTAAAGCCCTGTCTTGATGTCAAACACAAAACAGCTGGCAAGGGTAATCAGCACATCTGAGAACATAAGAGCCTTTCCAATGTCAACGCTGGTGTATTTTTTCAGGATCATAGCGATGACATCCGTGCCTCCGCTGGAGGAGCCTATGTTGAACAATACGGCAGAGCCGACAGCCGGGAGGGCGATTGCGAACATGAGCTCAAGAAGCGGCTCGTCAGTGAAAGGACGGGTCATCGGATAGATCCTCTCCAGCGCGGAGAGGGATACCGACAGCAGGATTGTGCAGTAGGCTGTCTTTGCGGCAAATGCCTTGCCAAGCACTGCCCATCCGATGACTAAGAGCAGAATGTTGGCGGCAAATGAAAAGTCGCTGGCAGAGATAACCCCGGATTTGGCTACAAGTACTCCGAGACCTGTAATTCCTCCAAAGGTGAAATTGTTTGCAAATTTGAAAAAGTAGATGCCGACGGCACTTAACAGCGTGCTTGCAGTTAATAACATAAAATTTTTCGTCTGTGTATTCATGATAACTTCCTTGAAATATATATTTTTGGCTTTCTGAAAACCATCAAGATTGTAACGCCGCCCTTTTCTTTCGTCAACCGGTGAGGGCAATGTGAGTGAAGAAAATCAAGAAGATTGATGAATTTGGTTCGACGTTTCAGGAAATACTAAATTCTCGTAAGGAGGAGGAGAATCATGCAGAAATATTTGCCGATTACAGACGTTTACGCAAGAGAAATCCTGGACTCCCGCGGGAATCCTACGATAGAGGTGGAAGTGCTTTCAGGAGACACTCATCTTGGAAGGGCGGGCGTTCCGTCCGGGGCATCCACAGGGCAGTTTGAGGCGGTAGAGCTCCGTGACGGAGAAAAGAGGTACAAAGGACAGGGCGTCCTGCGGGCGGCAGACCACGTCAATGCAAAGATCGCGCCGGAGATTATCGGGATGAATGTGTTTGACCAGACGGCCATTGACGGGTTGATGAACAAGCTTGACGGAACAGATAACAAGTCAAATCTGGGGGCGAACGCCACGCTTGGAGTGTCGATGGCAGCGGCGCGCTCAGCGGCGGCAGCGCTGGGGATTTCTTTGTATTCCTACCTCGGGGGAACAAACGCAAAGCGCATGCCGGTTCCTATGATGAATATTATGAACGGCGGGAAACATGCAGACAACACGATTGACATCCAGGAGTTTATGATCATGCCTGTGGGAGCTTGCTGCTTTCGGGAGGGGCTTCGGATGTGCGCGGAAGTTTACCAGACGCTGAAATCGCTCCTGAAAGAGTCGGGGCTTAACACTGCGGTGGGGGATGAAGGAGGCTTTGCGCCCAACCTTCCGGACGCGAAAGAAGCTCTCCGATTTATGACGGAGGCGGTGGAAAAGGCGGGGTTCTGCCCCGGGAAAGATATATGCCTGGCGCTTGACGTGGCGGCATCGGAGCTTTATGACAGGCATTTTAGGAAATATGTGTTTGACGGGGAAGGGAAGATGCACGGGCACAAAATCATACGGTCGTCGGAAGAACTGATTGATTATTACGAGGAGCTGGTGAAAGAATTCGCCATTGTATCTATAGAAGACCCTCTGGACGAGGAGGACTGGGATGGCTGGGAGCTTATGACCGCCAGGATGGGAGCTGGAACGCAGCTTGTGGGTGACGACCTGTTCGTGACCAATACGAAACGCCTGAAAAAGGGTATTAAAAAAGAGGCTGCCAATGCAATCCTTGTTAAAGTGAACCAGATTGGAACACTGACAGAGGCATTTGACGCTATTGAGACGGCAAAAAATGCGGGCTACCGGGCAGTGGTTTCCCACCGCTCGGGAGAGACGGCG
>CAJTQA010000089.1 GCA_910578455.1 uncultured Dorea sp.
CGAGAAAGACCCCCTTATCCATATCCGCACCCACAACACCGACTTAAAGAAGCGGCTTGCCGCCTACGCCGGACAGCACCCTGACCAGTGCCGCCAAACCGACGCAGACCCCGAAACGGGCTGCATGGAGTTTGAAATCCGCAAGGGGCGTTTCTCTTTCCGTCTGACCGCCCCATACAGCGAAGAACGGCGGGAAGCAGCGCGAAGGTATGCCAGAGATAATAATGCCGCTGACAGGTTGAAATGAGATAGACTGGTTCACAGTTTTGTGCTATACTTTAGCCAAGCAACGGAGCGACAAATCGTTAAGGAAAGAATCGAAGGTGGTGCAAACGAAAAAGCAGCTTTGATTTTTCGATAACTGCCCTTTCGTTTGCATCAGTTTCGATTTTTCCTGGTTGAACAAAGGCGCGTCCGGGCAGCCGCTGTATATGGGCTTTCAATTTTGACGCTCTTTGCGAAACAGTATGTTGGATACCTGTGCATATGGAGAGGAATTTTTTAAAATCATTTCCAGCGCACCACGAATAAGCCCCCATAGGAAGCTTTTTTTTAATATTCAGCTACTGGTATTCAACATAATAAGTGTGGCTCAGGTCTTATGCAATACCTGCCAGATGGCAGAGGGATGATGTTCCCTCCGCAGGATGAGCATTTGCAGACATCCTTGTTATAGAGCAGCTTGATAATGGCGGGCGCATCAAGATCCTTAAGCCTGGAAATGTATCTCTTACAGCCAAGCAGGTTGCGGCATAGTGTAATCTTCCTGTTTTTATTCCGGGAAGAAAGCAGACCGTAATGCCGGATCCGCACAAAACGCCTGGGAGGAACATGCATCAGAAACCTCCTGATGAATTCCTCCCCGGAAAGTGTGAGTTCCTTCCATTGCCCATGGTTTTTGTAATCCTTCACAGTAAACGTAACCGTGGAATCCGTCATACCCTTTATGCGGTAGTTGCTTATGGCAATCCTGTGGGTATATTTGCCAAGATATTTGATAACAGACTCCGCACCACGAAATGGCTTCTTGCAATAAGGAATCCATTCTTTGGCATAACACGCGTCCAAAAGCTGTTTGAAAGCATAATGATTTTTGTAAGGTTCCGCTGTTCCATAGAACTCCAGCTTTCCATCCGCCCATAGCTGTTTTAGCCCGGCAAGATACTTGCCCCGAAAAACCCTGGAAAGGACTTTGACAGGGAGAAAAAAATCCTCACCGTTATCCTTCCAGTGGTTCTTAGCATCCAGACCTCCGCCTAACACGATGGTGTGGATATGGGGATGGAAATTCATCGCGCTTCCCCAGGTATGGAGAATGCAGATATAACCTATGTCTGCCCCAAGGTATTTTTTATCTCTGGCAAGTTCGCTTAAAGTATCGGAGGCAGCATGATAAAGGGCCTTGTACAAAAGCTTCTGGTTGCTGTAAATGACGGGATTAAGTTCTTCCGGTACAGTGAAAACCACATGAAAGTATGGGGCGTCCAGTATATCCTCCCTGCGGGCATCCACCCATTTTTCCCTCGGGAACTCCTGACACATAGGACAACACCTGTCCCGGCAGGAATTATAATGGACGGAAATACAGCCGCAGTCCTCGCAGACGCTTACATTGACACCAAATGCGCCGGTTTTGCAGTTCATGATGTGATAAACTGCTTTCTGCTGTGCCGCAGACAGTCCATGGGTTTTCCCATAGTCAGGATAAAAGCGGTTAAACACATCCTGTATCGTGCAGTTTTGGCTCATGACCCACCGCCTTCCAAAACATCAAAAGGGCTGCGGATTCCAAGCAGCGTTTTGTTGCTTACATGCAGATATACATCTGTAGAGCGGGGATCGACATGGCCAAGAAGTGACTGGATATATTTGATATCCACCCCGTTTTCGAATAAGTGACTGGCAAAACTGTGACGGCAGGCGTGGGAAGACACGCGGCGTATTATGCCGGCCTTTTTAGCGCTTGCTTTGAAAAACTGGCTAACGCTTGAAATGTCGAGGCAATCCCCAGTCCATGAACTCGGGAAGAGAATGCCCTTTGGTCTGCCACACTGAAACCAGTATTCGGTAAGCAGGTCGAGATTCCTCTGGGAAAGGATCGTATATCTGTCGATGCGGCCTTTTGTTTCCCGGACATGAATGGTCATGTTAGTACGGGAAATATCATCATAGTGCAAATGGACAGCCTCAGATACACGCAGCCCGGAAGAATACATGGTAGCGATGATGGCCTTATGCTTAAGGTTATCAGTCGCTTCAATGACAGCATGGATCTCCTGTGGCGTAAGCACAGTTGGAAGATTCCGCTGACGCTTCATGGCAGGGACTTCCTCGTCATCCCAGGTAATCTTCAGGACTCTTTTGTAGAGAAACTTGATAGAGGAACGATAGTGATTATGAGTTTCAGGTGATCTGCCCTCCAGACGTTTCATGGTAAGAAAGGCATCTGCATCCTCAAGCGTGAGGTCAGTAACAGGCTTATTGGTGCAGCGCAGGAAATAGCTGACATCACTGCAATACAGTTGAATTGTCCGTTCTCTAAGGTTGCGTTTTTCCGCAGCATGGCGGATGGATTCAAAAATATCTTCGTACATAAAAACCTCCATGATAAGTAGTATTGAGTGTTTAAAGTGACGTCTACTTACCAGGGAGGTGCATTGGGATCATAATTCCGGTTGCGGAAGACACCAAAAAATGTTATTGTATTCATAGGCAGTGGAGGTCTCCGTATTTGATTGTTTTGTGTGGTAACTTAACAATACCGTATTGCGGAAGATTTTTCCACTGCTTTTATTTAGAGGAACGTAAAAACTGCGCCACAGCCCTGGCAGGCCATCGCGCAGCGATTTTGTTCAATCGGGATTTGATTAATTCATCGAGCCTAATGATTTGTTCCTGTTGCAATTTAATTGTCTCAGAAACTATATCCAACTTCATACATATAGCTTTCTGTTTTTCAAATGGTATATTCCTGACCTCATATTTTGATACATAGTCATCCAGCTTTAAGTTGTGAAGTCCTGTTGTCTTATTTTCAAACGCCTTGGTGCCACCTTTCTTATAATTTGAGAAAAGTGAATAAAATATATATTTTGGCTCCCATTTTTCTTTGTCTTTAACTCTTAATAGACCTGTAAAGTTGTTAAAAAGAT
>CAJTQA010000090.1 GCA_910578455.1 uncultured Dorea sp.
TCAAAATCCCTTGATTTCAAGCCATTTCTTTATACTTTCGCCAAATCGTACTCAAATTCCTATGGCATCAATTATTGATAGCCGCCTGTGCCGCTGTTATACTTTGATGACTTTTACCCCTCTTTACCCCATTTACCCCACCCAATTCGACATTCGACAAACGGGATTCGACAGAAAACCTTTGCTTTTTTGCGGAATCCGTTATAAAATGATTTCAGCGGAACGCTCCGCAGCGTTTGACAGATGCGGGGGAATCTGCTACAATGAAAATACAAAAGGGAATACTGCCGATAGACGGTCAGCCCAAGTTTAATTACCTAAAAAAGAAAGTAACCGTATCCTTGGCCGGGGCGGTTACTTTTTTGTGTTTATGTATGCAATCAGAATTGATACGATGATTCCAAGAATCATCAGAACAACCGTCAGCAGTTCATAGTCACTCATAAGCAATCCCTCCTTTCCCGGTTTTACCCGTTGTCGGAGGGATAGTCCCTCCGCGAAGAAGGACTGACCGCCTATCCCGTTATGGCAGCACCCTTATAAATATTTTATCAGAAAATGTCGAACGCTACAATATAGTTTTCCGGCTTTTTTATTTTCCACTTGCCAACTCCCAAATTCAGAGTTAAGATACGACACCACGGAAGGAGGGATTGGATTGGAAAAAGATTCTGCATTGTACCAGCTCATGGACACCCGCATGCACAGCGTCATGAACGGCATTGTAAGCAGTGACGGGGAATACCAGGCGATTCTCCGAAAGTCTGACGTATACTCCGGCGAACAATCGGGGATATGCAGCCAATGGAAATTATTTTTTATTCATAAAATCCCAATATGCCTGCATACTGTACTGGTAATATGCCACCGTCTTTTTCTGGAGCAGCAGCTTCATGTCGCCAATCTGCTTCTGGAACATATCCATGAAATCCGTCCTGTCATTTAACCCCATAGCCCCAGCTTCCATCGGAAGGGAAGTAAAGCCTCCCAGCTTCTTTACCCCCATATGCGCTTCCAAAGCACGCATTTCCACAACAGTCGCAGACTTGGGATTTACCTCGTTGATATGTATGGTCTTTTCGAATTCATCCCCATTCTCATCAACACCCTTTGCAATGATTGTCGGATCATCCTCTGTTGAATCTTCCGCATATTTGAGATAATAGGACAGCCCCGTGCCGTTCCCTCCCGTCCATATCATATCTTCATCTGTAAAAATGTTATAGACTTTTGGCGTATCTGCCACATTGTTCACCTGCGCCGCAAAACTTTTTCCTGCCGCATTCGGCTGCGTCTTTCTCGTTCCCTGCCATGCCGGATATCCCGTTGTCCCTATTCCACTTACATTCATTTTTCAAATCCTCCATTATTTTTGATATCGCAACCCCTCTTGCAATCAGAAGCATTCCTGTCTTCTGTGCCGTAATGTACCCTATAATCGTTCCAGCTTCTCCAAAAACGCCCTGTAAAATTCTCCCTCTTTGATGCGGGCCTGCTGGACCTCTATGCTCCTGGGCGTATATACCCTTGGATGCTCCAAATCGTACAGCGCCTCTTTCGTTGCCTGAATCGCAGATTCCACCGTGTTTCCAAGGATGTCAAAATTCTCCGTTTCACCCTTAAGCTGTTTATTAAGCCGCTGCACCATCATCTGCGATATGTGGCTCAACATTCCGTTGCCCCGGATTCCCATGCCATTCGCATTTACTTCTTTCGCCGCATCCATCCACGCATCCTTCACTTCCTGTTGGGCATTGGGACCGACCATCTCAAAGGCTTTTTCATCCTGGCCGACTGCTCTGCCCTGTGCCGCCTTTTCTTCCACCGCTTCCATGAATCCCACCGTTCCGGGTTCCGAACTTCTTTCCATCTTCCTTGCCATATATCCTGTCAGCGGATATCCCGCTGTACCTATTCCATTTACACTCATCTCCAAATATCCTCCATTATTTATTAGTCGGTCAGAGCCGCGCCCGCTCCCTCGCAATAAGTCCGAGCGGTTCATTGCCTCACCTCCGGGCAGACCGCAGAGGCAAAGCATTATGCGCCTCTGCGGAATAGGGTGTAAGCAACATCTCTTTATGCCTTTATGTCAAAACTGCCCCCTGTGGGTGACGATGTGCCGGATACCGCCGCAACAATATTCTGTGTAATGCTTTTCACATCCGTGCCAGTGGCAGACACCGTGAACGTACCTTCCATCCTCTCTTTTCTTTCTGCCCGCCGTTCCGCTGCCTTTTCTTCCTCTGCCTTTTTCTCCTTGCGCCTCTCGGCAGCCTTTTCCTCGGCTGCTTTCTTCTCTTTCGCCCTCCGTTCCGCATTTTCTTTTGCTATCTTCCCATCGGGGTCACTTGTTCCGGAGATTGCTACTGAAATATTCCCATTTGCATCAACACTGTAGCTGAGATTGGTCAGCGTTCCTCGACAGCCTGCTACTGCACTTTTTGTCAACGCCGATTTAAAAATGTAAGAAAACGCCGATTATATTTTGTAGTTTTTCGGCGGAGCCATGTAACCTTTTCAAGTGTTTCCCTGCTCAAAAAGTGTGTTTACGATCTGCTGCTTTTGACGCATGAATTCCTTGCGTTCTTTCAGCCTGTATGATTCGCCTTTGATGTTGACTACTGTGCAGTGATGCAGAACACGGTCCAGAATGGCTGAGGCAATGGTGACATCAGCAAACACCTCATTCCACTGCGAAAAAGTCTTGTTAGAGGTAAAGACCGTGGATGTCTTTTCATACCGCCTTGCAATGAGCTGGAAAAACAGGTTGGCCCCCTGAATGTCCATAGGGAGATAT
>CAJTQA010000091.1 GCA_910578455.1 uncultured Dorea sp.
TTGACAGCCTCCCGGAAGATGACCGGGAACTGTTAAAGGGGATGCAGACGGAGGCATTCCGCAGGGCTGCCCGCGAAAACGAGTTTTATTACCGCGAGGGCCTTAAGGACGGCTTTTCCCTCTACCGCTTTGTGAACAGCGGGTAAAGCAGACGGGCGGCAGTGAATGAAAGCATCACCACTTCTTCACGCCGCCGTAATACTTGTCAGCGATTGCCTCCTGCTGGTACTCCGGCAGGCTCCGTAATCTCTCGCTCACTTTCTCCAATGACTGCGCCTGTTCTTCCCTCGTCTTATGGAAGTGGCAGGTCTCGCCCTGGCATTTGCCACAGCGCAGAATGTTGCAGTTCCCATTTTCATTTTTCGCAAAACAATCCATCAGCATCTCCTTTCCACCCTTTCCGAAAAAGAAAAGGACAGCGGTGAAAGGATAAAGCCCGCTGCCCTGTGCGGAGGCGTGAAAAAAGCCCCGTGGATTCTCCATCAGGGCTCCCTACACTTCTTCGCAGTTTGATACTACCATAAAAATTTTGAAAAAACAATTCCGATATAGTCTACACTTAGTCTCACGTTAGTATCACCTAACTTAAAATATATTTCATTTCCACATCATCCCTGAATTCATACATCTGGTCCATCTCCCTTGCCGCCTTTTTCCGGTACCGCCCCACGGTACTGTAGCTGATGCTGTATTTCTCCATAAGGCCGTTCCAGTCCATCTGCTCCATGACCATGTCCCTTACGAATTCCGGCAGCCTGCCGCTCAACTGTGTCATCAGGAACCCAAAGAAATCTATTTCTTCTTTCAGGTAGAGGTACCGCCGGAAAAGTTCATCAAAATACTCATCGTCCAGCCTGTCCGCCACCCTCCTGTAATATGCCGCCGCTTTCCCGGTCTTATCGGAAACCATGCCCTCCTGCACCCGTTCCCCCTGCGGCTTGGAGAAATTCATGCTTTCAATGACATCTTCTTTCCTGATTCCCTCAAAATCCCGTATCTTAAATTCCAGCACCGTCATTTCCTGCTTCATCTTCGTATAATTTTTAAACATTTCTTCTGCCCTCATTTCCCACCGCCTCCAATCCTCGCTTTTACCGCATCCACAAGTGCCGACTGCCCGCAGTCCTTTTTCTCCAGTGCAGCCATCACCCTCTCATCCAGTGTGCCTTTGGCGATTAAATGATGGATCACCACCGTCTCCTCCTGCCCCTGCCGCCACAGCCTTGCGTTCATCTGCTGGTACAGTTCCAGCGACCATGTCAGCCCGAACCACACCAGCGTGGAACCGCCCGCCTGCAGGTTCAGCCCATGCCCCGCCGATGCCGGGTGGATCGCCGCCACCGGGAGTTCCCCGGCATTCCATTTCCGCATATCCTCCGCCGTGTCCAGTTCCACAGCCCCGGTGTGCTTTTTCAGCCTGTCAAGGTCATGCTTATACCAGTAGGCAATTAACACAGGCTTTCCGTTCGCCGCCTCAACCAAATCCTCCAAGGCTTCCAGCTTGCGGTCATGGATGTGTTTCACATTCCCGTTCTCATCATAGACCGCGCCGTCCGCCATCTGTAAAAGTTTATTGGAAAGTGCCGCCGCGTTCACCGCATCAATGTCACCGTCTGAAAAGGGAAGGAGCATATCCCGCTCCAACTGTTCATACAGAGCCATCTCCTTTTCACTCATAATGACCTCCACACGGTTGTAGACGCATTCCGGCATATCCAAGTAGTCCACAGCCTTCATGCTGATGCAGATGTCGGAGATTAAATTATAAATCATATCCTCTGCACCCTCCCTGGGCTTATAGGAAAATACCATCTCACGGCTGCGTTTGTCCGGCACGAAGAACCGTTCCCGGTAGCCGCCGATGAACCGCCCCAGCCTCTGCCCCATATCGAGGATGCCGATCTCCGCCCAAAGGTCGATCAGCCCATTGGGTGCGGGCGTCCCGGTAAGCCCCACGATGCGCCGCACCATCGGGCGCACCTTTTTTAATGCCTTGAACCGTTTTGCCTTATGGGACTTGAAGGACGAAAGCTCATCAATCACCACCATGTCAAAATCCCATTTATGGTTTTCCACCAGCCACTCCACGTTTTCCCTGTTGATGACATACACCTGTGCGCTCCTGTTAAGTGCGGTTATCCGCTCTTTTTCAGAGCCGAGGACTACCGACATTCCAACTCCCGATAAGTGATCCCATTTTGCCAATTCCGCAGGCCATGTATCCCTTGATACCCGGAGAGGGCCAATAATCAATATTTTGCGGATGTCAAAATAGTCAAACAATAATTCCCATATGGCGGTCAGCGTTATCACCGTTTTTCCAAGGCCGCAATCCAAAAACAATGCGCTCACCTTATGGCTCACGATAAACTCTTTTGCATACTCCTGATATTCATGTGGCACATATCTCATCCAGCACACCTCCTATCTGCTCCACGCCATCAATCACATAGACGGGGAATCCTAAACTTTTAAGCTGCCGCATCCGTTTCTCCTGCAGGGGCCTCGGCTTCTTCCCCGGAGCCTTTAATTCCACGAATGCGATTTTCCTACCCGGCAGCAATACGATTCTGTCCGGCACCCCATCCAATCCGGGTGAGGTGAACTTCACCGCCATGCCTCCCATCTTTTTCACTGCGTCTGTGAATATCTTTTCCACAC
>CAJTQA010000092.1 GCA_910578455.1 uncultured Dorea sp.
AAATCGGCAACGGTCATTACCTCCGCCTGCTTCTCCCTGTCTGCCATTCCCTCAAGGTATTCCCCGAAGTTGCTTGACCAGTGGTAAAACCGCCTGTTGGAATTAAAATCTGCCCTGTCGTCTGTGCGGATTTGCTCAATGACCGCTTCATCAACGCCGCACTCACGCAAAATTTTTTCCTCGGCTTCTTTCCAGATACGCCATTTGCGCTCCTCCCGTCCGTGGTTATATGCCATTTCTTTTCCTCCAATCGGGATTTCATAAATCCAAGATTGAGAGGGCAGTAAGAAATCCCCCTCGATTTTCCAAAGGAAAAATCAAAGGGGCTTTGCACTTAAAATCTGCTTTCCATTATTTTTCTGAGCTTTGCCAGAATTTTGAGCTTGTGTCTGTTTACCGTACTCTGGTCAACATTTTCCATCTTTGCAATCTCTTTAGTGGAAACACCGTCAAAGAAGATTGCCCGTATCAACGCCCGCTCATCATCCGACAGCAAGAGCAGGGCGGCGTTCAGCCTGTCCAACATCATGGAATGGATAACTGTTTCCTCAACGCCCGCCGTTTCATCGGCAATAAAGTCCAGAGCGTTGCCCTCGCTATCGACAAATCCATCTAATGAAAGCAGGCTGTTCTTCGCATCCAGTTTCTGAAGATAACGCCACCGCTCTTTATCCCGATAGAAGTCCGTGTACTGTTCCCGCACAACCTCAATCAGACAGCCCTGCACGGGGATAAAGAGCTTGTCCGAATATGTATGGTCTGCTTCTCTGCGGCGGCAAAAATCCGTGTAGGACAGCTCCACATAGCCGCCATTCTCTTTGAGATATACCTTTCTCGGTGCGTATTTCACCGTAGACACCTCCAATCTGAATTTTGAAAATCGTTCAAATCCAGATTGAAAGGCGGGGAACGGCAGCCTACGACAGAAACAGCCATACGGCATATTCCTGCAAAAAACGACAAAAGAAAAACCGTAAGGGCTGTCACACCTTTACGGTTTAAGGAGAATTTATTTCTATTATGTAGAGATTTTACTTCTACTTGTAGGGCAGGAAGCCCCCATGTGGCGACAAGGATTTTTTTAACAGGTTATCCGTCCATCCTCGGTAGGGTATATGTAAATACAGATGAAAGCCTCTTGCAGGCAAAAGAAATCCCTCCAAACTTCAAAAGCGAAGTCGGAGGGTAATTCAAGCATAACAAATCAGCCCACCCGCACATCGTTTTTTTATTAGGTGGACTTGTCCTGCCTGTGTAAAAAGGAAAGAGCCGACAAACGGTGATTGCTCACTCATTCATCGGCTCTGCGTCTAAAGCGTCTGGCTCTTTGATGACGGTTACTTGTAAATCCTTTACTTCAATCAGAGTTTCCCGTTTGCACTTCGGACAGTAGAGAGGAAAGTTTTTCAGAATGGTATCTTCTCTAATTTTGTCACGGGTTTTGCTGCCACAGATAGGACAGCGTATCCATTCTGTTTGTTGTTTCATAAGCACTCCGATATAAATTTTTCAAGCATTGGATTAAGTTGCTTAGCATTACGCATTGGAAAGTCGTGGTTTGCTCCTTGTAATATCATTGTTTGACAGTTTGGATTTTGAGCAAGTAATGTAAGAGAAGTTTTCATATCTCTGACTTCCTTACTCCCACAAATCGCCAACATAGGTATCGTTACTGCTTGATATTCAGGTAACTTTGATAAATCTAATGTATTGGAAAAGAATGAGTCATACACCTGCGGAGTAATCTGTTTTGAATATTCTGCCATATTATCGGCTTGTTTTTTTGTGTAATTCCAATATTTCCCTTGAAATTGCACTAACCATCTCCAATGTAGCATTTTTGCGGATAAACCTGCAAGAGAACAGTACATCCGAATTGTATTCGGCTTGGGATTTACCCATGCGCTTAAAAATACGGCAAAGTCAAATAATTCGGGCTGCTTGCTGACAAGCATTATTGCAATCTGACCTCCAAGCGAATGACCGATTACGCCGATCCGTTTTTTATGTAGGGTTTTAATGAGCGCAAAGAGTTCCTCTACGGTCTTTTCTGGCTCATAAATCTCAGTAGCCGCCTTTCCTGCACCTGCTAAGTGAGGTACAATAAGATGGTATTTATCAGAAAAGCAATACTGCCTACAAAATGTATCAAGCGCACCCGCCCCATGCAGAAGCATGATAGTCGGATTTTCCTTGCTTCCATATTCATCATAATACAGCATAATTTTTCCTTTCTTTGTGAACAGTTTCAATAATAAATTTTTCTATTTCCTTGTTTACTTGCTCTGGATTATCTCCATTGGCAAAATGCTTTGCCTGTTTTATAAAATGCAAAGGATAACCT
>CAJTQA010000093.1 GCA_910578455.1 uncultured Dorea sp.
GTACATACGGACGAAGGACGGGGTGGACTTCATCCCATCGTCTATTTATCTGTCGGTGGTGGATGCGAAGCTGCGGCTGGAGATGGGGGCGGAGAAGATGCTGTCCGGGATTCTGGAGCCGCTGCGGGAGAAGTATGATTACATTCTGATTGATACCTGCCCGTCCCTTGGGACTTTGACAATCAATGCGTTGGCGGCTGCCGATGAGGTCATTATCACGGTGAACCCCCAGCTTCTGGCTATGATGGGGATGCAGGATTTCCTGCGGACGGTGGTGAAGATCAGGAAGCGGATCAATCCGGGGCTGGGGATTGCGGGTATCCTGATGACCATGTGCGAGTCCAGGACGAAGCTGTGCAGGGTTCTGACGGAAGAAGTGACGGAGAGCTTCCAGGAGCAGATACGGGTGTTTGAGACGAGGATTCCCAGTACGGTGAAGGTAGGGGAGAGCATTTATTACAGCCTGCCGGTGGCGGAGTACAGCCCGAAGGCGAGCGCGGGGATGGCTTACAGAAAGTTTGCAAAGGAGTTGGTTTCGTATGAAGGCTAATGGGACGAAGAGGAAGATTTTTAATGACGCTGTGGACCTGCTGGCGGGGGCGGAAGAGGTTTCTGCTGTAGAGAATGGGATTAGGATGTTGCCCATTGACGGTATCCGCCCGTTCCGGAGGCATCCGTTCCGGCTGTATGAGGGGGAGCGTCTGGAGGATATGGTGGAGAGCATTAAGGAGCATGGGGTTCTGAATCCGGTGATTGTGTGGCAGGAGGGGGACGGGTATGAGATGCTTGCGGGGCATAACCGGCAGGTGGCGGGGAGGCTGGCAGGCTTGACGGAGATTCCGGCCATTGTGAAGACGGATCTGACGGAAGAGGACGCTTATGTGTATGTGATTGAGACCAATGTGATACAGAGGGGATTTGCGGAGCTTCTGCCCAGTGAGAAGGCGGCGGTGCTGGCGGAGCGGTATGAGAAGGTCAGCAGCCAGGGGCGGCGGAATGATATTTTGGAGGAGATCGCAAGGCTGAATGGGCAGGACACGGCGGGGACTTGTGGACATGATGTCCACAGGTTGAAGAGCCGGGATGCCATTGGGGAAGAGTATGGGATGACCGGGAGGAATATTGCCAGGTATATGCGGGTGCAGAAGCTGGAGGAGCCTTTGAAGGGGCGGCTGGACGAGGGAACGCTGCCTTTGGTGGCGGCGGTGGATTTGTCTTATCTGTCGGAGAAGGAGCAGGAAGTGGTGTCCGGGCTGGCGGAGCAGGGCAGGATTAAGCTGGATGCGAAGACGGCGAAGTGCGTCAGGGGCATGGCGGGGAATGTAACGGAAGAGGCGGTGCTGGGGGCACTGGATGGCGGGAAAGGGAAGAAGGCGGCTGCCGGAAGGAGCGTGAGGCTGCCGGCGGAGGTGTATGAGAGGTATTTTGGGAGTGTGAAGCCTGCGGATGTGGCGGGTATCGTGGAGGACGCGCTGGCGGCGTGGTTCGGGAAAGGGGGAGTGGCTGATGTTCCGGGCGGAAGAGATCGGGAGGCTGGATAGGTCTTATTTTAACATTATTCTGGCGGAGGAATATGATGTGACGATCCAGTCGAAGAATACGGGGCATATCTGGTATATCCATAATCCAGAGTATCCGGGGGAGGGGGAGTGTATTATTTTCCATAAGCACAGGGCTTCACAGCCTTACCATCAGCATGGGAGGGCAAGGAGTCTGGGGCAGGCGGTACGGAGCATTATGGGGCATGATGTGTTCCAGATGAATGGGCGAAAATCTTTGTAGGATTATTGCCTTGACAATTTTATATGAATTAAGTGGAACTTCGGTATTGTTTGGTACATGCCGGAGTTTCTCTATAGTAAAAAGTGAGAATATGTGGTATTATTGTGTAGTGGGAAGCTAAAAATATGGTGAAGAATCAGAGGTGCGGAGATGAATACAGAATGGAGCATGAGTAGTGAAGAACGAAAGAAATTTTGGGATACTTTGTGTAGTCTGGATGGACAAGATGTTGAAAATGATATAAAAAGCTTATTGGCGACAATTAAGTTTCCAAGATTTTTATATAGGTATCGTTCCGTAAATAATAAGTCGCTTTCTGCATTGATAGAAAACAAGATGTATTTTTCTACATCGGATTATTATGATGATCCTTTTGATACATATATAAGGATAGACCGTAATCTGGTATTAGAGGGGATTAAGCAGGAAGTAGAGGATTTAAGAAGTAATGAGAAACGGCTTTCTGGTTTTTCTGATTATTTAGCCTAGATTATTCACGGCACAGCCGTGAAAGTGTCTGAAAGCCACATAGTTGCTGT
>CAJTQA010000094.1 GCA_910578455.1 uncultured Dorea sp.
AGTGCGTATAAAGTGAAAACTTGTTCTTTACTTTGTGGGGAAAATGTGATAATATAACAGTTGCAATTTCATAATGTATCTATGCACCCGTAGCTCAGGGGATAGAGCACCGCCCTCCGGAGGCGGGAGCGGCGGTTCGAATCCGCCCGGGTGTGTACCTTTAAAATCGTACAAGTATTCGGAGGGGCCTATGAAAGCATTTTTAAAAGGCTGTTTCGGTGTTGCGGAAAGATACGGGCATCATAAAGTGTTTATCTGCTTTATTGTCCTGATATCTTTGGCGGCAGGAACGGCGGCTATCAGCCTTACCAAGGAAGAAGTACAGAAGGTGGAGATACATAAGATAAATGAGGCAGATGTCAGGGTAAGAAATATCGGCTGCCGGAGAGAGACACTGAATCCGCTCAGGCATGAGGAAGACGCGGATCTGAGCAGTGCGGTAAAAGGATACTTTGAAAATGAAAAAAAGGACGAGACATTTGTAGAAAAGTATGATGACGTCCGTATTCATACGAAAGTCGGAGAATACAAGGATACCTATGTCGTGTTTGCAGAGTATCGGATGAAGATAAAGGATATATACACAGAAGTTCCGGGGCTTGTCACACTGTATGCTGTAAAGGATGAAAAAAGCGGCATGTATCAGATAGGAACGGAAGTTCCGGAAGGGCAGGATCAGGAATATGTGGGTGTTCTGGCCGGACATGCTGACATACAGGTTCTTCTGAAAAAAGCGGAGGAAGAGTTTGAGTCGGCAGTGTACTCAGACGCAATCTTGAGGGAGTCGCTGGCTGATTTGAAGAATGCTTACAGCGTTTCTGCCGGATGATAAAGATAAAGGATATATGAGCCGGGTTTCTGAAAAGGAATCCGGTTTTTGCTGTGCAAAAAATCATTTTAAAATTTCGACAAGGTTTCATCACAGTTTGAACACAAATGTAGAGTAAGCTAAGTTACATGAAACAAGAAAATATCATCGGATGATTTTAAATGACATGATTTGAAAAGGAGACTGACTATGGACAATCAATACAATTATTATAACGTGCAGGAGCAGGATGAGGAAAAATACCAGCTGGAATACAGAGAAGGACAAGACAGGCCAAAAGGGAGGAAAGTGCCGGGGGTGGTCAAAGTTATATGCGGCGGCCTGATTTTCGGAATCGTGGCAAGCATGGCGTTCCAGACCAGCAATTTCCTGGTTGGAAAGTTCTTCCAGAAAGTTCCGGCAGAAACAGAAGAATCCGGTACGGTAAACAAGACTCAGCTGACAGCCGGATCGGGGAAAGCAACGACTTCAGACATTGCCGTGATTGCAAAGAACGCGATGCCTTCCGTAGTATCTATCACGAATATGAGCGTCAGGCAGGTGCAGAATTTCTTTGGAGGAATACAGGAACAGCAGAGCGAGAGCGCCGGCTCCGGGATCATTATCGCGCAGAATGACACAGAGCTTTTAATTCTGACGAACAATCATGTAGTGGCAGGGAACGATACCCTTACTGTTTCTTTTATAGACGAAGAGAGCGTACAGGCGGATATTAAGGGAACGGATGCAGAGAGGGATCTTGCGGTCATCGCGGTTAAGATGGCGGATATTAAAGGGGAGACGAAAGAGAAGATCGCAGTCGCGCAGATGGGGGATTCCACGCAGCTGCAGGTAGGAGAGCAGGTAATCGCGATAGGAAATGCCCTGGGGTACGGGCAATCAGTGACAACAGGGATTGTTTCCGCTACTCAGAGGCTTTTAGAAGGCTTTGACAGCGAGCTGATCCAGACGGATGCCGCGATCAACCCGGGAAACAGCGGAGGCGCGCTTTTGAATGAAAACGGGGAAGTGATAGGCATCAATACGATAAAGGTATCCACGGACGCGGTGGAGGGCATGGGTTATGCTATCCCGATTTCCGACGCGCAGGATGTCATTACGAACCTGATGAACCAGAAAACAAAGACGAAAGTGGCGGAAGGAAAGCAGGGCTATCTTGGAATTGAGGGAGTGGATGTGTCTGAGGACAGCTCCCAGATGTACGACATGCCTATGGGAGTCTATATATCGAATGTAATGCCGGGGGGCGGTGCAAAGGCGGCAGGCCTTACAAAGGGATGCATCATAACAAAGCTGGAGGGAACATCTGTAAGCAGCATGGAGTCACTTAAAGAGCAGCTTCAGTATTATGCGGTGGGAGATACGGTGAAGGTCACCGTCCAGGTTC
>CAJTQA010000095.1 GCA_910578455.1 uncultured Dorea sp.
AAGTTCCATATCGTCGGCGTTCAGCCTGACGTTGGAGCAGTAATTCTTCCCTTCGGGAGTCGTGACGCTGATTTCGATGACAGAGCCTTCCTTCAGCGCATCCTGGGAGACTGCTTTTAAAAACAACGGGAATTTGGGGTGATTTGCCCGGAAACGGTCAATGCCGGACTTAAGTTTCTGCAGCATGGCAAGCTGGTTTAAATTCATGTTCATAATATAATACTCCTTACAGATTTAATATACGGTGTCATTTGACGAATCGTGAATGATACAGTACACTATACCGTATAGGGCAGAATTAGTCAAAAGTTTTAGGAAAAGATATATGTACGGGAGAATGAGCGATGGATTTACAATATGCAAAACAGCAGTTTGAACGGTATCTTGACAATTATGACCGGGCGGATGACAAGGTGCGGCTTAAGATTGCACACACTTATGGGGTGACAGAGTGCAGCCGCCAGATTGCAGAGCGCATGGGGCTTTCGGAGGAAGACTGCAGGCTGGCGCAGCTCATCGGCCTTTTGCACGATATCGGGAGGTTTGAGCAGATCAAGCGGTTTGACAGCTTTGAGCCGGATGTGATGGATCACGCGGCGTTTGGGGTGCAGATTCTTTTTGAGGAAGGACTTCTTAGAAGATTTATAAAAAAAGACGATTGGGACGGCATTATCCGCGCGGCGATTGCAAAGCATAGTGATTTTAAGCTTGAGGGCATCACGGACGAGAGGGCGCTGCTCCATGCGAAAATCATCCGGGATGCGGACAAGCTTGATAACTGCCGGGTGAAGATTGCGGATGCCGTGGAGACTATCATCGGAGCGACGGAGGAGCAAGTAGGCGGGGAGGAGATAAGCCCGGAAGTGATGGAGCAGTTTATGAAAAAAGAATCGATACTGTCTTCTACAAGAAAAACGAAGATGGATTACTGGCTTTCCTATCTTGCGTATTTCTTTGACATCAATTTCAACGAAACACTGGATATTATCCGGGAGAAAAGGTATGTGCAGCGGATTATAGACCGGATTTCATATACGAATCCTAAGACGGCAAGGCAGATGGAAGAGGTCAGGAAAATGCTTGCGCTGTATATTGGGGAGGAATTATGATTTATCTGTTATTGGCAATTGTGAGCAGTTCACTGGTTTCAATTATGATGCGCCTGAGCGAAGGGCGCGTTAAAAACAATCTCAGCGTGCTTGCGGTAAATTATGCCGTGTGCATATTGCTTGCGGTATTCTATACGGGGCTGCGGGGCATGGCGGTGCATGGAGAAGGCGCGGGGGTGGCAGCAGGGTTGGGAGCCGCTAATGGATTCCTGTATCTGACGGCTTTTATCCTGATGCAAATGAATGTGAGGAAAAACGGAGTTGTGCTTTCTACCGTCTTTATGAAACTTGGCGTGATGGTGCCGGCTGCGACGGCAATCCTGTTTTTCGGGGAAAGGCCCGCAGCGGTTCAGGTGTGCGGCTTTGTTATAGCGCTGGCGGCAATTGTGCTGATTCATCTGGAGAAAGACCAGGCAGACGTCACATTTAAAGGAGGGCTTATCTTACTCCTTATTATGGGCGGCAGCGGGGACGCGATGGCGAAAGTGTATGAAGAGATGGGGAAGGCGGAGTTTGCAGAATATTTTCTCTGCTGTACGTTTGCCGCGGCGTTTCTTTTATGCGCTGCGCTTACCCTTGGGAAAGGGCAGCGCCTGACCAGAATGGATGTGCTTTTTGGAGCGCTTATCGGAATTCCGAACTATTACTCCGCCAGATTTTTGCTGAAGTCTCTGTCTCATGTTCCGGCGATCGTGGCGTATCCGACATACAGCGTTTCTTCTATCGTGATTGTAAGTGCAGCAGGTGTTATTCTGTTCCATGAGAAGATGAACGGGAGGCGGAAGGCGGCAGTGGCGCTGGTGCTGGCGGCTCTTCTGCTTTTGAATATGTAGAGGCAGGAGCGGGGGAAAACGAAGGAAACTCTTGACACCCAGGGGTAAAAAAGG
>CAJTQA010000096.1:0-230 GCA_910578455.1 uncultured Dorea sp.
ATGTCATGACGGAGACAGCGGCAGGCGGAGATACGCTGCTTGGTTAATGAAGGGCATCATGCCCGGACTTACCGCAAGGGGGCATGGGCGGCTCCGAATGACAGAGGGGCTGTAGGTAAGATTTTTTGAAGGAGGATGAAAATTATGTCAATGGAGATCACAAACAATTACAGTAACTATGCGGCAAATTATACTGATGCCGTGAAAAAGCCGGATGGCAGAGCGGCAAC
>CAJTQA010000096.1:245-1251 GCA_910578455.1 uncultured Dorea sp.
AAAGACAAGCAAATCAACAAACAGCAAAGACAAGGTGCAGGCGTATTATGAGAAATTGTGTAAAAAGTTCCCAAACATTACTTTTAATACAAGTAGTGGTCTTATGAGTGGGAATGAAAATAAGGTTGTATTAAATCTTTCCAGTCGATGCTTAGAAAAAATGGCCAATGATCCGGAATTTGCAAAAAAAGTGGAATTTAATTTGACCGGTGTGGTTCAGGGACAGAATAATATGTTTGCACAAGCTAAGGCAGATAATGCAGTAATACATGGCGTTACGGCTGTAATGGATGCCGATGGGAATGTTTCCGTTACTTGTGGTGGTATGACAAGAACCAGTGGGACAAAACAAAGTTCATCTGTAATGGGTACAGAAAAGAAACAAAAAGAAAGATTAGAGAAAAAGCGTGAGGAAAGAAAAGTATTAGAAGAAAAAGCGGTTAAGAAGCGGACAGAGAGAAAGGCGGAGGAAGAAAAAGCAGCGAAACGGCGGGCAGAAAGAAAAGAGCAGATAGAAAAACTGACGGAAGGGACGTACAAGGTATCTGCCACTGGCACGGATGTGAAAAGTGTTACACAGAATATTGTTGAGGTGGTTTCAGGCACATCATCATCCACAGGGGCAAGTTTTGATTTAAAGGCGTAAGGGATATTCCGCAGCAGACGGCTCAGATATGGCTGTTACATAAAAGGAAATCGGAGGCATGAAAAATGCGTGTCAGCAGAATATTGGCATTACTCATTACGGCAATGATGATTCCTGCAATCAGCGGATGCACCACACAGGGAAGCCCCGCCCCGGATGCCGTGCATCAGATTGAGGATGACGGTTCGGCGGTCTATGATGATGACCCGATAGCGGATGAAAGCATTCCGGGCATTTTAAAGTAAGGAAGATCATGCCCGGACTTACCGCAAGGGGGCATGGGCGGCCTTGAATGACAGAGGGGCCGCAGGTATGTTTTTCAGGGAGGAAAACTAATTTTTTCTATAAAGAATTTCGTGG
>CAJTQA010000097.1 GCA_910578455.1 uncultured Dorea sp.
GGTGGAAAAAGCGGAGTTTGAACGGGAACAGATGTGGTGGGACAGATACCGCCTGGAACAGGAGATGCATGAGGAGACAGGGAAGCGGATCAATCCGGATTATATCTTTGAATGGGCGAGGCTGAGCAGGGAATATTCCTACATCTACCATTTCCCCAAAAACATCAGGCCGGACTGGAAAGCGCTGCTGGAGGAATGCAGGCAGATGCTCAAGGAGGATGGCGTGGAGATCTAGCCGCGCCATAATGTACACAATTTCCAGCCATTATCTTTGTCACATTTATGCCTCCGAATTGAGTGGATAATACCTTCGTTCAGAGGTAACATGTGTCTAACAAAAGGAAAACGGAGGGAAAAAGGATGGTAAGAAAAGGGGTAATCGGGATACCGCAGGACGGAAGGATGACAGCCTGCAGCTATACGGTAAAGCATTATGAGGAAGGGAGCGTTTTCGGGATTGACGGCGGGAGGATTTCCAAACTGGCCATAAAGATAGACGGGAAGACCACCTGCTGCTATGACAGGGGATGGGACTGCGAGCCGGAGGATGACGCGACAAAAGCGGCTCTGGCGATCCTGATCATGGAATACAACTAAGGAGGGAAAAACACGATGAGGGAAAATTACAACGGATATGAACTGAGTACGGCATGGGATGATGGGGCGCTTGGGTTTGGATTCAGCGTCCATGACAAAAACGGCGCGGAGGTTTCCAAAAGCACAGACCCATATTTTTATGAAGAGAACGCACTGACAGCGGCGAGGGCTGCGGCAGACGCACTTCCGGCACAGGAATAAATGATAGATACATAGCAGCGGAAAGGGTTCCTCCGGGAGCCCTTTTCTGCTGCGTGAATTTAAGGGAAGGAGGCGGCAAAAGTGCAGAGCGGAAGGAAACCAAAGCCCACGGCGGTCAAGGCGCTGGAGGGCAACCCCGGCAAGCGCAGCCTGAACACGGGCGAGCCGAAGCCGGAGAAGAAAGCGCCCCGCTGTCCGGCATGGCTGGAGGGCGAGGCGAAGAAAGAGTGGAAGCGGATGGCGGGGCAGATGGAGAAGCTGGGCATCCTCACGGAAATAGACATGGCGGCTTTTGCCGGGTACTGCCAGGCATACGCCAGATGGAAAGAGGCGGAGGAATTCATCACCCAGCACGGCACCATCGTAAAGACCCCTTCCGGCTACTGGCAGCAGGTCCCGCAGGTATCCATCGCGCAGACCTACCTTAAGATCA
>CAJTQA010000098.1 GCA_910578455.1 uncultured Dorea sp.
ATAAAAACCTTCTTACGCATCAGCGCCTCCATCCTTTCTTCATCTTCCTGTCGTGCGCCGCTTTCGCGGCTTCATAGGCTTCCACTTCCTTCTCGATCTGCACCAGCTTGGCGGCGAGGCTCTTCGCCACGATACTGATTGCCTGCAGGATGCCGATAAGCTCCTGTGACTTTTCCATAGGCTCCGTTCCTCCTTTCCGGGACAGTTAAACCTATCCCCTTCACTGTCGTAATGACACTTTTTCGGTTTTCGGTGGATGGAAACGGATATTTTTTCAAAAACCGTTCGACAATTCCCGTAAAAAATGTCACAGAAATACTCTTGCTGGCAGATATGGTCATCTGCTGTCAATTTCAAACCCATGCTCTACAAAGAATTTCCGCAGCTTTGATAATACTTTTCTCTTATGGTCGGAAAGCGTCCGGGGATTTTTCCCTTTCATATCCGCATAATCAGCAAGGGACATTTCCTCCCCGAACACCTTCATGGCAAGCTCCCGTTCTTCCGGCAGGAGGGAATCCATCGCATCCGCAAGCACTCCGAGCAGCAGCTTTTTCTCCACCAGTTCGTCCACGCCCGGCAGCTCCATGTCCGGGATGCCGACTTCCTCTGAGGCATTATCCCGCCACGCCTCGTAGGATTCTTCCGTATAGCCGTTCTGCTCCATCGCCTCCCGGTTCCTCTGCTCATGCTTTTTCTGCTGCCACCACGGGCGGTAATATTTCTGATATTCTTCTTCCGTAACTTCCAGTGTGAATTCTTCATTTCCAGATTTGATTGTGATTTTCCTAATAGACATAAAGCGTTCCTTCCTTTACGCCTTCGTAAAGTTAGGAACGCTTTCATATAGACGTGGGACTGGCTTTGAAAAAAAGGCAAAAAATGGCCCTGAGAAAGCTCTTTGTAAGAAATCTAAAATAATTCACTAGCTTTACTCCGGCCATTCGTGACTCGACACAATGCGGTCCCACTCGCTCGGTACATATTCAGTTATCCGGCATGGCTGACCTGCCAAGCCGCACAATGGGAATTTCCAAAAATTTCCATTGATAACTTTAGTATGACCATAAAAGAAACGCTTTAATCTATAAAAGTAAAAATAGCAGGATACCTTCCTGCCATTCTTTCCCACTATGTATATTTATCTTTTTCCTTTCGGTTTCCAGTACACCTTTATTACCCTGCCGCAG
>CAJTQA010000099.1 GCA_910578455.1 uncultured Dorea sp.
TTTTTCATATTTCGCAATAATAGATGGCATGGGGAATGTCGTTGCGCTGTCCTGCTGTGGCAGGCAGCCGCTTTGGGATGCCCGCTCCGCATAGACCGGAACATCCTGCCCCCTTTGGCGTGTTTTCACCACACTGTCAGCCTTTGCAGGTGCTTTTACTTCCCCTGCCCTGTGCCGGGATGCAGCCGCCTGATTACTATATAAGGCAGAATATTCCTTTGCCGCACCGCTTCCGATTCCACTAACACTCATTCTTAAATATCCTCCATTCTTTTTCCGTTCTCCCCCTGCTCCCCGATTTCCCAATCTGCCAGAACGCTGGGGATACCTGCCCTCTGTGGCTTATCGGGGATATACGTCTATGGAAATTTATTTCCTGCTATGCTTTTGCGTCAAAGCTATTCTGCGGATTTTCCACACTCACCGTTTCTTCATCCGCCAGCGGAATGCCCCTCTTTGCATTTCCCCATGCCTCGTTATAGATCATGCACATTTCCGTCTGTCTGGAAGCCTCCGCATTGGTGGTATACATCGTCCACCCATTATTGGAATAAGTCGCCACCATCTCACCGTTCTTATCGTAAAACTCTATTTAATCGCTGTTTCCTGATGGCAGTTTCTGATATTTCACTTTCCCTTCCAGCAGCGTTGCCACAAAATCTATGGGCTTCAGCACAGTCTGCCTGTTCCCGGAGACAGCTTTCAGCCCGGAAGTGATGATTCCTTTTCTATCCGGGGATACTTCCGATGTGTAGCTTTTCATCAGCCTGTTAAATCCTTCGGATTTGTTTTGGAACTGCCCTTTTGCAAAATCCTCATATGCCTGTTCCCGAATCTGCTTCCGGTATTCCTCATCACTGATGCCGCTTTTCTTTTTGGAGAAAACATATTTATCATTAAAGTCGGGCAGATGGATACCGCCTATGCTTCCTGTTCCTAGAAAATAAAATGAAACATTGGACGAACTGACCTGCATT
>CAJTQA010000100.1 GCA_910578455.1 uncultured Dorea sp.
TGCCTCCGTGGCGGGCTCCACGTCTCCGTACTGCGCCATCCGCTGCTCCAGTTCCGCGATCCGCTCCCCAACCTCCTGCTGCTTGCGGCTGAATACCTCCTTCGGTATCTCGTTGTTCATCCTCATATCGAGCAGCGTCTCATATCTGCCCCGCTCCTTTTTGAGCTGTTCTTCTATGATTTCCTTGTCCCGCAGGACTTCCGACTGCTCCACCCCGGCAATGCCGCACCCCAGCACCGCCGCCGCGTCCAGGAGCGTCCCCTCCGGGTCATCGAAAACGGCGTGGAGGACTTTCTGCGCCATCGTGTACATCTTCCAGTCCTGCACCAGCGGCGAGCGGCAGACGTTCTCAATGCCCAGGCCGTTTTTCAGCCTTGCCGCTATGGTCCCCGTCCGGGTCTGGTCGTAGCATTTATAGGTGTAGGTGATGAAGTCCGTCTTGGTATGCCACTTGGTCTTTGCGAAGGCGTGGCCGCACTGGCAGCGCATCTTCCTGCGCCAGAGGTCTTCCGAATGGACGCCCTTGTTCTTCCGGCGCTGCCCCATCTGCGCGTCCTTTTCCGCCATCATCTTCTGCACCCGCTCGAATTCCTCCTTTGTGACGATGGGCTGGTGCTTCCCCTCCACGATGACGCGCTCCAGCTCCCCCTTGTTCTTCGCCCTTTTCTGTTCCAGGTAGTCCGGCACGTATTCCTTCCGGTATTCCAGCTCCCCGCAGTAGAGGCGGTTCTTTAAGATGTGGCCGACAGTGGCGTAATGCCACATCGTCTTCCCCATCACCGTGCGGCGGCCTTCCTTTTCAAGCTGTTTCATGATCTTATGGTAGCCGTTGCCCGCAAGGTACAGGTCGAATATCCTCCTGACCGTTTCCGCCTGTTCCTC
>CAJTQA010000101.1 GCA_910578455.1 uncultured Dorea sp.
TGCCAGTCAACGTGGATGGAGCCGGAATCGTCCACCCCCGTCACCACACCCTGCAGTCCGGGCGGCATCTCCCTGTAGGGGTCATCCATCTTTACCAGCTCCACCCTGCACCCCGGCGGGTATTCCGCCCGCAGGGCTTCCAGTTCCTCTTTTTTGATAGCAAGGTTCATTCCGCATATCTCCTTCCGTAGATTCCGGCAGGGAGGGAAGCACCGCCTCCCTGCCCGTTCCGTTCCTTATTCCCCTGCGCCGGAATCCTGGCCGGCCTGTTCAGCCGGGGCCGCTTCCGCAGGTTCCGTGGGTGCCTGTTCCTGCTGCTTTGCCGCCTCCCGCTCGTTCCGGCGGGCTTCCTGCCATCTCTGCTTATTTTCCTCGGTGCGGAAAGCGGAATGCCCTTTCAGCTTTTTCATCAGAAGGTCCCGTATCTCTTTCCCCTCTGCGCCGCCAAAGCCCAGCCGCAGGAGCCATATCCTCATGTAGTATTTCTCGTTTTCCTCAATGGTCTCTTTGGGGCTGATGCGTTTCTGCTCCTTTGCCTGCTGCACCATCGCCGCCGCAAGGTGCGTGAATGCTTTTATCATGTCGGGGTCATCCGCCGTGGGAAGGGTGAAAGTGACCTTCCCGTCCTGAAAGCCGATGCCCCTGCATCCTTCCGCGTGGTTTTGGAATGTCTGCAGGAAAGTTTCCGCATCGGGAATCTCCGTGCTGCCGAGCGTCTCCGCCAGCTCTGTGGGAATCTGGAAAACCTCCTCCGCAAAGGTGCGGTTTATGAGGTACTGCTTGCTGTGGGTCAGGAAGACCAGGTTTTTAAGCCCCTCCGCGCTC
>CAJTQA010000102.1 GCA_910578455.1 uncultured Dorea sp.
CCTTTTTTTGTGGTACTACATTAATCACTCAAAGTGGTAAAAATAGCAAGGGAAACCGCAGGAAAAATGTCACAATAAAAAGTCCGGGAACTGGGCGTAGTACACAATGCCCGCAAGCACGAAATAGGCGTTCGGCAGCGCGATGCCGTTCCCCCACATTTTGTATTCGGCACTATCCGAGTGGGGGTTTTTCAGCCATTTCACTATCTGCCTGTCGGTCTTCGGCTTTTTGGAAGTCCCCATGATCTTCCGGTGGGTCTCAAAGACCTCCCGCCAGAACGCCAGCTCATCCTCTGTGGGGTCCTCCGTGCCAAGGCCGTCACACCACCAGTCCGGGAAGCCCTGCAGCCTCGCGCATTCTGTAGGCGTCAGCCTCCTCACGATGTAGTCCGGCTCCTCCTTCAGATCGTTGATGACGGGCGGGTCCTTATAATCAGTAGCCACCAGCGTGTTCGCCAGCTCCCTCTCCGCCCGCGTGAAATGGGAATTCTTGCTCGTGCAGTAGGTCGGCTGCGCCACGGCGTGGCGGTCCGTTGCATCCAGCGTGAAAGAAACATCCTTATTGATGCCGCTGCCCTGCGGCCCGTTTTTGTCGTCCCGCCCGATCATGGAGCCCTGGAGGACGAAAGTCTGCATCTGCATGTTCCGGGTCGCCATCAATGCCCCGGACTTCCCGTGCAGGTCGATGACTTCGTCCCTCTGGTTGATGTGGAACGCCGACATCCCCTCCGGCTCCACCACGGCGATCCCTCCCTGGTTCGATGAGGGATTGCCGCAGTTGCAGTCCAGCGTCCGGGCAGTTGCCGCC
>CAJTQA010000103.1 GCA_910578455.1 uncultured Dorea sp.
AAAAGGAACCTTTTACCATTCAAAATGTAAAAGATTCCTTAAGTTAATGACATTGAGTAAAATCAAGGGGTTGCACTAACTTGTCCCCTTATTTTTTTGCCCTTAAAAGGGCGAACGGAATCACCGCATTTCTGGTTTCCGTCTGGGAGCCGTACATATATTGCTGGCCAGCAGTATGAAAGTCTGATAGCGATTAAAGCAACCATACCATCCTCTGGTGATGGATTTGAAGGTCCGAAGTCCTTATAAATGCTGACGGGTTGCAACGGGGGCGTTGTAATATTGGTTGACAGGTTTCGGCTGGGTTTAATGTGAACCGGGCGCCATGGGAGGGTTAAACCTGTGTTTCTGTACCATGGGAACAAATGAGATTTATTTACGGAAAGCCGGGGAACTTACAGCGCCCATATTGTTGTGATGGTTTTGAAGTTTTTGTGTAGCGGAGTTTTTGATTTTTGTAGATGGCATATCGTTTCGTTCGGAAACAAATAGTTCTGTTTTGCAGGGAGAGGCACGGGCTGTTACGCCTGGGGCCGGTCTCTGTAAAATCCCAGGGTTAGTTCAGTGACGGAGAAACAATGGATAGTCCGGTCTGCGGGCCGGTGGAAGGGACGGGATATAGATGAAGAAGGATGTTCGGAAGATTAAGGTGTATGAGCAGAGCGGGCGTAATTATAAGCCGACGCCTGCAATTATGTTGAAGGGGCTGTGGCTGGAAGAGCTGGGCTTTGGGGCGGGGACGCTCTTGACAGTCCGGTGCGAGGAAGGGAAGCTGGTCATTGAGCCGAGGGAGTCGGTGGATTACA
>CAJTQA010000104.1 GCA_910578455.1 uncultured Dorea sp.
ATTGATGTGAAAGATTTGGAATTAGAGAATTTGTTATATTATCCAGAAATAGTAGATAAAGGGTATTGGTCACGAGGGTATTTTTATAATATCGGAAAGCAAATAGAAATCCCAGATGATTTGGATTATGGATTTTATAGTATTGGAAAAGAATGTTATGTGGATGAATACAAAAACAGAATATCAAGGCGTCCTAAACTGTTGGGAATATATGGAGTTGCGACTGGAACAGGAGTGGCATATTATATAAATAGGGAGCTAATTTTGAAAGGCAGGATATAGTATTAATTATGATGCAGTAGCCTGATACCAAACAGTAAGTACAACCCGCCCCCTCTCCCAAAGCAAACAGTCAGGAACGCTTTTAATAGAGACGGAATCCACTGCCTACGGAGACTTAAGCGTGAGGGCATTCCCGAACGCTTTAGCCGGAGTTGGCAGTTAGTCCGTCGGAATGTTGTTCCGTTTGTGTGGGAGAGGGGGGCGGGCTGTATTTGCGTCCGGGGTAAGGATGAGAGTGCATAAACCATAACAAATTTTATTTCCTGATGGAATATGCTGGAGAAACAAGGGAAAATATAGTATCTTGTACATATACGGGAATGCGGTTATACAGACTTCCTCTACGCCCAAACTTTGATCCCCACAGGGAGTGTCAGAGCAAGACATGGACACCTACGACCTGACCCGCTACATCAACGACATCAACCAGGAATACACTCAGACCCTGATGGAATACAACACCGAAACCGGAGCCCCAAGGGGCATCTACGACTACGGGAACGAG
>CAJTQA010000105.1 GCA_910578455.1 uncultured Dorea sp.
TCCGCCGCTGGTATCCATGATTTTTCTTCCTCGATCCTTATCTTATTTTCAATTTTCGATTCACTGCTGCAATAAATAGGGTGGTTTTTAGTACATTCAAGCCCGTAATGGTTCCCCTTCAGGACTATGGTTTCAGCCTGTCTGGAACCGGCAGCCGTTACCTTCCTCCATCTGCCTTTATGCGTAAGCACACGCATCCCGACTTCTATCCGCTCTATTTCGGTATAGCCCTTGTCGGTAAGGACCAGCGTACCCGCAGGAAAGCACGGGCTTCCAAATGTTATGATGTCCACGGGCTCCACCTCATCCCCGCGGATGCTGTTCACGTCACCGTAATGTTTCACGAAAGGCAGCCGCTTTGTGGTCACCCGGATAGGAAAAGGCTCCACTTCACTTGCAAACACCGGGCGGATTCCGGCAAGCATCCCGCCAAGTTCAAAAGCGCCGGAGCCGGAGAACAGGCTGCCCAGCGTCAGTTTTCCATTCTCATCCATCCGAAGCCACCTCCCCCGCCAGTGCAGAGAAAGCAATCCGCTCTCCATCCCGCTCTACAAATACATTTTCAGCAGAGCCAAAATCCTGATAATAGCGGTTAATAATAACATCCGCAAATTTCTCATCCAGCTCTATGGTGTAGCAGATGCGGTTCGTCTGCTCACAGGCGATCAGCGTGGAGCCGGAGCCGCCGAAGGGGTCCAGTACAATGCAGTTGCTCATGCTCGAATTCTTGATGGGATATGCAATTAATCCCACTGGCT
>CAJTQA010000106.1 GCA_910578455.1 uncultured Dorea sp.
TGGTATATCCTCGCCACGGCCGCCGCCAGCGTTTTCCGCATGACCGCCCTTGTGTACGCGGAATCCTCCGCGCCCAGGTAGTCCGTGAGCAGTGTGTCGATGCGCTCCGTGCCGTCCCATTCCGGCAGCGCGTCAAGGTACTCCCGCACCGGGTGGTATGCCCGCTCCGATGCCACCGCCAGCAGGGCGTCCTTCGTCTTGGTGGGCGCATATACCCCGTAGCCTTTGTTGAGGTATACTTTCAGGGATGCAAAATCAGAGTCGTTCCACCCCGGCTTGATCTGCTTCCACGGAAGCCCCTCCCCGGCATCTATCCCGTCCCGGTGCAGGTTGAAGGCGATGGGCTGCATCCCCCTGTCATGGCGCATGACCAGAACGAGATTGTTCAGCGTATCCTTCACCACGCCCCGGCGGTCAAACTCCAGCAGTTTCCGCCAGTCATCCTCTGCGGAAAATTCCTCCCTTGCCGACTGCGCCCGCTCTCCCGCCAGCGTGACCTTCACGTTCTCATCACTGACGGCAAACTCCCCCATTGCCTTGAAGGAGGGCAGCTTTGCCGGTTCCTCATCCTCGGATACCCGCGCGTCCAAATGGCTGAATTTGTGAATCCGCACCATGTCAAAGGCGTTCATCAGCTTCCCGCAGGCCGGGTCGGTGGCATGGTGGGAGTAAGCGAACTTCCCTTCATAAATGACCACGCCCGCCTGTGAGTCAGCCGGGATATAGTCATACCGCCCCGGCATGG
>CAJTQA010000107.1 GCA_910578455.1 uncultured Dorea sp.
ACCTTGTCGCAGATTTTACAGGCGGGAGTGCCGGAAAGATATTATTTGAGTCCGAAGGCGTGTCAGGGTATACTCCGCAGGGCTTCCGTGCGTGGCAAGGAACTGCCGGAGGTGCTGCGGAAGGCTTTGGAGCGGCAGGCGGCATCTGTTTAAACGACCAGGGCGGGAACTGCATTTCCGTAGACAATGAAATGGCGTGTACCTTAAGGGCGCAGAGCCACGGCCACCCGCCGTGCGTGATGGAGGCGGCGGGATTCTGTACGGAGCATTCGGCGGACAGCCGGGGAATCGGATATGAAGAGGAAACCTCTCCGACGCTCCGGGCTGGTACGGTCCCGGCAGCGGTGGCGCTGGAGAACCATCCCACGGACAGCCGGGTGAAAATGTCAGAGGATAACATGGTGCAGACGCTGACTTCCCGGATGGGGACAGGCGGAGGGAACGTGCCGCTCGTCATGGATGCGGCTACACCCAAGACGCTGAAAATCCGCGCTGGTGGAGGTTCTGGAGGGAAAGGCGCGCTGATACAGGATGATAAATCAGCCACCCTTTCCTGCAACAATGACCAGACCGTGTTCGTGCCTTTCTGCAAAGGGACGCGCCCGCACTCTGCGGAGGAAGCGCCCACATGGAAGGACGGGGAAGTGGCAAACACGCTGAATACTTTCGATATAGGGGAAACGCGCTGCAATGAGCTTGTGGTGCAGGCATTCGGCATCTGCTCCAAA
>CAJTQA010000108.1 GCA_910578455.1 uncultured Dorea sp.
GCAATAGCTCCATGTCAATCTGGCTGTGGTAATACCTGCTCCGCCTTGGAAGGCTCGCATCCTTTCCCACCTGCATCTCCACATTGTAATGGGTATGGTTTTCATCCCGGGCATAGACATCAAGGCGCACGCCCTTATGTTCCGGGTGATAGATCAGGCTGTGTTCCTTGCTGACCTCCACTCGTTCAATGGGAAATTCCAACACCATCTCCAAAAGCTGACGGCACATATCTTCATATGCCATCACCGCGCCGAACATAAAATTATCTTTGATCGTAAGTTCCTGTAACCGTTTCTTTTTTCTCATATGCTTTCCTCCGTATATTGCAGAGGAATCCTTGAAAGAAGTATAGCACAACGTTTTTCCACTTTCAATCCCACAAATCATAGGGGGCAGGAGTAATAGGCGGTTTGGTTACTGTTCACACGGCACCTCGCACTGTGCTGCAAGGTGTTCGGCCAAGATAGTAATGACAGCGATATATCAAAGGCGACTTAAAATGAGCTGGATACCGTTACTGGCGCACCATAGGGTGTGAACAGTAACGGTTGTTTTTGCACAGCAAAACTCGAAATGCCTCTCAGAATCGTTACTATGAGCAGTCTTCAAGGCCGTAAATAATAATCAGTATATTATTTTCTTATTTACATCGAAATAAAACCAGGATTCCCCCGCACTTTCTCATTGTGAAATTGTCCGAACCGGACAT
>CAJTQA010000109.1 GCA_910578455.1 uncultured Dorea sp.
CAAGTATCACAAAGAATTTTGTCATTTCCGGCAAGGAACAGGTGGAGATGTTTGTCAACGCGATTGAAGAATCTGCCAAGAACCGTCCTGTTCATATACCTGTAGCGGCAAGCGAAATAACAGATGATGCAGAATTGCTTGAATTTATGCGAATGAGGAAAAAGGCAAATGACAGAAAAAAACAAATATAGAATTATCAATATCCGGCGGTATATTGGTAATGAGAATCCTGAACTTGGGGAGGATGAACTTCTTCAAATCCTCTCCGAGTTTTCTTGTCCGTTGAACCCTGACGTGGAGCGGTTTTTGAAGTACAGTTCCATTGAGTTTACTAAAAAGAACCAGTCTGTGACATATCTTGTGTTTTCTGTTGCTGACGGAAAATTGCTGGGATATTTTACGCTCGCTTTAAAGCCATTGACGGTAAGAGGTGAAACGGTGAGCAATACCGTAAAGAGAAAATTGTTACGGGTTAGTGAGTTGGATAAAAAATCGGATACATATACCATGTCGGCTTATTTGATTGCACAATTAGGGAAAAATTATTCTGAAAATGATGGAAAAATGATTACTGGCGCAGAACTTCTTGAACTGGCATGGGATAAAATTAAAGCAACACAGTATATGTTTGGCGGCATGGTAACATTCTTAGAAGCTGAAAATGAGGAAAAGCTGTTATCATTTTACCGTGACAACCGCTTTTCGCAG
>CAJTQA010000110.1 GCA_910578455.1 uncultured Dorea sp.
TTCGGAAACAAATATTTCTTTTTTACAGGGAAAGGCACAGGCCGGTGCGCCTGGGAACGGTTCCTGTAAAATTCCATAGGGAAGTTCAGTAACAGAGAATCAGTGGCAGGTCCAGTCTGGGCCGGTGAAAGGTTAGGGAGCAGATGAAGAAGGATGTCAGAAAATTTAAGGTATATGAGCAGAGCGGCCATAATTATAAGCCGACGCCTACGATCACATTAAAGGGGCTTTGGCTGGAGGAATTGGGCTTTGGGGCGGGGACGCTCCTGACGGTCCGGTGCGAGGAAGGGAAGCTGGTCATTGAGCCGAGGGAGTCGGTGGATTACATTGATGTATTTGAGGAACAGCAGTTAAGCATGGTGGCAGAGAGGAAAGTGAGGTTTTGATATATGGGTAAGATTTATATGATCGGTTCACAAAAAGGGGGTACGGCGAAGACGACAACTACGTTCAATCTGGCGTACTGCCTGCGGAAGATGGGGAAGAGGGTTCTGGCTGTGGATTTTGACAGCCAGGCGAATCTGACAACGTGCTTCGGTGTGGAGGATACGGGGGTGCTGGATGATACCATCGGGCATCTGATGATGGCGCAGATTGAGGACATGAAGCTGCCGTCCCCGGAGAAGTACATACGGACGAAGGACGGGGTGGACTTCATCCCATCGTCTATTTATCTGTCG
>CAJTQA010000111.1 GCA_910578455.1 uncultured Dorea sp.
AATCACCAACCCCCACTTCAAGTGGGGGTTTGAAAAACGCCCCCAAGGGCTCTGTTACTGCTCACCTGAAAGGTGGGTGTCGCAAGCATTTACTACTTGCTACCGCTAAAAAGCGGCTCCCCCACTTTCTTCTTTTCGGGTCTCTTCTGATTGTTCCCGGATATACTTCTTTATGGCATCCTCTGTTACATTCCCTACTGTTGCCACATAATATCCTCTTGCCCAAAACGCTTTATTCCATTTGCTTTGTTGTTCCGGATGCCTGTCATATATCATTAGCGTGCTTTTCCCTTTTAAGTATCCCATAAAATTTGAAATACTTATCTTTGGCGGGATACTCACACACATGTGTACATGTTCGGCACATACCGCCCCTTCTATTATTTCCACTCCTTTATATTTGCACAATGTACTTAATATCTCTCGTACATCGAGCTTTAACTGACCGAACAACTTCTTTTTTCGGTATTTTGGTATAAATACGATATGGTATTGGCATTTCCATTTCGTATGTGATAAACTTTTACTGTCCACTTGGACCGCCTCCTATTCTTGAGATTGGCTTGCGACACCTTTCTCATCTTAACATAGGAGGCTTTTTTATACCCTCTTCTTCGCTTCTGCTTACTCTATTCTCCCCAGCATAGCTGGGGGATTAGCGTTTTCATT
>CAJTQA010000112.1 GCA_910578455.1 uncultured Dorea sp.
TACCTTCCATCCTCTCTTTTCTTTCTGCCCGCCGTTCCGCTGCCTTTTCTTCCTCCGCCTTTTTCTCCTTGCGTCTCTCGGCGGCCTTTTCCTCGGCTGCTTTCTTCTCTTTCGCCCTCCGTTCCGCATTTTCTCTGGCTATCTTCCCATCGGGGTCATTTGTGCCGGAAGAAATTCCCGTTATATTCCCATTTGCATCAATCTCATAGGAAATACTCGTCAGTGTTCCCTGCGCATGGGATACCGCATAAGAGGCGCAGTCCGGCAATGCCGCCAGATTTTCTTCCAGATACTTTGCTTTTTCCGGGTCGTTCATACATTTCTTCAGAAAAGCGCTCGACACGGATACCGTTGTCGGAACGCCCTGCATGGAGGTTGTACCCGAATTCATATAGCTGTACTTGCCCTGCAGGTATTTGGAATAGTCATTGACATTGCTGTACCCCGTCTTGATCTGTTCTGTTTTTGTTCCCCCGGTTGAGGTTTTCAGTTCCACCGTGCTTGTTGTCACATTTCCTTCCTTTGCAGTATTTGTGTAGCCCTTCCCATAATCGCTGTAATTGTTTGTGATCTCCATTGACATAATAATCATCCTCC
>CAJTQA010000113.1 GCA_910578455.1 uncultured Dorea sp.
CCTGTATGATCGGCCCTTTGCCACCGCCCTCACAGCCGGAGCGGATTTTCAGCGTCTTGGGTGTGTCCGGCTCCACCACGAACGGCTGGTTATTGCCGCCCATGCCGTAGGTGGAGCTGACCGTAGGCGCCGTTTCCAAAGGCCCCGTATATCTCGTATCCTGTGAATGGTTCTCATAGAGCGCCACCGCAGCCGGGACCGTCCCTGCACGGAGCGTGGGCGAGGTTTCCTCCTCATACCCAATCCCACGCGCCTTTGCGGAATGCTCCGTGCAGAAACCGGCCGATTCCAATACGCACGGCGGATGGTGCGCCTCCGCCCGCAGGGTGCAGGTCACGTCATCCGTCACGTCCATCCTCTGCCCGCCCTGGTCGTTCAGGCAGATGCCGCCTGCCGCTCCAATGCAATCCGCAGCACCTCCGGCAGTTCCTTGCCACGCACGGAAGCCCTCCGCAGAATACCCAGACACGCCTTCGGACTCAAATAGTACCTTTCCGGCACTCCCGCCTGCAAAATCTGCGACAAGGTAGATGCGTTTCCTTCGTTGGGGGATTCCCCAAAACTGGGAGTCAAACACCCGCCATGCGAGGGAA
>CAJTQA010000114.1 GCA_910578455.1 uncultured Dorea sp.
TGTCCGGCCCGCTCTCGGACAGCATCCGCAGCAGCGTGGAGTTATCCTTTCCAAATTCGGCATTATGAAGGTCGGATACCTGTGCGATACGGAACCCGGAAAAGGCAGGAGGGATCCGGCTGCTGGAAATGGCAGCGGTGCTTACCATCAGCGCAGTGTTCCCCCATACTGTCCATATGATCAGAGCCAGCAGCACGGATACTGTGCAGAATGCGGCTGTCTTTTTTGGAGAAAATCTTTTTTTCACTTCTTTTTTCACCCCATTTCCACTGTTATGCCCCTGGACAGGCAGGGACTTCCCGGCATCACATTAAATGCGTGTCGCTCCATTTTTTCATATCTCTCAAAATAGGGATGAAACTTTTCCCCAGGTCAGTCAGGGAATACTCCACCTTCGGAGGCACTTCCTGATAGATATAGCGGGAGATAAAGCCGTCCTGTTCCAGTTCCCGGAGCTGCTTGGTAAGGGTGGACTGCGTGATGTCCCCAAGCCTCCGCCTCAGTTCCCCGAACCTCTGCACTTCATATTCCGCAATGTACCATAATATCGTTATCTTCCATTTCCCGCTTAAGATGT
>CAJTQA010000115.1 GCA_910578455.1 uncultured Dorea sp.
GGGTGATGAATTCCTCTGCCTCTTTCCATCTGGCGTATGCCTGGCAGTACCCGGCAAAAGCCGCCATGTCGATCTCCGTGAGGATGCCCAGCTTCTCCATCTGCCCTGCCATCCGCTTCCACTCTTTCTTCGCCTCGCCCTCCAGCCATGCCGGACAGCGGGGCGCTTTCTTCTCCGGCTTCGGCTCGCCCGTGTTAAGGCTCCGCTTGCCGGGGTTGCCCTCCAGCGCCTTGACCGCCGTGGGCTTGGGTTTCCTTCCGCTCTGCACTTTTGCCGCCTCCTTCCCCTTAAATTCACACAGCAGAAAAGGGCTCCCGGAGGAACCCTTACCGCTGCTATGTATGTGCTTTTATCTGACCACTATCTTATGGCCCATGACTGTTTTTATCTCTTTTGCGGAAAAGTTCCTCGCATCGCTGTCCGCCTTCGGTTTTACGTTTGCAATGGCTTCCTCCGCGTCCTTCCCCACCGAAAGCATCTGCCTCGGTAACAAATCTGAAAATGTGTAGTTCCATTCGTAGTAATCCACCCTGTATAGTTT
>CAJTQA010000116.1 GCA_910578455.1 uncultured Dorea sp.
GTGCCAGTGGCAGATACCTTGTACGTCCCTTCCATCAGTTTTTCCATATGCTCTTTTCTTTCTGCCTGACGTTCCGCTGCTTTTTCTTCCTCCGCCTTTTTCTCTGCTTGCTTTTCAGCTATTTTTTCCTTTTCTTCACGTTTCTTTCTGGCTTTTAACAGGCGTTCTTCCTCTTCCTTATACTTCTTCTGTATTTTATCAGTATTGTTATTTCCATTCCCTGTATTTGCTGTCCTCATGCCGCCACAGGATGACTGCCTGTTGCCATTGGCATCATATGTAACAGTCCTTCCGCCAAGTACGACACCATCCCTTTGCGCCCACCCATAAACCATTGAGTTTGCAGCAACTTCTCCCGACAGGTTCCATTCGATTTCTTTTGCGAATTCAGGATCATTTGCCATCTTCTTCAAACAGTCATACGAAAGATTTACCGTGACTCTGCTGCTATTGCTCGGTAATACGCCGCCATTTGTATTGAAATTTATCTGTGGAAATTTTTTGCATAGCTGTTCATAATACGCCTGCACCTTGTCTTTG
>CAJTQA010000117.1 GCA_910578455.1 uncultured Dorea sp.
AGATAGAGAAGCTGGATAGGTCCTATTTTAATATTATTCTGGCGGAGGAATATTATGTGACGATCCAGTCTAAGAATACGGGGCATATCTGGTATATCCATAATCCGGAGTATCCGGGAGAGGGGGAGTGTATTATTTTCCATAAGCACAGGGCTTCCCAGCCTTATCATCAGCATGGGAGGGCCAGGAGTCTGGGGCAGGCGGTACGGAGTATTATGGGGCATGATGTGTTCCAGATGAATAGAAGAAGACGATTATAGTGCATATGTTGAAATAGTAACATTGTTCGTCAATAGGTATTAATTTTGTGGATTTTCAAGTACTTTTTATGAGAAAGCAGGGTTTTGTTCTGAGATATTCATTCTCCTGAATATCTCAGAACAAAACCCTGTATTATTTGAAAATAAGAATAGATAGCATGTAAAAAAGGAAACAAAAGCGAATCGTATGAGATAATAAATTTAATTTTGACATAAATATTTTATCGAATTATGGAGCAAAATGTTGACGGATTTCGTTTGAACGAA
>CAJTQA010000118.1 GCA_910578455.1 uncultured Dorea sp.
GCCTGCGGGCTGAACAATTTACAGAAGATCCGTGACGGGGAGCCGCTGGGCGGCAGGTCCCGTGCGGAGGATGACTTTGCGGATGAGGACGAGGAGGATTTCCTGTCATAACCAGATAGAGAAAAGCACAGCCGCCGGGTGGCGGGGAACGGGCGTCTGCCTTTTCCCTGCCGCCCTTAAGGCGGTGAAAGGAGCTGGTAGGATTGAAGTCTATAGAAATTGACATTGAGACGTACAGCGATGTGGATTTGTCCAAATGTGGCGTTTACAGATATTCTTCCTCGCCTAATTTTGAGATTCTGCTGTTTGGGTATAGCGTGGATGGCGGGGAAGTGCGGGTGGTTGATTTATGCCAGGGAGAAAACATCCCTGTGGAAATCCTGGCGGCGATCTCAGATGAGTCTGTCACCAAGTGGGCATTTAATGCCATGTTCGAGCGGGTGTGCCTGTCAAATTATCTTGGAGAATGGCTGGAGCCGGAATCGTGGAAATGCTCCATGGTCTGGTCTGCCA
>CAJTQA010000119.1 GCA_910578455.1 uncultured Dorea sp.
TTGATGACATGGAGAAGGAACTTCTTTTCAAAAAGAAACGAATAGACAGAGAGCCAGTAGTGTCCGGTAGCCTCCATGCCGATTTCAAAGTCGTCGGTGCTGGAAGAATAAGAAGTAAGTTTGGAAAAGAGGGCATGTCCGCCGTCCGAGGTATTGGGAAAGGAAAAAGCCTTAAAAACCACCTTTCCAGATTCATCCATCATGGAAGCGACATGGTTATTTTTACCGATATCAATGCCAACAAAAAACATAGAGCCACCTCAAAAGAAAAATTTTAGATTGGGAGACCACTCGACTAATAAGCGCCACTACCTTGTGCTAAATACGGAGAGAAGCCATAAGGCAACCAACATCCAACTCATACGCGGAAAGCTTATTAGAGAGAGGGATCAGTCTTTCAAGTACGAGCAGAGCCGCTCAAGGAGGGAACGACCATCCTCTCAATCTAATAAAACGATTATCTCCTATCAGACAGGAGATGTAAAGAAGCAGGTCTGAGGGTTTATAGGTA
>CAJTQA010000120.1 GCA_910578455.1 uncultured Dorea sp.
TCCGCACGTCATTGATGACGGGCGGGTCCTTGTAATCCGTAGCCACCAGCGTGTTCGCCAGCTCCTTTTCCGCCCGCATGAAATAGGAATTCTTGCTCGTGCAGTAGGTTGGGTATGCCACCACGGCAATCCCTCCCTGATTCGAGGACGGATTATTACAGTTACAGTCAAGTGTCCGTGCGGTCTGCGCCTCATAAAAACCGCTGTGCGGATTGCCGGATTTCATGGCGTTGCTCTCTTTGGAGCAGATGCCGAATGCCTGCACCACAAGCTCATTGCAGCGGTTTTCCCCGGTATCAAACGCGGAAGGAACGAAAACAGTCTGGTCATTATTGCAGGAAAGGGTGGCCGATTTGTCATCCTGCAGGAGAATCCCCTTCCCACCCCCGGATTTACCAGCCCTTATCTTCAGCGTCTTTGGCGTTTCCACCACGGACGGCTGGCGGTTCCCGGACACTGCCTGCTCCAGCACACACGGGGGATGGTGCGCCTCCGCCCTTAAGGTACACG
>CAJTQA010000121.1 GCA_910578455.1 uncultured Dorea sp.
AGGAAGGGAAAAGAATGGATTGGGAACTGGAAATCAAGGACAGCGGCTATCTGCCGGAAAAAGGGAAGCCGACAGAGGAAACCGTCTGCTACAAAATCGGCGGCACATACTATGAAGTGTCTACCTCCTGCGGCGGCTCGGAACGGCTCCGCGACAAGATGATACGGCTCATAAAATCGGAAACCGTCAAACCGCCCAATGACAAACAGGGATAAATGCGCTATAATAAGGTTAGCACACTGTTTGTCGGGCGTTCATTACAGGAGGAATGAACATATGACAGCAAATACATATAAGCCCGGACAGATAACAGCATTATACGCCCGTCTTTCGCAGGAAGATACGTTAGAGGGCGACAGCAACAGCATTGTAAACCAGAAAGCAGTCCTCTCCAAATATGCGGCGGACAACGGCTTTACAAATCCCGTTTTCTTCATTGACGATGGTGTATCGGGTGTGACGTTTGACAGACCTAATTTTAACCGCATGATTGCAGAGATTGAAGCCG